>JAFTRY010000001.1 GCA_017462035.1 Clostridia bacterium
ATAACTATTATCAGTATGCGCTGTTGTTGGAAACGGGCTTGCGAACGGGAGAATTGATTGGTCTTACCTGGGATGCGATTGATTGGAAGAAACGAACTCTTACAGTCAACAAGACCTTAGAGTACAGACACAAGCAAGGCTCTTGGCGTGCAGGACCGCCAAAAACTCCGCAAAGCTACCGAACGATTCCTCTCACAAAGCGAGCGTATTCGATTCTTGAAATTGTTCATTCAAAAATCGGAGAGAGAAAGGAATCTGAGATGCTGTCACAAACGCTCGACTACATGGATCGCTATAGTGGACAAAAATCCACTCTCGTGATGCGGGATCTTGTGTTTATAAACTA
Organism: Clostridia bacterium; assembly: GCA_017462035.1. Classification (GTDB taxonomy): domain Bacteria; phylum Bacillota; class Clostridia; order Oscillospirales; family CAG-272; genus HGM12713. Next base: position 347 of record JAFTRY010000001.1, read on the forward strand.
TAGGATGGGAGCTCCGGCGAAAAACAGTTCCTACGACACACATCTCTACAAGCTCTGCGACGAGGCAGGCATCGAACATTTCTCGATGCACGTTCTTCGTCATACATACGCAACGAGAGCGATTGAAAGAGGTGTGCAACCGAAGGTCCTGCAAAAGCTGCTCGGTCACGCAAGTATCCAGACAACGATGGATAAATACGTTCACGTACCGGACGATTCCATGGCAAACGCAATCAAACAGTTTGAGGGAGCAAATTCGTCTGAAATCGACGAGATTTGGGAGGACGCTTTCACTTAAATGGTGTACCTCAAAAGTGAAGATTGTCGGCAGAACTCATTAATGGTGTACGGTTTGGTGGAGTAATGGTGGAGTAACCGCTGTTCCGTAACCTCGAAAACCCTTGAAAAATAAAGACTTTTAAAGGAGAATAGATAAATATGAAACTTGGTATCGTTGGACTTCCCAACGTAGGAAAAAGCACTTTGTTTAACGCACTGACCAACGCAGGCGCCGAATCGGCAAATTATCCCTTCTGCACCATTGAACCCAACGTAGGTGTGGTTGCCGTTCCCGACAGCCGTTTGGACTTTCTCGCTGAGATGCACCACCCCGACAAATACACCCCTGCCGTCATCGAATTCGTTGACATCGCGGGGCTGGTAAAGGGTGCCTCCCGCGGTGAGGGACTTGGCAACAAGTTTTTGTCTCACATTCGTGAGGTAGATGCCATCGTTCACGTGATCCGTTGCTTCGAGGATGACAACATCATTCACGTAGACGGTAATATCAACTCTCTTCGTGACTTAGAGACCATCAATCTGGAACTGATCTTTTCGGATATTGAGATGGTAGAACGTCGGATCGACCGCACCAAGAAAGCAATGAAGGGCGACAAGACCCTTGCCGCTGAGCTTGCGGTATTTGAAAAGCTCCTTGCCGCTCTCAGCGAGGGGAAATGCGCCCGTGAGGTAGAGCTGGACGAAACCGAACAGGCTTATCTGTTCGACACGCCCCTCTTGACCAGAAAACCTGTAATTTACGTTGCCAACGTCAGTGAAAATGAGGTGGGCAGCGAGCCTGTGGGCAACCGAAATTACATGGCATTGAAGGAACAAGCGGAAAAAGAACATTCTCAGATCATTGCGGTATGCGCTCAGCTGGAGGCAGAAATCGCCGAGCTGGAGGGCGAGGAAAAAATCATGTTTTTGGAGGATCTTGGAATTGCCGAGAGTGGTTTGGACCGTCTGATCAAGGCAAGCTACTCGCTACTGGGTCTGATCAGCTATCTCACCGCCGGTCCTCAGGAGGTCCGCGCCTGGACCATTACCAAGGGCACCAAGGCACCCGGTGCCGCAGGAAAGATTCACAGTGACTTTGAGCGCGGCTTTATTCGGGCAGAGGTCGTTTCTTTTGAGGATCTGGAGCGGCTGGGCAGTATGAACGCTGTCCGCGAGGCAGGTCTGTACCGCAGTGAAGGAAAGGACTACGTCATGAAAGACGGAGATATTGTCCTTTTCCGTTTCAACGTATGAGAGGGATTCCATGAGAATGAGAAAAAAGAAGCACGGTGCCGAGCGAATCGAAGCCTGTGCCGAGCTATTGATCCGTGACGTTGCCTCCTTGAAGGAGGGCTTCGGAGGTCTGTTTGACAAAGATCGTCCCGTGCATCTGGAAATCGGATGCGGCAAGGGAAATTTCGCCGTAGGAATGGCAAAGAAATACCCTGAGGTAAACCTCATTGCCATGGAAAAGGTGCCTGACGTTTGCTGTATTGCTCTGGAAAAGGCAATGGCATCCAAGGAGGAGCGTCAGAACGACAACCTCCGCTTCCTCATTGGGGACGCAAGGACCCTGGAGGAAAACGTTCTTCCCCATTCCTTAGACTGCATTTATCTGAATTTCAGTGATCCCTGGCCCAAGTCGGGGCATGCAAAGCGGCGTCTGACTCACCGTTCCTTTTTGGAAATCTACAAAAAGCTCTTGAAGCCGGGCGGACTGTTGCGGTTTAAGACCGACAATGCTGGTTTATTCGATTTCAGCCTGGAAGAATTTGAAGCCTTTGGTGCCCGGGTGATTTGGCAAACAAGGAATCTTCACGCCACAGAGAAAAACGCGGACAACGTGATGACCGAATACGAAAAGAATTTTTCAGATCGGGGTACCCCCATCTGCTCAGCCTGGGTCACGTTTTCTGCGGAAGGAGAAAACTGATATGTTCAAGGATCTGGTAAAAAAGAGTCGCAGCTACCGTAGCTTTCAGCCCGGTAAGACGCTATCCCTCGAGGTTCTTCGGGAGCTTTGCGACACCGCCCGATTTGCCCCCGCGGCTACCAATCTTCAACCCTTGAAGTACCGCTTGGTTTACAAGGAGGAGGAACGAAAGAACCTCCTTGCCCTAACCTATTGGGCAGGTTCTCTTGGAATCAAGCTTCCTCCTGACGGGCACGAGCCCGCAGGGTATATTGTGATCTGTCACGACACGTCTCTCTCCGTGGAAAAGCCCATCTTTCTGATGGACGTGGGCATTGCCGCCCAGACCATGATGCTTGCCGCCGCCGAACGGAGACTTGGCGGATGCATGCTGGGAGCCTTTAAACCGGAGGACGTTTCTGCCTGTCTGGGGCTTCCCGAGGGATTGAATCCCAAGCTGATTCTCGCCTTTGGCACCCCCGACGAAACCGTAGTACTCACCGAGGTTAAGGATCGAGTCAAGTACTATCGGGACGAGCATAACGTGCATTACGTCCCCAAGCGGTCTTTGGATGAAATCATTCTGTAACCGCGAACAGGTTAATCGAGAACAAAAAGGAAGGAGGTTACGCCATGACGGAACCCAACGGAATTCTGATCGTAAACAAGCATAGCGGCGTGACCTCCCACGATATCGTGGGCAAAGTCCGCCGCTTATTTGGCACCAAACGAGTGGGACATACGGGAACTCTTGACCCCATGGCATCGGGTGTGTTAGTCGTTCTGGTAGGACGCGCGGCGAAGGCGGCGGAATATTTGGTTGCCGAAACCAAGCAATACCGCGCCACCCTTCGGTTGGGTCTAACCACTGACACGGAGGATACCACCGGGCAGATCCTGTCCCGTTGCGATTCTCTTCCCTCGAAGGAAGATGTGAAGAAAGCCTGTCTTCGGTCTATCGGTGACATTCAGCAGGTTCCTCCCATGTACAGTGCCCTCAAGGTAAACGGGAAAAAACTCTGTGATCTGGCACGGCAGGGAGTAGAGGTCCAGCGCGCTTCACGGAACGTAACAATTTTTTCCTTGGATTGCTTCCCAACCGACAAAGAATCGGACTATATTCTGGATGTTTTCTGCTCCTCCGGCACCTACATTCGCACCCTCTGCGCCGATCTTGGCAAAGTGCTTGGCTGTGGCGGTGTTATGGCATCCTTGGAGCGCCGGAAGGCAGGAGATTTCACCCTGGAGCAGTCTCACACCATAGACGAGCTGGAGCAAATGACCATTGAGGAACGGTGGGATCGTCTCATTCCCACGGAATCTTTATTTGCTTCCCTGCCCGAGGTATGTCTTCCCGAATTTTACGAGCGGCTTTGCCGCAGTGGATGCGAGATCTATCAAAAGAAGCTTCGTGTCGATCTGCCCATCGGTCAGCGTGTTCGGCTTGCTTCACACAAGGGGGATTTTTTTGCCTTGGGTGAGGTCCGGGAATATCCGGAAGGCAGTGCCATCAAGTCACTGAAGCTTTTTGACTTGGGATAAATCTTATTCGGTGGTCTCTCTTAAACGATGATTAGAAAGTACAGGCAAAAGAGCGAAGAAGCAAGTACGCTTCTTCGCTCTTTTTCGTTTTATTTCTGGGGATCTAAGTATTTCCAGTAGGAAAGGATATAATTCATACCCGACCAAACGGTCATGACCACGCAAAACAGAAGAGACAGCCACGTCAGGGGTACGATGTCGGTTCTCCAGAACAGGGGCTTTCCCGTCACCATCTCCGCAATCCAACGGGTAATCAGCTGCACCACGGGCTCTAAGAACACGGTAGAGATCGCCACGATCTGAGACACCGTCTTGATCTTTCCCAAGGAGTTTGCCGCAATGACGATATGCTCACCGGTAGAGACCACCAGACGCATAGAGGTCACCGCCAGTTCACGGAACACAACAATAAGAAGAACAAAGATCATGATGGTACGAAGATTGGAAAACTTATGTAGAATCACAAACATAGCACCGATGACCATAAACTTATCGGCAATGGGATCCAAGAACTTTCCGAAATCCGTAATCAAATTACGGCTTCTGGCAATCTTACCGTCCAGCATATCGGTAACCGCTGTGCCAATGAACAGAATCGCGCAGATCACGCAGGACACATAAAACGGAATCACACTATGAGGCAACATTCCCACCAAAAGCAATACGGGGACCAGGCAAAGTCTGAGTACAGTCAGCTTATTAGGCAAATTCATTTTCATATCTGAGCGTCTCCTTTAATTTCGTTATTCAGAATGGCTCTTCCCATCAGGTCATAATCCAACACCTCTCGGATCTTGACCTGCACAAAGGATCCGGGAGCGATCCGCTTCTCTGAGCGGAAATAGATCTTTCCGTCAATTTCGGGGGCATCCTCAGCACTTCTTCCAAAATGAGTCTCACTGACAGGGTCGTAATCCTCGCACAGGACGGTGACTGTCTTGCCCACCTTGGTCTGATTTCTCGCCTCGTTGATCTCCAACTGTTCCCGCATCAGCAGATCCATTCGATCCAGTTTGATCTGCTCGTCGATCTGATCCGGAAAATCATAGGCGGGGGTGTCCTCCTCACGAGAGTAGGGGAACGCGCCCACTCTCTCGAATTTAGATTCCTTCACGAACTCGCACAGTTCCTCAAAGTCCTTCTCAGTCTCACCGGGAAAGCCTACGATGAAGGTGGTACGGATCACGATATCGGGGATCTCTCTGCGAAGCTTTGTCACCACTGAGCGCACCATGGCACTGTCTCCGTGGCGGTTCATTGCCGTCAACATCCGATCACTAATGTGCTGCATGGGCAGGTCAATGTATTTGAGGATCCTGGGGTTATCACGGATCTCAGCAATCAGCTCGTCGGTGATCTTATCGGGATAGCAATATAGCAAACGGATCCACGGGATCTCGGTCTCTTCGGTAATTTTATGAAGCAGCTCTGCCAGCCGATAGGAGCCGTAGAGATCCAAGCCGTAGCGGGTAATATCCTGTGCCACGATGTTCAGCTCCTTGACCCCCAACGCCTCCAGCTGCTTAGCCTCGGCAACCAGATCCTCCATGGGACGGCTTCGGAAGCCGCCGCGAATAGCGGGAATGGCGCAGTAGGCGCAACGGTTATCACAACCCTCGGCAATCTTCAAATAAGCGGTATACTCCGGGGTCGTCAAGATACGATCTCCTCCAAGGCGAACCGTCTCTTTGTCCTCAAAAGAGGTGTATTTCCGTTTCGATCCCTTCTTTTTCTTAACAGTCACCGCTTCAATTGCCTCTACGATATGGTGAATACTTCCCACACCAAGCACCGCGTCCACCTCGGGAAATTCCTCCAGGATGCTTTCCCGATACCGCTCCGCCAGGCATCCGGTCACCACGATTGCCTTTAGCGTATGGTTTTTCTTCAGCCACGCTATATCCAGAATGTTATCAATGGCTTCCTTCTTTGCGCTTTCGATAAACCCACAGGTATTGATGATCACCACGTCCGCCTCGGTCTCCTCTGGCGTAATCTCATATCCCGCCGTTGCCACCTCGTGCAGCATAACCTCTGTATCCAACTGATTCTTGGGGCATCCCAAGGAAACAAATCCTACCTTCACTCTACACTCCTTCTCCCGCGGACATTATCCGCCTCGATCTTCTTCCTTATTTAAAAAGCTTTGTCAGCTCTTCCGTGTCCTCCAAGAGCACCGCCGCTCCCTCTTTTACCAGCAAGGTACGGCAACGGTATCCCCAAGCGCATCCCACAGCCAACATTCCGGCGTTGATCGCTGTTTGGATATCCACTTCGCTATCCCCCACAAAGGCAGTTTCCTCCGGGGAGAAGCCCAGTTCCCTTGCCATCACCAAGGGTACCGTTGGATCCGGCTTCTTCGGTTGCTCCGTTTGACCGACGGTCATCGCCATCGTCCCTTTTGGTAGCAACTGATCTATCAGAGCCTTCACGTATACGTCCTGTTTATTGGACAGAACGGCAAGAGTATACCCCCGTTCTTTCAGGATACGAAGACCCTCCGGTATTCCCTCATAGCAGCCTTGGCAGTGGGAATAGGTCTCACCGTAGATCCGGTGGTAGCACTGATACATTTCTTCTTTCTGTTTTTCATCTAAAATACAATTTGTTGGAAGAGAACGTCTCACCAGTTCACTCGCGCCGTTCCCAAGGGCATTGCGGATCTCCTCGTAGCTTCTTTCCGGCAATCCGTACTGCTTCAAGGCACGGTTTACCGCTTCTCGGATCGATTCAACGGTATCCGCGATGGTGCCATCCAAATCGAGAATCAGCAAACGAATCCTCGGCAAACGATCCATCGAATGTATCAGCTCCATATCACGCTACACTACTCCTATGCTACATTATTTCATTTTATTATATCACATTTTTCTCTCCATGTCAACCTGTCGTTCTCAGTCGAAATCTGTTTTTTCCATGTTTTTTGCGAATATGCACAACAACTTTTTCTTGAATAACCAAAAAATCGTCGATTATCATCTTTATTCCCGTGAAAAAATGTGATATAATAATAAATTGGTTAGAAAGTTGATTGAACTGAAAAATGAAGGAGAGAAAACTGTGATTCGAAACGATTTAAGAAACATCGCCATCATTGCTCACGTTGACCACGGAAAAACAACCCTGGTTGATGAGATGCTGAAACAGGGCGGAGTCTACCGCGAAAACCAGGAAACGGTTACCCGTGTCATGGATTCAGGAGATCTGGAAAAGGAAAGAGGCATTACCATCCTGGCGAAAAATACCGCCGTTCACTACAAGGATGTGAAGATCAACATCGTTGACACGCCCGGACACGCTGACTTTGGCGGTGAGGTGGAGCGTATTCTGAAAATGGTCAATGGCGTGCTTCTTTTGGTCGATGCCGCCGAGGGTCCCATGCCCCAAACCCGTTTCGTATTGCAACGCGCCCTGGAGCTGAATCACCGAGTGATCGTTGTCATCAACAAGATCGACAAGCCGGATGCCCGTCTGGGTGAGGTGGAGGATGAGATCCTGGAGCTTCTTTTGGATCTAAACGCCTCCGACGAACAGCTGGACAGCCCCATGATCTACTGCTCCGGCAGAGCGGGAACCGCCACCGAGGATCCCGACATTCCCGGTACCGATCTCACTCCTTTGTTCGAAAAGATCCTGGACTATATGCCCGCGCCTGAGGGAGATGAGGAGGGGGAGCTTCAGCTTCTGGTCTCCTCTATTGACTACAGTGAGTATGTGGGACGGATCGGGATTGGACGGGTAGAGCGTGGTTCCATTCGAACCAATCAGGATGTTTATATGTGTAATTATCACGCAAACGATGCCCCCAAGCGCACCAAGATCGTCTCTCTTTATCAGATAGACGGTTTGGTTCGTGTCCCTGTTGACACCGCCAAGGTTGGCGACATCGTATGCTTCTCCGGCGCGGAGAACATCACCATCGGCGACACCATCACCAGCCTGAACGCTCCTGAGCCCTTGGAATTCGTTAAGGTCAGCGAGCCCACCCTGGAAATGACCTTCTCGGTCAACGACAGCCCCTTTGCGGGTAAGGAGGGTAAATTCGTCACCTCCCGCCAGCTCCGAGGCCGTCTCTACAAGGAGCTTCTGAAGGACGTTTCCCTCCGTGTGGAGGATGGCGAGACCACCGATGAATTCAAGGTAGCGGGACGGGGCGAGATGCACCTGTCTATTCTCATTGAGACCATGCGCCGAGAGGGCTATGAAATGACCTGCTCCAATCCCCGCGTTCTCTTCAAAGAGATCGACGGTGTAAAATGTGAGCCTATGGAGCACATAACCCTGGACGTTCCCTCCGAATACGTAGGTGCTGTAGTAGAAAAGCTCGGTCAGAGAAAGGGAGACCTCCTGGAAATGAATCCTGTGGGAAGCCGCATGAGAATCGAATATTCCATCCCCTCCCGTTGTCTGTTCGGCTACCGCTCTGAATTTCTTACCGCCACTCGCGGTGAGGGCATTATGAACACCCTCTTTGACGGTTATCAGCCCTACCGTGGAGAGGTGACCATGCGCTTTACAGGATCCCTGGTGGCATCCGAAACGGGAGAGACTACCCGCTACGGACTGTATAACACCCAGGAAAGAGGAAACCTGTTTGTCGGACCTCAGACCCCCGTGTACGAGGGTATGATCGTAGGCGAGAACCCCAAGAATGACGACATTGCCGTCAATCCCTGCAAGAAGAAGCAATTGACCGCCATTCGTTCCGCGGGAGCCGACGAGAAGCTACTTCTGACTCCTCCCGTGATCTTCAGCCTGGAGGAAGCCATCGAGTTCATCACCGACGACGAGCTCATCGAGGTCACCCCCAAGTCCATCCGTCTGCGCAAGAAGATCCTCAACACCGAGCTTCGGATGAAAGCCATGATGAAGGCAAGAAGAGAAGCCGCGAAATAAGAAAAGACCGCAAAAGCCGATACGGAAGCAAATCCGTATCGGCTTTTTTTGTAATCGTATAACAATCAGAGCGTACTTACTCATCCTTTACGTACTCGACAATGTCACAGAGAGAACATCCCAAAGCGGTACATATGCGATCCAAAATGTCACTGTCGTAACAAACAACACCATTTTTATAGTAACGGTCTATTGTCTGAAATTTAACGCCGGTTCGCTTGGCTAACTCATACCGAGTAATGCCGCACTTCTCCAAATATCTGTCTAATGTCAACCTTACCATGAGCAGCCCTCCCTTTCAATATACATTTATCGAATATATACCCAGTTGCATATGATATTCCCTTGTATTCTTCTCATACTTACTTTGCAAGCATCATATCGAGTCCGCAAGGAAATATGGAACACAAGGTGCATATTGATCGCCGCAGACGTATATCAAAGTGTCGCGCCCTTAAGGGCACGACACTAATGCGAACTCGGTTCTCTTTCGTTTGTATCTCGCTGAATGGTCTCCAGGAAGCCGCTTCCCGTATAAATGGTATAACCGTAAAGATTCGCGCCGCTTCCCGTGGTCACCATACCGCCCTCCCGATCCTTCTGGGACATCTCCCGACAAACGGGATTGATCAGGATCCCACGAACCGTTCGGGTACTTTCAAACACAGTGCTGACAGGAGCGAAATTTGTGAAAAATTCCTTTTCCTTGGATTCAAAATCCATGAGAAGATTGAATCGGTTGTTCAACCGCAACCGCTTCATTCGGATCTTCTCCTTGTTGTCAAAGAGAAGCTCCGAACGGTAGCGTTTCACAGTAAGAAAATGCATTTCATAAACGGTACTTCCCGTTTGCAAGCGAAAATCAGCCTGTTGGTTCGACCATCGGAAGCCCTTACCAAAGGAACGAAGCACCTTTAAGGAGTAATTCTTTTTCTTGCAAAGCTTCCTTAGCCTTCGCCAGAATTTTCGGCGGATCCGAAAGGTGCGAGTCAGCCGAACCGTCAGAAATATGACAGCCACTACGGCGATCAGCAGCTTGACCCAAAGTTCCGGGAAGAAGATAAAAAACATAATCGCCCCCGTGGAACCAACCAGGATGAACAGTCCGTAGATCCAAAGTGCCATAATACGCATGGCATAGGTCCCCAGCTTTTCAATCAAGGGGTACACCTTTCTCTTTACGCCGTAAGAACGGTACAAGGGCACATGCCCCTCCTCAGGGCGCTGACTTCCGTCAGAGCGGTATTTTGTTTCACGGATTCGGTGATTGTCTCTACCAGATAAGCCCATAATGACTCCTTAGATCATTTCGATCTTCCTTTTACTTATCCTCAGTAACGAAGGTGTAGTTGCCTGCGGTCAGGTTCATCACACGTCCGTCGGGCAGGGTCAGAGTTGCTTCACAGCCTGTGGGAATGGTGTAATCGTAACGGATTCCCTCCGCCTGGTAGCTCCACTTTGCCTCCAAAGTACCAAGACGCGTATCGATTCTGCCCCAAGCGAAGCCCAAACGGCGATCAGGATGGGGGGTAATGGTAATCTTACGGTAGCCCGCTCCGTCAGGGCAGACACGAACCCCCAGTGCCATACCGTACACCCACTCAAATACAGAGCCATAGGCGTAGTGGTTGAAGGAGTTCTTGCAGTGATCCCAGAAGCTTCCGTCTTCCTTAATACCGTCCCAGTGCTCCCAAATGGTAGTAGCACCTCTGTTGACCGAGAAAATCCAGGAAGGACTCTGCTCTTGCAGGAACAGGTCATAGGCACGGTCTGCATATCCGTTCTCAGTAAGAACCTCCAGAATGTAAGGAGTGCCCACGAAGCCGGTAGACATTCTTCCGCCGTTTTCGTCGATCATTTCCACCAGCTTCTTAGCAAGAGCCACCCGCTCTGCCTCATCCTTGTACAGACCGAACTTCAAGATCAGAACCAAAGAAGTCTGAGTCAACGCCTTCACGGGACGGGTGGTGGACAGCGCGTCATACTTGGGATAAAGCACGGGCAAACCGTCCTTCATAAAGATTCTCTGGAATGCGTCCTTGATCTTCAAGAACATATCCTCGTAGTATGTAGCGTCCTTGCCCAGAGCACGGGAGACCTTCGCCATCAAGGATACGGAGTAGCCAAAGAAAGCACTGGCGATCAGGTCGGTCTGGGTCGCGCCCTCACGAACCTCGGGACAAAGAATGGCGTCGGATGCCAGCCAGTCGCCGTAGTGATCGCCGCCCAGCCACAGATATTCTTCTTCGCCTGCGTTGTGCATGTATTCGATCCATTTCTGCATCATGGGATAGTTTGCTTCCAGCTCGTCCTTACAGTCGTATGCCAAATACAGTTCCCAAGGACAAACCACCGAAGCATCTCCCCATGCGGTAGAGGTACGCTCACCGCGGTTGGCTACGCCGGGCACAACCGAGCCGACGGCACCGTTCTCCTTCTGCTCCAGACGCAAGTCCACAAACCACTTACGCATAAAGCGTTCTACGTCATAGTTAATGGCAGCAGTGTGCAGGAATACCTGAATATCACCCGTCCAGCCAAGACGCTCGTCCCTCTGAGGACAGTCGGTAGGAATATCCACAAAGTTACTTCTCTGACCCCAAATGGTGTTCTGATACAGCTTGTTGATCTTTTCATAGCCGCACAGGAAGTTACCCGTTCTCTTCATTTCGGAGTATACGGCTACCGAGGTGATACAGGACAGATCCACTTCCTCGAAGGGCCACTCATCCAGGCGAATATATCGGTAACCCTGGTAGGAGAAGGTGGGCTTGAATACGTCCTCGCCACCGCTGAGAATGTATGTATTTTGCGCTCTTGCCAGCTCCAGATTTCTGGTATAGAAATTACCGTCGCTATCCAACACCTCCGCGTGGGAGATCACGATCTTATCGCCTCTCTTACCCTTTACGCGAACCTCAACGTAACCCGCCAGGTTCTGACCGAAGTCGATGACCTTTTCTCCCTTGGGCGTGATGATCAGCTTAAAGGGTGCCAGTCTCTCCTGCTCACGTACGGGAACACCGCCATCGGGAACCGTTGCCACGTCTCTTTCTTCTGTTAGCGCCGTACCAAGGAGGGTCTCCTCGGCAGTCATATCCACAATGTCGCCATGGTAAAGCTCTGACTCCACCAATGTACCCGTCAGAACCTGCCAACTCTCGTCGGTTCCAATGCATTCCGTCTTACCATCAGCAGAGGTCATATTAATTTCGGCACGAAGGCTGATGTGCTCCGAGAAGAAATGATTGGTATTTCCTCTTCCCAAAAAGCCTACTGCCCAACCGTTTCCGCAGAGAACGTCCACGGTATTTTCACCGGTCTGAAGCAGATCGGTCACATCGTACTCCTGCACCTGAACCCGGTTCGGATAACTGGTAAATCCAGGAGCAAACAAAGCGTCTCCCACCCTTTTACCATTGACATACAGATTGTACATACCAAATGCGGTAGCACGGATCTTCGCGTTGCATAACCCCTCTGAAAGAGTAAAGCTCTTACGAAAAATCGGGCATGCGCTCTCGGCAGTTTTGTCGGTATAAATCCACTGTGCGGTCTTAAACATAGGTATCCCCCTTTTTTATTCCATAGATGGTTTCATTATAGCATTGTTTTCCCTCTTTGTCAACATTTGAGGTGAAAAAAAGAATCCCCCCGTGTCAGACGGGGGGATGAAGAAAGCCTTAGTCCTTCTTTTCGTACTCGAGCACACCGATCTTGATGGAATCTTCCTTCTCCTCAAAATCAAAGGTACCGTCGTACTTCTTTACGTCATCATCTTCGCTCTCGAAAGTAAAGGTGATCTTGTCGTCCTTGATCTCGTAGGTTCCCTCAGCAGAACCAACCTCAGCACCGAGAACCTTTACGGTAATGGTAACCTTGCTACCCTTGAACTCATAGGTAGCACCGGAGCCAAGAGCCTCTGCGGAATACTTACCGGAGAGCTTCTTGCCACAAGACGCGAGGGTCAAGCAGAGCATCAGGGCAACCATCAGGACAGCCAAAATTCTTACGGATTTTTTCATTTCGATTTCCTCCTTTAAAATGTTATAAAACTTATGTATATATAATATCACTTCTTGGACTTCTTGTCAAGCGGATTTCAAAAAAACTTCACACAACCGTCATATTTTTTACCCATTTTTTCTTTCGTATCCAAAGAATGATCTCTAAGGCGGCGAGCAAAAGAAGAATGGCAATCCACAAAAACACAAAGAGATTTCCGATTAGAGTATACAGGGTACGGTGATCAGAACGGTATACATCCTCTACCACCATACCATCCACCAGGGGCTCCAAGGAGGACAAAACCTCTCCTCGATCAGAAATGATCGTGGAGATCCCCGTATTAGCGCAACGAACCACATACCTTCCGCTTTCAATGGCGCGAAGCTGTGCCTGGGCATTGTGCATATAAAGTGCCGCGGAATCGGTAAACCAAGAGTCGTTGGTGGAAAGACAGATCAGCTCCGCCCCCTCTAAAACACTTTCTCTGGTTAAATCTTCATAAATTGAATCAAAACAAATCAGGGAGCCGATCGTTCCCTTCTCGGTCTCAAACAGGTTCGCTCCCTCGCCCCAAAGCACGTCGTCCCCGCTCATCACCAGCTCCGCCAAGGGGGGGATCAACGTCTCAATGAGTCCGCGAAGAGGTACAAACTCTCCGAAAGGTACCAATTTCCGCTTGGCATACACCGTATCCAGACAGTTCCCGTCAGGGAGGAAGCAAAAGACCGCATTGTACTCGCCCTCTTTTTCGTTTTCCGACGGATCAAAGGCACCAACCAAAATCATAACGTCTGCCTCTTTCGCAAGAGAGGACACGTATACCCAGGAGCTATTTCCTTCCTCGAGTTCGTAGGGTAGGGCGGTTTCGGGCCAAACCACCAGCTCGGCTCCCTGCTCCGCTGCCCGGAGCGTATGCTCCCGATATACCTCCTGAGTCCGTTTGGCACTGCTGAAGCTCCATTTTTCGTTGGAGGAAATATTTCCCTGAATTGCAGCTACACGCAATGGCTCCCCCTCGTCCCGATTGGTCAGCCAAATAACGGCTCCCGCTCCGTACTGGAAAACCAGCATTGCCGCCACGGCAATACCAATAGGTTTCAAGCTATGGCGCAGGGGGATTTCGTAACGGCGAAGGACGATGATCACGCCCTGCGCCAAGCAAAGATTCACCGCTACCAGCAAGAAGGTAACGAAATAAGAGCCAAACCAAGACGCGGTCTGAAGTCCCAGCAAGTAAGAGGATTGTCCCAGCGGCAGTCTTCCCCAAGGGACTCCCCACCAGCCGAGAGTCTGGCTCCACTCAAAGACCGACCAGATCCCAGCCGCCAGAAAAGGACGCAGAAGGGGGACTCGACGGGCAAGAGAGGTTCGAAAAAACGTTCCCATCAGTACAAAAACAACACCGCCCATCAATGCCTGCAAAAGGGCGAGTCCCCACCAAGAAACCAGGACTACGCAAACAGCAGCCCCCTTGGTCATACCATCGATGAAATCCAGGGGATACAGATTGACGAACCAGTGGTAAACCACCAGATAGTAGCAATAGAAAAAGAACAAGCCGTAGCCGTAGAGGGTCCGCAGACGCACCTCGGACCTCGTGGCGTATTCCAGCAGAAACAGACCCGCAGGAATCAGAGTCAGCCACTCTAAAAAGCCTATGGAGGGAAACACCAGGGTCAGCCCCGTCAAGACACCGCCAAGGGTCAAAAGCAGAAATCGGATGCCTTTTCTTTGGCATATAATCATACTCTTTATGTGCTCCTTTCGCAATCTTCAAAGGGCGGAATCCCGCAAGAACCATATCTCGGAGGGATCCAGAGAAAAGCTTTTTCCTTCCAGATAGGACAGAGGATTTTCTTTCTCTGTAGGTTCAAAGCGAAGGCGGTAGGCGTAAAGAGCCTGATATTTATACCCCTTTTGCCGTTCCTGTCGATTTATTCCGTACTTTCCGTCCCCCAACAGCGGATGACCGATCGCCGCCATCTGGGCGCGGATCTGGTGCGTTCGACCCGTGACCAGCTCCACCTCCAACAGCGCGTTCTCTCCCCTGGTTTCCAGGACTCTATAGCCGGTGATGATCTCCTTCGCCCCCGGGAATGGTTTTTCTCTGACCTCCACCATATTGTCTCCGCTATTTTTTCGGAGGTAGGCGCGGAGCGTCGCCTCCCGCGGACTCGGAGTCCCATGGACCAGGCAAAGGTAGAATTTACTCACTTGATTGGCGCGGATCTTCTCGTTGACCGTACGAAGTGCCTCCGCTGTTTTGGCGGCGATGACGATCCCACCGGTATTGCGGTCGATCCGATTACAGAGGGCGGGAGCAAAGGAATGCTCCTCTTTGGGCAAATATTCTCCCTTCTGATACAAATACGCTTTAATGTGCATAATCAGTGTATTTTCCGACGCCGCCGTATCTTCGTGAACAAGAACCCCAGGGCGTTTGTTTAAAAGAAGAATCTGATCGTCCTCGTACAGAATATTCAGCTTCGGTCTGATCCGTTCCAAAGCACCGTCGTCCTTCTCGGGGGAATCGAAAAATTCCTCTCGGATGAAGAGCTGGATTTCGTCCCCCTCTCGCAAAATATAATTCTGTTCGGTACGCTTGCGGTTGACCTTAATCTTCTTCGTCCGAATCAGCTTATACATCATGGAGGTAGGAAGTCCCTTAACTGCCTTGGACAGAAATTTATCCACGCGCTGTCCCGCGTCATTTTTTTGAATGGAAATGCTTCTCATGTTACTTCCTTTACATTTTTTGAGCCGGATAGCTCCGCTCAAACCTCTCTTTTATTCTTTTATTATAATGCATTTTCCCTGCCTTTTCAAGGGATTTTTATGATTTTGCCCAAATTAACGCTCCTTCTCCGGATTTTTGTCGCTTTGCTGTTTACAAAATGGGAAAATCATGATAAAATATTCCTATAAGAATGGAGTTGAAGTTTATGTTGAATATTAATGCCAGCGTGGGGATCTACACCCTGGGCTGTAAAGTCAATCAATACGAATCGGAAGCGATTGCTGAGGAGTTTTCCCGTCAGGGATTTGACATCTTATCCCCAACCGAGATCTGTGATGTCTACGTCATCAACACCTGTACGGTAACGGCAGAATCGGATCGAAAGGCACGTCAATTCATCCGCCGAGCCATATCCCGCAATCCTGCCGCCTATATTTTAGTAACCGGATGCCTGGCTCAGACCTCGCCCGAGGCACTCTCCGCCATGGCGGGGGTTCACGCCGTGGTCGGCAACTCGGAGAAACTGTCTGTGGTCACGGAGGCGATCCGAATTTTAAGAAACGAACATCCGGCTTCCCAGGCAAGTGTTCGAGTCACCCCCATTGAGGATGCCTCCTTTGAGTCTATGCGTATTACCACCTTTGACCGCACCCGCGCTTACGTTAAAATTGAGGATGGCTGTGAAAATCACTGTACCTACTGTATCATTCCGAGTGCGCGGGGACGAGTTCGTTCCAAGGAACCGGAGGCTGTTCTCGCTGAGGTAACGGAGCTTACGAAAAACGGGTGTCGCGAGGTCGTACTAACGGGAATCGAGACCGCCTCTTACGGCAAGGATCTGGCAGGTGTCGATCTTGCCGATCTGCTGGAACGGATCGATCAAATCGAGGGTATTGGACGGGTGCGACTGGGTTCTCTGGATCCCTCACTGATCCGCCCTGCCTTTGTGAACCGGATCACGTCCCTGTCCTCCCTGGCACCCCACTTTCATCTGTCACTCCAAAGCGGAAGCAACCGTATTCTGGCACGGATGAAACGAAAATACAACCGAGAAATGGCTCTTTCTGCCATTCGTCTTCTTCGAGATGCCATCCCCGGTGTTCAGTTCACCACCGACGTGATCGTAGGATTCCCCGGCGAGACCGAGGAGGATTTTCAGGATACGGTCAGCTTCGTGCAGGAAGCACGCTTTTTGACCGTACATATTTTTCCCTACTCTAAAAGAAAAGGTACCCTTGCCGCCTCCATGGAGGAGCAGCTTTCTACCGAGGTCAAACGGCGGCGTTTACACGAGCTAGAGGAGGTAGCGGCGCGGATCCGTCAGGAGCTTTTGGAGAATGTTGCGCGGCGTTCCCCCATCGTGGAGGTTTTATTTGAAAGCTATGAAAAAGGTTACGCATACGGTCACACCGCCGATTTTTTGGAGGTAGCGGTTCCCTCCTCCGTTCCGCTTCACGGAGAGATGGCTCCCGTTCGTCTGGAACGCTCCGACGGTGTGGTATGCTTCGGTCAATTACAGGAGAATCCGCATGATATTTGAACAGGAAACCTTACCACAAGTCCAATATACACCACCCGGAGACTACGATCAGGCGACCCTGCTTTGGAGAGGGACTCCGGAGGATTTTGCCGCCCTTCGCAAAGAGGTCACTCCGAGCATGAACGAGGACGATCTTCGATTCTGCCGTGACTATTTTCAGAGTGTCAAGCGTGTACCCTATTACGGAGAGCTACGGCTCTTGAACCGCCTCGTTGCCAAGAGACGTGAGAAAGCCGACGGGACGCGCGTGGAAGCACTTCGTTGCGCGGATGAGGAAATCGCCTCGACCTATCGCGATCTGCTTGCTAAGCTTCACGTGCTTTTTCCTCAGCAAAAGGTCTCTCCCTCTCTATCGGATATTGCCCAGGTATCAGGCACTTATCTGCGAATGATCGGACGCGGCTCACCGTTTTTCCTTCCCGCGGACGGTACCCCATCCCGTCCTTCGGAGGAGGAGAACCCTCAGGAGGTTCGCGCCGCCTTCGTTCTTCTGTATCCAAAGGAAAACAAGGATCATTATTTCGATGAAATCCACGCGCTCCTGACCCGAGACGAGCTGAGGGACGTCTCCCCTCGCCGTATGCCGATCTCGGAATACGGATTGCTGGGAACACTCGCCCGTCTCCCCGGCGGTATATTAGCCAACACGGAGCTTCTGCCTCGGAAGGAGGACGAATCCCTGTTTTCTATACTTGGGGATGCCTATGTAGGTTACGAGCTATGGAATGTTCCCCGAGACTTCGCGCCGAAGCTTTGTCGTTTGGCAACCGAATACGATCTCATTGCCGTATATTTCGCCCGTACCACCGAGAACGGTGAATTCGTGATCCACCATACCGGCACCTCTCCGTACTGTCTTTCCCTAACTTTTGCCCGCGCTTTGATGAACAGAAGATATTCCGCTCACGCTCTCGTTACCAAGGAAGATTTCACGGCGGGATCTATGATACCCACAACAAAGATTTGTGACAGCATCAAGCGTCTGAGTGCTTCGGAGCTTCCCAGTATGGATTTACTGACCACGCTTTGGGAGCGTTCCGCCCCAAGTAATTGCTTCTCACTGGGCATGAACACCTGCCTTGACGCTCTTCTCCGTCTGGTGAGCCACGGTATCAATCGCCGTGCCATCGGCTTCTCTTTGACCTACTCTCTTCCCGCTCACGTATCCAACGAAGCCGAGCTTGGACAGGATCTGGCGCTCCTGTTAGGCACCTATCGGGTAAGTCTGGAGTTTGCGGCTCCCGAGTCTGCTTCCCTCCTTCAATACGAGACACACGAGGGAAATTTCCGCCGTCTGAGCTGTCTTGCTTATGCTTCACGCCCCGAAAGACTGCTTACTTCCGCCGGAGGCAAGCCGTCAGACCGTGTCTACTTTCTCGCCCTTTGTCCTACGCCCCAGGGGATCCCGGACTTTGCGGAGCTTCGACGGACCTGTGACCGTTTCACCGCTTTGTGGGAGGAAGGTAAGATTCACAGCGCGCAGTCCGTATCCGGCAGTTTGTCCGAAGCGTTGAACATTCTGGGAAAAGGCTTCCATATTCGAAAGGAGTCGGTATCTGCCGCCCCGGTTTCTGAACGAGGAATTCTCTTTACCTCTCCCGTTCCCTTGGAGCTTCCCATGGTAGCCATTCTGGAAGCGGCAAGTAATTCCGAGGAAGAGGGCTGAAAATTCCCATCATTCCCGCGAAGTTTCGAGTCTATTTCTCTTCATTCTTTAGAAAAAGAAAAAAATGTAATGAATTTTTTTGAAAAAAATAAAAAAACTCTTGCATTTTCTCGGGGAATATGGTATAATGCTAAATGTTCTATGAAATTACATTGAAAAGATAGATGCGCGGTTCGTGCATGTAAGGAGGTGTCAATATGGCAAAATGCAGTATCTGCGGAAAGGGCGTTGTTTTCGGACAGTCTGTTTCTCACTCTCACCGTAAAACCAACAGAGCATGGAAGCCCAATATCCGCAAGGTCAGAGCAATTGTTGACGGTACACCCAAGACCGTTGCTGTTTGCTCCCGTTGCCTGCGTTCCGGCAAAGTTACCAGAGCATAATTGCCTTTGGTTCTTCCCTGAATTATCGGGTACAAGGCGTCAGCTCACGCTGACAAAATAATAAAGCAGTTTTTGTGGTTACAAAAACTGCTTTTTATTTTTTTAAGTCATTCGTGTCCCTTTCCGTCGGGCAGCCTCTTTAAAAACACCTCCGTAGGGAGATGGAACAAGCAAAGCAAAGAACATGGAGCGTGAGAGAAATCGGATCAAAGCAGAGCTTTTATCAGCTTTGCGCCCTTGACCCCCAAGGGAATTTGCATGTAGCTATCCGACCAAACGGCGGTGTCGGGCTCCCGTCGGAGGTACCACTGTCGATCTCCTCCGCCGATGCCGGTCCAGGCAACCCCGGGAACCCCGTAGCCTCCTTGATAACAGCCCTCTTCTCCCACAGGACGGTGATAAGGTCCCAGCAGGTTACGCAAGGTATTGACGAGCCGGAGGGTAACCGTATTTTCCCCAAATTTTACAGCGTGGGATATATTTACCCGATAGGGGGCGCAGTGGAATGTTCCGCAGGGGATCCCGTTGACGTCCACATGTGCCAGGCATCCGTTCAGCTCTTCAAGATGCAAGAAGAAGGTACCGTTCTCAGTTTTCCAGGGACATTCGAAGGTTTGAGTCAGCTCCATAGTACCCGCATAGAAAGGATACCCCGTTTTGGTAAGTTCCCCGCGAGTCTGTCCGCTCTCTCCGGTAAGTGTCATAAAGCGAGAGTAGCGCAGATTTCCATTTCGTACGGGCTCCTGCTTAACCCGTACGCCAAAGTTGCCGATGAGGTACGCGCTTTCCAGCTCCACTCCCTTTTGTGTCTCAAAAAGAGAGCTGAGCTTGGAACGCATCGCGTCCAGAGGTCGGTAATCGCGGATGAGCTCCACAACGTTTTCTCCCTTCCGTGACAAGGGCAACGGTACGGTCTCGAAGGATTTCGCCATATAATAACCCGTAGGACTCGAGGTAACCTCCTCACCGTTAAACAGAATCCGATGATCCGCCGCATCCTCCAGTGCCAGCGAGAGTCCCTCTAACACCCGATCGGTAAAGAAGGTATATTTTTGTCTCAGCTCTCCGCGATATCCCTCCTCCACTAGCATTTGGTGAACGGCAAGAACGGGGTATTCCTCTCCATAGTCCTCCCCTTCCCGGCAGAAGGCGCAAAACTCCAGCAAAAGGACGTTAGGATCTTCTCTTTCCACTCTCCAGCACTCCGCTAAGGGATATACAGCTTCGGCACCCGAAGGAACGGGAACCGCAGGAGGCTGCTCGGTTTCGGCGGTATGGAGCATCAGGCTTCCGCCCTCGGGAATGGTCAGATCGATCTCGGTGTTGTTCTCCGAATAACGACAGGAAACAGGAGTAATGGCTTTACTAAAGCCATCCCACAGCTCCGCCCGAACTCTTCCCTTCACCGTCAGTGTACCAACATGATCTACACCGCAATCGGCGTTGAACAGAAAATAATATGAGTCCTCTCCCTCGGTTCTACGGCGAACGTAGACATTTTCATCGTCATGTGTCCCTTCATAGGAATAATAAGGATTACGGATCTTCGCAATGAGCTCATGATGGTTACGGGCATATTCCACTCCGGGAAGATCGGCAAGAAGAGCCCCTTCCGCCTCAAAGCCGTCAAGGAGCACGGGCGCGTCTCCCAGAACGATCACTCGTCCTCCTGCCTCGGCAAATTTACGAAGCTTATCCAGCGTTCCCTTCTGAATTTCCAGCATACGGGGGAGAACCACGGTACGGTAGGTCATTTTTCCGATTCCGAACCGATCCCCTCGGACAAATCCGATGTCTTCAATGGAGCGCTCGTCGCCCAAATCAAACACGCAATGAGCGAAGGACAGCTCAACCAACAGATCGTGGAACTGTTCGTCACGCTTATGAAGTGCCAAAGAGGAGGGTTGCTTTCCCGTCAACGCCTCATGCTCCCGGCTGACAAATTCACAATATGCCGAATCCAATGGGTGAAGCACCAACACGTCCTCGTCCGGTTTTCCCAAGCTTGCAAAGCGAGACACGGATGCCACGTAATCGTACATCTGATGTATGTCCTGCCAATAAGGCTGGTAATAGTTGACGTGGGGAGGATAGAGCCGTTTGGCGCGGCCGTGAAGAGAATAAAAGATTCCGTGGACCGCGCGATGATTCACACCATGGGCAATCAGGTAATCAAACTGGTGTTTTTGATTGCGGAAGGTCATATCCTGAGTAGTAACACCGTACATCTCACAAAGAATATGCTCGGCTCCCATCTGACGCGCCGCGGAGGCGCACTGAATGGGCGTGGTGGTAATAATGGAACGGTAGCGCCAATCGGGATCCTGGTACCGGTGGTGCCCCGGCTTGATCTCACCGCGCCGCCAATTCATCTGTCCGCAAAGCAAGTCCACCCCGGGAAGATCGAAGTATTTATAGTAAGGCATAACGGCGCAGGCGCGAGTGATCTGACTGTACAGAGTATCCTCCAACATCAAATGTCCGCTTGCCATCAGCCCCCTCTCGTTACACCACTGCCGGAGCATGGCGAAGTAATGCTCCTCCAGCATATCCTGAAGCAATTTACGGTAATGATACCGTACGGTACGGTATCCGGGCGCATCCACATAGAGCTTGTAAATCACCTCCCGGAGATCATACCCAAAGCGAATTTGAAAACGCTCCTCGATGCCCTTGGGATAGGGCAGATATTCCGCGGAGTAGCTGGGTTCATCTACCCAAATGGAGCAGATGGGATCTCCAAAGTCTCCGGTAAAATCCTGCCAGACCCGCTCGTAGCTTTGCTTCAGGTAGAAGGCTACTGAGTCATGATTGAACATATCCAGAAAAGTACCCGAACAGCATTCCGTGAAAACAAGGTCGCCGTATCGGCAGAGGACCTTCTCCCCTCCGATCCGCTTTTCCTCCTCATGCTGGTATACCTTTAGATAACACAGGGAATATTCCGCGGGCAGATCCAATACACATTCGGGCATATATCCTGCCTGCAAAAAGACCTTCATGTTTAATTCTCTGGCGGTATTTACGATACACCGAAGCTTGGACTGAAAGTCGGGACCGGGATAGTCGCTTTTTAGTCCGATATAGGTACGGGCAATGAAGGAATAGACCCCCTGCTCCTTCATACTATGGAGCTGACGAATGATCTCCTCCTCTTCCAGGCGGTCATTCAGCATCCAGAAATCCGTCCCTCGATACATAGAATCCGGATGGACAAAAGATTCGTAAGCATTCATGCGCGTACTTCCTCCTTTTTTCTTTCTATTATAGCAAAAAGCGCAGGAAATGTACAGAGACAGACCAATCGAAATTAGCACGATCTGTCCAAAAAATTTCTTGACAAATTGAAATCAGAATGCTATAATGAAAGAACAAAAAAGGGGGGGATCCTATGACCGGCGGCACAGATTTTTACATCAACATCAAGGAAATTTTAACGGCGAGAAAATACACCATTCCCATAGGCGGCAGCTGCGACCGGACCGGAGGACGGCAAATGTTCGGCTTGATTTTTGTTTGTCACGGTTCGGCTGACTTTCGAATGAATACGGGAATGAGCTACACCCTCCACACAGGGGACGTTGCCTGGATCTCATCTGCCTCCGCTTACCGGGTGGAGGTTTGTGAGGATTTCGTCCACTATACCGTTAATTTCACGGTTCATGAGAATGAAGACGCGCTATGGGGCAACCTGCTGAATTCACCCATGACCGTTCTTTCCTCTAAAAATTCCACGGCTTACGAAGCCGCTTTTGCCTCCCTGTGCCGTGTCTGGAAGGAAAAACGGTTTGGTTTTCAGATGGAAGCTGTGGCAAAACTCTACCCACTCCTGAGAGACTTCGTGGAAGAAGCCTTGATCTTGGGCATGGATCCCACTTCTTATCGGGCAGTGCTTCCTGCCAAGGAATATATTGACTGTCATTTTCGGGAGCCCATTTCCCTTTCCGAGCTTGCCGAGCTTTGCAGCTTGAGTGTGACCCATTTTCGGCGGTTGTTTCATCGTGTGTTTCAGCTGACACCCATGGAATATCGAGATCGAGTCCGTCTTCTGCATGCCAAGGACTATTTACTGGGCAATTCCTGCGCCCTCTGTGAGGTGGCGGAGCGTTGCGGATTTGAGGATGTGAATTATTTCAGCCGTTTCTTCAAAAAGCATACGGGTATTTCTCCCTCTCAATTTCGTCAACGGACTCTGTAGCGTCTCTAAACGATTCTCCAAAAATACTTTTTTCTTCAGTTTTCGGCTCTTTCCCGGGCAGAAAGAAAAAGATTTTGTTTTTCTCTTGACATTTTAGAAAAAAACTGTTAAAATATTGGGGTATGGTCATACAGTGAAACCGTGTAAGTAGCCAATACAAAATTCTTCAGAGAACGGGCATCACCGGCTGAGAGTGCCCCGGGTCTTGTGTTGTGTGAATTTCAGCGGCGGAGTATCCGGCGAAGTCTCTTTTTTGAGTATAAGTCGGGCATGGCACCTGCGACTTTGGTGTAAATGAGAGCAGAACATGATTCTGAATTTGGGTGGTACCGCGGGCAGACAGCTCGTCCCTTTGTGGATGTGCTGTCTTTTATTTTTTGTAAACATACAACACGAAAGGAATCAAGAACATGTCAGAAAAAACAACAGAAGTCAGACTTGCCTTTCTTTCCGCGCTGGAGGCAGTGGAAACCGCAGAGGATCTGGAACGGATCCGTGTGGAATACATTGGAAAAAAGGGATACGTCACCGAGCTTCTCAAGGAAATGAAGTCCCTATCCAATGAGGAAAAAAAGACCTTTGGACAAGCAGTCAACGTTCTGAAGAACGAGGTAAACGATGCCATTGCCGAAAAGCGTGAGGCACTGAAACAAAAGGAGATCGAGCTGGAAAACAGCCGGATGCCGGAATTTGATATTTCCATGCCCGCCACGCTCTCCCGCGGCTCCTATCACCCCATTACCCTGGTTCAGCGTCAGTGCGAGGAGATCTTCCGTTCCATGGGTTTTACCGTGGAGGATTACAGCGAGATCGTTTCAGACTACGAGTGCTTTGAGTCTTTGAACATTCCCAAGAACCACCCCGCCCGCGACATGCAGGACACGTATTACTTGGACAATGGTCAGCTTCTGAAAACTCAGACCTCCGCGGCGCAAAACACTATTTACAAGAAATACCGGGACCAGCTGGTGAACGAGGGCAAGCCCATCAAGGCGATCTTCCCCGGCCGTTGTTTCCGTAACGAGGCGACCGATGCCTGTCACGAAAATACCTTCTTCCAGATGGAAGGCGTGATGGTAGACAAGAACATTTCGATCTCCAACTTGATCTTCTTTATGAAGACCATGCTTTCCGAGGTATTTCAGAAGGATATTAAGGTTCGTCTCCGTCCCGGTTTCTTCCCCTTTGTGGAGCCTGGATTTGAGTTAGATATCAGTTGTCTGATCTGCGGCGGTGAGGGATGCCCCTCCTGCAAGCACAGCGGTTGGTTGGAACTCTGCCCCTGCGGCATGATCCATCCCGAGGTACTGAAAGCCGGTGGAATCGACCCCGAG
Organism: Clostridia bacterium; assembly: GCA_017462035.1. GTDB lineage: Bacteria > Bacillota > Clostridia > Oscillospirales > CAG-272 > HGM12713. Next base: position 24,842 of record JAFTRY010000001.1, read on the forward strand.
GAATACACGGGATTTGCTTTCGGTCTCGGGCTTACCAGACTTGCCATGATGAAGTACGGGGTTAAGGACATCCGTGATCTCAACAGCGGCAGTCTCAAGTGTCTCGACCAGTTCACCGATGACAAGTAAGAAAGGAGCAACAGAATGTTAATTTCTATGAACTGGATCTCGGATTTCGTTGATCTGTCCGGGATCGATAAAATGAAGCTAATCAGCCAGTTTTCCCTTTCTACCGCAGAGGTGGAAAATGAGATCTTCCACAAGGGAAATGATATTGAGGGAATTGTCGTCGCCGAGATCAGATCGGTAGAGGATCACCCCGAATCCCGCAAGCTTCACCTTCTGAAGGTGGATATTGGCGAGTCGGAGCTGGTGGATGTCGTATGCGGTGCCCCCAACGTCCGTGTGGGTATGAAGACCGCCTTCGCGAAGCTGGGTGCCAGAATCGGTGAGATCACCATCGCTCCCCGTAAGCTTGCCGGCTACACCTCCTTCGGTATGTGCTGTTCCGAGAAGGAACTGGGGCTTAGCGACAACAACGACGGAATTATGGACATTACCGACGACGTGGTGCCGGGTACCGATCTGAAATCTGTCTACGACATTGACGATATTGTGTTTGAGGTGGACAATAAGTCCTTGACCAACCGCCCCGACCTGTGGGGTCACTACGGCATTGCCCGTGAGATCGCTGCGCTGGCCGGCAGAGATCTGAAGCCCCTAGACACTGCCGATCTGTCCGTTTACGAAAGGCTGGACAAGATCGATCTGAAAATAGAGGACCCTCTGTGTCAGAGATACTCCTGTCTGCAATTTGGCAACATCTCAGTCCACAAGAGTCCTGTGAACATGCGGATTCGTCTGTACTACTGCGGCATGCGTGCGCTGAATTTCTTAGCGGATCTGACCAACTATCTGATGCTGGAAATGGGACAGCCCATGCACGCCTTCGATTCCCGAAAGGTAGAAAAGATTCGCATCAAGCGCTTTGACAAGCCCTTTACCTTCCGTACCCTGGACGGTGTAGATCGTCCCATTGACGAAAACACGCTGATGATCTGCAACGGTGATACTCCCGTTGCCATTGCGGGTATTATGGGCGGTCTCGACTCCGAAATTGTGGAGGACACCTCCTCCTTGACGCTGGAATCGGCAACCTTTGATGCCGCCTCTATTCGGAAATCCACCGTACGTCTCTCCCACCGCACCGATGCCTCCATGCGTTACGAAAAGAGTCTGGACCCTGAAATGACGGTGGTTGCCGTCGCGAGATTCGTCAAGCTCCTCACCGACATTGACGGACAGGCACAGGTTACCTCCTCGCTCACCGATGAATATGCTTATCACTATCCCCAGGTCTCGCTCAATTTCAACAAAGCATTCGTGGATCGCTACACGGGTATTGAGATCGAGAACGATACCATTGTTAAAACCCTGCGTTCCCTTGGCTTCGGTGTTTCCTTGAAGGGGGATGATTTCTCGGTGTCGGTGCCCTCCTGGAGAGCCACCAAGGATGTGACCATCAAGGCGGATATTATCGAAGAGATCACCCGTATTTACGGCTACGATAACTTTGACGTTCACACCGCCGCCGCTCCTCTTTATCCCGTTCGTTCCGCTCAGGAAAAGACCGACGAGGATCGGATCAAGGACACGCTGGTCAAGAGATATTCCATGCACGAGCTTCACTCCTATATTTGGGCTTATTATGACGAGTACCGTGCCCTCGGCATTGAGATTGAAAACAATGTAGAGCTGATCAATGCTACCAATCCCAACATTAAGACGTTGCGCCGTTCTATCGTTCCCACCCAGCTCTGCCAGGTGAAATACAATACCTCGTATGACTCCGACTTTGCTGTATTTGAGGTAGGAAGAGTGGTGGATGGTCTGAGGGCAGACGGTCTCTGCGATGAACACAAGAAGCTTGCCATTACCCTGTACAGCAAAAACAAGGAAACCGAACAGCTTTATTTCGAGCTTCGCGATATCCTCGCCGTTCTCGCCGATGATATCAAGCATGAGGCGCTGACCTTTGAACGAGCCGAGGCAACCCATTCCTATCAGCACCCCAAGAATTTGAACAAGATCTTCTGCGCCGGACATCTTCTGGGGGAGATGGGCATTGTCAACACCTCGGTCGCTAAGAAGATCGACAAAAAGGCTGCCATGGTCTATGCTGAGATTGACATAGAAGAATTCGCAAAAATCAAAAACGCCGGTATTCTCTATGCGGAGCCCTCCAAGTTCCCCGAGATTGAGATCGACCTCTCCTTTGTTTCCGATACCTACGCGCCCATTGCCCAGGCAATCAAAAACGCGGACTGCGCGCTGATCAAGAATATCAGCGTGGTGGATACCTACAAGGATGACAACGGTCGCTCTATTACCATTCGGCTGATCTTCTCTCACCCCGAACGGACACTGACCAAAGAGGAGGTTCTTGAGGTGGTAAACCGCATCGCCTCCGAGCTGGAGGAAAAGAACATTAAGCTCAAAAACGGTGTACAAATGTAAATAACTTCCTAAAAAGTGAGGACACCTGCAAATTTGCGGGTGTCCTCACTTTTGGGAGTTTATTTCATCTTTTTCGAGCCGTTTGCCGGATTATTTAGAACTCTTCCCTCTTTAGTAAATCGAGAACCATGGCAAGCGCAATCCCAGGAGTGCTCCTGGGGATTATAATGCAAAGCGCATCCCAAATGTGGGCACCGCGGCACAGTGGGAGTAAGCAAGTCGACCAGAGCTTCCGCCCCATTCATCGCCAATTGAGGGTGCCATATACTTCGGCTTGGAGAGAAAAGCTCCGAGTAATCATTAGGCTTATCCTGAACCAAATCGGAAAGGATCATAGCGGAAACCATAGCGGAGGTCATTCCCCATTTATTAAATCCAGTTGCCACGTACAGATTGGGCGTACGGGGAGAATACGCCCCGATATAGGGAAGTTCATCCAGTGTCATGCAGTCCTGGGTTGCCCAATGAGTAACTTCTCGAGCCTCGGGAAAGTGCCGTTCGGCGAATACCCGGAGCTCTTCCCAATTGCCTCCCTTCTTTCCTGTGCGGTGGCTCCCGCCTCCCAGCAATAAAAGCCCCTCGGCGTTTCGAAAGGAGAGCCCCTTCTTTGCTTCATCCACATACATCCCCGGGAGATCGGGTGCCTGCTCCAATGCCAACACGTAAGAACGGTGCTGGTAGAGCTTGAGAAAGTACATTCCGTGGCGGTTAAACAGGGGAAAATGTGTGGCGACGATGATTCTTTTTGCCTCCACACGTCCCCGATTGGTTATGACCTCTCCCGGACGAAATTCCAGGACTCTCGTATGCTCCGCAAGTGGAAGCTCCTTCGCTAGCTCATATAAAAGCTTCAGCGGATGAAACTGTCCCTGGCGAGGTACGGAAACGGCACCAGCCACCGAAAATGGGAGAGGTAACTGCTCCTCAAAAGCGGCAGGAACACCGATTCGTTGAAGTGCCTTCACTTCTTTTTCTATTTTTCTTCGGTCATCCAGGGAGTACACCACGTTGTTCTTTTCTTCAAGGTCACAGGAAATCGTCTCACTGAGCCGCCGATATTCCTCAAGGGCTTTTTGTTGCACCTGCCAGTAGCCTTTTGCTGTTTCCACACCGAACCTACGGATCATGGAATCGTAAATCAGTCCATGCTGTGCCGTTAATTTTGCCGTAGTATTTCTCGTTACACCGCCGCAGATGGTTTCCGCCTCTAAAATCAGGCAATCTACCCCTGCCTTCTTCAAAAAGTATCCGCACAGGATTCCCGTGATTCCGCCCCCGATAACCAAGATGTCGGTCTTTGTTTTTTTCAAAGTTTGATCCGCGTGCAGAGGCTCGCTATTTCTTATCCATATGGATTCCATACTATCACCTCTTTGTGATTAGTATGGATCCTCAGCACGAAAATAAACCTGTCATTCTGATTTAATGTTGCGAAAAAGGACCATCCGTTCAAACGCATGATCCTTTTTGTGCCTACATATTAACTATTTGATTCCATATCGAGGTCATGCTCCCAAAGATTGTCACCGTCGATTCGTCGGATCCGCTCTACCGAGATTCTCTCCCCTCCGGACAAAAAAACCGTTTTTTCATATTCATCGATCCTAAGCACTGTTCCGCTGGCACTTACCAAGGAGCCTCCGGACTTTTTTGCATCGGGGACAAAGTAGGTAACGGTAACCACGGGCTCTTCCTCCAGATGTTCTTTCAGCCACACCAGCCGATCATTGAGCATTTTCTTCATGTCCTCGGTGAGAACTGTCTCCTCCTCGGTCAATCTTGCCGTTTCCCGAACCGCGTCCTCATAACCGGTTAGGGCGGCAAAGGGCGCGAACTGAGCCGCACGGTCTCTCATAGACATTCTGGGTCGAGTCGTAGAGGTATGGTGGGGAAGATGAATGATGTCATCATAATTTTTATCCCATTGATTGGATCCCATATTTTCTCCTTATGCTTTGTGTCCACCGATCTGACGGTTTCGCTCTCTTGCGGTAGCGCCTTCCTCCAAATTCATTCCTCTGAGAATGGCGTTTTTTCCATACTTTTTCTTAATATCAATTACGGTTTTTTGCTTGCGCCTTTCCTTTTCCAACGCCACGGCTTCCCTTTTTCGTTCCTGCTCCAGAGCATCGTAATCGGTAAACATATCCATCTGCTCAAGCTCTTGCTTTTCCGTTCCCATCATATGCTCTTCCATGACACGGTTCGCCGTCACATTGATCCTTCGTACCAGCAGATTTTTATTTACGATTCGTGTATACAATTCAGTAACTCCATCCAAGATTCGCATTGTGGAGGACGTATATTTTCCCAAATTCACCGTTCCGTGGGCATGCTTGGGCACCTTGCGTCCGTAGTGATCGGTGGTGACAGCACCGGTATACCGTCTGCTGATCTCGGGATTTGTGAGATTCTCCACGTCATAACCTACCGTCAGCACGATCTGGTCGGTCACAAGTCCCTGATCCACCAAATCCAGTACCAGCAGGTCGGTCATTTCCCGAACGATCAGCTTTGCCTTTTCAAAATCATAGGGACACTGGAGAACCTGTCCGGAGCTGATGCTGTTGGATTCGGGCTTATACGCCTTGATTTCGGCAATGGTGCAGGGCTCCCATCCCCATGCGTGATCGATCAACAGCTCTGCATTGATCCCGAACAGCCTATACAAGAGATCTTCATTGTAGTAAGAATGTACATCTCCCACTGAACATCGCGCCACGTCTCCCATGGTATAGATTCCATTGGCTTCCAAAGTTTTGGCGTAGCCCCTTCCCACTCGCCAAAAGTCGGTCAGGGGACGGTGAGTCCAAAGCTTACGGCGGTAGCTCTCCTCGTCAAGCTGGGCGATCCGAACGCCGTCCTCATCTGCCTCTACATGCTTTGCCACAATATCCATAGCAACCTTACAGAGATACAGATTGGTTCCGATTCCCGCCGTAGCGGTAATCCCCGTAGTATGCAAAACGTCCCGAATCAGCATGCGAGCAAAGTCATATGCCGTTCGCCCGCTGGCTTTCAGATAGTTGGTGGCATCTATGAACACCTCGTCTACCGAATAAACGTGAATATCCTCGGGAGACACATGCTTCAAATAAACCTGGTACACCCTGGTGCTATATTCCATATAATACGCCATTCGGGGAGGTGCTACGATATAATCAATGGCTAAGGTAGGATCTGAGGAAAGGACATTTGCGTCACAGGATTTTCCCGTAAATCGGTGCCCCGGTGCCTTCTGTACCCGTCTGGCATTTGCCTCTTTGATGGTTTGAATTGCTTCAAACAATCTTGCCCGTCCCGAAATACCGTACTTTTTCAGGCTTGGCGAGACGGCAAGGCAGATCGTTTTCTCCGTGCGGCTTCCGTCTGCCACCACCAAATGGGTGGTCATGGGGTCCAGTCCCCGTTCCCGACATTCCACAGAGGCATAAAAGGATTTTAGATCAATGGCAATATAGGATTTTTGCTCGCTCATCCTAAGCTCCCTTCCCTTGCGTCGGCAATAATCAGAAAACAATAAGAAAATCGTTATTTAGAAGCATCTTCCGCTTTTGCAATCCGCGGCGTTTCCGGCACGGTAGCAAAGCTCATTGGGGCACTGGTTGGTATTGAAAAATCCGACTAGATTGTTGACCGTAGTCTCCGCGATATTGGACAGAGCCTCCTCCGTCAGAAATGCTTGATGAGAGGTAACGATCACGTTAGGCATAGAGATCAATCGAGCGAGGACGTCGTCCTCCAGAATGTGTCCCGAAAAATCCTCAAAAAAGAAATCCGATTCCTCCTCATACACATCCAGGCACGCCGCGCCCACCTTCCGAGATTTAATTCCCGTTAGGAGTGCTTCCGCGTCTACCAGTGCCCCGCGAGATGTATTCAGCAAAACCACTCCCTTCTTGCACTTGGCAAGGGTTTCTTCCCCGATCATATGGTAAGTCTCCTCCGTCAAGGGACAATGAAGAGAGATAATATCGCTTCCCTCAAACAATTCGTCCAAGCTCACATAGCGGATGGTATCTCCGTTATCCAACCCCTCCGCGGGAAATTTGTCGTATGCCAGCACCCGCATTCCAAAGCCACGGCAGATATCAATGAACACACGTCCAATCTTACCCGTACCGATCACCCCTACCGTTTTTCCGTGAAGGTCAAATCCCGTCATCCCCGCCAGGCTGAAATTAAAATCCCTGGTGCGAATGTACGCCTTATGAATACGTCGAATGGAGGTGAGCAGCATTGCCATGGCATGCTCTGCCACGGCGTAAGGAGAGTAGGCGGGGACCCGAAGCACATGAATTTTTCCGAAGGCATATTTCATATCCACATTATTGAAGCCGGCGCATCGGAGTGCCACCACCCCGACACCCATCTCACACAAGCGATCGATCACCCGAGCGTTTACCGTATCGTTCACAAATACGCACACCCCGTCGTAGCCGTTTGCCAACCCCACCGTATCCTCGTTCAGCTTCGTTTCAAAATATTTAAACGAAACACCATTTTCCGCTCCGTATCGGTCAAAAGATGGCTTATCATAGGGTTTAGCATCAAAAAAAGCAATTTTCATATTCTCATCTCCTGTATGGATTCTATTCGTTAGTTTGCGCAAAGAGGACACAGGATATTCTCCGCGATTCCTTCGTTATTGGACAGTGTAGTGATAATACTCCCTCAAAAAGCGTTTGAGTACTTCTATCTCAGCACTCAGTTTTCTTCCCATATCGGTCTCCTTAACCAAAATTCTTTTCTCATAGTGCTTTAATGTCCGTACCTCGCTCTTGAGATCCGCCGCATTCTGTACCACATCGTCACTGGAGGAAAAGGGCGAATGGCATACCAAATGCAGCCCTTGGGAATTATTGATCAACGTGTAGCCGGCAATACCTGTTTTTTTATAGTACGCTTTGGACAGCCCTCCGTCAATGGTAATATGCCTGCAATTTCCGCTTTCCGGGCTTTCTCCGTTCTTCACCTTCACGGGCATATGCCCGTTTACAATCACGGAATGTTCACCGTGGATTCCGAATTCCGCCAGTACCTTGATACAGAAATCCTCATTTTTTACCAAGCGGTAGTATTCATCCTTATTTTCCTTCTCAATGTATCCCTCAAAATATTTCGTATACACACACATCTTATCCCGTCCGTAAAGCGGGGACTTTTTTCCGCACCACAGATACCACATAAAGTCCACGGAATAGTGATCACCCTGTGCCGCGTCACGCACCAACAGATCCAATCTGTCGTACAGTGCTTTGCCCGCATACCGTTCTGTAGCTACCGTAATGTGTGAAAAGCTTCCGTCCGGATCCACGGGAACACAGCCGTGCATCAGCAGATTATGGTTATACACCTGGTACATGCTTCCGCGATTGAGTAAGATCTCCATATGCTCACCCAACCGCTTGCTATTCTGAAATTCCTTCGTCAAAATCTCAATCAGCTTCTCTTCCTTCTCGGTCAACTCGCATGACGGATACAGAATTCGATCCGACATATCAAATTCCGGATGCTCCATGATAAGCCGATTTTCCAATTTTAACTGTATAACGGTGATCGCCTTCGTCATCCGAGCCAGCATATCGTTGGTCTCAAAATCTGTTTCACTTCCATATATGTCTGAAATCCGAAAAGAGTCACAGGGATCATCCGCATATTCCTCCGTAGCAAAGGTAACCAACGGACGGAGATTGATTCCATAGTTCTCGATCACCTGAAGATTGCGGTATACGCAGTTGATACGGATCACGTTACAGACACATGAGGGGTTGCCAAAATAGGCACCCATCCACAAAATGTCGTGGTTGCCCCACTGAATATCAAAGGAGTGAAACCGGGACAGCTCATCCATAATGATATCACAGCCGTTTCCTCTGTCATAAATATCCCCCACAATGTGAAGGTGGTCAATGGCAAGACGCTGAATCAACAACGACATCTGGATAATAAACGGATCCCCATTTCCCAGCTCTATAATACTGGATATGATATTTTCGTAATAATTGGATTTATCGATACTGTGTTCCGGCATATTGATCAATTCGTCCATAATATACCGATAATCCTCCGGCATGGCTTTTCTCACCTTTGAACGAGTGTATTTTGCCGTCACCAGCTTCACAACCTCGATCAGATTCCATATCGTGTTTTGATACCACTCTTGATCATGCGGTTGACCTCCTCGAAACAACACTCTCTCCGGGTAATAAATCAGAGCCGCCAGCTTGTTTTTGTCGTTTTCCGACATTTCCTCCCCAAATGCCAGATCGATCTTGGTTCTCAGCACCCCCGATGCGTTACGCAAAATGTGCAAAAAGGTCTCGGACTCTCCGTGGATATCACTCAAAAAATATTCCGTTCCCTTGGGCAGATTCAAGATCGCCTTTAGGTTAATAATTTCACTCACCACTGCTTGAGGCGTGGAAAATTGCTTCGCCAGCAATCGATTCATTCCTATCGTGTTCATGCAATCCCCCTAAGTCGGTCATATTGGGTTAGCGGCTAATAAAGCTCTTCCCTCTGAAAAGATTATAACATATTTTGCTTTTTATGTCAAATAAATTAAATACTTTTCAAAAGGTCCTGAGTCAAATGCAATTTTTGTTCAGCCTCTGGTAGCAAATGAACAAAAAATCACCTGCTATCTACAAAAGATAGCGGGTGATTTTTGTGTGAGTCGAAGGTCAATTGAAAATCTTGTCCAAGCTTGACTCAATCTGTTTTATTCTTCTATTTTGTTAAGATTGATCTCCCAGATTCCACTCGTCCCCCATGCCACTGTCTTTCACCTCTAAAGAGGTTCTCAGGATATCATCCCCGATAGAAAGAACAAGAAGCTCCAACGACGGCATCGCATAACTCTTTTTCATGCTCATCCCTCCTGCCAGATACCGCAATCTACAGAAAAAATCTTCGCTTCTCCGTCCGGCACGGTGGTGCCATCGGTCACGTGATATGTGGACACAGAAAAATTGTAAACTCCGTTTTTCACCGGTATATTCTTAACATTCAGTGCATAAATATACTTTCCGCCCAAGTTCTCTGCCGTGTAATCCACCCGTTCCTGTTCTACTCCGTATCCGGTCAGCGTTCGATACACCGTTTGGATAGGCGTACTGTAGTTTTTGGTTCCCATGACCTCATTCTGCAAGGTCACGGAAAATCCGACCGCCTCATACTGCGAGGAATCGACCACTGCTACCAAGCGTAGATGGACCGTTTCTCCCTTCGTTCCCTCAGCAATCTGATAGCCTACAAATTGTGTAGACACCTGCGGAGTGATATTGGAATTCTGAAACACCATATCCGCAACCGTCGCAGGAAGGACCATCATTCCTTGATTTGCCTTCCAGGCAAAGAAACCAAAGTCCGCCAAAGTAGACATGGCACCAGTTCCGATCAAATTTGCAGTACTGACCTGGGTCACGCTGGAAGCGGATGTTTCCGAGGAAAATGAGCCACCCGTTCCGATTCCGACCGGATCCAATGTCTGGGTGTATAAATTATTAGTCAGGTGAATGGCTTTTGTAGTATTTCCCACAAATGCCGCCACAGAAGACTCAGATGAAGTAATACTTCCTGTACTGATAGAGTTTGTGATGAAAAGTTGCTCCTTATAACAACCGCCAACCATACCTCCCACTTTTTCCGAATTACCTGAAATGCTTCCCAAAAAGACACTATCGCAAATGTTCAAAGTTCCATTTCCGTAGCAACCTACAAGACCTCCCATCTCCTTAGTTCCGGTAGCTGCTTCGATGGTTCCCGCATAAACGCAGGAATTAATGTTTGCGGTATTTCTCGTATAGCCAAGCAAGCCGCCGCAATATGAGTATTCGGTTCTAAGATCTGCATCTATGTACAAATTAGAAAGTGTAATCTCTCCATTACAACTGCCAAACAAAATGGCAGCGTATTTGTCACAGGCAACAACCAAGGAATTTACGATTTTCAAATTTTTCACCGTAGAACTTTGGTCGACCGGATTTCCAAACAAACCTGTAGCGGTTTGTTCACTCGGGCAAAAATAGATGCCGGAAATAGTATGTCCTTGACCGTCAAAATTCCCCTTAAAGGCATCGTCATCCAAGACATTGCCCCATTTTACTAAGCCGTTCAGCTCTGCTTGGGACTTGGATGAAATATCACCTTCGTTGATCGTCAGATCTTTTTCCAGATAAACATTCATCCCGGAATAGTCGTTCCCGTTAGCAATTCGTTGCGAAAAACCGATCAAATCTTCTTCTGTTCTAATATAAACGGCGGTTTCTTCCACTCCGTAAGCGGTGAAAATACCAAAAGAAAATATTTGAACCAAAAAGCAAAAACACAGAGCAAGGCTAACAATTTTCTTCATGGAAATTCCTTTCATGTTATAAATTTACAAGTTAATTATAACATATGCCACCGGCACAGTCAAGATTTTTCGACAGAATTCACGCACTTTCGGCATTTTTGTTGATTTCGGAGTATTTGGACATAAACAATTTTGAGCACAACAGGATTCTTTATTTGTTGCTCTTGCAAGATATATGAATTTACCCACGCTGAATTCGCTTGATTATGTCAACAAATCTTAGATCTCATGTAGTTTTCTTGTAAAAATTAACATACCGATAGAAAAATTTTGTTTGTATTGCGCGCATGTGAAAGGGATAAAACTTCACTTGTCGTACAAAGTCACTTCCGAGATAGATGGAATACTTAATATTGCCAATATGCAACAGCGTTCTTCTACGATAAAATAGTGGCAATTCCTCCTGTTATTTTGGTGTAGCAACTTCATTATAGCACAGTTTTCAATATGAATCATCTTTTTCTTAATGTTACACTTGGAATATAATTCGCTCACAAAAAAGTGAAGACGTATCCTCGAAAGGGTGCCGTCTTTGATTTTTCAAATTGACTCAGATTCATGTATGCGACAACAATAAAATAAATAAAACCAATATCAACATCAAATTCAAAGGACATAGCAAAGAAACTATATATCACTTTAGATGTTGGCAATATTGGCTCCGCAAACGTTGCGGCTGCCAGCTCCCTCCCGGAGGGAGCCTTTGGCACAAAAACATTATGCACTAACTGTTTATTCGTTTTCTACTTATAGGCAATAGCCTTTATTGAACCCCGCCACTATGGCGGGGTTTTCGTCATACAAAAAAGCAGGTCTTGTAACCTGCTTTTCGTTGTGTTTGGAGGTCAAAATGACAACTCATCAAAAACGAGCGTGCCGTTTTCATCACTTGTAGCTGCCTTGAAAGTCATAGAACCGCCATATCCATCGATCGCCTTAAATCCGACAAAAATCAATCTCCCTTCCCACTCCGCACACTTTGGAACGCTTGCGCAGGGAATGATTGGATCTTTCGGCATCACAAAATCCTCAAACGGCTGATCCGATACCATATAATGTGCCTTGCCTTTCAAGCTAAAGACCAAGTAATACTTACCATTATATTGAAAATAGTCGGGGCATTCAGGCTGATCTGTGCTCAAAGAGATATAGATAGGCTCGCCAAAATCCTCCCACGTTTCCATATCTTTCGAAATATAATGAGCAAGACAGCCTTTTTCCTCCTTGATCAAAGCGGTTGTCAAAAACATATGGAACAGTCCGTCATCGCCTTTTACCACCTTCGGATCTCTTGCGCTCGCCGTACAATATTTTCCCGAAATGGTAAACCCGAAGGACCTATCCTTTTCAAAGTGATAGCCATCGTAAGATACGCTTCGACGAATCGGTGCCGGTATTCCCCGCCCCATTCTCACCGTGTAATATAAATATTCCTTATCACCGTGTTTTATCCAAGAGCCTGTACATATAGAACCCTCGGAAGCATCTGTTATCGGAACTGCCATAGGATGTATAGTCCACGTTTTAAAATCCTTGGTGGAAATATGCTCCCACTGATGTGCGCCAAGTCCCCATTTGCTTTTATGGTGGTGCCTGTCTTTGAGATAAAGCACATGATACTCGTCACCCCGTCTGTAGGGCATACAGTCACCAACGAAAACACCGCCTCCGGGATACCACCCCTCTGCGTTTTCAAAGCTTGCGAGCACATCAGGACTGTCGGCGGATTTTTCAAAATACTCGGACACCTTAACATTCACACCGGGTACAAATACATCACCGATCTCAAAAAGCCGATTTCCCGCCGACCATTCCTCGTCTTTCAGTTCACCGTTCATATATAGCTCTATTCTATAATTCAGCAAAATGATCTCTACACGGTCACCATCGTTGATTTCCCCATTTAGAGAAAGAGGTCTTCTATCGTAGTCATATTGTACCGACACCGTCAAAATCCCGTCAAATGCTTGGGCTTCGAATGTTTTTCTTCCGTCCTTGTGTGACACAAAATAGAAAGGAAGCTTTTCTGCTTCAAAAGCTATTTTTATGCTCATTCTCATCCACTCTCCTCAAATATAGGTGATATATTCGGAAAAACCATTGTTGTACTTTATTTTACCTGCAACGAATGCGGAAAAGAGTGCCGCTCCCGTTGCCGCTTCTTCATGGATCGCATTCACAGATACCGACGCGCCAAAGCGATCCTCTATGAGCTTTTTCAAGACCTCATTCTTTCTCACACCGCCGCCCGAAGCAACGATATTTGTTTTCTTTTCCTCAAAACCTTCATACAATTCGTACAGCTCGTTACAAATTCCGCGAAGAACGCCAAGCACCAAAGCAGAGGGAGTGAAGTTTTCTCTGTCGATCATTTTTATTGAGCCTCTCTTGGCAGGATCACTTCTTTTTCCAAAAAAGGAAACGTTCACGTCAAGTCCTTTTTCGCCCTTTTCGTATGCATCACAGGCAAGTTGGTTTATCATTTTATACTGAGATACATCCTGCATTCCTGCGCTTACCATGTAATCTCTGAAGAATGCTTCAACCATGGAGTAAGCATATCCACCGCACAGAGCGGAACCACAAGCAAGATATTTTCCCTCAAGAAAGGGTCTGATCTCTATCTCTGCGGTAGGCTCACGGTATTCACTCACCGCAGAGATTTGCGAACCCGTTCCAATATTGACGAGAGCGCTGCTTTGGTGATTGCTCACAGACCCCAAAAAGCTTGCTTGATTATCTCCAAGTGCCACTGCCACGGGAATTCCTCTGCACGTTCCAATCCTTTGACTTTTGGCGGTAACGGACGGCAAGAAATCACCGTCAATGCCCAACAATGATAGCTTATCCAATAAAAACTCACCTTTTTTTATATCAAACAAACCAAAGCTCGCCGCCACAGAAGCGTGTGTAATTGCCTTGTTTAATCCGCAGATTTTCATACCGAAAAGGTCCATGATACTGCAAAACCCCGCTGCCTTCTCGGGAACTGACGCGTTATTCATATTATAATAATGCGTAGCAATGCCATAGCCGGTTGCAATCCGTTCCCCTGTAATGAGGCGGATCAAGTCACAAGTCGTTTTCCCGTTGGCTATCGGTTCGTCTGCTCGTTTGTCCTGCCAATTGATCAGATTTGAAACAGGATTTCCGTCTGCATCGTTATAAACGATCCCGTGCATCTGCCCCGATAACCCGATGCTGATAATATTTTTATAGCATTTCAATATGTGGTATAATAGCTTTTCAGCCTTATCCATTATAACAGAAGTGCTTTGCTCCGAGTATGTATCGGACCGAACGTAAGAGTGATGCGGAACTGTATAAGCTTCAAGCTGCTCCTTGTTATCAATGTCATATACAACCGCGCTTACCGTTGTCGTTCCGATATCTATCCCTACCGAAAGCATCCCGTGATCAACCGCTCTCAATTCTTCATTTTCGGTGAAGATCTCCTCATTTTTCAACTCACCTACATCTACTCCCTTGGATAGCCTTTCACAAATACGATAGTTTTCGGAATTGATCCCACTTTCCTTTAATATCTCAGATTTGCGCTTATTCATCATTTCGTTAAGAGTCAAAACGCCAAAAACGTACAATTTTATATCGGCAATTGATACACCTACGCTTCTTAACAACTTTATTTTTTTCAAAATATCTATATTTTCGCTCGTATAGTTTCGATATCCATTTTTTTCTCTCGCTATATTGATAAGCCCTTTACTTTCATATAAGCGAATTGCTTTTTGGGTCAGCCCGGTAATTTTTTCTACATCGTTTATTTTCATAAAATCACCTCTTTTTTATATTATAAACCCTCCCCTAAGGTCAATGTCAAGAGTTTTTTATCTGTCAAAGAATTTTTCTATGTTATAATATTATCGACGGTTCAAGCCCCGATGGTTCACGGAGAGTTGTCACAAAATTATTTCTTAAATTTTCGCCCTAAAAACCAAAAAAGTCCTTGAAAATCAGGGACTTTTTCAATTTTAGTGAAGTTTTGGCTACGCCAAAATGATGTAATGCTTCGCATAGTGATGTTGCTCCCATTGGTCGTAGTGTGAAATGAAAATCTCCTCTTCACATTTGGGAAGCAAATCAACCATTACTTCTGCCCTATTACCTCTTACCTATTACTTCAAAATCCTGAATGCGAATTTTAGTAAAAAGTGAAGAGTAAAGAGGTAAGTCATAACCACCAGCCGTGCTGGTGGCTTGAGTAAGCCCCCTTGGGGCATGTCACAGGCTGAGCCTATAGGCTCGTCGAAAAGTCTGCCAACCGCACGACTTTCACAGGCATGCCCCTAAAGGGGCTTTAATTTATTTG
>JAFTRY010000008.1 GCA_017462035.1 Clostridia bacterium
GAGTGGTATCTGGAGGATATGTCAGACAGCATCAAATCCGCCCTTGACAGCCGCCGTAAGAACGGCTTTCATATCGGATCCTTTGCGCTCTACGGCTACAAGAAGGATCCCGACCTCAAAGGTCATTTGATTATCGACGAGGAAGCCGCCGCCGTGGTGCGTGAGGTATTTACGCTCTTTTCGCAGGGCTACGGCAAAACCACAATCGCGCGGATGCTGAACGACCGAGGGATCCCCAACCCCACCGAGTACAAGCGAATGCAAGGGCTCAGATTCAGTCTGCCGCCGAGCAAGAATAGCACGCTATGGAAATACTTTGCGATTTCCGATATGCTGACAAACGAGACCTATATCGGCAATCTTGTTCAGGGCAAGTATGAAAGCATTTCGTATAAGACGTCCATCAACCGCCCGCGCCCCAAGGAGCAATGGTTCCGAGTGGAAGGCACCCACGAACCCATCATTGACCGTGCTTTGTGGGATCGGGTGCAACGAATGATCGCCGAGCGAGCAAAGCCGTTCAAGGTTGGCACGATAGGTCTTTTCGCCAAGAAGGTGCGCTGCGCCTCCTGCGGATACGTGATGCGCTCGTCAAAATCGGGCGGCAGGCACTTTTTGCAATGCCCCAGCCGACACTACGCAAAAGGTGCCTGCGAGGGCTCATTTATCTCGGTGGATAGGCTTGAACGGATGGTCATTGCGGAGATTAGACGACTCAATGCAGAGTATCTTGATATGGATGAGTTGGAACGCAAGGTGCAGTTTCATGCTAATCTCTTGGAGCAAAAGCAAGAAATCGAAGCCAAAATTACAACCTATCAAGGAAAGATCAATCAGTTTTCCAAAGGTGTGCGCGACCTCTATCTTGACAAAGTAAAGGGGCTGATTTGTGAAGCTGACTTCATTGAATTGTCGAAGGACTTTACCTCGCAAAAAGAACGCCTTGAAGCTCAGGTGCTCGAATGCCAAAAGCAAATTGCCGAGATCGATGTCAAAATTGCCGTGGGAGATAACCGCCGTGAGCTGATCGAACAGTACGTAAACTCGGAGCATCTGACACGGGAAATGGTGGAGATTTTGATCGACAAAATCATGGTTGGAAAGCGCATTCCGGGCACCCGAAATGTCCCAATCGAAATTCACTGGAATTTCTAAAAAATAGTCAATTCAAAAAGTGCCGTAAGCCCTTGTAAAATAAGGATTTTTCGCACTTTTACAAGACTCGATTTTGTTGCGAATACATGATAGTAACAGAGCAAAAGGCACGCACAACCTACGATAATCTTTTGCGCATGATCGATGACCCCGATGTCAAGGATCCCATCAAGTTTCTCCGCCAAAGAGAGCTTGTTCACTATCAGCGCTTCGGCGATGCCATTCGTATCGCGCAAGACAAATTGGATTCTAAGAACTTTTACGCGATCAATCCCTCCTTCGATTGACCGCAAGCAGAGCCACGGAGGCGTATCAGCTTCCGTGGCTCTGCAAATTTTAAAAAGGGATTTACTTTTTCTCCAAAATGTGATACAATAGACTCGATATCAACCAAAGAAAGGACATCTATTATGATTTTCGGAAACATTCACACTTACAAGGATTGCGGTATAACCGCACTTTCCCCCTATTTGGAGCTTCTGCGTTCCCTCCCCACCGATATTCCTGACGGAAGAACCCATCTGGACAACGGCGTATATTACACCGTATATACCGTCAACCTCAAGGATCCCAAAACAGCAAACTTTGAATCTCACAAAAACTATATTGATCTTCAGTACATTCTGGAAGGTACCGAGCAAATGGAAATTTCCCCTCTTACCGAGCTTCACGAGGTCGTTCCCTATTCCGCGGAAAAAGACTGTATGTTCTGGTCGGGTGAGGGCGTGATGCTTACCTTCCGTCCGGGCGACTTCGCCGTATATGCTCCCATGGACGGGCACAAGCCGGGTTTGGGTACGGGTATATCTCGAAAAGTCGTTATTAAAATCCCGGTGACGCAGGAATGAGCTTTTCCCGTCAATTTAACTTTCTTACCGATTCTGAGGACCCTACCTACTTTTACCTATTGGGATATCCTCTGCGGCTGTCCCCCACGGAAAGCTCCGTGGTACACAAGCTTCTGGAATCCCCCTCTCTTTCCCCGGAGGATCTGCGACAACTTCCCACGAAAACCATAAGCCGCCAATGTCTGGCGGTACACGTACACGCCATCAACGAAAAAGCCTCCGCAATCAGCGGACGAAAGCTGATCTTGTCTGTTGAAGGTAGCTACTTACTCTCACCCCGTATGTGATACCGGAGGAGCCATGAAAGAGAATTATCAGCTTCAGCTCGAACAAACCATTCATCAAGAATGCAACGAGGGCAAACGTCCTCGTTTGCTATTACACGCTTGCTGCGCCCCCTGTTCCTCTTATGTTCTGGAATATCTTTCGGATCTGTTTGATATTACCCTTTTCTTTTACAACCCCAATATTTTTCCCCGGGAGGAATACGACTTTCGTGAAAAGGAGCTCTGCCGTCTGGTAAAGGAAATGGGGCTTTCCCATCGAATTACCGTTCTACGCGGACATTACGATCCGGAAGAGTTTTTCGCCATGGCAAGGGGAATGGAGGATCTCCCGGAGGGAGGCAACCGTTGCCACAAGTGCTATCGGCTACGCTTACGGGAAAGTGCCAAGAAAGCGGCAGAGGGCGGCTTTGATTTTTTCACGACCACCCTCTCTATCAGTCCCTACAAGAACGCCCAATGGCTGAACGAGATCGGTGCGGAGGAGGGTGAGGCGGCAGGTGTCCGCTACCTTCACTCTGACTTCAAAAAAAAGAACGGCTACAAGCGCTCCTCTGAGCTATCCGCACAATACGGACTATATCGCCAAGACTATTGCGGGTGCATCTATTCCAAACAGGCAAGAGAAAATAAGATCACATAAAGAAGATCACCGCACCATATGAGCTACTCTAAAGGACAGTTTTGAAATTGAATAAAAAACGCCTACCGACAGGAAAAGGACAGAGAATTTTGGGGTTATCCCCTGTTCTCTGTCCTCTTTATATCTGCGGTGGCTTTATTTTTTACAAAGTCTTGAGCCACTGATACATATTCAGGGAAAGCAGATTCCAGTTCTGGAAGCCTGGGTTATTTACCCCCTCTCCCGTTTCTGGATGATAGTATTCGTGCATCTGCCCGCATGCCTCGATGTCCCGCCCAAAAAGAGTCAGCGTCTTTTCCGCAAGTTCCTTAGCCTCCTCTACGTAGCCGTAACGGCACAAGCCGTCAAATACCATATAATTGGAAATCCCCCAAATGGGTCCCAGCCAACAGGAGGGGTTGCCCGATTTGATGATGGCGTACATCTTTTCCATCTTGGATAAGGTTCTGACACCGTAAGGAGCATGGAAGGTCTTTTCGTTGCGATAGTGCTCCTCTACCATGCGCCGCGCCTGCTCCTCCGTAGCGATTCCTGCCCACATTGCCATAAAGCCGGACCATACCTCAATCCGTTGAATCAAGGTGGTCCAGTGTCTGGGACATCCCCGATGCAATCTCTGGGACAAATCTACCGGCAGAAGATTGACGTCCACGTTATAGAAGAAACCATCTCTGTCGTCCCAACAGTGCTCCTGCACCGCGTCGTATAACGCCTTTGCCCTTGCCTCGTAGGTCTTCTGCAAATCGCTCTCACCCAGCATTTCTCCTAAACGAGCCATTGCCAACAGCTCCCGATACATCATGCAGTTCAGGTAGATTCCCGCCGAGCTTCCGTGGGGACGGTAGAAGGTACAGGGGTCGTTGTCCACGCCGATGGCGAAATCGTCGAGCCATACGTACAGTCCCGATTCGTGATGACAGTATTTTTCGTACCAATTCAGATACCGATCCATTTGAGGATAGCTCTCTCTCAGCCACTCGATCTCCCGGTTTTCCTCCGCAACGAACAGGGCGTGCTGTGCCAGACAAGGCTTATGACCGTTGATATTCGCTCCGAAAACGTCAAAGGCGGTTGCCTCGGGTTGAATAAAGACCGGCATTTTTCCTTCTTCATCCAGATAATCCAAAAAATTCAGAATACATCCCTTTTCATAGTCCGCGATGGACTCGTTCCCGGCAATATGATGAAGTGCCAGATCAGCAAGCCAGCTATCCCAGTCCCACAGCTCGTTGGCATAACAGCTTCCCGGTACCACAAAGCGGTGCTTCAACAGACCGCATGGCTCCCGAAAACAGGTGCGAAAATTTTCCTTTGCGTAGGCACTGATTGCCTCACCGTACCGCATAATCGTTGAATCCATTTGAAATCTCCTTACTCCACCTATGTGTTATGATTATAACACATCCTTTAAAAAAAGTAAAGACCCTCTTGTCTTTTTTACTTCCTTTTTCGTTCCTCTCTTCTCTCATTCTTTGTATACCCATTGGCGTTCCAAGAAGTCGGCAATGCGGCGACTGGCATGACCGTCTCCATAGGGGTTCTCTCCTTGGGACATAGCGGAATACAGAGCGTCATTCTCCAAAAGCTCCCGAATTCCTCGGTATACCGCCCCTTCCGCTGTTCCAATCAAACGGGTCACTCCCGCCTCCAGTCCTTCCCTCCGTTCAGTCGTGTTTCTCAATACCAGTACGGGCTTATGAAGGGTGGGTGCTTCCTCTTGAATTCCTCCGCTGTCTGTAAGGATCAAATAACACCGCGCCATTATATTCTGAAACTCCGTAACAGGCATAGGAGGAACAAGCCGAATTCGATCACGATTTCCAAGCATCTGTTCTGCCAATTCACCAATACCCGGGTGGGGATGAACAGGAAATACTACCTTCACCTTTGGGAATTCATCAACAACGCGTCGAATTCCCCGAAACATCTGTTCCATAGGCTCTCCCCGATTTTCACGCCGGTGTGCCGTCAACAGCAACAGACGGCTTCCCGCCGCCCAATCCAAAAGAGGATGGGTGTAGTCTTCCCTTACCCGCCTTAACAAAGCGTCAATAACGGTGTTTCCTGTAACGGCGACTCGGTCTGCTGGCTTGCCCTCCCGCAACAGATACTCCCGAGCTCGCTGGGTAGGCGCAAAATGGTAGGTAGTAAGAAGTCCGATCCCTTGGCGATTCCATTCCTCCGGAAAAGGGGCAGACATGTCATAGGTACGTAATCCTGCCTCTACGTGTCCTACCGGGATTCCCCGATAAAAGGCAACCAACGCCGAAGCAAACGCGGTGGTGGTATCCCCCTGTACCAACACAAGGTCCGGTCTTTCATCTGCCACGACCCCGTCTACTCCTTCTAAGATTCTCTGTGTCAGTGATGAGAGACTCTGCCCCTGTCTCATGACCTCCAGGGTATAGTCGGGTGTGGGAATGCCCCCCGACAGTGTTTCGTATAACAGCTCTCGGTGTTGACCGGTCATACACATCCGACAAATGAAATTTTCTCTCCGCCTCAGTTCTTCCAATACAGGAGCCATTTTTATTGCCTCGGGACGGGTACCGATCACAACCAATATTTTCTTTTTCATATTTTCTCCCTCGGGACCGCAACTGTCCCTTTCTTAAAACGTTCAAAATCTACTGTATGCATCAAAAAGAAAAAATATGAAAAGGAAATCCATCGAGGGCAATCGGATCCTCGACTACCTAAAAAATGGGTCCCCGAAGGGCGAATACGCCTTCGAGAACCCACGGTCGGTTGTTTATTCAATTTCACCGAAAAGCCGAAGTGCCTCCAGCGCCGCGTTCTGTTCGGCTTCCCGTTTGGATTTGCCGCATCCCCGTCCAATGACGTTGGAATTGAGTCTTGCCTCCACCCAGAACATTTTATCATGATCGGGACCGCTTTCCCCAACGATGAAGTATTCCAAAAAGTCACCCTCCGCCTGCTGAATCAACTGCTGTAGCTCGGTTTTGGGGTCAGTGATCACGGGGCTGTAATTTTCCGTCAATTCCTTCTGAATAAAAGGAAGGATCAACTCTCTTGCCCGTTTCTTTCCCTCCGACCCTGCATCTAAATAAATGGCAGCCACCAACGCCTCAAAGGTATTTTCCAGGGTAGATTGCCGTTCTCTGCCGCCACCCTTTTCTTCTCCATTGCCTAAGAAGAGGTATGCTCCCAGACCGATCTGGCGGGCATAGGAAGCCAAAGCGGAGGACTGTACCACCGCCTTACGCCGTTGAGTCAGCTCTCCCTCGGGCAGGTCGGGGTACTCCCGAAACAAATATTCACTGACAATGGCTGCCAAAATGGCATCTCCCAAGAACTCAAGCCGTTCATTGCAGACAATCGTTTTGTCTTTTGCCTTTCTCTCATTGGCATAGGAGGAGTGGGTCAATGCTTCACGAAGAAGAGATGGATCCCGAAAGGTATATCCGATCCTTGTTTCCAACAAGGTCATATTTGCTTGTTGCATATTGCTCTGCTCCCTCTTCTGTTTTTCCGTACTCCTTACACGTCCCGCGAATCGTCCTGCTCGGTTGCCTTCCGCTTCTTTCGCTCCGCCAAACGTCCCAGTGCCTCAGTCATTTCCTCAGTCACCTCATTTTCCGTATACACAACAGCCTGACGAATGGCATTCTTAAAAGCCTTTGCGTCCGAAGAGCCGTGCGCCTTAATAACAGGACGAGCGATTCCCAAAATCGGGGCACCGCCAAACTCTCCTGCATCAAAGTTTTTCTTTACCTCACCCAACCGAGATTTGAATGCCAGCGCTGCAATCTTCGTACGAGTGTTTGCCAAAAACAATCCTTTCATGGTTTTCAGCATCAGCTTGCCCATACCTTCCATGGTTTTGAGCAGAATATTTCCGCTAAAGCCATCGGCAACCAGTACGTCACAAGCATTGTGCATCACCCGATTTCCTTCCACGTTTCCGACGAAATTTAACTCAGGATTCTGAGAAAGCAATCGGTAGGCTTCGATCTGCACCTCAGTTCCCTTGTGCTCCTCGGCACCGTTATTCAACAATCCCACTCTGGGGTTTTCCACACCCATTACCTTCTTCATGTATGCAGAGCCCATCACGGCAAACTGCTCCAGATATTCGGGGGTAACACTGACGTTCGCTCCCGAATCCAACAAAAGCACGGGAGGCTGCATCGGAAGCATTGCCGCTATGGCGGGACGGCGAAGTCCCTTGATTTTTCGAACGATCAAATTGGCGCCGGTAAACAGCGCGCCGGTGTTTCCCGTACTGACCAGCGCGTCTCCCCGTCCCTCGGCAAGAAGCTTCAAGCCGATGCTCATCGACGAGTCGGCTTTGCCCCGAGTCACGCTGATGGCATCATCCTCCATGGTAATGACCACAGAGGTATCCACGATCTCAAAGCCATCCAAGGAAAGCCCGTTTTCCTCGGCGGCGGCGAGCATTTGCGTCCGATCTCCCACCAGAATATATTCCGCCTGAAGCTCCTTTGATGCCAGACACACACCTTTTACCATTTCCGCGGGAGCCTTGTCGCCTCCCATCATATCCAAGATAATACGCTTCATATTCCTTCCTCTCGAATCGCGTCGATCTCCTCCAGAGCCCGTCTGGACAGAGCCTCATTTTTTGCCGCTTTTCCGCCCTTGACCCTTACGGGAAGAGGCTCTACGATACCAAAATTAGCGTTCATAGGAACAAAGTCCGAGGTGCCTCCTTGGGAAACGTAATGAGCCATAGCACCAATCATTGTCCGTCTGGAGAACACCAATGGCTCCTTACCAAGAGCCGCTCTCGCGGCATTTACACCCGCAACAAAGCCCGATCCGGCAGACTCGATGTACCCCTCTACACCGGTCATCTGACCGGCAAAAAAGATATGCGCCCGATGCTTCAATCGGTAGGTTTCATCCAACAACCCGGGGGAGTCCAAATAAGTATTGCGATGCATAATGCCGTAGCGTAAAAATTCCGCCTGCTCCAAACCGGGAATCATGCGGAACACCCGTTTCTGCTCAGGAAAGGTCAGATGAGTCTGAAAGCCAACCAAATTGTACATGGTTCCCTCGGCATTTTCCCGTCGAAGCTGAACGACGGCACAGGACTGCCTGCCCGTCCGCTTGTCGACAAGACCAACTGGCTTCAGCGGACCAAACAAAAGCGTCTCCCGTCCCCGTTTTGCCATGACCTCCACGGGCATACAGCCCTCAAATACCTTCTTTTTTTTCTGCTCTTCCCGGTCAAATTCCTTCAGCTCCGCTTCCTTTGCCGAAACCAGGGCCTCCCAAAAGGCATTGTACTGCTCCTCGGTCATGGGGCAGTTGATGTAATCCGCGTCTCCCTTGTCATATCGGGAGGCAAAAAAAGCCACGTCCAAATTAATACTGTCCGCATCTACAATAGGTGCCGCCGCGTCAAAGAAATGCAAGCCGCGGCATCCTAACTCATTTCGAATAAAATCAGACATCCTCTCGGATGTGAGAGGTCCCGTGGCAATCACGGTCAACTCTCCCTCCGGTACCGAATCTGCCTCTGCCGATACCAGCTCGATCAAGGGATGATCCTTGATCTTTGCCGTAATATATCCGGAAAATTTTTCCCGATCCACCGCCAACGCCGAGCCGGCGGGTACTCGCGTAGCATCAGCCGCTTCCATCACGAGAGAGCCCATACGGCGAAGCTCCTCCTTCAACAGACCAACCGCATTGGCAAGGCTGTCCGAGCGCAGGGAGTTGGAGCAGACCAGTTCCGCCAAATATTCGGAGTGGTGGGCGGGGGTATATTGCTTGGGCTTCATTTCCACAAGACGCACCGATACCCCTCGGCAGGCAAGCTGCCATGCCGCCTCACAGCCGGCAAGACCGGCTCCCAAAACTGTTACTGTATTGTTCATGTGTTACAATTCCTTTACGATTGGCGCGGCTTATTCCTCAGCGGCTCCGATTCCGTCCGTGTCCCCGGTAGGCTCCGCGTCAACCGGCTTCTTAAAGCCGCAGCTCTTATTATGACAGATCAGCATCGCCTGTCCCTTCTTACGGAATAACATTTCTCCGCAATCTGGACAAATCTCCGCGGTAGGAAGATCCCAGGAGGAAAAATCGCACTCGGGGTATTTTTCACAGCTGTAAAATACCGTGCGACGCTTACCGGTCTTCATGACTATCTTGGAGCCGCATTTGGGACAGGGAACACCGATCTCACGTGTCTTTTGCTTGGAGAAATTACATTCGGGATAACGTACGCAGGCAAAGAAGGTTCCGTACCGACCGGTGCGCTGAACCATATCCGAGCCACACTTTTCACACTTAAAATCAGCGTAGATCAGCTTCTTCTCACTGCCTTCCTCTTCTCCCTCTTCCGAGGGCTTCACCAAGGGCTTGGTGTTTCGGCACTTGGGGTAGTTGGGGCAAGCGGCGAATTTGCCAAACCGTCCATTCTTTACGATCATGCGGCTGCCGCACTTCTCGCAGATCAGATCGGTCTCCTCCACAGGAACGTCCAACTCCCGGGATTCCATTTTTTCATTCGCTTCCTCCAGCTCTTTGCCAAATCCTTGCCAAAACTGATCCAATACCGCGTTCATGGTTACGGTACCGTTCTCAATCTCGTCCAGATCCCGTTCCATTTCCGCGGTGAACTGATAGTTGACAATATCCGGGAAGCTCTCCGCCATGATCTTGTTGGTCAGCTCACCCGTGGGGGTGGGAACCAGGGCTTTGCCTTCCCGCTTTACGTAGTTTCTGGCAATAATCGTGCTAATAATCGTAGCAAAAGTGCTGGGGCGTCCGATCCCCATCTCCTCCAAGGACTTGATCAAGGATGCGTCATTGTAACGGGCAGGCGGCTCGGTGAAGTGCTTGGCAGGGTCTACCGAACGGAAGCCAACCCAATCTCCTTCCTTTACGTCGGGAAGTCTCAGGTTCTTTTCCTCTCTTACCTCGTCAGCATTTACCCGTGTATCGTCCTCACTCTCCTCATACACCGCCATATAGCCGGGAAATTCCACGGTATAACCGCTGGTGCGGAAAATATAGCCCGATGCTTCCATATCCACGGTCACAGTCGCCAAGGAAGCAGATTCCATCTGGCTAGCTACAAATCGCTCCCAAATCAACTTATACAGCTTAAACTGATCGGAAGTCACATATTTCTTAATTTTGGAGGGCTCCAGCGTTACACGGGCAGGACGAATGGCTTCATGAGCATCCTGGGCACCGGTTCGAGATTTGTATGTCCTGGGGGTCTGAGGGTGATACGTCTCCCCATACTTCCCGGCAATATATTCTCTTGCCTCTTCCTGAGCCCCCACAGATACACGAAGGGAATCGGTACGCATATACGTGATCAGACCCTGCATGCCGCCGTTCTCCGCACCCACGTTCACACCTTCATAAAGCTCCTGAGCGATCCTCATGATCTTCTGAGATTGGAAGCCAAGCTTCTTTGCCGCCTCCTGCTGCATGGTGGAGGTAGTAAAGGGCGGAGCCGGCATTTTTCTCTTCTGGGATTTTTTCACCGAACGCACAAGGAATGGTTTCCCCGCTACGGCAGACACCACTGCCATGGCGTCCCTTTCACAGGTCAGCTTGACCTTTCCGTTCTGAGTTCCGTAAAAGCGAACCGTAAATTCCCGGTCCTCGGGAGTGGACAAGCGAGCGTCCACCGTCCAGTACTCCACAGGCTCAAAGGCACGGATCTCCATTTCTCGCTCCACGATCATGCGGGTAGCTACCGATTGCACGCGTCCGGCGGATAGACCGCTTCTCACATTTTTCCAAAGAAAAGGAGAAAGCTTATAGCCTACGATACGGTCTAAGATCCGTCTTGCCTGCTGAGCGTTCACCAGATTCATGTCAATCTGCCTCGGTGTCTTGATGGCACTTTTCACAGCGGACTTCGTGATCTCGTTGAAGCTTACCCGAAGGGTCTTTTCAACGGGAATATTCAACGCCGCCGCCAAATGCCAAGAGATGGCTTCTCCCTCTCGGTCAGGGTCGGTTGCCAAGAAAACTTTGTTTGCCGCCTTGGCTTCTTTGCGGATCTCCTTGATTAGATCTCCCTTTCCTCGAATGTTAATGTAGTGCGCTTCAAAATTATGATCAATGTCCACGCCAAGGGTGCTCTTGGGGAGATCACGAACGTGCCCCTTGGAAGCCACCACCTTGTAGTTGGAGCCTAAATATCCTTTAATAGTAGAGGCCTTGGAAGGGGACTCTACGATGACCAAATTTGCCATAAATGAATCCTTTCTTTTAGGTTGGTTGCAATTGCGAAATCAGATCCATTCATCGAGGGCTTCCTAAAAGCCTCCCGGAATGTGTTACTTTCTAGTGTAGAGACCGCCCGGCAGGGAGCTGATCAAACCGCTGAGCTCCAGCAGGGTCAAGGAGGTCATCAACTCGCCCATTGCCACGTCGGGCAGAGCCATTTGATCCGGCGATACCGCCCGATCCAAGGGCATATGAGCAAAAACGCGGCAGGTAATGGGATCTAATCCCGCCATAACCGCCGCTGAATCATCCGTGGCTGCGGCGGACACCGCAGATCCGGAAGCGGCGGAAATTTCTTCTCTCGCGGATACCGGAAGATGCGAAGCCATAGGTGCTGTCTTTGCAACTGTCTGAGGCGCGCTGTTCGCATCCTTCTCATGCTTTTCCGCCTCGCGTCGCTTGACGGGTGCCTCCCCATATCGACCGCGGTAATACAGCGCACTGACTCCGTATTTTTGCAAAGTGGTCTCCTCGGGAACCTTCTTTTTCTTTGCCTTTGCCAGCCCCTTGTAATTCACTACATCATGGTATAAAAAATCGTAGTGACATAAAATATCATCAGCACAAAGTGCCACGTGAGCACCGTTTCGAATCAGCTCGTTGGGTCCCTCCGAATTGCTCTCATTGACTTGACCAGGCAGAGCGAAGAGCTCTCTGCCCTGCTCTACCGCCCATTTTGCGGTAATCAAGGCACCGCTTCCCACGGCACCCTCCACCACCAGCACTCCCTGACAGAGTCCGCTGATAATGCGGTTGCGTTTAGGAAAATTGGAGCCGATCGGACGCTCGGTAGGAGGATATTCGGTAATCACTGCCCCGTGTCGGAGGATCTCCTCCTTCAAGCGAGTGTGCTCCTTGGGATAAACCACTGAAATACCGCATCCGAGAACCGCTACGGTTTCCCCGCCGGCGGCAAGAGCACCGCAAGCGGAAACGCCGTCCACCCCCAACGCCATACCGCTGACGATCAAGGCATTGGCGGCAGAAAGCTCATAGGATATTTTATACGCGGTCTGCTGTCCGTATTCGCTCATTTTTCTCGTTCCCACCATACCGATACACAAACGGGAATTCCAATCTGGAATCCGCCCCAGTACGTAAAGCAGAACCGGTGGGTTTTCAATGCTTCGCAAACGCGCGGGGTACCGCCGATCGTGATAGCCGATTACCGACACACCGTTTTGTCTGCAATAACGGAGAATGGCATAGGAGGATTCCAATGATTTTTCTGCCAAGCGGCTTTTCAGTGCCCGACCGATACCCTCCAATTGTTCAATTTCGTCCTCATCCAGACGGTACAGATCAAAGGGATTTTCATATTTTTCCGCCAACCGTCCGAACTCCTTGGAGGCAATTCCGCATTTTTCCGCCAACCAGATCCAGTAAATACTGTTTTCGTTCTTCATATTGCCTCCTTGTTTTCCGTGTTTTGGTGTTCTTTCATCTAAAACTGCCTAATGACAAGCGGAACGAACCGTCTCCCAAATACAGATCGACGCGGCAGCCGCCGCGTTGAGAGATTCGTTTCCCTCCCGCATGGGAATCACGGCACAGCCGTCGCAAGCGGAAATCGTATCCTCTGACAGTCCGTGCCCCTCATTACCAATGACAAAGCAATCTCCTTTTTGCAAGGAGAAGCTGCCTATGGATATCGCATCCTCGCGTAATGCTGCCGCAAACACCCGCCGTCCCGATTGGCGAAGAATCCCGATCCAGTGAGACAAGTCCTCTGCCGCTACTTCGACGGTAGGCAAACGGAAGAGCGCTCCCATGGTGCTCCGTACGGTTTTGGGATTATATAGCTCTGCGCAATCCGAGGATATGATCAGCCGATCAATTCCCAGTGCTGCGCAGCTCCGCATGACCGTCCCCAAATTTCCCGGATCTCTGAGTGCCTCCACAATCAAAAGCCTCTCCTCTCCTCCGGGCATGGGAGAATCCGATGCTGACCGGTGCAAATGAGTCAGGAACCGAGAGACGGTGATCACACCCTCAGGTGATTTTTCCTCACTCAGCTTTTCGAACACCGAGTCGGAAACGTATACAATATTTTCCTCCCTAAGCAGTCCTTCCGTCACGCCAAAGCGAAGCAGTGTATCCACCTCCTCGCCAAGGGGAACGCGGACAAACACCGCCTCAGGTCGAATGCCGCATAACAACGCCTCTCTCAGGAGCTTGATCCCGTCAAAACGAAACATCTCAAGCTGACGGCGTTTCTTTTTTTCGGCAAGTCCGCAGAGAAATTTGATTCTTGGGTTTTGCCGAGAGGTAATTATTTCCTTCACTTTTCCCGTCCTAATACATAATAAAACCCGGCAAAAACCGGGTTTTATAGCTCAGATTAGAGAGCAGCCTTGGCCTTCGATGCCAACTCTGCAAACGCTTCCTTGTCGGAAATTGCCAGCTCAGAGAGCATCTTGCGGTTCAGATCGATGCCCGCGAGCTTCAAGCCGTGCATAAAGGTAGAATAGTTCATTCCGTTTACCTTTGCCTGAGCGGAAATACGAGCGATCCACAGACGGCGGAAGTCTCTCTTCTTCATCTTTCTGCCGGCAAATGCATAGTTACCGCTCTTGAGAACGGCTTGCTTAGCCATCTTAAAGTGCTTGGACTTTGCGCCCCAGTAACCCTTAGCAGCCTTCAAAACTTTATTTCTTCTCTTGCGCGTCATCATCGCGCCCTTAATTCTTGCCATTTTCTCTTACCTCCTATTTTTTCGATTACTTCTGGATCAGTGTTCTGATGTTTGCGGTCATTGCGTCGCTGAGAATCGCGCCGGAACGCAGATGTCTCTTTCTCTTAGCGGTCTTCAGACCGGTGTTGTGTCTGTGATGGCAGTGACCCATTTTTACCTTACCGGAAGCGGTAACAGAAAATCTCTTGGCCGATGCTTTATGTGTCTTGATTTTTCCCATTTTTATAGTCTCCTTTTTCTTTTTTCAAAATTTGAAATTGGGCAAAAGCGCCCATCTATCATACATCGGAGTTGCCTCCGGATTATGAACGGTTACTTCAGCTTCAAGGGAGAAACCACCATGCTCATGATTCTTCCGTCAAGAACCGGTGCCTTATCCACGCTTCCCACCTCACTGCAAGCATCCTGAAATTTCTTCATGATCTCCTGACCGATGGCAACGTGACTCATTTCACGCCCTTTAAAGCGCATGACCACACGCACCTTGTTTCCGCTTTCCAAAAACTTCACGGCATGACGTGCCTTAGTTTCAAAGTCGTGGGTATCGATACGGCAGGACAGCTGAATCTCCTTCAGCTCCACCACCTGCTGCTTCTTCTTGGCTTCCTTTTCCTTTTTGTCCCGCTCAAAGCGATATTTGCCATAGTCCATAATACGGCAAACAGGCGGCTGTGCCTGAGGAGCCATCAGAACCAGGTCGTAGCCCTGATCGTAGGCAATTTTCATGGCGGCATCCGGAGTCATAATCCCAATGGGATTTCCGTCCACGCCAACTACGCGAACCTCTTTCGCCTTGATCTCTTCGTTAATCAACAATTCTTTTGCGCTAATACTGAAACACCCCCAAAATTTTTGCTCATAAGCAAAAAAATCATGCGAAGAAAGCAATCCCCGCACGACACAGAAGCCCCGGGCACCCGACCCGACGGCATACAATATCAGACCGTACGCGCCACAGCGGCACGGTGAGAGCGGAGAACGCTCTTCTTCCTTTTCCCATGTATTTTACCACACCCCCGTCTTCTTGTCAAGCCCTTTTTTCAAATTTTTTCAAAAACTCTTTTTTTCAGGAGAGCGCTTCGCTGACAACCGAGAATTTTATTTGGCGACTACGACATAACCCACGACATGTTTTTTTCTTGTATTTTCAAGGCTCATTTGTCTTTTTTTGCCGATTTTTCTGCAATCTGTATCGTTTTGCACGAATTTTTTCATGAAAAATCGTCTATTTTGGATATTTACTTTTTTGCCCTCCCAAGGTATAATATTAAGGCTGTCGGCGGCACCAACACCACAGCATCACGCACAGCAGTCACACGATCCTTGCGGAGTATCAATCTTATGATATCAACGCGCAAACGTGTCCACGGTTGTGCTTTTTTAACCTCCCTCCGGGGAGAACGGGGCAGCTGCCAATCGGCGGGTGCCCTTTTTTTGCCCCCTTTTATTTTGAAAAATATTGAACAAAATTTAAATAATTGAAAAAACACTGGCAATTCCGAAGAAAGTATGCTATAATATAGAATTGAATCAGTGTGCTTGCCATATGCGAGCAACCTCTTAGCTGATTCGCAAGTTTACCCCCTTTTGAAAGGATTCATTCATGCCAAAATACATAGAAAAAATCGAAAAAATGACCCTTCCCGTTATAGCATTGAAGGGAACCGTAGCGTTTCCCTCCGTCACCCTCAGCTTCGAATTAAGTGACGACGTTTGCATTCGCGCGGCGGAGGCGGCATTTGAGACCGGCTCCCTAGTCTTGGTCTGCTCTGTCTCGAAATTAGACGATGAGCCTCTGAGTGCCGCATCTCTCTTCCGCGTGGGAACCGTTTCCCGTATCAAGCAATCGGTCAAAACACCCGAAGGAAAAATGCGGGTGATCACCGAGGGCTACTCCCGTGCTACCGTGATAGAATTCCGCGGCTTTGCCGATTATATTTCCGCCGAGGTCATCGGCAAAACCTTGACCATGACCGATGAGGACAATATTCGTTCTCAGGCATACTGCCGCGCGATGCTCACCGAGACCGAGCGTCTGGTAGCCTTTCTTCCTTCCCTCAGCGACGACGTAATGACCGCCGCCCGCTCCGTGAAGAACCCCGCTATGCTTGCCGATTTTATCGCCTCTAATATCCTAGTAAAATATCCGGACAAGCAAATGATTTTGGAATGCTTCGATCCCGTTAAGAGGATCGAACTCCTCATTGCCCTCCTAAAGGAAGAGGCAAGCCTTCTGGAGTGTGAACTGGAGATCCACAAGAGAGTCCGTTCCAATCTGAATCAGAATCAAAAAGAATATTACCTTCGGGAACAGATCCGTGTGATCCAGGACGAGCTGGGCGACGGAAACGAACCCGACGAATACTATGACCGCATCATGAAAACCAAGCTTCCCGACGAGGTGCGGGAAAAGCTACTAAAGGAAAACGAACGGATGTCCAAGACACCCTTCGGCTCCTCTGAGGCAACGGTCATCCGTGCGTACCTTGACACCTGCCTGGAAATCCCGTGGAGCGAGCAAACTCGAGACCGGGTAGATATCGCCGCCGCAAAGAAATTTCTGGATGCCGATCACGACGGTCTGGACAAGGTCAAGGAGCGAATCCTGGAATACCTCGCAGTCAAACAGCTCAACCCCACCCTTGGCAATCAGATTTTGTGTTTAGTAGGTCCTCCCGGCGTGGGTAAGACGTCCGTAGGTGCATCCATCGCTAAGGCAATGAAACGGAAATATGTCCGCGTTTCTTTGGGCGGCGTTCGGGATGAAGCGGATATCCGAGGGCACAGAAAGACCTACATCGGTGCCATGCCCGGACGAATCATTAACGCCTTGGTGCAGGCAAAGGTTCGCAATCCGCTGATCCTTCTGGACGAGATCGATAAGCTGACTCGCGACGCGCACGGAGATCCCTCCTCCGCCCTTTTGGAGGTGCTGGACGCGGAGCAAAACAAATCCTTCCGCGATCACTTTGTCGAGCTCCCCTTTGACCTGTCCGACTGTCTGTTTATTGCTACCGCCAATACGCTGGATACCGTGCCCCGTCCTCTCCTGGACCGTATGGAGGTCATCGAGCTGCAAACCTATACCAAGCACGAAAAGCTTTCCATCGCAAAGCATCACCTAATCCCCAAGCAGTGGAAGCGCCACGGTTTGAACCGCCGTATGCTGAGTCTCACCGACGGTGCCGTAGAGGAGATCATCGATTACTACGTTCGCGAGGCGGGTGTCCGTAATCTGGAGCGCAGCCTTGCGGATCTTGCCAGGAAGGCGGCAAAGCGATTCGTGGAGGATCCCGACCTGAAGCATCTGAAGATCACGGAGCAAAACCTCCGCGATTATTTGGGAGGTCGCAAATTTCTCCCTGACCGTATTTCTGAGGAAGATGAGATCGGCATCGTCAACGGTCTGGCATATACCCAGGTGGGAGGCGACATGCTTCGGGTTGAGGTTGCTGTCCTTCCCGGAACGGGAAAAATCGAGCTGACCGGCTCCTTAGGCGATGTCATGAAGGAATCGGCGCGGATCGCCGTCAGTTACGTCCGCTCCATTGCCGCTGACTACGAAATTCCCGCTGACTTCTACGAAAAACACGATATTCACATTCACTTTCCCGAAGGAGCCGTTCCTAAGGACGGTCCCTCCGCGGGAGTCACCATGGTGACGGCACTGGTCAGCGCGCTGACGGGACGAAAGGTTCGTCGGGACGTTGCCATGACCGGCGAGGTCTCCCTCCGAGGAAACGTTCTTCCCATCGGAGGCTTGAAGGAAAAGACTATGGCGGCTTATTCCGCCGGTGTCACCACCGTTCTCCTTCCTGAGGATAATCTCCGCAATCTGGAGGATATCGATCCCGTGGTGCGGGAGTCTCTTCGCTTTATTCCCTGCCGCAAGGCAACCGACGTGCTCTCTTTCGCTTTGTTAAAAAAAGAGAGCCCTCTTTCCTGTGAACAAACCGGGGAGCGGAACCCCTCCTATCCGGAGCTCTTTCCCAACAGCAGCAGAAACGCCGCCCCGATCCCTCTTTCCCTGCAAAAGTGATTCAATCATCGGAGGAATTATGTCTCTGAATACGCAAAACGTCAATCTAAAGATCAGTGCCGGACTTCCCCGGCAGTTTCCCGGGGATCCCAAAGTTCAAGTGGCTTTTTCGGGGCGTTCCAACGTAGGAAAAAGCTCTTTGATTAACGCCCTCTTGAACCGAAAGAACCTGGCGCGGGTCAGCTCCGCTCCCGGAAAGACCATTACCATCAACTTCTATGACGTGGATAAGAAGCTGTATCTGGTGGATCTGCCCGGTTACGGCTTTGCCAAGCGGAACCCTGAGGATAAGCAAAAATGGTCTGCCCTCACGGACGGATATTTTACGCAAAACAAAAACATTGATCGTCTGGCATTGGTACTTCAGTTAGTGGATAGCCGCATCCCCCCCACCGCCGATGATGAAATGATGCTTGAGTATCTCCGTTCCGCTGAGCTTCCCTTCGCGGTGGTAGCCACCAAAGTAGATAAGCTCAATGCCACCGAACGAAAAAAGAATCTGGAGGCTCTGCGCGCCCACCCTCTTATCGGCGACGCTCCCCTCATTTCCTTTTCCTCTTTGAAGGGAGAAGGAAAGGAAGAACTGTGGAAAACCATTTACCGTTACACAGGACTATAAGCCCAGGAGACCCCGATATGACGAAACTCATTCTTCTTCGCCACGGTCAAAGCCTGGCAAACGCGGACCACCTGTTTGCCGGTCATTCGGATTTCGATCTGTCTGAATTCGGCAGAGCGCAAGCGCAAATGACCGCAAGTTATCTGCTCAAGCATGAGCGGATCGATAAAATTTATGCCAGCGACCTGCTTCGCGCCTATCACACCGCTTGCCCAGTGGGGGATGCCTTCGGTCTTCCCGTTGTAAAGGACACCGGCCTGCGGGAGATCTATGCGGGTGCGTGGGAAGGCATGTCGTTTTCCGAGATCGCAGAGAGCTATCCCGATGCCTTCTCTCTTTGGCGCAACGATTATAGCCATGCCTGCCCGCCGAAAGGCGAATCTACCGCAGAGGTCTACCGCCGTGTTGTTCCGCACATCTGTAGCCTTGCCCAAGAAAACGACGGCAAATGTGTTCTCTTGGCAACGCATGCCACGGTCGTTCGGGCATTCGATTCCTACGCCAGAGGATTGTCCGAGGAGGAGACCTGGCAGATTCCTTTTTACCACAACGCCTCCATTAACATTTACAACTACGACAACGGCAAGGTGTCGGTGATCCGTTCGGATATCATCGACCACCTGGAGGGAAACACCTCCGCCCTGCCGCCCATCATCAACGCCTAAATGCGTTTTCTGAAAGGAACCCATCATGATCCTACACAAGCACTTTGACGTCAATGCTAGGGGGCACCTGACCATTGGCGGATTGGATACCGTGGAGCTCGCGAAGCAATACGGTACACCTGCCTATATTTTGGATGAGGAGGTCATTCGTGAGCAATGCCGGGTTTACCGCAAAGCCGCTACCCAGTGCTTCGGCGAAGATGCGCTTCCCCTTTACGCCTCTAAAGCCCTGTGCTTCAGCACCATGTACCGCATTGCCGCGGAGGAAGGCATGGGAATCGACTGCGTATCGGGAGGCGAGCTTTTTACAGCCAAGCGGGCAGGCTTCCCCGCCGAGCGGATTTATTTTCACGGCAACAATAAAACAGACCGTGACATCCGTGATGCCCTGGATATGGGTGTCGGCACCTTCGTGGTGGATAACCAAGACGAGTTGACAGCACTGTCCGAAGAAGCCGCCCGTCGCGGTATTACCCAGCGGATCCTTCTGCGCATTACGCCCGGCATTGATCCTCATACACACCGTGCCGTCGTCACCGGAAACGTAGACTCCAAGTTTGGAAACGCCATCGTTACGGGACAGGCAATGAAAATTGTAAAGGAAGCACTCTCAGCTCCCGGAATTGACCTTGCGGGTATTCACTGCCACGTAGGCTCCCAAATCTTTGATATTGAGCCCTTCTCGGATGCGGCGGATATTATGGTTCGTTTCATTGCCGATATCAAAAAGGAGTGTCAATACGAGATCCGTGAGTTAAATCTGGGAGGCGGACTCGGTGTCCGTTACACCGAATATGACCGAGAGATCGATTACGCCGATGCCATTCGTCAGATCGCCTCAGTAGTAACCGAATATTGCCGAGCTCACGACATCCGACAGCCTCGGGTCATCCTGGAGCCGGGCAGATCCTTGGTCGCCGCCGCAGGGCTTACCCTTTACACCGTGGGTTCGGTGAAGGAGATCCCCGGATTCAAAAACTATATCTCGGTAGACGGCGGTATGCCGGACAATCCACGCTACGCCCTCTACCAATCCTCTTATACCGCTCTCATTGCCAACCGTGCAAACGCCCCGCGGGACTTTCGCGCGACCCTGGCGGGACGTTGCTGTGAATCAGGAGACCTCTTAGGTGAGGATATGGAGATCCAGCACGCCAAAAGAGGAGATATTCTGGCGGTTCTCGTCACCGGTGCCTATAACTATTCTATGGCATCCAATTATAACCGCATCCCCCGCCCTCCCGTGATCTTGGTAAGAAACGGAGAAGCTCGGGTAGCCGTCCGCCGTGAGACCTACGAAGATCTGGTGGCAAACGATATTCTTTGACATCCCGGTTTTTCTAAGGTAAAAAACAATTGTTACGGAGAAATCCCATATGTTCCGATATTTATTAGCCGACGGGGATCTGACATCCTACGTGATCCAGTTTCTCCTCTCCCTTCCCATCTTTCTGCTGGCGCTTTCTCTTCATGAAACGGCGCACGGATACGTAGCGTATCGGCTGGGAGATCCCACCGCCCGCAGCATGGGCAGACTCACGCTCAACCCTCTGAAACACCTGGACCCCATTGGTTTTCTCTGCATGGTGTTTTTCGGCTTCGGCTGGGCCAATCCCGTTCCCGTCAATGCCCGATATTTTAAAAAGCCTCGGCGGGACATGGCACTTTCCTCGGTAGCGGGACCGATCTCCAACATCCTGCTGGCAGCCCTCTTTACCCTTTTACTGAAGCTGTCCCATACCGGCTTTTATTATCTCCATGTCAATAGCGGCTTTTGGGCAACCATGCTGGATTTTTGGTTTATCTTTTTGATCCTGGGAGTAAAGCTGAACGCCATGCTGGCGGTTTTCAATCTGCTCCCCATTCCGCCTCTGGACGGATCGCGCATCTTATTTTTCTTTTTACCCCAAAATCTTGCTTACAAATTGAGCCGTTATGAGCGAGTAATTACAATCGTCTTGCTGGTTGCCCTTGCGTTAGGCGTCCTGACCCCTGTGATCAATTTTCTCAGCGATCTGATCGTCAAGCTGTTGTTCACTGCCGGATTGCTCAAGGACACCATCTTCTGGTACTTTATTTGAATCGCATTTTAAACAAGAACTTTCCGAAACGGGGGATCTATGGAAGCCGTTACTTACCGCTTGGATCAGTTTGAAGGTCCTCTTGACCTGTTGCTGACACTGATTCAGAAGAATAAAGTAAATATTACCGATATCCCCATTGCCCTGATCTGCGATCAGTACGTGGTGTATATCTCCGAAGCGCAAAAGCTGGATATGGACGTTGCCTCGGAATTTTTAGTCATGGCAAGCGAGCTGATGCTGATCAAAAGCAAGATGCTTCTACCTCGAACCGAGGAAGCCGAGGAGGATCCCCGCGCTCAGCTTACCGATGCTCTGCTTCGCTATCAGCAAGCTAAGGAGGCAGTCCAAAAGTTGTCGCCTCTCTACGCTTATTACAGCGGCAGGATGGTTAAGGATACCGACGAGATCTCTGTGGATAAGACCTTCGTGCAGGATCAGGACGTTACCTCTCTGTGCACGGCAGTGCGCCGCATAATAGCCTATAACAACGCATTGGAACGAGCGGCAACTACCACTTTTAAGCCCATGATCAGTAAACCCATTATTCCCGTGGAGCTCAAAATCGTATCTCTCTTGCGTACGATGGAGAAAAAAGGGGCGGCAACACTGGAGGAATTGATCATTCATGAGGCATCTCTTCCCGATCTGATCGCCTCTTTCTTAGGCGTGCTGGAGCTAATCAAAATCAGAAAACTACTCATCTCTGACGATATTGATACGGAAAACGCGTTGCTCAGCGCCTCCACCCGATTCATTCTGAACCCGGATGACGGTGACACCGAGGAAAGTGAGTATCTGCTCTCCCGGGACACCGAACAGGAAGCACCCGAACAAATCGCGCAAATAACCATAGACGAGGTATGACCATGGAACAGACCCTTGACCCTAAGGAATCCATTCAACAATTAAAGAATATCGAGGGTGCCATCGAGGCAATCCTCTACGCCGCAGGCTATCCGGTAAAATACGCAAAGATCGCGGAGGTATTGGGGCTGGATGTGCGGAACACAAAACAGATCATTCGACATATGAGCGAGACATATAATGCGGACACGTCCAAGCATGGACTCAATCTGCTTCTATTCGATGAAACCTGTCAATTCTGCACCAAAGAGCAATACGCGCCGTATATTCGGGAGGCACTGGGAATCCGCCGCGGAGGCAATTTGTCCGCTTCCTCAATGGAGGTTCTCGCCGTCATCGCGTACAATCAGCCCGTTACCCGTTCCTTCGTGGACCAGGTGCGAGGCGTGGACAGCTCCTACGCCTTCAATTCCCTCATCGATAAAGGTCTGATCGAGGCATGCGGCAGACTGGACGCTCCCGGCAGACCCATGCTCTATATCACCACGGAAAAATTTCTTCGGGTATTCGGGATCCAATCCCTCTCGGAGCTACCCGCTACTGAAACCATGATCCCGCCCAAGGAAGATACCCCCATCATCAGCGATGACACAGCGGATGAAGAAGGCGGCGTGACCACAGAGGCGGAGGCGGATGAAGCAGAGATATCTGCACAGGAATCCATGGACCTCTCTGAATAAAATCTTCCTCTCAATTCCATACTACTTATTATTCATGCGTTATGATTCATGCGCGGTTCATCCCGCAACCGCAAAAAACGAGAAAGGAGAAAAAAGATGACTGCCCTATGGATTTTTGTCGGCATTATCCTGTTTTTTTCCTTTCTGCTCTCTCTCAAGGCAACCGTCACGATTTGCTATTCCGACGAGGTTGTTTTATTTGTCAAGGTGCTATTCCTCAAAATAAAGATTCTTCCCAAAAAGGAAAAGCCGTGGAAATCTACCATGAGTGCCTCCAAAGCTAAAAAGATCCGGGAAGCGAGAAAAAAGAAAGCGGCGAAGAAACAGGAAGCCGACAAGGCAAAGGCAGTCAAAAAGGAACAAAAAAAGAAAGAAAAAGCAAGCAAACCTAAAAAGAGCATGGCGGAAATTTTGGATCTGGTTCAACTGGTCTGCCGTCTGGTAGCCGCCGTGATCCATCGGTTCTTCCACCATCTCCGTATTGACGTAGCAAGACTCAAGGTCAGGGTCGCCACAGGAGATGCCGCCACCACAGCCGTTGCTTATGGCGCAGTAACCCAGAGCATCAATGTTCTCTTTCCCTTAATTGAGAACGCGAAAAATCTCACTCTTCCCGAGGATTCGGAGCTTTCTGTAGAGGCAGATTTCGTATCCGATTCCCCCGAGCTGGATGTTATGTTCTCTTTTTCCCTTCGGGTATGGCATCTGTTCTCCGTAGCCTTCAGTGCTCTGGGAGCCTTCCTGAAGCATCAGTTTTCTAAACAAAAATAAGAATTGCAAGTATAGCCTCCGGGCTTCTTGATACATGTCAACCAGGCACAAAATGAAAATAAATACGAAAGGAATTTCAATTATGGCAAACGAAAACAAAATTCCGGAGATCATCCGCTCCTCCATGGAAAGCATTCGCTCAATGGTGGACGCGAATACCGTAATCGGTGATCCCATTGCTACCGAATCGGGAACTACCATTATTCCCATTTCTAAAATTTCCATCGGTATCGCATCCGGCGGCGTGGATTACAATCCCAAGAAGGATGCTCAGCCCCGTCCCCAGAATTTCGGAGGAGGCGGCGGAACCGGTCTGACCGTGGCTCCCATTGGATTCCTGGTCATTGACCGTTACGGTGCTGTGGAGTTTATCAGCATCAATCAGAAGGGCAAGCCCGATCCCGTGGATCAGATTGCCGATCTGGTTGAAAGAACACCCGATATTATTGCTAAGATAAAGGATATTTTCGCCAAGGACGCAAAAAAGGAAGACGAGGAACAGTTCTGATTCCCTCATACATTTTTCCTCACAAGTGCTCCATATAATAGGGTAGGCGGTCTCGCCCCGATTCGTTCGGTTCACTTGTGAGGATGTATGATGAAACGACTTTTTTCCCTGCTGTTGACGCTCTCTTTGCTTTTGGGTGCTGTTTTTCCCGTTGCCTCAGCCGAAGCGACGGCGGGCACGTCCCAGGAGCTTTCCCTGTCAGCGCAAAGCGCCGTATTGATCCATGCCGAGGATGGAGAGGTATATTACGCAAAGAACGCCGATACCCCTATGGGTATGGCAAGCACCACAAAGCTGATGACCGCTCTCGTGGTTGCGGAGCACTGTGATCCGCAAAAAAGCATTACCGTTCCCCAGGCAGCTGTTGGCATTGAGGGCTCCTCCATTTATTTGACAAAGGGTGAAATGTTAACCGTAGAGGAGCTCCTGTATGCATTGCTTCTCGCCTCTGCCAACGACGCGGCAACCGCTCTGGCACTGACGGTTTCCGACAGTGTCGCGGATTTTTGCGCTCTCATGAATCAGAAAGCGAAGGAGCTTGGATTGTCCAAGACGCATTTTGTTAATCCCCACGGACTGCATCACGAGGATCACTATACCACCGCGCGGGAACTGGCAATCATCGCTGCCGCTGTACTGAAGGTTCCGCTGTTACGGAAAATTGTTGCCACAAAAAAAGCGACCATTTCCCATGACGGAAAGGCGGATCAACGGTTACTCGTAAACCATAATCGTCTGCTCTCCTCCTATGAAGGTGCCATTGGCATGAAGACCGGTTACACCAAAAAAACCGGGCGGACGCTGGTCAGTGCCGCTGAACGGCAAGGGCTGACCCTCATTGCTGTCACGCTGAACGCCCCCGACGATTGGCGGGATCACGCGACTCTTTTGGATTACGGATTCGCCAACTACGAGACCGTCACCCTGGCTGAAATAGGCAGCTTCCGTTACGCTATGCCCGTTACGGGCGGACAGGATGAGCAGGTTTGGCTGACCAATGAGCAGGCATTGCGGCTCACCTTACCCAAGAAACGCGAGAAGATTACTTACCGAATTTTTTCCGCGTCCCGATTTCTCTTTGCGCCTCAGGACGAGGGAAACCGCGTGGCAACTCTTACTTACTATTGCGGAGGAAAGACAGTTTCCTCCCCCCTGTGTACCCTAACGGCAGTGTCTCAAACGCAGAAAAAGAAGGGATGAGTATCTCCCGGTTGTGTTCTTTTTCGTTACCATCACCTTTGACAAGCGAGGAATCTCATGGATCCGATTAAACTTCAGAAATATTTTACCGATTGCGGAATCCTGTCTCGGCGAGCTGCTGAAGAAGAGATCCGACAGGGTCGGGTGCGAGTCAACGGACACGTGGCAGAGCTTGGAATGAGGGTAACGCCCGGCGTGGACGTGGTCGAATACGGCGGAAAATCCATCCGCCCCCGGGCAGAACCCCGAATCTGCATTATGTTAAATAAACCTCGCGGGTACGTCACCACACTTTCCGATGAAAAAGGACGTCCTACCGTGGCGCAATTGACCCAAAGCCTTGGTCAAAGAGTGTACCCCGTGGGGCGTTTGGATATGGATTCAGACGGTCTTTTGCTCCTCACGAACGACGGAGCACTTGCCAACCGTCTGACCCACCCGAAGCATGAGATTCCCAAGATTTATCACGTAACCGTTCAAGGAAAGCCCTCTGCCGATATTATGAGAACGCTGAACCGATCCATGGAGCTGGACGGCTATATGATCCTCCCTGTAAAGACTGTTTTGCTGTGCCACAACGCTGAGCGAAACGAATCGGTACTGGAAATGACTCTTTTTGAGGGCAGAAACCGTCAAATTCGAAAAATGTGCGCCCTGGTGAATCTTCACGTTCTTCGGCTCTGCCGGGTCGCTCTGGGTGAGTTGAGCCTTGGGGAGCTTCCGCTTGGTCATTGGCGGCTTTTGAGCGAGGAGGAGCTTGCTTACCTGCGCGGTACCGCGCCGTCCGTTCATTCTTAAAAAACAGGGCAAAACGCCCTTGATTCAGAAAGGTATCCCCATGTTAAAAGTTTTACCGATTCAATCCAAGCTCCATCAGGAGGAGCTCTGCTTAAAGTGCGATGTCACCTTCAACGCCGATCTACTGGCATATGAAGCACTGGTGGAGGAGGAGCCCGTAGGGATCTGTCAGTTCAAGCTGACTGATCGTGGCGGTATTCTCTACGATCTGGCACAGGTCGCGGACCGTACCGAGGACAACCCCGCATGCTCCAATTTCGAAGCAATGTTCGTCATGGGAAGAGGAACGCTAAACTTCATCGATCTCTGCGGTGTTCATTACGCCACCTATCAAGGAGAAAACCCCAATGAGTCTCTTCTGCGCGCCATAGGCTTTACCAAAAACGAAAACGGAATCTTTGAGATCAATCTGGAAGGTTTTTTCACGGAACATTGCGGAAACCATAAAAAATGAAAGAAAATCGTTACAGATTTGTATACAATTCCATGTACAAACTGTGTCGAATCTATTGACAAAATGACATATTTTGTGGTATAATGTTTGGTGGTATATACACGTATGTACCCATTATTGGCTTGTTCAAAGCACACGTACCGTAAATCTTTGAACCAAACGAACAGAAAGGAAATGCATAATGACTGAAATCAGTTTGGACTTTTTGCTAAAAGTTTTCAAAAAAAGCTGGTGGAAGATTATGACCATTACTTTAGCAGTCATGATCGCCGCCGCTTGCTTCACCCATTTTCTGATTCCCAAAAAGTATTCTTCCGAAATTGAGTTTTACATTGTAAACGTCAATACCGACTCTGACTATACCAGCACCTCCCTATTGGGTGCCGCCTCTTATTTGGTCAACGACTACGTGACCATTATTAAGAGTGACTATATGCTGGATCAAGTCGTTCAAAGCTTGAAGGATCAGGGCGTTACCGAATATGACGGAGAAGCACTGGACAACGAGGCTCTTCGCAAGATGATCTCCAGCAGTGCCTCCTCCCAGACCTCTGCCTTTACCTTGAAGGTAACGAGCGAGAACCGTGAGCTTTCCATGAAGATTGCTTCCGTTATTGCCAAACTGGCACCCGAAGTGGTCACCAAGATGGCAAAGCCCGATACCAATACCAATGAAAAGCTTGCGCAGAAGATCTACAGTGTAATCAGCTACTATAACAACCAAAGCAAGCAAGAGGGCAAGGATCCTTTAAAGGTAGCGGAAGAGGACATTCGTGTTCTGTTAGAAACCAATGAACTGGGACTTTCCGGTCAGTTGAACTGTATCGAGATTTTGACCCCTCCTGTTCTGGCAAAAACGCACGAGTCTCCCAGTCTGATCACAAATACCCTCTTAGCCGGTATCATTGCGGCAGTTCTCTGCTACGGAATCTACTTCCTAATTGCTTTGGTCAATATGACCGTTACCACGGAAGAGGATATCAAGAAGTTGATCAACCGTCCCATCATCGGTACCATTCCCCGTTGGGAAGTGGGTCCTACAAAGAAATAAGAGAAAGGAGATCTTGCTATGTCTTTCTTGAAAGAAAAAAAGTGTGTCAGAACAGAAATGGCACCCAGATTGTTGGATGATACCTCTCCTTTCGCGGTTCGGGAATCCTTCAACCTTCTTCGCACCAATCTGATGTACACCATTACGGAAAATGACACTTGTCCCATCTACGGAATCACCTCGGTAACCGAGTCCTCCGGTAAAAGCACCGTTATCACCAATCTTGCTCTTTCCTTTACCCAAATCGGTAAAAAGGTACTCCTGGTGGACGGAGATATGCGTTGTCCCGTGGTACATAAATTCTTTGACCTGGATGACAAGAGAGCGGGACTCAGCGAGTTGATTCCCGGAATCGAAAAAGATGTGATTCTAAGGGACATTCGCCCCGGCTTGGATCTTATCACCAGCGGTCGTATCCCCCCAACCCCTCTGAGCTGCTCACCAGCCCCCGTTTGAAGAAGCTGTTGGATGCTTGGAAGGAAGAATATGACGTTATTTTTATCGACTTTCCTCCGATTGGTGTAGTAACCGACGCTCTTGCCGTTTGTCAGGAGATCACCGGCTATATTTTTGATGTCCGTTCCGGAAGAAATACCGCCAAGGAGATCAACGCGGCTACCGAATCCATGGAACAGATCGGTGCCAAGATCGTGGGTATTGTACTCAACGACTATAATCTGAAGGGCTCCGGCGGACACTATACCGGATCTCGCTACTCCAAGTATAGCAAATACAGTAAATATAGCAAATACAGCATGTCTCAGTATGAGAGAAGTTCCCTTTCCTATTCTGCGGAATCCGAGTCCAAGAAAGAGACGGAAAAGAAGCAGTGAGTCGGCTCATTGACTTTCATTCCCATATTCTCCCCGGAGCAGATCACGGTTCCAGCGGCATCCATACGTCGTTGAAACAAATTTCAATCATTCATGACGCCGGGGTTGACACAGTTGTGGCAACCCCGCATTTTTACCCACACGTCATCAATGTGGAGCGCTTTTTGGCACTGGTCAATTCCACCGCAGAGGAGCTGATCTCTCACGTCAAAGAACCGTCCGTGAACATCTGTTTGGGAGCCGAGGTATTATACTGTGACCGTCTGGAGTCCATGGAGGGCTTAGAACAGCTTTGTATCCGAGGCACTCGCGTTCTTTTACTGGAGCTTCCCATGGAAGACACCTGGAGTGACGAGCTTTTCTACTCCGTCAAGACTCTGGCAAAAAAGTACACTGTGGTTCTGGCACATATTGACCGCTACATTCGTCGGCACAAGAGCGACATTGAGGAGCTTTTGGATCTGGGTGCCTATGCTCAAATCAATGCCTATGCCTTTGCCTCCATGGGAACTCGGCACAAGCTGGCATCCTTCCTGGAGGGAGACCGTGTAGTAGCACTTGGCAGCGACCTGCACGGAGCGGATACAAAATCCTATGAAAAATTCATCTTGGCGAAAAAGCGCTTGGGTGACATCCATGATCAGATCATGGAGCGCACCGCCGCTTTATTAAGCAACGCTGAATACCTAAACAAGTAAAAAAAGCAGATGGTTGAATGTTCACAACCATCTGCTTTTTTACGCCAACACGGCATAAGCTTGTTTTATGACCGTTTCACATATCCACCACGATGGAATAGAGATCAGTACGGAAATCAGTACCTCCATCC
Organism: Clostridia bacterium; assembly: GCA_017462035.1. Lineage (GTDB taxonomy): Bacteria > Bacillota > Clostridia > Oscillospirales > CAG-272 > HGM12713. The sequence goes on from JAFTRY010000008.1 coordinate 29,268, forward strand.
CAATCAACAGCCGCCTTTCTTTTCCCTCAAACACCATGAATCTGAAATTGAGGATTCCCACGCCAATCGCGCCCAAAAGAGAAATCAAGGCAACCGCAAAACACAAAATATAGAAACTAAGAGCTTCTCCTCGATAAAACGGAGATACGTGGGAAAGAACCAATATCACGCATTCCACCAGTACCCCACTCAATATTCCGCATAAAACAGAGCACAGTATACAATATAATTTTTAGCCAACATATCTTCTCTACTCCCCAGGATCATTTCATCTGTATTGATTATAATATGCTTCAAACGGAGGTCAAGGTTACTTGCGGCAGCCGGCAATCTGCACTGTCGGCTACGTATTTTCTATCATTTCCTTTACCACTGTGTAGCGGTAACGACGTCCCTCAGCCTCACGCCGAAGAAGCCCCAAGGAGCAAAGAAGATTCAAGGAGGAATAAAGATCTCTTCCTTTTTGCTTGGAAAATGCCCCATACTCGGGGGCGGTAAAGGAGGTAAGCCCCGAAGGCAAAAACATTCGATAATCAGAAGGGACTGATATGGTCAGCTCATCTAACAGCTCTTCGGGAAACAGCTCACTGTCGTATGCCCCTTCCCTGCGATATCTCATTCTCTCGGAATACCTTCTCTCCTCACCTGAAAGCAAAAGAAGACGGATCGTCACCCGCGGAGATTCCAGCACCTCTCTGATCCAGAACAATTCGGGCAACGCATCCCTCCATTGAGCTCGTTTGGGGGAACGGCGTACAGACAAGACCTCGCCTGTTTCCCGATCCATACGAACCAGACGCTTTTCGGCAAACATGGGGTAAATCACTGTAATACGATAATCAGTCGTCTCCAGATAGCCCTTTAACTTTTCACGCAGGGGATGAAGACTGCCTGTCTGAATTTCAAGAATTTCATCTCCGACGAGGAGATCGGCAATGTACCGCCCCACCGGTCGCTCATGATAAGTCTCATCGGAGCAAATCCACTTTTTGAGAACACGGTGTAACCGTTTTTCTCCATAGGTTCCGATCCTTACCCCCGCCGAGCAGGCGGGGGCGTTTTTTTCTTCCTCGCAAATTTGGCGAAAGCTTTCTTGCTCCCTTTGGGTCATGTGGAAATCCCCGCGAATTGATTTTGATAAAGAGTATAATACTCTCCTCCTGCAGCCAATAGCTCCTCATGATTGCCGGCTTCGCTGACTCGACCGTTTTTAATCACCACGATCTGATCCGCATCCCGAATGGTGGACAGACGGTGAGCAATAATGAGAGAGGTTCGATTCCGCATCAGAGCTACCATTGCCTGCTGAATATGCATTTCCGTACGGGTATCCACGCTGGAGGTAGCTTCGTCCAGGATCAAAATTTTAGGATCGGCAAGAACAGCGCGGGCAATGGACAAAAGCTGCCTCTGTCCCTGGGACAGATTGCTGCCCGACTCAGCCAGCACCGTATCGTACCCGTCAGGTAAACGCTCAATGAACACGTCCGCCCTTGCCAGTGCCGCCGCTCGCTTCATTTCCTCGTCCGTGGCATCCGGTCTTCCGTACTTAATATTGTTCCGGATCGTATCTGAGAACAGAACGGTATCCTGCAATACGATGGCAATCGATTTTCTCAGTGTTTCCTTGGGCAGTTGGGTAATATCCACCCCATCTACCGTGATCCGTCCGCCGTCCAGTTCATAAAACCGAGTGAGAAGATTTACAATGGTGGTTTTTCCCGAGCCGGTAGCACCCACAATGGCAATCTTCTTCCCCGCATCCACTGAAAGATCCAAGCCTTTCAAAACCGGTTCGTCCTTTTCATAGGCAAACTCAATCTTTTCAAATCGAATATTTCCATTGATCTCGGAGATCCTAAGCTCACTGCATCCGTCGTCCACCTCATCGGCACTATCCATAATCTCAAAGATGCGCTTGGCACCTGCCAGGGCGGTAAGGATCGAGGCATACTGATTGGCAATTTCATTCACGGGACGGGTAAACTTTTTGGAATATTGAAGCATGGACTGGATATTTCCTATGGTCAGCGTCCGCATAAATGACACGGGATGAAGGACAAAAAATCCTCCGAAAGCGGCAATCAGCACATACTGGAAATTTCCCAGGAAATTCATGCAGGGTCCCATGATGGAGCCCCACACACGGGCACGGATACTACAGGTCTTGTATTCCTCACTGCACTTGGCAAAATCCTCTATTGCTTGTTTTTCCTTTCCATACGCTACTACCGTTTTATACGAAGTAACCATTTCCTCCACCTGTCCGTTCAACTGCCCCAACAGCTTTTGTCTGTCCACGAAATATTTTCTCATAAATTTTGCCAGGGTAGAGGAAAGGGTAATGGTTATGGGAATGGTGACGCAGGCGATCAGCGCCATGATCCAGCCGTAATACAGCATCATACTAAATGCTCCCACCAAGGTCAGTACACTGGAGATTAAAGAAGCAATGGATTGAGAGATCGCGTTGGACACATTCTCTACGTCATTGGTCATGCGCGACATAATATCTCCATGACGGTGAGTATCGGTATAGCGAATGGGTAATTTGGAGATCTTGCGGAACAGATCGTTACGAAGCATATAAACGGTGTTTTGCGAAAGCTTCGCCGCTACGATCCCCTGCACTAAGGAAAGAGAGGCACTGATAACAAACAGAACCCCCATCAATGCCAAATATCGAGTCATGGCAGGTAAATCCACAGTCACCCGTCCGTCCACCAAACGGATGGTATCAATTGCCGCACCCTGAAGAGCAGGTCCAGCTAGATCCGCAACCGTGACGAGGACCATAATGGAAATCAGTAAAATAATCAATGTTTTACTTTTTCCGATGTAGCGCAACAGCTTTCCTAACGTCTCCTTGGCGTGCTTGGGCTTTTCACGGTTCACCCGCGAATTCATAGGTCCGCCACTGCGTCCGCCCGGGCGAAGGGGAGGCAGTTGATTCTGGTTAGACGATTTCGTATTCTGATTCATACCTGTTCCCCTCCATTCTTCATCTGCGATTCGTAAATATCTCGGTAGGTCTCACTGCATCTCATCAGCTCATCGTGAGATCCGCAATCTCGGATGGTACCATTTTCGATGACCGCGATGCGATCTGCCTCCCGGACACTGGCAATACGCTGAGCAATCATGATCACCGTTGTATTCCTCAGGTCTTTCTTCAAGGCGTGTCGAAGCTTGGCTTCGGTCGCCAGATCGAGGGCAGAGGTAGAATCGTCCAAAATAAGGATCTCGGGCTTACGAACCAAGGCTCGGGCAATAGACATTCTCTGCTTTTGTCCCCCCGACAGGGAGGCACCCTTTTCGGCAATGTAGGTTTCGTAGCCATCGGAAAATCCAGACACAAATTCTTCCGCTTGCGCTGTTTGAGCCGCCCGGCAAAGCTCCTCTTGGGTAGCATCTGTCTTTCCGACTCGAATATTATCGGCAATGGTGTCGGAAAAAAGCTCACTCTTTTGCATGACAAAGGAAATCTTCTGCCGCAGAGCTTCCAAGTCGTATTTCTTGACCGGCACCCCGTCTACCAAGACCTCCCCCTCCGTAGCGTCATAAAATCGGGGAATTAAGTTAACAAGAGAGGTTTTGCCAGAACCCGTGGCACCAATAACAGCAAAGGTTTCTCCACGGCGAATATCAAGATCAATATTGTGAAGAACAGGCTCACCCGTAGCACCGGGATAACGGAATGACACCTGTCGGAAGGATACCGCCACATCATCCTTTCCCTCACGTACCGCGCCCGAACGGATCACAGGCTTCGCGTCCAGTACTTCGCCTACCCGACGGACCGATGCCAACGCGCGGGACACTGACTGAAACATACCGGCAACCATCATCAAAGACATAAGCACCTGTGTCACATATGTAATTGCCGCCATAATGGTACCCGCAGTCATTCCTGTCCCCGCTACGTTCTCAATCTGCCATCCGCCAAGGTAAATAATGGCAATAATAGAAACGTTCATCACCACCATAAGGACGGGGTGCATCCACGCCATGATTTTTTGTACACGATAATTGGTGTCTCTCAGCTCGCCGTTTGCCTGGCGAAAGCGCTCCCCCTCATGGTCCTCACGAACATATGCCTTGATTACACGGGCACCGGTCACATTTTCCTGTACCACTGAGTTTACACGGTCCAGCTTAGTCTGCACTCGGCTATACAGAGGAATCGCACGCCTCAGAACTACAAACAGAGTAATTGCCAAAACAGGAAGCGCGCAGAGCATAACCATGCTGAAGGATAAGTCCAGACTAAAAAGCATGATGGATCCGCCGATAAAGAACATGGGTGATCTTACCAGCATGCGCAAAAGCATTTCGGTAAAATCTACAATCATAGTTATATCATTGGTCATTCGAGTCACCAAAGAACCGGTGGTAAATCGGTCAGTCTGTTCAATAGAAAGAGACATGACACTGCGGTATGCGTCACAGCGAAGGTCTCGTCCCATGCTTTGAGAGGCTTTAGCCGCGGTATAAGCGCAGGCAACACCGAAGAATCCGCCGATGAGCACCACCACAAGCATCAATACGCCAAAGGTAATAATGACCTGCATGGAGGAATAAGTCCCCTCTCCAAACAACAGCCGCATGACGGTACTTCCCAAAGCGGATTCACTGACATCCCCACTTTTGCTGATCCCGCAGTCCACGATCACTGTCATGAGCTTGGGCAAGCACAAATCGGCAAATACCTCTCCAATCATCAGCAAAGGCGAGATAATTGCCAAAAACGTATAGGGTTTTAAATAATGAAAGATACGCCTCATTCTTGTTTCTCCCCCTCTTTGTTGATCTCTTCTTTCCGAGAGTCGGAAAGAAGATTATCACGAATTCTGGGCAACAGCCGCATTAAAGTGCCAATTTCTTCCTCAGACAGTCCTTGCAACGCAATGGATGCCAGCTTGCGGATCTCGCCAATATGAATCCGATCCAGAGCTCTTCCCTCTTCTGTCAAATATACTCGAACGGCTCTCATATCCTGTGGATCGCTTTTGCGTTCGACCAAGCCCTCTCCCTCCATTTTTTTCAAGATGGCACTGATGGTAGGTGCTCGCAGATGGGTATGACGAACCAAATCCAACTGACGGATTCCGTCATGAAGTGCCAACATGGAAAGTACCAGGTGGGCACCCGGTTGCGTCATGGCGCCTTCTTGACCTTCCCTTTCTCTCATTTTACCCCGAAATAATCGGGAAATCTCATTGCAAAATTTAACGGGATCATCGCTAAGCTCCTTCCGCGGCGGTGGTGGCGGCAACGTCATCTTTTTTCTTTCGCTCATGATTCGCCTTCTTGCTCCTTTTAGTTAGTTTTCTAACTAATTATATCACTCTCCGCCTTAAATGTCAAGGAATTTTTTTGTTTTTTTAAAAAAAGGAGGAAGAGCAACCTCAGATGCCGATATTTCGTTTTCTTCTAAGGAAAAAAACACATTCATGTTAAAAATATTGGCTGAGCACCACAATATTGTAATACATGTTTGAGAGCAGTTTGCACACCATAATCTTGCGAAAACCAAGCATGCTGGTTTTCGTATGATAAAAGAAAAGGAACCTCAAACATGGCAAAACGATTCACAAAAGGGACCGTACTCTTCCTTGCCTTACTCGTTACTCTTTTTTCTGCTCCCTTCTCTGCCCTCACGCCTGACTCTGCCCTTTCCGCCTCCGTAGGGCAATGGACCGACACGCACGATCCGTCGCTTTTAGAAGAAACTGTATCAGCACCCCCGTCTCTACAGACTGCCGCCAACACTCGATACCGGGAAATGAAGCTCTATGCCGGCGGCATGCCATTTGGTATTAAATTTCTCACCGAGGGTGTTCTCATCGTAGGCTTCCACGATCTTCCCGGCATCGACAGCAGTAAAAACCCTTCCCGTGCCGCCGGTCTGCAATGCAACGATATGATTTTACGGATCAACGACATTCCGCTCAGCTGTGCCAATGATCTGAATAAGACGGTTGAAAAAAGTCAAGGGGCACCTCTCAGACTCCTCTATTCCCGAAACGGAACCAAGCAGACCACCACCCTCACGCCCGTTTATTCACAAGAAGAAGGACGCTATACCACCGGCATCTACGTGCGTGACAGCGGTGCCGGCATCGGAACGATCACCTTTATTCTCCCCGACACCTACGCCTTCGCCGGTCTTGGTCACGGAATCTGTGACAGCGGCACCGGTAAATTGATCCCCATGCAACGGGGTTCAGTAGTAGGCGTTACCATTAACGGGGTGGTGAGAGGACTCTCCGGCTCTCCGGGCGAGGTGAAGGGATATTTCTCCTCGGGCAAAACCGGAACACTCATTGGTAACACCGATTGCGGTGTCTACGGCGTTCTGGCAAAGCTTCCCGAAAAGATTCCTTGTGACCCTCTTCCTGTAGGTCTGCGGGAAGAGGTAAAGGAAGGGAAGGCGTATATCTACTGTGCGCTGGATAGTCCCACCAATCAGCGTTATGAGATCGAGATCTCCCACATCCAACGAGACTCCACTTCTAACAAGTGTTTCACTGTCAAGGTTACCGACCCCGCCCTGTTGGAAAAGACCGGAGGGATCATTCAAGGAATGAGCGGCTCGCCGATCATTCAAAATGGAAAAATTGTGGGTGCTGTCACCCATGTGCTCATCAATGACCCGACTACGGGGTACGGCATTTTTATTGAAAATATGCTGAATCAGATGGGGGATCTCGCGGGGTAAAACAAAAAAGGCAATATCACCCCGAAAAATTAAAATCGGTTTGATATTGCCTTTTTCATTGTTTTATTTGTGTTCTTTCAAGAGAGCTAAAATTTGAACTTTATAGCTCAAAAACTCTTTATTATCCGGGGTTATCTGTAACACGTAATTTATTTGTCCCAACGACCGTGAAAGATAATTATACGGTTTTTCGGAACTTCCTATACGTGACAAATGCTCTTGTACACCAAATTTTTGGCAATAAAAAAACTCTTGCCGTATTTGTCTTCGATAGCTTTTTTGAGTATTTATTTTTTCGTTAACCACGACCCCCGTTACTGTCTTTTTTTCTTTGCCTTTGAAGCAGTGTGTTTTTTTCTTGTTAAGTATACATCCCAAAGATTTGAGATTGACGGTAACGAATTCTATTACGTCAGTTTCGTCGAAGCTGCCGGAAAATGACAGATCGTCACAATAACGGGAATAGCTTATTTTACGTTCCTTACACCATTCTCCGACAGTTTGGTCAAAATCGCGCATAATTATGTTTGATATTACGGGGGATGTCGGTGCTCCTTGCGGAAGGGGCTCTCCTTTATAGCAGAGCAATGAAAGCAAGATTCGAATTTGCTCGGAGTATTTATTTGAAGGAAAAACCTTTTCTTTAACAAGCGAGTAATTTATACTGTCAAAAAATTTGTAAATATCTAATTTTAAAAGTTTTTCTTTGCCTACATGACAGACTGCGTTTTTTCTTACACTACTTGTCGGTTTATATGCCTTAGCATATATTGAAACCGGCTCATAAACAAGAAGCTTTTCCGAAATTGCGCGTTGAATTTTCTTTAGTGGCTCATCGGGAATTGAAAGCACTCGCTGACTTCCGTCGGATTTCGGAATACTTTTGCTGTAATAATGAGCATTTATATTATTACTTACGGCATACAGCGTTTTGATTGGGATTCCCAAATCAATTTCCAACGAACGTAATTCCGTATAAACGATCATAGATAATCTCCTTAAACAATACTAATTGTATGATGAAAAGCGCAGGAGTAATGAAATGCGTCGTCAGTCGCATTTAGCGCACTCTGTGCGCGGTTTACTTCAAGCTTTTCATTTGAGCTTGCGAATACGAAAATATTTGAATACCGAGAGCGACTCGCTCACGGTTCGATTGATAAATCGAATAACACTATTGTTTTCTTACGGAGTATTGTAATATATATTACATCTATATTTGTTTTTTGTCAAGTCTCAAATGTGTTTTTGTTTATTAAATTACGCCTCATTCTCCAAAATCCACTCAAGCAATTCCTGATATTTCATCTCTCCTGCCGCGACGGCAAGACCGACACGAGCGACCTCGGCGTTGGTGGGGCGAAGCTTGATTCCGTTGGTTTCGAGGAACGTGAGAAGAACATACATTCCGATTCTCTTATTTCCGTCAACAAATGCATGGTTGGAAATCAACGCAAAACCGAGACGTGCTCCTTTTTCTTGTTTTGTTGGATACGATTCTTTTCCGTCAAACGTGGCAAATGCCGATTCAAGAGCACTATTGAGAAGAGTTATATCGCGCACGTTGGGATCACCGCCCGTTTCCTCGGTGATAAGCTTGTGCAACAATAGCACCTTTTCCTGACTGAATTTGATCATTTCGCAAGCTCCTCAAAGGCAGGACGATAAAGCTTCAAAATGCGAGCCGCCACAAAGTCGATCTTTTCATCGTCGGTCATTTCGATGGTGGTATCCTGCTCGATATCCACCAGCTTGTATTTAGGCTTGTTGTTCTTGAAAATATAAAGTTCACCATGTTTATCGGTCATTCTCGCCACACGGGAAAAATTCTGATTCGCCTCGGAGATTGAAACGATCTGATTGGTATTCAAATTCATTATAACACCTCCTATTTGAGATTACACTATTATTATATACAAATTTTAGGATATTGTCAACCTAAAATAAGTGATTTTATAAATGTTCCATTAAATTTTGTAGTCCTTTATTGACCACATTCGTGAGCGGCTCGCCGATCATTCAAAATAGAAAAATTTTGGGTGCTGTTACCCATGTGCTTATCAATGACCCGACTACGGGGTATGGAATTTTCATTGAAAATATGCTGAATCAGATGGGGGATTTGGCATCTTAAATTCACCGTATGACCTGTAGTACTTTGTAACATCTAAAATTTTATATCGCCCTCTCACCCGCCTACATACTCCGCTTCGCTGCGTTGCAAGTTTTCTTACGAAAACTTGGTCGGGAGCTCTCCCAAAGGGCGAGCCCTCAAAGGCCTCTCACTTTGGGAGAGGTGGCACGCTTTAGCGTGACGGAGAGGGCAAAAATAAAGTTTTAGTTGTTACAATGTACTACGAGAAAAACGCAAAATTGAATAAAAAAGTTGTCCCTTGCAGAACACGCTCGACGGGTAAGTTCGATAAAGGACAACTGTCTTTTGTCAGAGGCATTATCCGATTTTAAGTACCTATTGTGACAGATATTTGCGGTATAGTGTAGGGAGATATTTCTTAAAAAAATCAATAAAAATTATCTGTTTTGCCTGCGATACTCGGTGGGGGAAAGCTCATGATATCGTTTAAACATTTTGGAAAACAAAAGCGCGTCGTCGTATCCAACCGATTTTGCCACAAGCGAAACATCCTCATTGGTCTCTGTCAGCAAAAAAGCCGCCCTCTCCATTCGCATTTTTTGAATATATTGCTTGGGGGATAGTCCCAGCTCCTTTACAAATATCGTGCGGATATAGTTTTTGTTCAAATAGAATCTCTCCGCAAGCTCTTCTACCGATATTTTTTTATAATAATTCTTTTCGATAAAATCTACCATCCCCTCAACGTGCTGTTTCGGTTTGCTTTGCGTGGGTGGTATTTGGTGAGAGCTTTCAAACAATAAAAAGACGGCATTGGCAATGATCTTGTCGGCATCGGGGGAGTTTTTGCCCGACAAGACATTATAAAGCGATAATATTTGGAAAATGGCATCCATGTTGGAAAATTTGACCACCGTCACACCAAGACTAAAATGATGCTCCTCAAATGCTCTTTTTACGTCATCCCCCCTCAGTCTCAAATAAATATAGCTCCACGGATCTGTTCGCGAGGGATAATAATTCAATCGGTTATTCTCAAAGGATATAAAAGCCATATTTTCCGTGATCCTCTGACCGTTAATAACCCCCTCCCCCGACAACACGAAATGAATCACCGAATATGGAAAAACCACGTCTATTTCCTTCTTCTCAGGCGAGCATTGCTCAAATGCCATTTCTGTAACATAACTATTATACACGGTTACAACTCCTTATCTTAATAGTGTCATTATACCATAAATAACAGTTATTTTGCAATAGATAAAGTGGGATTTTTCATGTATAATTATAAAAAAGCAAACACGGGGGCATTTATGAAGACTTTTGACATCTCGACAAAATTTGAAAGCAATACGTCATACTATTTCAGCGGCGATACCATCAGCGCAAGCCTCTCCGACACCGTCCGGCTGGAAGAAAAAATATACCGATCCATATACTCATCGCCAAAGACTTGGCTTGATACGGCAATTTATCTCAAAGATCTTTCAAACGTCACGCTTGATTTCGGAGGAGCCACCCTGCTCCTCCGAGACGATACCATACAGCCCTTTGTTCTCGACGGTTGTGAAAATATTACAATAAAAAACGTCGTAGTGGAATACGAGCGCTCCTTGATGAACGAAATGGACATCATCGCCATCAAGGACGGAGAGATATGGTGTCGGCAGACCGACAAGCAGAAGTGCCATTTCCCTATCAAAGCGGAAAACGGCTGTCTGATCCCCCTGGCTCACGGCAAAGAGTATACCGATGCTCTGAAGGAACCAAAATTCTTTAATCTGTACGACAAATACACACAGGAATGTAAGAAGATGTACCTTGTGAGAATCGGAACCGACCTGCCGCATATTCCGCGAGAGCAATTCCCATTCGATTATTTCGTTTTTACCGCAAAACAGAGAGACGAATATATCGTATTGAGCGGTGAGCTTCCCCCCAATATCATCTCGGACGTCACCTGTGCGATCTCTCATACCGACCGAGACCTAAGCTCATGTTTCATCATTCGATCGAAAGATATACGCCTCGAGAAATTCCGCATACTCAACGGAGCGGGAATGGGAATTCTGGGGATGTATTCCAAAAACATCACCCTTGACGGTGTAAAATATTTCTTTGACGAGCGCTCACACGGGATCTCAACCAACGCCGCAGATGCCGTCCATCTCATTTCCTGCTCCGGCAAGGTCGAAATCGTAAACAGTGTGTTTGAGGGGATGAAGGACGATGCCCTCAATATTCACGGTAATTATTATACCGTCCAGTCGGTATCTGAGAACATCATACATGCAAAGCTCAACACCGACATACAAGCTCATCCGGGGGTTAACGCCCACTACAAAATGTTCGATAAGGGAGATACCGTAGCCATATACAATGGAAGCACCACCGTATCCAAGCGGACCATGTCAGTAGAGCAGGTGTACATTTCGGGAGATTTCACCCTTGACCTTTACGTTTCGGGAAACACGTCGGATCTTCAAGTGGGAGATACCATCGAAAACCTTTCGGCGCAGGCTGATCTGCACATAAAAAATTGCCGTTTTGGAAAAGCCGGTACGAATCTACGTTTACAGACCCGAGGAAGGATACTGATAGAAGATTGCGAATGCTCTCTTTTATTAGCCTTAACAGGAGATAAAAATTATTGGTACGAAGGCAGTCCTGTTACCGATCTTACGATCAAAAACTGCCGCTTTGTGGGCAAAAGAGCTTATATCTATGCAATGTCTGAGTTCCATGTATGCCCCGAATCTCCATACTACCATTCCGGAATAAAAGTAATCGGAAACATATTTGACACTGCTACCGCTCTCAATCTTTCATATTGTAACGATGTGCTTTTTGAAAGGAATATTCATTCGTCAAACCTTAAATTTGAAAACAAATTCTACTGTTGCGGAAAAATCACGGAGAAATAATGAAAAGGCAATATCAGATCAAAACGGCCTGATATTGCCTTTTGCTTTTATTTCCATCTGCTGGGGGAGATACCGCAAAGCTGTTTGAACACCTTACTGAAATAATAGACATCCGAAAAGCCGCAGAGCTCAGCGATCTCGGTTACAGTTAAGCTTTTTGTCTCAAGCATCAGCTTGGCATGCTCGATCCTTCGAGCCGTAAGATAGCGATTGGGAGTGGTATCAAAATTGTTCTTGAAGAGATCGTTGAACCGCCTTGAGGAGAGCCCGCTTTGTGCAATTGCATCGGTAAGACAGCCGGAATCCTTAAAATGGATATCCATGTATCTTTTCGCGTCAAACATTCTGGTATCTTTGGAAAAATAGTCTTTTTCAAAAATTCTCCCGATTTCCGCGCAAAGCTGATACACCAGCGACAGCAGCTTCAACTCATCACCCGCTCCCTTTGCAATTTCCGCCTTACGCAAAGTAGATTCGATCTTACTTGTGTTCGCAATGGGAATACAAAAGCTATCGGTGTCGATATCCTCATAGCTCACAAAATGGATAGAGAAAGATTCTCCCGGCTCGTACACCTCAACATTGTAATCATCACGTTGGTTAAAAAAGAAAACACAATTTCTTGATAATACAAAATTTTTATATCCAAGATCGTGATATGCGGAGCCTTCCAGTTTCATTCCGATGATATGATCCTTCCTGTTTCTTGCGCTCCATTTTTTCATATTTGTGTTATAGCGAAGAACTCCGCGCACATCCTTGACCCTTAATCCCTCAAAAGCCATAAAGCACCACCTTTCCATCTCTGTACTCATTCTAACATATCTTTTGTGATTTGTAAATATGAATTTCCGTATTTCACAAATCTTCCTTATTTTCCATTGTCATTGACAAGGTCTTATGATATAGTAATCATACAAGCAGAATATTGGCTGGGAGGCACTCTATGTTTGAAAACGCGAAAGAGGAACTATATAATTTTTATCTCCACGGAGACGTGGAGCGGGCAAAAGCGTTTGCGGATAAATGCTTTGCAAGGATGAATGAGCGCTTTGAGGACGGTATGACTGTAACCGCGCAAAAGCTACTTCAATACGACGTGATCGTGCAGGAATTTGATCCTGTCATCTTTCGGAACACACCGTATTTTTACGAAACGGGTGTCCTCACCTCACTTTCTGACGGTGCGAGAAGTGCCAAGGGACATTCGTTCGTTCAGGCAAACGGGTGGGTGTACGAGCGGAACCAACATCTTTTCATTGAGCAGGATGAGGAACTTTACCAAAAAAGAAAGACTCACGGGCGAGAAAGGCTTTATCTCATCTGCGGTCCATACAACGACACCGAACAGCACTTCAATTTCAATTGCCGCCCCTTTTTGGAGATTGGTGCGTGCGGAATATACGAACGAGCCCAAACGGAGCTTTCCCATGCTAAAAATGAAGAAGAAAAGGAATTTTTGGATGCTGTCTGTCACGGTATGCTTTCCTTGCGCCGTATGGCTGAAAAATTCGCAAAAAAAGCAGAATACCTACTGGCAGCGGAAGCCGATGCCGCTTGCAAAAGAAATCTCTCTCTGATCGCAAACACCGCCAAGCGTGTGCCTTGGGAGCCTCCGCAGACCTTTTACGAGGCATTGGAGACCCTCGCGTTTTTACGCACCGCAATGGGCTCCTTGGAAGGCGCGGGTCCAAACACGTTTGGTAGGCTTGACAAGGACCTCATTTCTTTTTATCTGGCGGATATAAAAAAGGGCATCCTCACACGGGAGCGCGCTTATGAATTGATTTGTCAATTCCTTTTGATCTGGGATTGCCATTACGACCATGATATGATCATGGAGGGATATGCGGATCACGAGCTTGAAAACACTTACACGGTTGGCGGATGTGATGAGGACGGAGAGCCCCTTTGCAATGCTCTTACACTCATGTTTTTGCGTGCCACACGGGAAGAAAAAATTATTTTTCCGAAGATCAAATGCCGTTTTTCGAAAAACTCACCCAAAGAATATCTTGACGAGATCGACTGCGCAATCGTAAAGGGCACAAGTACCGTTCTGCTTCAAAATGACGACGCGACGATCCCCGCTCTGCTTCGCGCAGGCAGACCGATCAAAGAGGCAAGAGATTACTACATTTCCGGCTGTTGGGGCATCGCTACCAATCAAGAAAAATACGATCACGGCAGTTACCTCAATCTCCTCAAGCCGTTTGAGTTTTCCCTGCATAATCTTAAGGATAAAATGGAGCTTGTTGGTATCACCTTCGAATGCTTTGACGGTTGCCGAAACTTTGATGAGCTGTATCAAAAGGTTTTGCGAAACTGCGAGCTTTTGCTGGATGCCAAGCTTGACGTGCAAACGAGGGGCGGGAGAATTTTTCACAAGGTAGACAGATTCCCTATTTTCTCCTCTACACTAGAGGGTTGCCTCGAGGCACACACCGATTTTACGATGGACGGTGCGAAATACCGGGACGATTATCAGCTCCTCTTCGGCTTGCCGAATATCGTGGATTCGCTCATGGCAATCAAAACGCTGGTCTATGATCGGAAGAGCTATTCTCTTTCCGAATATCTGCGCGCTGTACGCGCAAATTGGGAGGGCTACGAGGAGATGCGGCTGGAAGCTGTGCGTTGTCACGGTTGGGGCAACGGACACGAGGCCTCCTGTGCGCTTGCCGCCAAATTTAACGACGATCTTTACAAAATTTTTGCAAGCAAGACGGGTATGCACGGCGGCAAGGTACACATGGGTCATCTCACCTACACCGAGATCCGTTGGTGGGGGGAGAAAACACTCGCCACGCCCGACGGACGCAAAAGCGGAGAATATTTTGCGCAAGGACTAACACCCTCCCGCCTTAAACGCATCCCCTGTGTCAACGACGTCATCAACAGTATGGCTACGCTGGACCCCTCCACCATGGCGGCAAATTCGGTGATCAATATCATACTGCCAAGCAATATCCCCCTGGACCGTTGCGAGGGCTTTCTCCGCGCGATAGCAGACACGGCAGTCCAGTCACTTCAACTGAATTGCACGACCAAAGAGGAGCTTTTGGATGCTCAGAGGCATCCTAAAAAATATCCCGACCTGATCGTGCGTGTAACGGGATTTTCGGCAAAATTCACTAGCCTTTCAAAGGAATGGCAAAGCGAGGTAATCACAAGAAACTTTTATGATTGATACGAAAGCAATTCTTTTTGACATTCAAAGAAATTCCTACGTTGACGGTCCCGGAATACGCACGACGGTGTTTTTCAAGGGATGTAATCTGCGGTGCGCGTGGTGTCACAATCCCGAAAGTCAAAGCGCATTACCGCAGATGATGTTTTACCAAAGGAAGTGCACGGGATGTGGCAAATGCAAAGAAAAATGTCCGCATCACCTTGAGCGTTGCGACTTTTGCGGCAGGTGCACGCTCTACTGCCCCCAGGAAGCAAGAGAGATCTGTGGCAAGGAATACACCGTACGTGAGGTTCTCTATGAAATTTTAAAGGATCAATCATTCTATAACTCCTCGGGCGGCGGCGTGACCTTCTCGGGCGGTGAATGTATGCTTCAAATGGATTTTCTCACCGAGATGCTCAAAAGGTGTAAAGAAAACGGCATCCACACCGCCGTGGATACCGCAGGACACGTGCCGTATGAGCACTTTGAGAAGATTTTTCCTTACACCGATCTTTTCCTTTACGACGTCAAATGCTTCGATAGCGGCAAGCACAAGCAGTATACGGGCGTTGGGAACAAGTTGATACTTGCAAATCTCAAAAGGTTGCTCGCAACAGACAAAGCCATATGGGTACGAATCCCGATAATTCCATCGGTCAATGACAGCGAAGAAGAAATTCGCAGGATCAAGTGCTTTTTAGATTCTTGCAAGCCCCCCGATAAAGTTGAGCTCCTTCCCTATCACGCTATGGGTGAGCATAAATATGCAGTGATCGGCAAGAAAGTGCAAACATTTTCCGTACCGAGTGAAGAAAAAATGAAACAGCTCAAAAATATTCTTTCATAAAATTTGCGGTCCTTTATGGACTGCACGCCTGTCGGGCAATGCGGAGCGGAGTAGGTTACGCCACATGCCGATAAACGGTCATGCCACGGAATACGAAAGATTGATCGACAATACACCCGTGGCAACAAGATGATTGTTAAAAATGGCAAATTGCCCCTTTTATTTTATCTGTATTTGTGTCATAATGGAGTTATGAAAGCTATAGGAGGTTTTTATGGATTCCGAAACAAAAGACAGAGGCAGGTTTATACTGGGCATTGCAATATGCTTTGCCGTAGCAGGCTTGTCTGTTTTAGCAGAATATCTTATTTCGGGAAATCTGTTGGGAGCATCCATCATCGCCTTGTTTATGGGCACGATCATCAACAGCTTCTTTCATCCGACTTGGATAAGACCTGCCCTGAAATTTACATCAAAAAAAATCCTGAAGCTTGCGATCATCCTCCTGGGTGCGTCGCTCTCTGTCAACACGATTATGTCAGTTGGCAAGATGACCTTCTTCGTGATGATCTTCACCTTTGCTATGTGTTTCGGCGGAGGTTACTTTATTCGCAAGCTTTTCGGGTTGAACTGGAAGCTGAGCAATCTGATTTCTGCCGGGACGGGCATTTGCGGTGGATCCGCTGTGGCGGCAATTGCACCTGTTATTGATGCGGATAATAAGGATATTGCCTTTGCCATGTCCTCCACATTTCTTTTTGATATGGTGATGATTGCGGCTTACCCTATTATGGGCAGACTGATTGGAATGTCTGATATTGCCTATGGCATCTGGGCAGGAACCTCTGTAAATGATACAGCCAGTGTTGTTGCCTCGGGGTATGCTTTTTCCGAAGCGGCAGGTGATTTTGCTACAATGGTCAAGCTTACCCGAACGATCGCGATCATCCCGACTGTACTGGTCTTTGCGTATATCGGTACTCGCATGAAGCGAAAAGAGCTTCAAACAACAAACGGAGGAAAAAAGGTAAATCTTCTGAAAATCATTCCATGGTTTATTGGCGGTTTTTTAGTGATGGCTGTTTTGAACAGCACCGGATTGATTTCTCCGGATGTATCAGGTATTATTAAGAGTGCAAGTAAGTTTCTGATGGTAACCGCTCTGGCTGCCATTGGGCTTGGAACAAGCATGACCGACTTTAAGAAAGCCGGTTTTGCCCCTATGCTCTATGGAATTACGATTGATACCCTGGTGACGTTGACAGCGTTAGCGGTCATTTGGTGCATGGGTCTGCTGTAAATGTGAAACGTGAATAAGTTTGGAGATTTTCGCTCTTAGCGAAAATCTCCCGCGCTTCGCCATTCCCTCTTCACTGAAAAAGGCAATATCATTCCGAAAGTCGGTTTGATATTGCCTTTTTATGATCTATTTTTCATTCTTATTGCAGAAAACATGGCTTCCATCTCATACGTATCCACGCACGGTCCTTTTCTCCTACAATACCTTCTGCATAAAATACTCGCTCACCCTCCTGCCATCCCTAAGCCGAAACGCGTTGGGGCGTTCGCTGACGATCCGGAAGCCAAATTTTTCATAAAGAGCCCTGGCGCGGTCATTTCCCTCTATGAATTCAAGCTCGACAATTTCTGTTCCGGGGTGCGCTTTTGCTACCGCCATAAGCTCCTCAAACATGGCGGAGCCAATTCCCAGTCCCCAATACGATTTCAATATCGCGATGGCAAGAGATGCCCGGTGGTTTGTTTTTTGGTCACTTCTGAAGCCGATTTCACAGTTACCTACCACCGTTCCGTCCACATAGCATGTTATGAGCAAGGTGTTTCGGGAGTCACGTCCGTTTTGGATCCATTTCTCTTCCCGCTCCACAGATACGTCCTCCCATTCCTCGGGATACCGTGCGAGGAATTCGGTTTCTCCGCAGGCTGTTTTGATATATGTGAGCATTTTTGCGCCATCACCGATTTCGGGACTTTTCAATATGGCTGTTGTGCCGTTCTTCAATTGTATGGTTTTCTCTTTAAATATCATTTCTCGTTCCCCTTTCTTACAGGAATATCTTCCTATGGATATGAGACGGCGGGTATCCAAATTTTTCTTTAAACACCCTGGAAAAGTATTTTTCATCCGAAAATCCACAGGTGTCGGACACCTCCTTTACAGACAGACTCCCCTCCGCCAGCAGATCCAGTGCACGGTTCATGCGTTGCTTGATAAGATACTGCTTGGGAGACACGCCAAGATGCTTCTGAAATGCCCGTTGCAGACTGGACACACTGATGTATCCGTAACGGCACACCTCATCTATGTCTAAGCCGGGATCGCAATAATGCTCGTCCACATATCGAACACATCTGGCGAAGGACGTATCCATCATGGAAAGCCGCCGGTCACCGGCAATCTGATCCAGAATACCGTACAAATGAGCCTTTGCCCGGTTTACCGAATGATTCTCGTTCCAGTCCCTAAGCATTCGCTCCATCTGGCATTCCACCGCCGTCCTGTTTTCTACGCTTATATTCTCTGCCTCCGCATAATTGCAGTTGTGAAAATGTACCACGATGCTTTGACTGACCGAATAGTTCACCTTATAGGGCATGTTGGCGGGAATGAACAAAATATCTCCGGGTGCGGTAACAAATCGCTTGTTCATCATTTCAAATTCACCCGTACCAAACACTCGAAAGGAAAAAGCGGCATATCTTCTTCCCTTCACATCGAAATACCCCTCTTTGTGCTGAATTCGATCCATAGTCAGAATCTGAAAGGAAAGCTCGTCAAAATTATATATCATACTCTCACCGCCTTTTTTTCATTATATCACAGCTTGATCAAAAAGTCCACCCTCTTGCATAAAAAAGAGGTGTTCACCGCAAAAAGGCATGTGATATACTATAAAAAACACTTCAAAGGAGAAGATTATGATATTTCATCCGCAGCATCTCGTTCCAACCGAAGGAAGCTTCCGTATCCAGCCCAATGTTTCTGCCATGGTTCATTCTTGTCTAAACAAAGATGTTTTTAGAGAATTCTGGAAAGGCTTCACCTTTCAGTGCTCCGAGCTCCATACCGTCGAAACGGAGGACTTTGTTTTTACCGTCGGTAACGCTCAAAAAATCCCCCTGGGCGGCTACGCATACAGCATCAACATAGAAAGAAACGGAATTTGCGTCCATGCCGAATCAGAGAAGAATCTGATCCTGGGATTGATGACTCTCTTAGATCGCATCCATGCCATAGATTCTGGCAACGGAACGGCAGCGGAGATCGATTGCTGCGAGATTCATGATTCGCCTCTGACCCCCTACCGAATGATCCATTTCTGCGTATTTCCGGAAACCGACCTATGGTCTTTTCGGCACTTCATGCGCTTCTGTGCCGCGCTGAGATTTTCTCACGTGGTGCTGGAATTCTGGGGGATGCTCCAATATGATTGTCTGAAGGAATTATCCTGGTCCTCTGCCTTTACAAAGGATCAGATCAAGCCTATCATTCGCGAGGCAAAGGAGCTTGGACTTGAGGTTATTCCCATGTTCAATCATTGGGGACATGCCTCAGCCAGCCGGGTGGCATACGGCAAGCATGTGGTTCTGGATCAAAACCCCACGCTTCAATCCTACTTTAGTGAGGATGGATGGTGTTGGGCAATTCACAAACCAAAGGTCAAGGAGCTATTGCGTCAGGTGCGGAACGAGCTAACCGAGCTATGCGGCGTGGGAAGTTATTTTCACATTGGCTGCGACGAAGCCTTTAATTTCAGCTTCACCCGAGAGAATATGAGCTTTATCTGCGATTTCATCAATGAGATCAACGAGGAAATGGCGCAGCAAAACCGCAGGATCATTATTTGGGGTGACATGTTCCTATTCCAGCACGAGCATTACAACGAAAAAAACGTGTACACCTGCAACGCTCCCTCCGCCGACACGGAGGAATACATGCTAAACCGTCTGAACAAGAAAATTATCATAGCGGATTGGCAATACGATGCCCTCCACGCGCCGGTAGAAACCGCCCTCGTATTTCAAAAGCGAGGCTTCGACTGTCTGATCTGCCCCTGGGATCGGGGTGACAACCAATTGATTGCCTGTATTAACACCATGAAGGATCATCATCTGACCGGATTGCTTCATACCACCTGGGACACCGTTCATCGCCGTATGCCTACCATTACCATTGCCGCGCTGGGCGCCTTTGAAGGCAATACTTCCTTTAGACTCGAGCATAGCCGTACGCACACGGCAGCACTTTGGAGGAAGGTAATGTTCGCCAATGGCGAATACGAAAAGGCAGGCTGGACAAAGAAACAGCTGGGTGCTCTGATCTAAGCGAACAAAGAGGGTCGGTTGGGAATCCAACAGGATTCTTCTAAAATCTCCTTCTATCAGAATGCCAAAGGTGCTGAGCCAAATTGAAATTTTGGCTCAGCACCTTTTTAGCGGCAATTCGTCTGATGCTTTGGTAAGTTCCCTTGTCTTTTCAGAATCGGCGTACGTCCGAGCTGTCTTTCGATATTGAGAAGGGGTGACATGCATTTTAGAAAAAAACACGCTGTTAAAATTTCGAACGCTCTGAAATCCGCTTTCATACGCAATATACGTCACGCTTTCATTGGTATCCTCCAATAGCCGAATCGCGGTTTCCAGGCGGTATATGTTGACGAGGTCACTAAAGGACATATTGAACGCCTTATGAAAAAAACGCGACATATAGTTATAGTCATACCCAAAGCTTTTGGAAAGATCGGTGAGTGTCAGCTTTTTCGTATGGTTTTCTCGAATATAATCCGCGATCAGGGTCATGACCTTGGCTTCCCCGTGACACTGCTCCACCAGAGGAACGGCATTGGTATAGGCTTCGCAAACGGCGTACAGGCAAGATTTGAGCGTAAAGATTGAGTGAACGTGATTACGGATCAATCGTTCCTTGATATAATCCTCAATCGTGTTTTCGCATCGAAAGGAAAAGCCGTCTCCTGTTTTGCCCGCAATTTGCTTGGTGAAAAAGCGGACGTAATCCTCTGAAAAGACCAGCACCCAATAGCGAGTATGCTCCTCCGGCTCATACCGATGGATATCGCAGGGGAGACAAAGTCCAAACTCCCCCGCCGTCAACCGATAGACGCGATGATTGACGGTACAAAGGACTCCGCCCTCCAACACGTAAATCAGCTCCAGATTTCTGTGAAAATGGTGATCCCACACCGTATCGGTATATGTGGCAATATTATAGTGATAGTCGGTCAATGAATTGCTTGGCTGATGAAAAATCATACATCCCCTCCAAAAGATAAAATCCTGCTAACATTATACAATATCTTGCGTGACTATGTCAAGTATTGGCTGTATAATTAAGAAAAAACCGAAGGAGAATGGCATATGTATCAGGTTTATCCCTCTGTAAAGGACGTACGGATCAACGACCCGTTCTGGACCCCGTATTTACAAAAAATCCGCACTGCCACATTACCCTATGTTTTTAAGAAGCTGGAAGAAAACGGATATTTGCAGAATTTTATCTCGGTGGCGAACAAAGACGGTGCCAAGCACCTGGGGCCTCCTTATTCTGACGGACATATCCTGCAATCTCTTCGGGGTGCCTGCGATTTTCTCGCCGCGGACAGAGACCCGATTCTGGAGGCGTACGTAGACAGAGTCATCGATATCCTCTCCGCCGCCTCTGAAGCGGAGGGAGGCTTTCTCTGCACCGCAACCACCCAGGAATATCCCGAACAGCGTTGGGGTGACAAGGGCGGCGATATTGTTTTTCAGCATGATTTGTATAATCACGGAACACTGATTGAGGCCGCTATCAGCCACTACAAGGCAACACAAAAAACCACCCTGTTGCTTCCGGCAATCAAAGCGGCAAATCTGATCTGTGACACCATGGGACCTCCTCCCAAAAGAAACATCATCCCCGGACATTCCCTACCTGAGGAAGCCTTCGTCAAGCTTTATGGGCTGTTCCGCGATGACAGCTCACTTCACGGCTTTGCTCAAGAAAACGGGGTGGAACCCGGACGCTATCTCGACATGGCGGAGTTTTGGTACGAGGCAAGAGGCGACCATCGGGGACGCTTTTTGGCAAAGGATTTCTCTCCGCAGTACAATCAAGATCACGTTACCTTCGCTGAACAGAGAGAGGCAGTGGGACATTCGGTACGGGCGATGCTCTGTTACCTTGGTGCCACCGCGGTCGCCAGAGAGAAAGACAGACAGGACTATTTCGATACCTTGCGCGGACTTTGGGACAACGTAACGAGTAAAAAACTGCACGTCAGCGGAGGAATCGGTTCCCGTCACGACATTGAAGGCTTCGACGTAGACTATCATCTGCCTAACGGAGCCTATTTGGAAACCTGCGCAGCCATCAGCCTTGCCTTCTGGAATGCCGAAATGAATCTGGTTGATTGCGACGCAAAATATTTCGACTGCTTCGAACGCTCACTTTATAACAATGTGATGTCAGCCGTCGGGGAGGATTTTACCCATTTCTTCTACCAAAATCCGCTTCAAAGCGACGGTGCTCTCCGTCGTTGGGAATGGCACCGATGTCCCTGTTGCCCTCCCATGCTACTCAAGATCTTTTCTTGTCTGAACACCTTCATTTATTCCTATTCCGGGTCAGAACGAACCGTCAACGTAAACATGCTGATCGGAAGCAGTTATGAAAACGAGCTGTTTTCCATCGAACAGACCAAGTGCCAAATCACCGTGGACTCCAAGGGAGAACCGCTGACTGTCCGTATTCGCATACCCGAATACCTGGAACAGTTTACTCTAAATTGCGACGGAGCTCCCGTGAGTTATGAGTACCGGAACGGATACGCGGTGGTGAAGCAGATCTGGCGGAGGAACTGTCCCTTGACCCTGTCCTATGAAACCCCCATTCGCCGTATCTACGCCAACCCCAAGGTAGATGCCGACCTGGGAAGAGTTGCCGTCATGCGCGGACCCTTCGTTTACTGTGCCGAGGGCGTTGACAACGGCGGAAACGTAGATCTGGAATGGGCAGAGGAGCCTCAGCTCGCACAAGATGGCGATTTCATCCGCGGAAAGGCATCGAACGGCAATGATATTTCCCTGCTTCCCTACTACCGTTGGTGCAATCGGGGAGAGGGCGAAACCGACAGAAAAATGGCGGTTTGGCTCAAACAGGAGCATATGCTTGATACTCAAGCATTGGCAAATAAAATTCAAGAGAGGCTGTATGATATTTATGAATGAACGTCTTTATCAGATGATTCGAAGCAAAGAGCATCACAAATTCCGCCACACCCTCAATTGGAATTTGGCAGAGAAATATGCCGAGGGCGGTCTTTCTCCCATCGAGCGAATGAGTGACCGCTTTGAACGTCTGTGCCAAGCGGAAACACCGGTTATATTGGAGGGTGAACAAATCGTGTTTTTGCGCACCGTAGCCAACCTTCCCCCCATTTTTACCGCCGGGGAATGGGCACAGATCAAAAAGGATCATTTCATCCACGAACTGGGCTTTTTATCCAATCTCGCGCCGAACTATTACGGAACCATTGCCGTAGGTCTCCTTGCAAAAAGAGAGACGGCGGATTCCTACGGAAAACGGGCAATCGACAGCATCATCGCTCTGGCTGACCGGTACCGTGAGGAAGCGGAGCGGTTGGGCCGTCAGGATCTTGTGGGAATTCTCACTCAAGTTCCCCGTTATCCTGCCAGGACCTTCCGAGAAGCTCTCCAATTTTTCCGTATTTTGCACTACTCCCTCTGGCTAGAAGGAAACTATCACGTAACCATAGGTAGATTTGATCAGAATATGTACCCATATTTGAAGGAAGATATGGAAAAGGGTCTTTTGAATGAGGAGGAGGCTCTGGCTCTCTTGGAGGATTTCTTCCTCTCCTTCAACAAGGATTCGGATCTTTATCCGGGTATTCAACAGGGAGACAACGGTCAAAGCATGATGCTGGGCGGCATTGACGAGACAGGAAAGGATGTCTTTAATTTGTTGTCGCGGCTTTGCTTGAGGGCATCCTGCAACAACCGCATGATCGACCCCAAGATCAATTTAAGAGTCAGCAAAGACACGCCCGCAGATCGCTTCACCGAGGCAACTCAGCTAACCAAAGCGGGACTCGGCTTTCCTCAATATTCCAACGACGATGTGGTTATTCCTGCCCTGGAACGGTTAGGGTACGCCCACACCGACGCGGTCAATTATACCGTTGCTGCCTGCTGGGAATTTATCATTCCCAGTGTGGGCGCGGATATTGCCAATATCGCGGCGCTCTCCTATCCCAAAGCGGTTGATTCCGCGCTCCGCCAAAACCTTCTTACCGCTACAGACTACGACAGCTTCTTCGCCAACGTCCAAAACGAGATCCGCAAGGCGGTTGACGAGATCTGTGACCGTATTCACAACGTATGGTTCGTTCCTTCCCCCTTCATGAACATACTCATGGATTGCGATATCTATGAAGGTGGACTCTACAATAATTTCGGCATTCACGGTACGGGCATTGCCACCGCCGCCGACTCCCTCGCCGCCATCAAAAAATACGTATTTGAGGAACAAAGTGTAGGACGGCAGGAACTGATCGATGCCGTGGACGCAAACTTCGCACACACACCGGAGTTGCTTCACCTGTTGAGATACGACGCGCCAAAGCTTGGCAATAACGATGACTTTGTGGACTCCATTGCCACTGCTCTGTTAGACACCTTCGGGGAAGCACTTTCGGGTAAGACCAACTGCCGTGGAGGATGCTTCCGCGCGGGAACGGGCAGTGCCATGTACTATCTGTGGCACGCCAATGAGATCGGTGCATCCGCCGACGGAAGACGAAAGGGTGAGCCTTTTGGCACTAATTTCTCCGTCAGCCTATTTGCCAAAGTCAAGGGGCCTGTATCGGTCATTGCCTCTATGACCAAGCCTCATTTTGAGCATGCCATAAACGGTGGTCCGCTGACCCTGGAATTTCACCAAAGCGTATTTGCCGACCAAGACGGCATACAAAAGGTAGGTATGCTGGTCAAACGCTACATAGATCTGGGAGGACATCAGCTACAGCTGAACACCGTCAATTTGGATCAGATGCTGGATGCTCAGAAGCATCCGGACAACCACCGTCATTTAGTGGTTCGTATTTGGGGATGGAGTGCTTACTTCGTGGAATTGGATAAAGAATATCAAGACCACGTGATTGCGCGGCAGGCGTATACGGTATGATCGGGACCATATTCGACGTGAAAGAAATGGCGTTACACGACGGACCCGGTATTCGTACCACCGTGTTCCTAAAGGGGTGCCCTCTGAGGTGTAGGTGGTGCCACAATCCGGACGGATTATCTCACGAGCCCCAGCTTGCCTACAAGGACATCCGATGTGTTCACTGTAACCTCTGCCGAAAGCCTTGTGACCATGAGGAGTGCGCCCCCTTTGGCAGATGTCTCCGAAGCTGTCCCGAAAACTGCTTGGAGATCATAGGAAGAAAGGTAAACGCTGAGGAGCTTGCCCGTGAGCTGAGAGAATCGGCTCAGATTTTGGGAGATTCCTTCGGAGGATTTACCTTTTCAGGCGGAGAGCCCTTGGCACAGCCGACCTTTCTTTTGGCACTTGCCGACGAACTGAGGGAATATCATCTTTGCGTAGAGACCTCCGGATACGCCTCTTCACTGCTTTTTCAGCAAATTGTGGACCGATTCGATCTGGTAATCATGGATATCAAGCTGGCTGACTCCGAGCGTCATCAGCAATATACCGGCGTAGGCAACGAGCTGATCCTTTCCAATTTTGAGACTTTAAGGCACTCGGGCAAGCCCTTTCTGATCCGAACTCCCCTAATTCCCGGCATTACCGATACAGAAGAGAATCTGGCGGCGATCCAATCGATCATCGGCGGCAGCCCCTGGGAACAGCTACCGTATAATTCCATGGCAGGAGCAAAATACCGCATGCTCGGCATGACCTATGAACTATCCTGAATAAATTCCCCACGGTACATCTGCGCTATGGGTATATCACTCATAAAAAGCAGAAAAAGAGAGAGCAACACGGACTTTTCCTTCCGTGCTACTCTCTCTTCTTTTTTCGCCAGCTTTGCATTTGTATGACAAATGCATCGGGCTATGACCTTACCCCTATTATTTTATTTTTCCGATAAAGACAGCACCTATTTTGTTCGTACGCCTTTTCACACGTCCGCTCAACACGGCTAGTATGTATCGCTTTTTCTTGAGCGGTAAAGGGTAATCAGTAAAATTTTTGCTTATTGATACAAATCGTAGACCTGCTTCAGTTTACCCGGCAGACTTTTTTCAATGGCGGCATACTCCGAGGCAAGATTGGAGTTATTCTTCGCCACCATATTTCTCACCATATAAGGATAACTGTCTAAGAAATTACCGAACTGGAAGGCGGTATCGAAGGACACGTTCTTCATAACCAAATCTACCATTCTCGCCGTATCGGGATCCTTGGAATATCTCTGCTTCAACAAAACGTCGTAGTATTGGGGATAAACAGTCTGAGAGGATTCCGCGCAAAGGGCATCGGTAATGTGCGCAATAAAGTCAATATCCGCGTCCAGAATAGATTTTGATACACCGTAGATGGCATATTGGTCATGGAGACCGGTATAATATTCCGTTTGCTCCTCATTCCACTTGGGTCCGGGCAAAATACCAAAGGCATCTACACCCATCTCAGCAAAAGAGGTTGCGCGGCTAAAGCGGCTGGTAACCATTGCCACATTTCCATTGGGAAATTCCTCCGCCTCTGTGGTTTTATGCTGAACGTGCCCCTCTATATAGGCAACACCCTTGTTATTATAATAAAAATCACAAAGGCGCTTGATCACATCCACGTTTTGCTCCGTATTAAGCGTGGGGGAAATGGTATTTGCCGTGTCACGGGAGGTAATCGATATGTTAAATTGGGCAAACCACATATCCAGCGAGTTTCCGGAACGGGATAAGTAACCAAAGGTGTCCCCTATGCTCTTCGCGCGGTTTTTGTCGTTGTCCACGTACAGATCCTTCACGATCTGTTCAAACAGATCCAGGGTCCATTCTCCATCGTCCACCAGATCGTAAAGATACTCGGGACTGTAACCGATCTCGTCCAAGAGGGCTACATTGTAGAACGTCGCCATAGCATACATCATTTTGGAAACACTCAGGTCTCCGCTGAGTCCGTACAGGATCCCGTTATACGTGGACTCCTGATTGATTTTCTGATCCCAACGCTCAGCCGTCAGATCGATCATACTTCCCATGTCGTTCCAGTTTTTGTATAGCTTAGCGGTAACAGGAATATACAGCTGGAAGGCATTATGCGCATAGATTGCGGAGTTCACTGAGCCGGACATGGTTTCAGTAGACTGAGCAGTAAAAAAATCACCGTCCGGCACATTTCGCTTGACCTGTACACCGTAGCGATTGTTGATCAAATTCAACCAGGTGTACAGCGTATCGTTTGCCAGGTCTCCCGTCATCTCGTCCGCCTGGAACTCGTATTCATGCTCCGCCTGAAGAGTGATGACATACTCTTTCTCTCCGTAATTTGCGTCGGGAATGGTATTCAACAAATTTCCATCGTCCGTTTCGGCAAACTTTGTGGCGGCAACGTCCGAATCATTGCCCTGTGATGTCTCTTCCTTTTTACAGGAAATCACAGCAGGAAGGAGCATTAAAAGGACTAAAATCAAACAAAAAAATCGTTTCATTGTCTTCTCCTTTTTCAACTGTATATATATAAATAATACCATTTTTTTGAAATCTTGTCAATTCAATATCCACCGCAAATGAGAGACCTTTCGTCTACTTTTTACTCAAAAATCCATGTTTTACTAAAAAACACTGCTGACCGGAAAATCAGCAGTGTTTTCAATTTTAGAGAACCGTCTAAGCTCTTATACCAAAGAGTATGCGGCTTCGTCGCAAATCACGGTAACGTCGGGGTGCAGACACAGAAGAGAGGCGGGACAATCCGTGCTGATACGATCCTTGAGCATCTTCTGAATCGCTTCCGCCTTGTTAGCACCCGATGCCAAAATCAAGATGCGGCGAGCCTTGAATACACTCTTAATACCCATGGTCAGTGCTTGCTTCGGGACCTCATCCTCCGACGCGAAAAATCTTGCATTGGCTTCAATGGTATTCTGGGTCAGACCGGTCAGATGAGTATATGCGTACAGCTCTGCCTCAGGCTCATTAAAGCCGATATGACCGTTTCTGCCGATCCCAAGAATTTGAACGTCAATGCCGCCCAGCTCGTCAATCTTTGCCTCATACTCCTTGCAGAACGCGTCAGGATCCTTGGCGGTTCCGTCGGGAACAAAGGTGTTTGCCTTGTCAATATTCACATGGTTGAAGAGCTTTTCGTTCATGAAATAACGGTAGCTCTGATCATTGTCGGGGGTAATGGGATAGTATTCGTCCAGGTTCACGGAATGAACCTTGGAGAAATCGATCTCCCCCTTTTTGCATTTCTCGATCAATCCGTTGTAGGTTCCCACCGGGGTATCACCCGTTGCCAAGCCCAGAACGAACTCTTCTTTTTTCTTCATTTCCTCCGCTACCATATCCGCGGCGATTCGAGACATTTCCTCGTAATTCTTCGTAACAATTACTTTCATCAGTAAAAATCCTCCCTTATTTTTTACTATAATATCACATTCCCCATATAAAAACCACCAACTTAGCTTGGATTTTTTTGCAACTTTCGGTTGCGAGTTTGGGGGATCATAACGCTTTGCCCTCCGAGTTTTGGAAATAAACGGGTTTCTTTCGCTAACTTCGGTTGTCTTTTTGGGATGTTTGCTCTCCCGCATTATACTACAATCCTCTAAAAAAGTCAAGAAGTTCCCACCAAAATTTCCTATGATTTTAGCAAAAGTCAAAAACTTCTCCCGTATCACCCTTACCGTACAGCTCGGTAAAATATACGCCTCCCCGTTCGTGACAAAAGCAACGGATCTTAGGGTCACCGCCGAAGCCGACAAAAGGGACCTGGGCACAGTACGCAAACACCAAGGAATGGAGCCGCATACCGCATACAACACAGCTTCCCCTCATTAGCCCCACCAAATCCTCCGCACCCAATCCCCACACCACTCTCCCCTGCCATCGAGCCGCCAACGCGCGGCAAATCCGTTCATCCTCCCGCGGATACATGGGTACCAACAACAGCCGAATTCCCTGAGCGGAAAGTGTCGTCACCCAGTTGACGAAAGCATCCAGATACCCCCGTCCTCCCGTCCCCCGTACAGCCACCACGGCGTACGCCGCACCGTCATCCAAGCCATAATAATGAAGCAAAAAATTTCTGCGTTCAGAGGAGCATGGTTGGGTGTTCAACGCCAAATCCTCCTCGTACGAAATCACGGATTGACAAGGCTCTGCTATCAAATCTTTCGCCAAAGCAAGAGAAGCTTGATCCCGCAAACCAATCCGAGCACATGCCTCCAGCGCCCTCCGCATGCGCGCGCGCCCCCATTCACTCCGCGGCTCTCCCAGCCCGTTTCCCCAGAGCTCCACAGGAATTTGTTTTCGCTTCGCCCAGGCGATGAGAGCCGTATAATACCACAGAGAGCGGCGGCTGGTATTTTCCTGCAACAGCGTGCCGCCGCCAAACACCAATCGATCCGTTCTCCGCAATATCCGAGCTATTCCCAAAATCCACGTACGTCCCACACAGGGAATGCCAAATCGGTCTTCATCCTTGGATCCGTTCTTCGTCAATGCCACGACAGTCCCCCGAGGATTTTCTCGGTAAGCCCGTCGAATCGCGCCTCGCAGAAGAGCGTCATCTCCCAGATTTCCGTAACCGTAATACCCACATAGCAGAGTACCCTTTTCTCTCCCGTCACGCTCTGCAAGAACTGATCGGTAAAACTCCTCCGTACGCATTCCCATGACCTCCAAGCTATGATGCTCCGCCACATAGGAACGAAGTATCATTCCCAGGCTCTGCCGCTCAGAGGGAGAGAGACACAAAACCGCGCGCAACGACTCCTCCAGTCGCTCTTTGTTCATGGACGTACAACCCCGCCCGCAAAAATTACTCTCTGCCGCAAGGCTCAAATTCTCGGAATTCAAAGGTCCCAGCCATCCCTCGTCGCCGCCTAAGATCACCGGAACACCGCACGACATGGCTTCCAGCGCCACGCGAGAAACACCGAGAACCACATCGGCGCTTTGAAACAGTTTCTCGGGGGAGCTTACGTGTCCCGTGAGACGCACCACCCTTCTTCCCCTCCGTTGATTTTCCCGTTCTGCCAATCGCGTGATCTCCGCCAGACAAGAACCACCCCCGGCAATCACGATCTCCAGATTTGGAAAATCCTCACTGAGAGCAAAGGAAAGTTCACAT
The DNA here is from genome assembly GCA_017462035.1 of Clostridia bacterium. GTDB lineage: Bacteria > Bacillota > Clostridia > Oscillospirales > CAG-272 > HGM12713. Next base: position 59,338 of record JAFTRY010000008.1, read on the forward strand.
AAGAGCCGCGCCCCCAAAGAACAATCCGCGTCAAGTCGGCTGAGAAAGACTACTCTGCAAGCGTCAGCATTTTGCTTGGGCGAGGGAGAAAAACGGCACAGGTCAATTCCGTTGGGAATCACTTCTACCCGCTCAGAGGGATTTCCATATTCCTCACAGAGATATTGCTTCAAATCCTGGCTGACAGCAATGGACCGCCTTCCCCATCGGCAAAAATGCCGAACAAAACCGACCCGAAAGCGGGCGTGGACCGTACTGACCATAGGGATGCCCCTCCGTCGTGCCGAGGCGGCGCATAGACACCCTGCAAGACGTCCATGGACATGAATCAAATCGAAATGATTCTTTTTGAGTATACGATTTAGGGAAATGATAGAGGCTATCATCTGCCATGGAGCGCGTCCCAGGGGAACACGGTAATGCGCTCCTCCCGCCGCCAACCATGATGCCACCTGTCTGCCGCCTCTCGATACCAACGCTACGGTATGTCCCCGGCGAATGAGTGCCTCTCCCAACGCGCACACGTGGGTTTCGGCTCCGCCGCAATCCAGCGATGCTGTCACCATTAACAATTTCATATTTTTTCTTTTACCCTTCCGCCTTTTCAAAGGACAAAAATTCCAATTCTGTTTCTCCCAGGATGATGCCCAGAGGCACCGAGCCCTTTCCATCCATGTAAATCTGTATCTCCTGCTCTTCCCCCCGCAGACAAACATAAATGGCATCCCTGCCTCGATAGGTCGTGCGTGCTACAGGCTTCCATTCTCCCTCTCCGAGAAATACGTCAAGGAAAGACACACCCGCTGCCAAATACTCTCCTTCCGTCACCATACCCTCCCATTCAGCTTGCCATTTGCCCGCTTGGCGGCGCAGAGTCAGTCCGGCAAGACTCTCAGGAGAGATCCACTCCACAAGAAGATCTCTGAGCTCTCCATTATCCGCGCCAACGGTTATCCTCACTCGCTCCGCTTGATCTTCTCGGTGAATCACCACCTCCGCAAAAAAGCCGAAGGGGCGAATATCCTCCGCCCGCAAGCTCCCACGGCAACCGGACAAACACAGAGCCAGAAGCAATACGAGCCACCACCATCTCTTCCTTTTTACTGTTTCCATATTCTCCCCTTCTCATTCGTGCATATTCTCTCCAATGTATGACGAAAATTGTGAAAAAATACCTTGCAATCAGACAAAAGTTGTGATAAAATGAGAGGAAGAATAAGAGAGAGGAGATGGCTTATGCAAGCAATTTATGAAAACCTCAAGCAAGATGTTTACTGTCGGGATTCCCGTCATGCGTCCAAAACCTTGGGATACCGCTCTCACCTCCATGCCTCCATTGAGCTGGCGGTCGTGTTCGAGGGACACACACGAGTTACGGTTGACAGCAAGGAGTATGACGTACGAGCCGGAGATGCCTTCGTGGTCTTCCCCAATCAGATCCACTATTTTGAAACGGTGGAACGGGAACGGTATATTCTGTTAAAATTCAACCCCGACGTACTTCCGGAGTTTCTCTCCCAATTTACAGGTTGCCTTCCTCTGTCCAACATCATCCCCGGTGCCGCGAACGATCCCATTCTGTCGCAGATGATCCGCCTGCTTTCCGACACATATTACAGTCGGGAATCCTTCCGCGAGGAGATTCTTCGCGGATACCTCCTCGCCTTTTTCGGCAAGTTATTACAAAAAATTCAGCTTCAAGATATTCAATCCCGTGATTATAATGTTTTGGGTATGATCATGAACTACTGCCTCAGCCACTACGACAAGGATCTTTCTCTGGGACTGCTCGAAAAGGAACTCCATATCAGCAAATACTATATCTCCCACGTGATGAGCAGTAAATTGCGCATTGGATTTAACGATTACATCAATTCTCTTCGGATATCCACCGCCTGCAAGCTCCTCTCGCAAACCGATAAATCTGTGACCGAGATCAGTGAGCAAGTCGGGTTCAATACCCTCCGTACCTTTAACCGAGCCTTTCTAAAGGATATGGAAATGACCCCCAGCGCATACCGTCAAAAGAAAAAGCGAGAAAGAAGCATCCGAGCGGATTCCTCCGGAGCACCGTAGCCGAAGAAATTCTTCTCTTGAACCGGCTTTTCTTCCGGACATTTTAAATTTTTTGTGGTATCGCATAGGAAAGATACCATTGTCAAAAAAATAAAAACAACCCTTCCGTCTCGCTACGCGAGCCACCCCCTTGCACAGGGGAGGTTTCAAAGAAACATTCACTGCAAAAAACAGTGGCTTTTATTAGAATACCACGAAAAGTTTTAAATAGCCTTTCTTCCTGTATCCCTTTACAAATTTCCCTCTTTGTGGTATACTGATATATAGTGCCTTATCACACCGAAAGGACAATTTTTCTCGGCGGAGAACTCAGAAAGGAGGATCTTACTGTGAATAAAAAACAATGGTTTGTTCGTGGCATGAGAGCCGGAATCCCCATTTCGTTGGGGTATTTTGCCGTGTCTGTCGCTTTGGGCATTACCGCCAGAAAGGCGGGGATCACCTCCCTGCAAGCCGCACTAACCAGTCTCCTTATCAACGCCTCTGCCGGAGAGTACGCCGGATTTTCCCTGATCGCCGTCGGTGCCTCTTATCTGGAGGTGACTGTCATGGAGGCGGTAGCCAACGCCCGCTATCTGCTCATGTCCGCCTCTCTCAGTCAGAAGCTAAAGCCGGACACGGGAACCATTCAACGTCTGTTGCTTGGATTTACGGTAACCGACGAAATCTTCGGCGTTTCTATTGCGCTTCCTGTTCCGCTGGATCCTTGTTTTACATACGGAACCTTCTGTGTCGCTACCTTAGGGTGGACAAGCGGAACCTTTGTAGGTGCCGTACTGGGTGACGTTCTTCCCTTGCGGCTACTCAGTGCCCTTAGTGTGGGACTATATGGTATGTTTATTTCCGTCTTCATTCCCGAGGCAAAGAAAAATCGGGTAGTAGCCGTACTGGTTGCCGTTAGCTTTGTAGCCTCCTATGCCTGCGAGCACCTTCCGGTGATCGGGGCGTGGTCAGAGGGGATCCGCGTTATTCTCCTCACCGTCTTGATCTCCCTGGTGGCAGCAATCCTTTTCCCCGTCTCGGAGCAAGCCCCTAACAAACAGGAGGATCCCGGCACATGAATACGTATATTTATATTGCCTGTATGGCAGGTATTACCTATCTGATCCGGGTACTTCCCCTGACCTTGATCCGGAAGGAGATCAAGAACAAGACCCTTCGCTCCTTTCTTTATTACGTCCCCTACGTCACACTCGCCGTCATGACATTTCCGGCGATTCTTCACGCCACGCAATCGCCTATTGCCGGCGCCGTGGCACTGATCGCTGCCATTCTTCTCGCCTGGTTTGGCAGAAGTCTATTTCAGGTAGCGGTGATCTCTTGCGTTACGGTCTTTATTTTAGAGCTATTCCTGTGCCGCTGATCGTTTTCAGAGGACACATCGGTATCTTCCGTGTCCACAGGCACCTAAGCCCAGCCACGGGAATCTGATAATTTTTCGATAAAAATTCTTCGGGAGATAAAACCGTTGACTTTTTTCGATTTCTGTGTTATAATATTATGATAAAAAATTTGCTGATTCATTCAAGGAGTATGGTATGCATTGGTCAGAAGAAATTGCGTTAAAGATTATTGAGAGAAATCCCGACAAGGAGGAGTACGTCTGCGCCGCGGGTGTCAGCCCCTCCGGATCGGTTCATATCGGAAACTTCCGTGACTTTGCCACCCCTCTGTTCGTGGTAAAGGCACTGCAAAAAAAAGGAAAAAAGGCAAAGCTCCTGGTGTCCTGGGACGAATTTGACCGTTGCCGCAAGATCCCTGCCAACGTACAGGCGGTGGTGGGAAACACCTATGACAAATATATTGGCTGTCCTTACGTAGACATTCCAGACCCTTGGGGATGCCATAAAAACTACGCTGAGCACTTCGAAGAGGAATTTTTGAAGGGGATCGAGCCCTTTGGTATGGAGTTGGATTGCCGTTACCAGGCGGAAATGTACCGTTCGGGAAAGTACAATAAGGAAATCCTGGAGTCTCTGCGAAAGAGAGGCGAGATCTTTGAGATCTTAGACTCCTTTAAGACGAAGGATCCCTCCAAGAGCGAGGAGCAGCTCCGTGCCGAGCACGACGCGGAAAAGGCAGCATACTATCCCGTCAGCATTTTCTGCCCTGAATGTCATACCGACTTCACCACCATCACCTCTCTTTCCGAGGATTGTACCACGGCAGAATATACCTGCCGTTGCGGTCATCACGGCTCTTTCAACTTCCTTACCGACTTTAACTGCAAGCTGGGCTGGAAGATCGACTGGGCTATGCGGTGGAGATACGAGCAGGTAGACTTTGAACCGGGCGGAAAGGATCACGCCGCTCCTACCGGCTCCTACAACAATTCCAAGATTATTTCCAAGGAAATATTCGGTTATGATGCGCCCCTGTTCCAGGGCTACGAGTTCATTGGTATCAAGGGAATGACCGGTAAGATGTCTAGCTCCTCTGGATTGAACCTGACCCCCGATACCCTTCTGAAGCTTTACCAGCCTGAGGTTCTTCTCTGGCTCTACGCCAAGACCGATCCCACCAAGGCATTTGATATTTGCTTCGATGACGGGATCCTCCGCCAGTACTTCGAATTTGACAAGATGCTCACCGAATGCCGTGCCGGAAATGCCAACGAGTTGACCCAGGATATTATGTATAACTGTCACGTGGACGGAAGAGAGATCGAAACCGTTCCCATGGCACTTCTGGTACAACTTGGCTCGGTGGTAAACTTTAATGTTCCCATGCTGGAAACCGTATTTGAAAAAATCGGAACTCCTTACAAGGAGGAGCAGTTTGCTGATCGACTGGATCGAGCGAAATTCTGGCTGGAGCAGTGCGCTCCCGACCAGGTGAACCGTCTGCGCGTTACCCGCAACTGGGAGGTATACAACACCCTTTCCGCAGAGGAGCAGCAAGCCATTTCCATGCTTCACGACTATATCGCGGCAGGGAGCTATACCCTTGATGAGCTCAATGCGGAGCTTTACGCCATCCCCAAAAAGGTCTACGGCACCGATAAGAGCGACAAGGAACTGAAATCCATTCAGGGAACCTTCTTTAAGAACGTGTACAAGCTTCTGATCGACAAGGAGAGAGGTCCCCGTCTGTACCTCTTCCTGTACGCCATTGAGTCCGAAAGATACGTAGGACTTCTGGACTTCTCCTATCCTCAGACGGAGGAGGAGATCAAGCTGGATACCCCCGTGGAGGAGGCATGCTGTCCCGATGAGCCTACCGTGGAAGAGACGAGGGAAGCGGATCCCGTAGAACCCGTAAAGGAACAGATCACCCTGGACGACTTCTTAAAGATCGATCTCCGTGTTTGCCAGATCCTCAAGGCAGAGAGCGTGCGGAAATCCCATTCCTGCCTGAAGCTGACCTTGGACGATGGACTGGGCGAGAGAGTGATTATGTCCTCTATTAAGGAGGAGTACACCCCTGAGCAATTGGTAGGCAAGAAGATTATCGTCATTGCCAACCTAAAGCCGGGACGGATCTGCAACGTCAATTCTCAGGGAATGCTCCTGGCAGGTACCAACAACGCCTGTGGCTGCAAGGTCATTTTCGTAGATGACTCGGTTCCCACCGGAACGCAAATCAAGTAAGATCGAATAAAATTTTTTGAGGGAACTTCTTTCAAGAAGTTCCCTCAACCTCCTTCAAGAACTTTAAAACCGAGGAGGAGCATCTATAGAAAATAAACGCCTATCGCAGTGGCTTATAGGGATTGTTATACGAATTTCGGCAGAGGTATTGTTCCTCTGCCGATTTCATGTTATAACGGGATGGTAGTCAAAATGAAGGAAGATCAAGAATTATCAACGAGAAAAGTCCCCGACAGATCACTGAATCTGTCGGGGGACCATCATTTTATGAATGCCTCTAATGTGTCCGAGGTTTATTCAACTTGAAAGCTTCTGTATTCTCTACCCCCCAGATCATAGAAAATAAAGGTCTTATTTTCGTAGATCAGATAGCTTCTCGGTGAATTTTCCTTGGGAATCGAAACTGAGCCGGGATTGACATATAGAATGTCGTTATCCAGACGCTCTGCCGCGGGAACGTGGGTATGTCCGTGAAGCAGAATGTCTCCCTTTTGCAAGGGAGGAAGATTAGCTCCGTGGAATTTATGCCCGTGGGTAGCGAAGATTCGCAATCCGTCCGCCAACAGATACGCGTAATCGGCAAGGATCGGAAAGGAAAGCACCATCTGATCCACCTCGGTATCACAATTTCCCCGTACACAAAGCAAAGACTCCCTGACGGGGTTTAAAAGCTCGATCACCTTCTTGGGCGAATACCCCGAGGGAAGATCGTTTCTAGGACCATGATACAGTAAATCTCCAAGCAAAATCAGCCGTCCGGCTCCCGATTCACGAAAGCGAGTTAGAAGCAGTTCCGTACAGGCGGCATCTCCGTGGAGATCCGACGCGATCATCCATCTATCACTCATCGAACCGCACCGTTCCCCTTGATCCAATACTTTTCGGTGGTCAACGCCGAAAGCCCCATAGGACCTCTCACATGAAGCTTTTGCGTGGAAATACCGATCTCCGCCCCAAAGCCAAACTCTCCGCCATCGGTAAACCGAGTGGAGGCATTTACGTACACCGCCGCCGAGTTCACTTCCTTTAAGAAGCGCGTAGCATTCTCCTCTGTGGTGGTAATGATCGCCTCGCTATGCCCCGTGCTATGCTTATTGATATGAACAATGGCATCCGACAGGGTATCCACCACCTTCACCGTTACAATGTAATCGTTGTACTCGGTATCATAATCCTCTTCCGTTGCCTCATTTGCCGTAGGAATGAGTACCCGCGTTTTCGCGCAACCTCGTATTTCCACCGCAAAGGGTGCCAGAGCTTCATTCAGCATGGGGAGAAATTTTGCCGCAATACCGGCATGTACCAGAATGGTTTCCACCGCGTTACATACCGAAGGACGGGAGCACTTCGCGTTTACTGCGATCTTCGCCGCCATTTCCAAATCAGCACTGTCGTCTACGTACAGATGGCAATTCCCTGCTCCCGTCTCAATCACGGGCACGGTAGCATTCTCCATCACACTGCGAATCAATCCCTTACCGCCTCTTGGAATCAATACGTCGATCAATCCGCGCATAGTCATCAGGATCTGCGCACTTTCCCGCTCCACCGATTCCACGAGCTCCACGGAATGAGGATCAAAGCCACAATCCTCCAGTGCCTGCTTAATCACACGTACCAACGCTCGATTGGTCTCAATGGCTTCCTTCCCGCCACGCAATACCACAGCATTGCCCGTCTTGATGCAGAGTGCTGCCGAGTCTACCGTCACGTTAGGCCGAGCCTCATAGATCATCGCCACAACGCCAAGAGGAACTCTTACCCGTGTGATCTCCAATCCCGAGGGACGGCTCCAGGTCTCACTCTGTCCCACGGGATCGGCAAGCCCCGTCAGATCTCGCAATGCCTGAGCAATTCCCCCGATTCGGTTCCGGCTCAGGGTCAAACGGTCCAGCATGGACTTGGAAACACCTGCCGCCTCTGCCTGTCGAAGATCCTTTTCATTGGCTTCGAGAAGCAAGTCAATTTCCTGCTCCATACCCTCGGCTATTCTTAGGAGAACTCCGTTTTTTTCCTCGGTGCTTGCCAGTGCCAGCTTTCGGGAAGCGGCACCGGCATTATTACATAATGCTTCAATTTCTTCACGCAATGTCATTTTTTACTCCCATCTACCGCTTGTCGCGGTACGGTTTTCTCATTCAGTATTGATTCTGTCCTATACCTTTCGGTATACCTTCTCGATCTCACAAACATACATACGGTGATAATCCTCTTGCTTGTAATGCGCAAGTAAAGAAGGATCCAGAAATCCGTCCTTTTTCAGATCGTCCGCATATAGCTTTCGGCAGATTACTACCGTATCGGCTTCTTGAATCACCGGAACGCCATCCAGCTCTTCCGTGGTCAATCCCACCTCTGCTAATTTATCTCCATCTCGTCCGCTTCGGCTACCGCATAGGCGAAGGGCATCCCGATATTCCTCGGACAAAAAAGCAAGGCTCACTCTATCCGCCGCTTCTACAAGACCATAGGTATACCGTTGCGGGCGAATCATACAAACCGCCACGTTTTTATTCCACATAACGCCGAGGAACCCCCAGCTTGCCGTCATACCGTTGACCTTATTCCCTTGTTCATCTCTCGCCACGATCAGCATCCAATCCTTGCCGATCAATTTCATAGCGTTTCCCAGTTCATCGGGAGAGATCTGCGTAAACATTTTCTGTTCCATAAAAACTCCTTCAGTTCGTTCTTCTAATATGATACCAAATTTTCCTTCTCGCGTCAAGAAATTTCACTAATTCTTTACATAAATTTGTGAAAAAGGACTCGACATTTTTCAAAGAAAGGTGTATAATAATTGTATTGTATTTTTTTCGCTTGCATACATTATTCAAGCAAGATTTTCAGAGAGGTTTCGCCATGCAAAACAACATTCAATTCATCCGCAAACTCCCCATCCCCATGGAACTGAAGGAGCAATATCCCCTTAAGCCCCAGTATGTAGCCATGAAGGCACAGCGTGACCGTGAAATTGCCGACATCTTTACCGGCAAGGATTCACGTCTGGTTCTTATTATCGGTCCTTGCTCCGCAGACCGGGAGGACTCCGTGTTGGAATACATATCCAGGCTGGCTGTTATTCAGGAAAAAGTTTCGGACAAGCTTTTGCTGATTCCGCGTATTTACACCAACAAGCCCCGCACTACGGGAGAGGGCTATAAGGGAATGGTCCATCAGCCCAATCCGGATGCCGCGGAGGATATGCTGGAAGGTATCATTGCCATCCGCCGTCTTCACACCCGCGCCATTGAGGAATCGGGACTCTTCTGTGCTGACGAGATGCTCTACCCCGAAAACTACCGCTATCTTTCCGATCTCCTTGCCTACGTCGCGGTAGGTGCTCGCTCGGTAGAGAATCAGCAGCACCGTCTCGCCGCCAGCGGCATTGATGTTCCTGTGGGTATGAAAAATCCCACCGGCGGAGATATCTCTGTCATGCTGAACTCCATTACTGCCGCTCAGCATTCCCATACCTTCCTTTATCGGGGCTGGGAATGTGTGTCCAAGGGGAACCCCCTTGCTCACGCGATCCTCCGCGGATTTGTGAATCAGCACGGAGAGTCTCTTCCCAATTACCATTTTGAGGATCTGATCGGACTGTACCGAGAATATTCGGCACGCAATCTGCAAAATATGGCGGTGGTAGTAGATGCGAACCACGCCAATTCCGGAAAGAAATGGGCAGAACAACCCAGAATTTGCAAGGAAGTCCTCCACGCTTGCCGCCATTCGGGGGAGATCAAGAGCTACGTCAAGGGATTCATGATCGAAAGCTATCTGGAAGACGGTTGCCAGAAGGTTGGAGAACATATTTATGGAAAGTCTATTACCGACCCTTGCCTTGGCTGGGAAAAGACCGAACGGTTGATTTACGACATTGCTGATTTAACATAATAGAAACACAACAGAGGGGAGCTTCCTTTGAGAAGCTCCCCTCTGTTGTGCTTGATGGACTTATTCACTGTCCTTATCTACCATATCCGCGAATCGGAAGCCTGCGGTTTCAGACACGGGCAATGAGAATACAAGAGCATGAGCCTTAGTATCCACTCCCGCCTTCTGCATGATTGCCTTCATAATGTCCTTTTTCTTACTCATATGAGATACGATAAATACGATCTCCTTCTCCACCGCCAAGGACAAGCCAAAAAATTTTTCAGCACCGGCACCGGTTCCCTTAGCTCGAATGGTAGTTCCGCCTCCGGCTCCTGCCTCGCGAGCAGCATCCATCACAAGATCCGTATATCCCTTTTCATAGATAGCAACGATCAATTCGTAGTCAGATTGCATTTTCTTTTCCCCCGTTTCTTCGGATACCGACGTTTGGCCGGCTGTAAAAAACTCTAAGGCATTTGCTCCGCCGATGCCCGACAAAGAAATTGCCATTGCAACCCCTCGATTGGGCAAATCAATCTTCATTTCTATGGTCAATGATCGGGTCAGCGTCTTTAGCGTACTCTCCGACACCATAGAAAATAGCATGGTCTTCTCGGTACGCTCCAACCCCAAAATACTGAGCGTTCTTTCATGTGCGGTTCCGTTGCAAAGGGTACTATACGTAACATGCACCCCATGGCTCAGATAAAACTGTTCGTATTCTGCCGCGTCGGAACGCTGAACGATAGTAATCAGCCAATATATATTCTTCATAACTTCCTCCGTTACAGATCGATGATATCTTCCGTCTCGGCTTCCGCCTCGGTAAGCAGCTCTTCAATCTGATCCGCCGTTTCCTCCGTTGTTCCCTTTGCGGAACGAAGCTTATAGATCAGTCCAAGGATCTGGATGGCAATCAAGGGAGTCATCGCAACCATTGCTACCACACCAAAGGCATCCTTCACCACATTTCCACCCATTGCCGTACAAGCGCCAACCGCAAAGGGAAGTAAGAAAGTCGCCGTCATGGGACCGGATGCCACTCCTCCCGAGTCAAAGGCAATAGATGTGAAAATATCGGGAACAAAAAAGGTCAAAATGAGAGCAATCGCATAGCCCGGAACCACGATCCACAAAAGAGAAATTCCGGTCAGTACGCGAAGCATAGCAATTCCTACGGAAACGGCTACACCGATTGAAAGAGTAGCGGACAAAACCTTTCCGGGAATGGCACCTGCCGTAACCTCCTCCACCTGCTTGGTCAATACGTGAACCGCAGGCTCCGCGGATACAATGAAATAACCGATCACCATTCCTAAAGGAACGATGACAAATCGGAAATCCGACGCGGCAAGCTCCCGTCCCAGATAATTACCCACGGGCATAAAGCCCACGTTTACCCCGGTAAGAAATAGAACCAAGCCGACATATGTATAAACCACGCCAACCAGTGTCTTGCCCAAGCCGCCGGTGCCCATACCGCCGGTAACCAGGCGGAAGATCAAGTAAAAGATCACAATGGGACCCAGTGCCATTGCCATTTCCTTCATGTAATGAGGGATTCCTTCCAAAAAAAGAAGCATAATATCACGGGAATTGTCCACCAAAGGCATGGAATAATCGGTGACCGCCTGCGCGTCCACGTCATAAATCAAGCCCAAAATCATGACCGCCAAAATGGGTCCGATGGAGCAAAGGGCAACCAAGCCGAAGCTATCGTCTCCCGATCCGTCCTCTGAGGCGGAGATCGATGCCACACCGATACCCAACGCCATAATAAAAGGAACGGTCATGGGACCGGTGGTAACGCCGCCTGAATCAAAGGATACCGCAAGGAAATTTTCAGGCACGAAGAAGGCAAGAATGAACACCACCGCATAAAAGCCAAGAAGTAAATACTTCAAGCGAATCCGGAAGAGGATCCGCAGCATGGCGAGAACCAACATAATTCCTACGCCCAAGCCAACCGCTAAAATCAGCGTCATATTGGGAATAGAGGAAATCTGGTTGGCGAGCACTTGCAGATCGGGTTCGGACACCGTAATCATCACCCCTACAAAGAGGGATACCAGAATCACCATCCAAAGCTTTCGCCCTGAGGTAATCTTAGCCCCCACGTACTCGCCCATCGGGGTCATAGCGGATTCTGCGCCCAAATTAAAGAGTCCCATTCCTACCACCAGCATAACCGCTCCCATCAAAAAAGAAAGAAGCATGGCGGCGGAAACCGGAACAAAGGTTACCAGTAAGAGGAGTACGATTCCCGTTACGGGAAGCACCGAGGCGAGTGCTTCGGCAATCTTCTCCTTCAATACCGTTTGATTGAACAAACGCATGGTATCTCCTTTCTGACACACTTACAAATTACCTTTATTATACCATAGAAAAAACCGAATGTCAACGAAATCTTGTAAAGGAAAATCTCTCTTTCTCTCCTTGCTCTTATTGACAATCCCTCCCGCCTGTGTTATAATACCTTTGTATGAAAATATAACGACAGGCAAGAATAAAAGAGGGAACGCCATGGATCGAACCGACTGTGAAATACTGAAGTGTCTGAGCGAAAACGCCCGTAGCACTGCCTCATCTGTTGCTACTCGCGTGAATTTGTCGGTATCGGCAGTAACCGAACGAATTCACCGCATGGAAGAAAGAGGAGTGATCCGCGGCTATGCGCTTCTGCTGGATCCCAAAGCCATCGGGCAAGAAACCCAGGCGTACCTGGAGGTTACTCTGGAGGGATCGGAATACGGTGAGGGCTTCTGTCACGCCGCCTGTGCCATGGAACCGATCTTACGTTGCGATTATTTTGCGGGAGAATTTGATGTTCTGCTGCTGGCACAGGCTCCCGACGTAGAAACGATCAGCAAGCTTCACACTGCCTTAAAAAGAATTCCCGGAGTCAAGCAAATCCGAATCCGTTTTATTTTACGTACAGAGAAAAACGTAACCACTGCCCTTCCCGTTTCTCACAACGAGAATAGTTAAACGATTTTACGCATATGCTTCCATATACGCCGTCTTCGAGGCGTAAACATCAGAGAAAGGACTCGGAGTTTACATTCATGGAAAATCTCGGATACTACAACGGACGGTACGACCTCATCGAGCGGATGACCGTTCCCATGAACGACCGCGCCTGCTATTTTGGCGACGGTATTTTTGAGGTAATCTATACAAGAAATCACATTCCCTACGCCATGGATGAGCACATGGACAGACTGTATGCCGGTGCCAATGAGCTCGGAATCCAAATTCCCCTAACCAAACAAGAGTTCTCCGACCTGCTTGGTGAGCTGATCGGTAAGGTAGACGCTGACGAGCAATTGGTATATTGGCAGGTCTCCCGGGGAACCGAAATGAGAAGCCACGCTCCTCAAGAAGCACTTACCGCCAACATTTGGGTCACCATTCGCCCCATGAAGCTAAGGGATATTTATTCTCCCATGAAGACCATCACCATGGAGGATACCCGATTTTTCCATTGTAACATGAAGACACTCAACCTACTCCCCACCGTTTTGGCATCTATGCGCGCCAAGGAAGCGGGGGCAGATGAGGCAATCTTCCACCGAGGACCGCGGGTCACGGAATGTGCCCATTCCAATCTGTCAATCATCCGCGAGGACGGAGCCCTTCAGACCGCGCCTGCGGACCGTCTGATCCTTCCCGGAGTAGCACGGGCGCACCTGATCGAGTGTTGCCATTCCTTCGGGATTCCCGTGTACGAAGAGCCCTTTTCCGTTGAGGAAATGATGCACGCCAGAGAAATTATCGTTACCGCTTCGGGAACCCTTTGCCGCCCCGTAGGTGAGATCGACGGTGTAGCCGTAGGCGGAAGAGCCCCCGATCTCCTCAAAAAACTTCAAGATGCCCTCATGGGAGATTTCATGGCAAAAACCGAAGCCCCCTCCGTTTAAGTTCTCCGCAAAGTTCCTCTTCCCCTTGACATTTTCCGCATATTGTGATATAATTGCAACTGTCAGACACGACAATAAAAAGCAAGGAGAATGATTATGAAAAAGATCCTTTCCCTCATTTTGATGGGTGCGATGCTCATCACCTCTATTTTCACTCTTGCGTCCTGCGGCGGTCCCAAGTTTGAATTTGAATTAAACGAGGATGGCACAGCGTATACACTGGTAGGAATGGAGAACGCCATAGGCGACGTCGTCATTCCCGGAACCTACAACGATCTTCCCGTAACCAAGATCGGAAGATCCTCCATTGACGATAAGCCCAGAATGACGAGCCTCGTGTTCCCCGATTCTATTACCGAGATCGATGAATCCGCTTTCTCTGGTAACCTCAACGAACTGGTAAGCATCACCATTGGAAAGAACGTTACCTTCATTGGCGATTACGCTTTCACGACTCCCTCGACCCTCAAATTCGAGAAGATCAACTATTGCGGTACTCCCGAGCAGTGGAAGGAGCTTTGCCGATACCAGACCTCTACGACAGACGGCGAGGAAAAGGAATTCACCAAAATATACGATGACGATAAGGTCACGGTGCATTGCAATTACGTAATGCCCTCCGAGGATTAATCACGCAAAAAGGACAGAGAGTTTCACATTCTCCGTCCTTTTTCTTGTTTGTATCCGTTATCCCTCTCGTCGGGTCGGATCATGATCTCCAAGGCGTCTGCCCGATTCGGTCAGACGCCTTATTTTTTGTGCCAGTGAGACAGTAAGCTCGTCCTCCCGCAACCGCCAGCTCCAATTTCCCTGGGCGGCTCCCGGTCGGTTCATTCGCCCCTCCTCTCCCATCCGCAAATAATCTTGAATGGGAACAATACACAGGTTGGAACGGGAACGCATCAAGAGCGCAAGACAAGCGTCGACAAGCTTTTCACGAGGAGCGTCAAAATTCCACACTTCCTCCCGTATGGTCATCCATTCCTCCTCGCTCCTTCCGGAAAGCCACTCCCACAGGGTTGGATTATCGTGGGTTCCCGAATAGGCTACCGTATTTTCCGAGTAAAAAATCGGCAAATGCTCCGGGTCGCCTCCACCCAAACCAAACTGTAAGATCTTCATGCCGGCAAAGCCGCTATCCCGAACCAATTTGCGAACCGAATCGGTCAGATACCCCAGATCCTCGGCAATATATTCTCCCTCCCCCAGTGCCTCATGAACAGCACGGAAAAGCTCCATGCCCGGCCCCTTTTCCCATTTTCCCTCCCGGGCATCAGGCGCACCGTAAGGAATGGAGTAATAAGCATCAAAGCCTCGGAAATGATCCAATCGAACCGAGTCATACAAGCGGCGGGCATGGGAGATCCGCCCGATCCACCACTCATATCCGGTATTCTCATGAGCCTCCCAGGAGTACAGAGGATTTCCCCATAGCTGTCCCAAAGGACTGAATTCATCGGGGGGACACCCCGCCACCCGCAGAGGGATCCCGTCACCGTTCAGCAAAAACAGCTCGGGATGGCTCCAAACGTCAGCGCTGTCCTCCGCCACGTAAATCGGCAAGTCACCTAAAAGTTTGATTTCCTGTTTCCGGGCATAGTCATGAAGCCGATTCCACTGGTGAAAAAACAAAAACTGCATCCATTTCTGAAAGTCGATCTCCTCCCAAAGCTCTTCTTTTGCCATTTTTAAAGCGTCGGGGTCTCTGCGCCGAAGCTTCTCCTCCCACCGATTCCAGGAGAGTCCGCCCTGGTGCTCCTTCAAAGCCATAAAGAGCGTATAATCCTCCAGCCAATCCTTCTGCTCACACTCAAAATTTTTCCATACCTCGTCCCTTACCTTACCGCTCCGCAGATACGCCAGGCGAAGAAGCTTTTTTCGCCCTTCGTAGACCTTACCGTAGTCTACCCGGCAAGGATCTTGACCCCAATCGGTACCGTCGCACTCTTCCCTTTGCAACAATCCGTCCCGAATCAGCTCCTCCAAATCGATCCAATAGGGGTTCCCAGCAAAGGAAGAAAAGGTCTGGTAAGGGGAGTCACCAAAGCCTGTTGGTCCCGCCGGCAAAAGCTGCCATACTCTCTGTCCGCTGTCCCGAAGGAAATCTACAAAGCGAAATACTTCGGCAGACATACAGCCGATCCCGTAAGGGGAAGACAGACTGGTAATCGATAACAAGATTCCCGCTTCCCGTTTCATTTTGATCCTCCTTATTTTTCATCTGTTTCCACCCATACGCCGTAATGGTCGGACACAAGAGGTCCTTCCTTTCCATCCATACAGATCCGACAAACACGGATCCTTGCCGGATGGCGGCACCAGACCTGATCGATCCGCATGCTGCCCCGAGAGGCACGTTCCCGCCAGCCGTCCAGATCGGTACGTGTCACCGTTTCCTCTCCCTGCCGCTGACGGGCAAGGGTATAACAGTCGTAAAAGCCTCCCGAAGCCACGGTATCGTATCCCTCTCCCCGAATATCGGGAGAAGAATTAAAATCCCCCATCAGCCACAGACGCTCCCCGCGAGGCAGTGCGCGAGCCAGCCGGTGCCACTGATTCAAAAAGGGCTCTTCCTCGTCCTCCCACCAACCAAGGTGAAGATTGCAAAACCAATCCGCCTCTCCCTCCCGCCGCAAGAAGAGAGCCATACGCGTTTTCCAATTATTATAATCCCGGCTAAGACTGAGCGGTAACCAGCGGAGCTCCGCCGCCTTGCCGCGATAAAGAAATGCCAAGCCTTCCTCCCAGCGATCATAGCTTTTCTTCATGG
The DNA here is from genome assembly GCA_017462035.1 of Clostridia bacterium. GTDB lineage: Bacteria > Bacillota > Clostridia > Oscillospirales > CAG-272 > HGM12713. The sequence continues at coordinate 75,573 of JAFTRY010000008.1, forward strand.
GCAACCAGACCCCCCGGTAACCCGCGGGCAATTCCCCCATCAGATCCAGCAGATAGTTTCCCTCTCTGAGCGGCATATGACATTCACAGGACGAAAGGCGTTCAATCGAGTCCCTTGGCACGATTGCCCCCTCCCGAGGCTGATTCACCTCTTGGAGCGCAACCACATCAGGGCAGTGCTCCCCGAGGTACGCTGCCACCTGTCTCTGTTCCTCCCGGATCTGTTCTTTTTCTTTTCCCACCAGACTATGGGTATTCCACGTCAACAGCTTCATATTATAAAATATCGTTAATATCCGATTTCAGCACGTCAGCGCGGGGACCGTAGACCGCTTGAATTCCACTGCCCTTTTTCAAAATACTCAGGGCTCCCTCCGCTTTCCATGCACTCTCTCCCGCCACTTTATCCGGGTCCTTCACTGTCACACGCAACCGAGTCATACAGGAATCCACCAATACAATATTCTCTCTGCCCCCCAGAAGAGCAATGATCCGCTCAGGCTCACTGTTCCTTTCTCCCTCTGTCCTTGGGGTAGGCTCCGTTGTAAAATCTTCCTTGTTTTCGTCCATATAATTTCCAAGCCGTCCCGGGGTGGCATATCGGAATTTTCCAATCATGAAATAGGCAACCAAGTAGCCCACCAGGAAAAACACCACGGAGGCGATCACGAAGTTCAGAACGTCTCTGCCGAGTCCTGCCTGGATGCTCATGGGAAGACGGGTGGCAAGCTCCACGTTTCCAAAGGAATGGAGCCGAAGATCAAAGAAGCCCGCCAACGCGAAGGCGCACCCCTGAAGCACCGCATACACCACGTACAAGGGAATGGCGCAGAACATAAACATAAACTCCAAGGGTTCGGTGACACCGGTGAGGAAAACGGCGAGGGCGGAAGAAAAGAAGAAGGAACGATATCTCTTTCGCTTATCCGTATCCACCCGACGGTACATAGCGAGTCCAACGCCGAGAAGCAAACCCGTAGCTCCGATCATCTGTCCCACCTTGAACCGAGCGGGAACCACCGTCGCCAAAAGATTTTCATAGGAAGCTGTGTCACCCATATTCTTAAAGTTTACAAGATCTGTGACCCAAGCCAGCCACAAGGGATCCTGTCCGAATACCACCGAGCCCGCGCTGCTTCCCGTCTGGATCACGTAACTGCCTCCGAAAGAGGTATAATTCATGGGAATGGTAAGCATATGGTGCAAGCCGAAGGGAAGCAGCAGACGCTCCAATGTTCCGTAGATAAAGGGTGCCAGTACGGGCGAGGTATCCGCCGAGTTGGCGATCCATACGCCAAAGGAATTGATACCGTGCTGAATCATAGGCCAAATCACAGCCAACACCAGCGACACAATAACAGACCACAGAATGACTACCAGGGGAACGAACCGCTTTCCATTAAAGAAAGAAAGCGCGTCGGGCAATTTGCGGTAGTTGTAGTATTTATTGTAAAGAATTCCGCCTAAGAAGCCGGCAATAATACCTACGAATACACCCATATTCAAAGCAGGAGATCCCAGCACGGAGGTGAAATAGCCCTCCACCAGGATTTCTTCTCCGAATAAGGTGTGGGTTACCGCATCGGGGTCAGCCAGCATTTCCGAGGTAACACCGAAGATCGACCCGGTGATATTATTGATCAGAATAAAGGCTATTACGGCGGCAAATGCGCCACCCGCCCGATCCTTCGCCCAGGATCCGCCAATTGCCACGGCAAAAAGAAGGTGAAAATTGCTGATGATCGCCCAACCGATATTTTCGAGGATCCCGCCTGCCGTGACAAAAAACGAAACATCCGCTCCTGCCATGGCGATCAGCTTTCCCAAGCTGATGGCAAGCCCTGCCGCCGGCATCACGGCAATCACCACCATCAGTACCTTACCCAGCCGCTGAAGGAAGTCAAAATTCCACCCTCGTTTTTTAGAGTCCTTCACTTCCTCCTCGCGCCTCTCACGGCAAAACAGAGGTGCTCCTACAGAGACTGCGCTTCCCTCCTGTTGTTCCTGCTTCATGACCTCGTTCTCCGCTAAATTGCAGATCAAAACTGGAGTCAACGGGGATAAGCCGCGCTCCTTCAACAAATCCCAATCCACCTCGGCAACCAGGTCTCCTACCTTTACTCTGTCCCCCACGTTCACATGAGGGCGAAATCCCTTTCCCTCCAGAGAAACGGTATCAATACCAATGTGTACCAGCACCTCCTGACCGTCATCTGACGTAAAGCCATAAGCGTGCCGGCTGTCTGCTACCGAGGACACGACACCGTTCACCGGACTATAAACCATTCCCCCCTCAGGCAATATGGCGCATCCGTCACCCAAAATCCGATCTGAAAATACCGCGTCCGGCACTTGACTCAGTGGAACCGTCTTTCCGCCAATGGGGGCGGCAATTTTCTGAAATTCTTTCTTTTTCACACTGCTCACTCCTTTTTATTTGCTTAGAACCGTTACGAAATTCAAAAAGGCTCCATGAGAAAGGCGTCTTTCCTCCGCGCCTTGTATGAAATCGTGTAAACATCCTTAGTATGCGCCTTTTTTCTGATTCCACCCGTATTTCTTCCTCTTTTTTATGCTGCGTGAAAGATTTTTTGAATCTTTCTCCCCGAAAAAGGAGATCTGTATATGATTCTTTTCCATTTGTTCACAACTTATTAACATCATAGAGACAAAAAAATGATATAATTCAATTTGTTGAGCAATCAACTTTTTGGTTCAAAAAATCACCCCTTGGGAGGTAATTGATCATGGCACAGTATAAGCTGTATCCATCCAGAAAGATTCACAACTTAAGAGAAATGCTGGAGGAGAGTGCTGCCCTGTATGCGGGAAAGCCAGCTTTTCTTCAAAAGGTCGACGGAAGCTATAAGTCCTTTAGCTTCGCTCGCTTTAAAAACGAGGTATTTTCTCTGGGCACCGCCCTGTTGGCTCGCGGCTATGGGGATAAGCGTATTATTGTAACGGGAGAAAACTGTTACGCATGGTGTCTTTCCTATATGACCACCGTTTGCGGACTGGGCGTAGTGGTTCCTGTTGACAAGGAGATCCCCGCAGAGGAGATCGCCAACATTGCCCGTATTTCCGAAGCGGCACTGGTCCTCTATTCTCCCAAATACAAGGGAAAGCTTTCCCACCTGGATTCCTCAGTGACATGTATCTCCTTTGACGAGCTGTCAACGCTGATTGAGGAAGGAAGCAATCTGCTTTCCAACGGCGACAACAGCTATGCGGAGAGATCCATTGACATCGACACCCTCTGCTCTCTCATCTTCACCTCCGGCACCACCGGCGTTTCCAAGGGCGTTATGCTCTCCCAGCGAAACATCTGTCATACCATTGAAAAGCTCGCTCACATGGTATACGTTGATACCCAGGATCGTGCCCTTTCGGTACTTCCTCTGCACCACGTATACGAGTGCACCTGTGGCTTTTTGTTCCCTGTGTTCTGCGGGGCTTCCGTTGCCTTTTCCGAGGGCGTGCGCTATATCATGCGTAATATGAAGGAGGTACGCCCCACAAAAATGCTCTGCGTACCTCTTCTGATCGAGACCATGTATCGAAAGATCTGGTCCAACATTCGCAAGAAAGGAATCGAAAAGAAGGTTCGCACGGTAATCAACGCCACCAATAAGGTCCATCCCTACTCTGCCCGTATGGCACTAAAGAAAAAATTTTTTGCCGAGATTCATGACTCTTTCGGTGGAAATCTGAATCTTCTGGTTTCGGGCGGTGCCCCCATCAACCCTGAGGTCATTCGAGGAATGCGGGACTTCGGCATCAATATCATTCAGGGCTACGGTCTGACCGAATCGGCTCCCCTTGCCGCTGTCAACCACGATTCCTATTTTTCTGACCGTTCCGCCGGTCTGGTTTTGCCGGGCGGACAGTTCAAAATTATTAATACCTCCGAGGACGGAACCGGTGAGATCTGCTACCGCGGTGACAACGTCATGATAGGCTATTATCGTCAGCCCGAGCTTACCGCCGAGGTTAAGAAAAGCGGCTGGCTCCATACGGGTGACATCGGCTTCATTGACGAAAATGGTTTCCTGGTCATTACAGGAAGAAAAAAGAACGTAATCATTCGAGGCAACGGTAAAAACGTATTTCCCGAAGAGCTGGAGGCATATCTCTCCCGCAATCCCCTGGTAGGGGAGGCAGTGGTAGTAGGCATGATGAATGAGAAGAAAAATGATTTCGATATTGTTGCCGCCATCTGCCCTGATCTTGAAGCCGCAAAAGAGACCCTGGGTGCCTCCTATACTGACGGTGAACTGGAGGCAGCGTTACAAAATGTGGTAAACGGAGTCAATGACATTGTTCAAACCTACAAGAGGATCGACCTGTTGCTGATCCGGAATGAGGAATTTCCCAAGAATACCTCAAAGAAGATCAAACGCTTTGAACTCCCCGCACTGCTTCAAGGGGATTACAACGCAAAAATCAGAGAATCATAAAAAAGCAACTCACCAAGGGGTAACGTAACCCTTTGGTGAGTTGTCTGATTTTGTCTAAAATTTATTTAGAAAAGTACTTTTCTTTTCTTCGAAAATCTGTTATAATAGAAGGACGATCCCGCACTTTTTACCAACTGGAGGAGCCTCATGACCTACAACGAGATTTGCATTGCCCTGGCGGATGCCGGAATTGAAAATGACCGGGGAGAGGCAGCCATGCTGATTTGCCACTTTTGCGGCATCAACAAGGCAGATCTCATGCAACGGCGGGAGGAGTCCTTTGAAAATTCGAATCTGGATGCCGCCGTTATTAAACGCTGCTCCCATTATCCCTTGCAATACATCCTGGGCTACTGGGATTTTTGCCATGAGACCTATCGAGTCACCCAGGATACTTTGATTCCCCGTCAGGACACCGAAAAGTTGGTGGAGCTTGCCATCCGCATGATGCCCGAAAAGGCGAGGCTGATCGATCTATGTACCGGAAGCGGTTGTATTGCCATTTCCGCCCTTGCCGCCCGTCCGGACTGTCATGCCGTCGCTGTAGATCTTTTTGAAAAGACTCTGGAGGTAGCCGGTGAAAATGCCGAAACCAATAAGGTAGGAGATCGTATCGGCTTTTTGAAGGGAAACGTCCTCGATCCCGTTTTTATGGAAACGCTAGGAGACTTTGACTGTATTCTTTCCAATCCTCCCTACATCGAAACCCACCAGATCCCGCTCCTTGAAGAGGAAGTATCCTTTGAGCCCGAAACGGCACTAGACGGCGGAGACGACGGTCTGGATTTTTACCGAGTTATCATCGGTCAATACGGAAAATACCTCCGCCGAGGCGGCTTCATGCTTCTGGAAATCGGATGCGACCAAGGCAAAGCGGTAGCTGCCATTGCAGCGGAAGCGGGATATCGCTGTGAGATCTACAAGGATTACGGCGGCAATGACCGAGTCACTTATTTAACTCGCCCCGAATTGCCATCCTAAATTATAACAATTATAACACAAATCCGTTTTCTTTAAAAAGGAAAACGGATTTTTTGTGGCGTTTACTGCGGGCTGATTTAAAATTCGTATAATATGATTTTTTTCGGAAACAATAAGAGCACATCAATTATCTTACATGGATCAGTTTGTATCAGAAAGGAATCCATTATGAATCTCAGTAATAAAAAAACGTCTCAAAAAATTTCGATTTGGACCCTCGTGTTTACTTTGGCACTGACACTTACCGCCATGGTATTCATTCTTCCCGCTCATGGTAAAAGCTTTTTGAATGATGCCGGCGAAGCCATTAGCGACGTGGGAAGCGGTATAGGAGATGCCGTCAGTGATGTGGGTGATGCCGTCAGCGACATTGGAAGCGGCGTGGGAGATGCGGTCAGCGATCTGACTGACGATACCGACGGCGATGTCAAGGACAGTGACGGAATCATCGGAAATGAGCAAGAAACCACGCCCGCGGAGGACGACGGAATGCCCGGCTGGATCGGCATCGTCATCACACTGGTCATTGTGGCGGCTGTCATCGTTCTCATCGTTGTTTTGATTCCCAAAAAACGGGATCGCTAAGCCCGGTCACAGAAAGGGCCACCCGAGGAACGGTCACGTTCCTCGGGTGGTTTTTTCGTTATTTGCAGTGCAATGGCTTTTCTCCCAGATCGGGAACGTCCCACTGAGAATTCAGCGAATTGGTCCCCAGTGTCTCAGGCAACCGATAATCCGGTAAATTATCCCGCTCGGTAAATTCCTCCCGAACTGCTTGCAAATACTGAAATCCAAATTCCAAGCTGGGCGCGATGTAATGCCCTTCATCCCATTCGTTCCAATTATCCAGCATCAAAATTTTCCGCCCGACGGAGTCTTCAGGCAATGCATCCGTAAGGGTTCGGATCTCTGCCAACAGCTTTCGCCAATGATTCGGATCCAGTTTCCAAAGGGAGGTCTGATTCTGAGGAGTGTAGATATGGGGCATGGAGACAAAACGAGGACTGGGATCCCACATACAGGCAGCGGTAGGAACAAAGAAATCGGGGATCTCTTCCATTTTCTTTCGTATTTTATCTAACTGTAGCTCCACCACCCGTTCATCCGAGGGGTTCGGTTCTTTGATGGACCAACAATAGGCAAAGCTGAAGTCATAGCCCCGCGCACGGTAATCATCAATTGCCGAAGGATCATCCTTACGGTATTCAACAGCAAAGATCAATCCGTCAAACCCATGCTCCCGTGCCAAATCACGGCAGCGGTCAAATGCCTTTTTCTGTGTATCGGCACCTCCCATACCGTCTCGAAGCTGATGCTGGTAATCATACACGAATACCACGGGTTTATTGTCAATCTTCAAATAATTATCCCGTGAAAAATAGTTTTCAAGCCAAAACGGCATCAGGTGTTGGATCAGATCCTCGGGATCAGAGCCGCCCCACTTATTTTGAGCCTCAAACATAATAGCGAACCGCATTTGACTCGCGTATCTTGCCTTTAAAAATCCCTCATGAAGACTCTCGCCCAGACGAAGATCCTCTGCGGTAAGCGGCTTTCCCATGTTCTCTTTTTTTCGGTACCAACAGTAGATAAAACAATTGATCCCATGCTCCAGCGCCCATTTGATCTCCCAGTCAGCTACCTCCGGGCTATCTCCGTCATAATAGCCCACAAGGGGCGTTCTTTCCGGATAGTCATGGAGGTCGTCAAAGCCCCGGTGAACGCCGGTAGCGTTCTTTTTCCAGGCGGGATAGTAGTGTGCCGCTATAATTCGGTCCGAGGTGGCAGGATGGGGACTCGGTACGTAATCACAGGCTCTAATATTATACACGGCAATTTTCTCCTACCCAAATCGTTTCCATCCCCATGACCTTGCCCAGCTTCACTAAGGTAGAGGCATACCGTCCGGTACCCAACGCGAAATGGTGAGTAGGTCCTGCCATGCACCACTGCTTCACAAAGGAAACGGTATCCGGCAGGAAGGAGGCGCGGGTGTTGGTATTACCGGTAGCGGGGATAGGACCCGCATTGGAAACACCCTCACCGATAATAAAGCGGTATGCTCCCTTGCCATCCTGGTTGATCCCCAGCATGGTAAAATCTCCTGTCTTCAAATTAAACTCAACCGATGCACCGCTTCCGTCCTTACCGTGATATTTCTTTAGACTGCGAAGCACAGGCTTACCGTTGGCAAGCTGAATGTGGTGCGGTCCGTCGTGTCCCACCAGAATACAATCTCCGTCAAAATCAAAGGGATGAAGCTCGGCAAAGCTTCCGCCGATGCCGATGGCATCCAAAATCATCATGGCAATACAGGTCTTAATATCGTACTCTCCGCACATAGGAATTCCGCGGGCGATCAGCAAAGAGTTTCCTACAATCAGGGAGGAGGCAATCTTCCGATTTTCGCTTCCCTCCAAACCGGAATAAAAATAAGCCAAACCATCCAGCTGATGAGTCAAACGGAAGCGCTCCAATGCCGCGGAACACCTTGCCGCTTCATAAAGGTCGGTATTGGTGAGCTTCATGGTAACGGGGTCGTTCTTGGGCTCAGGCATTTCAAATTCACGACAGATGATCGCCTTTTGCTCTTCAATCTCCTCATCGGTAACCTTATGGTATTCCTTCGCCAGATCGTCTACCTCCAGCAAAGGAACGTGCACTCCAAAGGCGTTGTAGATCAGCGTGGGATCGGTGTGCATATCATACATAGCTTCCAGAACGTGTCCCATCAAGCCGATACGCGCTCCCTTCAATCGATTCAGTGCTCCTGCGATGGTACACCACTCTGCAATCTCCGTCTGCGCCTTTTCGTCGCCATACAGCTTTCCGATGACCACGTCGGCGATCTTCCGATCCATCTTTGCCGCAGCACCGTAGAACTCGGGAACCGAACAAATATTGTCGTTCTCCAGCTGCATGAAGGTGTTGGCTCTCTCATAATCCATAGCACTTCTGGGTTGCAATGCCACCAGGACGATGGGGGCAAGATCGGCGCAAAGAACGGGAGCAAATACCGACGAGGTGGCGTAGGTGATCATGTTACAAAAGATCAGTGATACGCAGCCCTGACGGAACAGCTCCACAGCATCGGAACCTCCTCGATTGGTGTCTACGATCCCTGCGTCTACAATTTCAACACCGTTTTTTTCTAAAATCGTCAAAAAGTCCTTATGATATCCCACCATTTTTTCCTTCAGACCGGGAAACTGATCCCAGTACACTCCATGCGCCACCGACAAGACGCCTACCACAGTTTTTTTAAAATGAATTCTTTCAATCATGATCTGCTCCTTATTTTTGTATTTGCCTTTATTTTATCACGAATATTTGAAATATCCATAGCGTTTTTATCACTTATTTTGTCGGAAATAAAGATTTATTACTACAAAGAACCGTTCTTACTACCTTTGAGTAGTAAAAACGGTTCTTTGACTTCTTCATATATCGGGATTTGACTCTGAAGGAGACAGCCTTTTAGACCTTAAACATTAAATCGCCATAGGTAGGAAGAGGCCAGTACTTGCTGGACATCATGGTTTCCATCTCATCTACCGCCTTACGCAATCCTGCCATAATGGGCAATACCAGATCGCGATAAGTCTCGGCTCGCTTCACCGCGTCCCCAATGGCAGAGACCTTCGCCTCCACTCTCTTGAGATTTTCCAGCTCGGCATACGCGATCTCATTCAACTCGGACAGCTTTTCCAACAGATTCCGCTCTACGGTACACTTCAAGGTGGGAAGAACGGACTGCTTTGCTGCCGCCACATTCGCCACCTCACCAAGGTAAGCGTTTACGGCGGGAATGATATCACGGCTCACCATTTCGATCATAGTCAGAGCCTCAATGTTCACGATCTTGGCGTAATTCTCGAATAAAATTTCCTCTCTGGAGTGAATCTCGATTTCACTCATAACGCCGTGCTCGGTAAACAGCTTCACGTTCTTCGGCGCATGGAAGCAATGGTAAGCGTCCACCGAGGTGCGGAGATTCAGCAGACCTCTTGCCTCCGCCTCCTTCTCCCATTCCTCGGAATAACCGTTTCCGTCGAAAATGATCCTCTGATGGTCGCGGAAGGTCTCCTTCAGCAGTCGGCTTACCGCCGCATCAAGGTTTTCTGCCTTTTCCAGCACATCCGCAAACTGACGGAAGCTCTCTGCCACCGCCGTGTTCAGTACAATATTGGGCATGGCAATATTCTGAGACGATCCCAACATACGAAATTCAAACTTATTTCCGGTGAAAGCAAAGGGAGAGGTACGGTTTCGGTCCGTGGTATCCTTACGGAAGGTAGGAATCGTGGGGATCCCCAGATCCATGATTCCGGCGCGTACACCCTCGTAGGTTTTTCCGTCAATGATGGAGCGAATAATCTGATCCAGCTCTTCGCCCAGGAAAATGGAAACAATGGCGGGAGGTGCCTCGTTGGCTCCCAACCGATGGTCATTTCCGGCGCTTGCCACTGAGATGCGAAGCAGATCCTGATAATCGTCCACTGCCTTGATAATTGCCGCCAGCATCAAAAGGAACTTGACGTTTTCCCGGGGAGTTTTTCCTGCGTCCAACAGATTTTTTCCGCCATCGGTCGAGATCGACCAGTTATTGTGCTTACCCGAACCGTTAACACCCTCGTAAGGCTTCTCGTGCAACAGGCAGACCAGACCGTGTTTTTCCGCGATCTTCTTCATGTACTCCATGATCAGCAGGTTTTGATCCACCGCCATATTCGTGGTAGCGTAAATGGGAGCCAATTCGTGCTGTGCGGGTGCCGCCTCATTGTGCTTGGTCTTGGAGTTGATCCCCAGTGTCCAAAGGGCTTCATCCAGATCTGCCATAAAGGCACTGATCCGAGACTTGAGAGGTCCGAAATAATGATCCTCCAGCTCCTGTCCTTTGGGAGCGGGAGCGCCAAACAAAGTCCGTCCGGTAAACTGCAGATCCTTTCTCAGATCATACATTTTCTTATCCACAATGAAATATTCTTGTTCGGCTCCCACGGTGGTGGTCAAGCGCTTGGAGGTCGTGTCCCCCAAAAGCCGAAGCAAGCGCAGACCCTGGGCACTGATAGCGTCCATGGAGCGAAGCAGAGGTGTCTTGGTATCCAGTGCCTCACCTGTATATGAGCAAAAAGCCGTAGGAATATAAAGAGATCCATCCTTTACGAAGGCATAAGACGCAGGATCCCAAGCCGTATACCCTCTTGCCTCAAAGGTAGCACGCAGACCGCCCGAGGGAAAGGAGGAGGCATCGGATTCGCCCTTGATAAGCTCCTTCCCGGAAAACTCCATAACCACCTTACAGCTTCCCACGGGGGAAATGAAGGAATCGTGCTTTTCCGCCGTCACACCGGTAAGAGGCTGGAACCAATGAGTATAGTGTGTAGCTCCCTTTTCAATTGCCCAATCCTTCATGGCATTGGCAACCACGTCTGCCACCGACGCATCGATGGTCTTTCCCGTGGCAATGGTCTTCGTCAATGACTTATAGACCTCCTTGGGTAGCCGTTCTCTCATTACATCGTCGTTAAAGACCATACTGCCGAAGATTTCCGGTACTCTTTTATCCATATTTTTATACCTCACCTTTTTGTGTTATTTACAGAGATGATAATTGTTACATTATATACCAACAAATTTCTATTGTCAAGAGCTTGTTGAAAGTTTTCTCTCGGTTTTATACCTTTTCTATTTTCCATTCGCTCTATTCGCCCGATGGCTCCGCGGAAAAGTACTCTTCCATAATTTTCGACACGGTGTATGCGGCGCGTCCTCCCACTTCGCCCTCCTCGATGATACAGGAGACAACGATTTGGGGATCCTCCAACGGCGCAAACCCACAAAATACCGCGTAATCCTTCTTTCCGTCTACCTCTGCCGTACCCGTTTTACCGCCTACGGTCACAGGAACCTTAGAAAAATAGGATTGAAGCAAGGAGCTACCCGTTACGACCTCTCCCATGCCCTCAATCAGCGTCTGATAAGCGGTCTCGGAAAAATCCACCTGATCCAGCACCTGAGCCGTCTCCCTCTCAATGACCTCTCCGGTATAGAATTTACGCACCGAGTCCAGCAGATGAGCACGGTATCTGGTTCCTCCGTTGACCACAGTGGACAGATAAACACTCAGTTGCAGGGGAGTATAGCCATGATCGGACTGTCCAATGGCAGCGGAAAGATCGTCTCCCTTCTGCCAGTCTGCCAAGCCTTGGCTCTGGCGATAGGCGGATCCCGCCACAATTCCCGTCCGTTCAGCCAATTCAATACCCGTAGATACCCCTAGCCCCAAACGGCTTGTATACTTTGTCATGGCGTCCACTCCCATGGAATCACCCAAATGATAAAAGAACACGTTACAGGACTCCCGAATGGCATCGATCACATCTACGGAACCGTGGATCCCAAGGCATGTAGGATGATGATAGTGGGGATAAACTCCGCTACAGAAAAAGGTATCACTTTCCGTCACCCATCCCTGCTCCAATGCCGCCAGTGCCGCCCCGATCTTATAGGTAGATCCGGGGGCATACACGCCCTGGAGGGCGCGGTTATAAAGGGGAAGATCCTCATCCTCCAGCAGAGAGTTGTAGTAATCCTTGTTGTCGAATTGGGACAGATCGTAGGTGGGATAGGAGGCAATGGCAAGAACCTTTCCCGTGTTGGGATCCATCACCGTCACCGCTCCCGCGTCAGAGGACTCAAACATATCCACGTTTTCCCGCAAACCCTCCTCAGCCGCAAGCTGAAGCTGAATGTCGAGGGTAAGATAAACGTCATTCCCTCCCACGGGCTCCTCAGAATAATACTTCTCAATCTGGTTTCCGTTATCGTCGTAACGGATCACCATGGTTCCGTCCTTTCCACGCAACCAGGACTCAAATGCCTCTTCGCACCCCGAGGTACCAACCATAGCATCCAGAGAATACCCAAGGGACATATAATATTCAGCAGTTTCCGCTGTAATCTTTCCCAAGCGTCCCAAAATATGAGAAGCTACGCCGGGATAGGCATACACCCGTTCCGCCCGAATCTCGAAGTTGACCCCCTCTATGTTGGATTCCTCCAGAGAAGTAATCAGATTCATATTCACGTTTTCCGCTACGGTGTAGGACTGATATGCCCCAAAATCCACCCGTTCCATCTCGTAATACAGGCGGATCAGATCAGTAATCTCCTCATTTGTGTAAGCACTGTTGGACAGCTGATAGCGTTTTACAAAGTACTTTACCACGTCCTCCGCGTCGGTCTCTTCCTCTGTCATCTTTTGACGGGTGAGAAACCTCTGATACCAATAATACTCGTCAGATTCCTGATCCCGCAATGCCGAGGAAAATCGAAGGTTGGGATAGGTTCCCTCCAGGGGGGAGTAATCCTTTGCCAGCTTGTCCCCGTTACCGGTGGCAAGCAACGCCTCCAAAACCCTCAGCAGGGATTCGTTTACCTCCTTACGGGTATCGGGCATGGCACCGTACTCATAAATCAGATCGTAGCTGGTGGAATTCCCCACCAACAAATTGCCGTTACAGTCGTAAATCTCTCCTCGCACCCCCGGAACCGTGTAGGCACGAACGTAGCCCTCCTCCTCCGGCGGAAGCGTACTACCTCGAATCTGATAAACCGCCAATACGATCACATACGCCAAACAAATCATTAGGAATACCGCGCCCAAAGCCAGATACCTCGCGCCGGTATGCCGTTTTGGGGAGGAAATTCCGGTCATGGGTATTCACATCCTTTCATCTCGTTCCTCCGGTCATCCCATCAAAGACAAAAGGAAGATACCGGCAAACGCGGTGAGAGCCGCGGCAACACCTACATTTAGGAACACATTGGCTACCCGCCCTTCCTTGGGAGGAGAAAGCAAGCCCTTTTCCAATCGAATCTTCTTATAGCCTACGATCAAGAACACCATACCGCAAACAGAGCCCACAATGACTACAAGCTCATAGGCAAGAAGCGGCACCATGGGAAGAATATACGATTGAAGCATCTCCTGCAGTGCTGTCATGTCTCCCTGGGCACCCAGCTCCGCTAAATGCGCCAGAGAATCCTCGGTGATCAGGTGCTCCACCCGCTTCAACAACCAGCTGGATACCACGGCTCCCAAAAAATTCAATATACCATGGTAAAGAATCGAGTAGCGAAGCCGCCCCGTTTTTACGTAGATCAGCGCAAACAGTGCTCCCAGAAGAAACGCATAGAAGAATTGAAAGAAATTTCCGTGCGCCAGAGCAAAGATCGCGGCAGAGAGCACCACGGTATATCCCTCTCCCAGAGGAAGCAAACGGTCACAGAGAACCTTGCGGAATACCAACTCCTCTAAAATAGGTGCCACAATAGCAACAAACAAAAGATTGATCCAAAAGGACTGATTGGAGGTAGCTTCGGCGACGGGATTGCTGAGAGCCTTACCCGTGATCAGTTGAAAGATATTGATCAAAAACTGACTCACGTAGTTTCCCGCCATCATAACGAAAAGAGCCACACACAATCCCTTAAAAAAGCCACCCGCGCCCATTTTTTCGGGTTGCACACGGTCACGTGGCAATCGGCGCAAGATCCCATATAAAACGGGAAAGGCAAGGGCATACAGTGGAATCAACGAGATCAAATTGTAGATGAAATTGCAGATCAGCGTGGACTCATAAAGAAAAGGGGCAAAGTAACTGATCGCATATCCCAATAAAACACTGCTGACGAAATAGATCACCGTAAAGGCAAAGGTAGCAAATCCCACTGTAGAGAAATACCGTTTTGCGTCGGATTCAGAAAGAGTGCCGGTTTCGGCGTTCAATGTAAATTTTAGTTTTTTCATAGGTTCCTTTCCGCGCGTCCTCACCGAAGGGAACGGTCACGCCGATCCCCGCACAGCCGTACGCACAACATCACGATCCAGTATAAGGGAAATCCCAAAAGCAGGGTGAGAATTCCCTCGGGCAGAAGGATTCCACCCAATGCGTATCCAAAGGTGAAGGATTCATAGGTCAACAAAATTCCGAGAAAAGTTGCTCCCGCTCGAAGAAGCAATGCCGGTATCATCATCAAAAGCCAGGACCAAACCCCCGCCATCATTTTTTCCGCCATTCCGCTCACCGTCAGAACAACCAGCAGATACAAAACGGGAGAAAGCGAAAATCCCGTTCCTCCCAGAGCATCGGCAAGGAAACCGCCTCCGATGCCCGCTACCGCCGCAACAGGTACCGAATCCAACAGGGCAATTGCCACCAGGGCGCACAGAAGTAGATCTGGGGTTGCCGGCAGAAAGCTGAGTCGGGCAAAAAAGGATCCCCTTGCCACCGCCAGAATGAACAGAAGACCCCCCCACACCGCGATCCGGCGAAGCGTTTCCTCTCTCTCTCTCCGGTTTCTATACGATCTCGCCATCTCATCCTCCCGTTGCGTATCCGCAGATCACCATAACCCGGTTCAGAGATCCCAGGTTGGTAAAATCAATGGAAGGCTGGATTTCAGCAATGAGGCTTCGAGTACTTTCGTCCGCCTCAATAGACACGATCTCGCCGATCAACAGTCCGGGAGGATACAGGCTTCCCGAGCCTCCTCCCGTATATACCTTATCACCGATCCGCAGGTCGGCGGTATTTTCAATATAAGTCATTCTACACCGTCCCCCGTCACGAAGGTCAGCGTCACCCTCTACCACACCGGTCACTCCGGCACGGTCCGTATAAGCGCCCACGGAGCTTGCCGTCTCCACAATACTCACTACCTTGCACCAATCCAGCCCCAGCTCCTTCACGTAGCCGAATACCCCCTCCTGGGTGATCACCGGCATATTCTTTTTGATGCCGTGGACTCTGCCCCGATTCAGGCTGAGAACTGTGGAGTAATTATCCGATTCACGGGCAATGATCTGAGCATCCACCAATTGAAACTCCGGATGTGTCGTGGCAAGATTCAGATATTCCCTCAGCCATTGATTTTCCTCATGCAGTACCTCTCCATCGTACATATTCTCACGAAGGGATTCCAGTTCTCCTCGAAGCTGTTCATTTTCCGCCTTGAGCCGATCATAGTCAGCAAATACATCCACCACACCGTTGACCGCCCTTGCCACTTGACTTCCGCACCACTCGAAGGGCTTCGCCACGGTTTTCAGAACGCTTCGGATGGGACCTGTGATCCCCAGTGCCGACAGAAGTGCCGTCGTCAAGGCAAGAACCACGACCACCGCCACACACACGAGGAAGGTTTTTGATTTCAAAAATCTCATCGAAGCGCTCCTTTCTTTTTTCGTTCAGATTGAACAGTATACCGACACGCTCATGGTTCGTTCTGATTCTCGTTTTTATCAGCGACACTCCACAGCAGATCCTCTTTCGGGAAGCATTCCCGAT
Organism: Clostridia bacterium; assembly: GCA_017462035.1. Taxonomy (GTDB): domain Bacteria; phylum Bacillota; class Clostridia; order Oscillospirales; family CAG-272; genus HGM12713. The sequence continues at coordinate 91,365 of JAFTRY010000008.1, forward strand.
CCTCCGTGACAAAAGCCACTTCACAGCTCAAAGGCACATCCGGCTTGATGACCGCCTGCCATTGCTCCTCTGTTCCCAAAAAGCAAATTGTTTCGAGATTTGGCAGTCGATCAAACAATCCTTCCTCCAAAAGTTTGATCCCCGCGGACAAATGAAGTGCCCGTATTCCTTCGCAGGGAGGCTCCTCGCCGCGGAAAAGCTCCGTCACCTCCAGCCACATTAGCCGTTCTGGTATCCAAAGCTCTTCGTCCTCACCGCGGGCAACAGGTGTCACTGCCCAGCCGTCCTCGCCCCTTCGGTATTTCAAGCCAAGCCGTTTTTTCAACTCGTCCCTCAAAAAATACAGATAAATACCGCATCCGGCAAGGAAAATCAGGATACCAACCAACACGGACACCAGGACAGCCACCACAATGCCCATGATCAAAACACAGCCGCAACCAATCACCAATTGAAAGTAAAAAACCTCAAATTTCCTGATTGCCGCGTAGGCTCGCTCCTTGGGAGTAAGCAGTTCCTCTCCCACAGGCTCTGACGGCACCTGTCTTTTTTTCATACCTCTGTTTCCCTTTCCTTTGCCTTCGGGTGCCTCACTCAACGCTCCCGATAGCGCAAAAATTCTTCCGGCGTTCCCGCGGTATTGATGACCCGAAGGATACCGTTACACACACTCTCCATGGGACGCTTCGCAATCTGTACCCGTACTCCGGTACGCTCCCAGATCATACGTCCCAAGCCAGGAAGCAACGCGCCGCCTCCGGTGAGCATAATACCAAAATCATAAAGATCCGAGGAAAGCTCCGGAGGGGTTTGCTCCAACGTCTGCTTGATCGCCACAACGATCTGACTCAATCCTTCCTCCAAGGCTTCTCGAATTTCTTCCGAATCCACCTCTATGGTAACGCCCATCCGTCTTTGTAGACTCATACCGCTGACAGCAAGCCGTCCGCGCTGAATCTCAGGATGAGCCGATCCTACCCGAATCTTCAAAAGCTCTGCCGTGGCGGGTCCTATCAAAACCCCTCGGTTCTGCCGCAAATAAGACACGATTGCCTCATCCAGCTCGTCTCCTGCCACTCGAATGGAGTGGGACGCGACGATCCCCCCCATGCTGATCACCGCCACCTCCGTGGTACCGCCTCCGATATCCACGATCATAGTCCCCCTGGGACCTCCCGCCTGCAAACCGCTTCCCAGTGCTGCCGCCAGAGGCTCGTCGATCAAAGAAACCCTTCGGGCACCTGCCTCGAAGATCGCATCCTCAACCGCTCTTTTTTCTACCTCCGTGACCCCGTAGGGAACGCAGGCAATCACGATGGGGCGGCTGAAGGTAGACAAAGCACCGATATGTAACAAATAATTGCGGAGCATCCCTGCCGTTACGTCAGCGTCGGTGATCACTCCGTCCTTCATGGGACGGAACGCCAAAATTCCCGCCGGGGTTTTCCCCAGCATCTGCTTGGCTTCGTTACCCTGCGTGATGATCTCGCGGCTTTCCTTATTGATCGCCACCACCGATGGAGATCGAACAACGATCCCCGCACCCTTCATACAAATGAGGGTGTTGGCAGTTCCCAGATCCACGCCAACCGTTTTTGCCATGGTTGCTCCTTTCTTCGAGATTTTGTTTCGCCCTTCCGAGGATATTTACGTAAAAAGACCTCAGCCGAGATATTCTCCGGTACACTCAAAAAATAAACGGTTCAAGGTGTGTACGGGCAGACCCACCACGTTAAAATAACAGCCGTTGATTCCCTCGATCCAACGTGAAAAGCTTCCCTGAATACCGTAGCCTCCTGCCTTGTCCATGGGCTCACCGCTATCCACGTAACGCAGGATCTCCTCCTCAGGGATCTCGGACACACTCACCACAGTATCACAATGAGCCGTATAGGTCACACCTCCCACAGTCAGACCGATTCCCGTAACCACCACGTGGGTGTCGCCGCTCAAAGAGCGAATCATTCGTATGGCATCCTCCCGATCTCGAGGCTTTCCCAGGATCTCGTGGTCGGTGGCGACCACCGTATCGGCGGACAGGATCACGGCATCTGTATCATCGATCCCTTCCTTGAGTCTCTGCTTGACCATCGACCATATCGCCTGTCCCTTTCGCCGCGCCAGTTCCTCGGCATAGGCGGCAGGCTCGGGTATGGTACAGCTTTCATCGGTGCCGGCAACCAACACTCGAAAATTCACTCCAATTCCCTCCAGAATTTCTTTCCTCCTGGGAGAGCCGGAGGCTAAAATCAGTTTTGTTCTCATGAATTTCTTCCGTTTCACAAATTGGAAAATTTGAAAATGGGTACACCACACCATTATCCATTATAATTATATCACATCCCCCCCGTTTTTGCAAGGTTTCTCATAAAATAAGTACGTATTTTTCTCTCGGTACCAAGCAAAAAAGGGTGAGTCACCGTCAGTTACGATGACTCACCAAAGGGATATTGATATTACTCCATCTCAGAAGCGTCCAGCAGGGTACTGTAATAATAGATAGGCATGGTGCTCCAACCGTGACACAGACTTCCTGCTCCGTCAAAATCCGATTCCCCTTCCTCGGTCTCCCATACAGAGGTAGCTCCCTGATCCAGCATTCGAGCATAGCGGCGATCCAGATCCTCCAAAACGTAAGCACGGTACCCATCTCTGTCACAAGCCAGCAGGGCATCCAGCTTGAAGCAAAGCATACTCAGGGAGATCGGAGTCATTCCGTTTTCACGGCTCGCGAGAAGCCGAGCGATTTTCTCTCTCTGCTCTCCCTCCGCGGCACCGCATAAGATGGCAAGAGAATTCACCAGCTCACTCTTATCCCGCTCCAGATCAGTATTGCAATACAGTCCGCTCTCCACATCGTAAAAATCCCGACGAATGGCACCCAAAATTCTGTCAACGTAAGGAAGATATTCGTCCTTCTTGCCCAACATCCGGCTGATGGCACTCATCCTACGCAGGGCAATCACCAAAAGACAGCTCTGCGCCGCCTCCCGCCTGCCCTCCACTCTCTTCTTCATGTTTCCGTCAAGTTCGGGGGACCACTCGTAGAAATTCCAGAAGCCGTCTCCCATCCAAAGGGGAATATTTCCTTCCTCATCCACACGGGACAGGTAGACCTCCATTAGGGATTGCAGCTTGGGGTAGACCTCCTCTCCAAGGCTGAGATCTCCCGTATAGGTAAGGTACTCATACACCTCGGTGAAATAGTGAAGAGTAAAGGATGGAATGGCGTATTTGTGAGTACTGGGTACGCAAATGGAAAGCAGTCCGTCCGGGCGGCGGTCACGGCTCATCAAAGAAAGACTCGCCCGAGCAAAGGCACGCTCGCCAAAGGCATAATATCCGCACAGGATCTGGTTGCGGCTATCCATGGCGTAAAGCCCCTGCTCGCGCCAGGGAGTATCCTCGTAATGATCATGCATACACAGGCTCAGAGTACGGGCGCATACCTCGTAAATACGACGGCGCAGAGAGTCCTTGGGCAGCTTACCACTCGGTGCCACAGGGTAATCGGTGGGGCGTACCGTCAGGCGATCTACCCGAACAGGCGAGGAACTGAACAGTTCCAGATAACGGCATCCCAAGCGGCGGAAGGGATTGAAATAGCAATTCTCGCCGGGACGGAGGGTCATGCGGACACTGAAATCTCTCGTTCCAATGATCCGACGCACGCCCCCGTCCGCAATATGCTCGCCGTAGGCGATCAGCACCTCCTGCGTACAGTCCGACTCCGCGGAAAGTACCAAATACCCTACTGATTCCCTTCCCAGGTCGTACAAAAATCTCGTACCGGATTCGGATAAAACGAGACGGGACTCTATCGGCTCACCAATCATAACTTTCGGAATAGGGCGAGGAAACAACGCAAGCTCCTGGGAAAGCACGCAGCTCTCGGAAAATCCCCTGTCTCCCTCGATCATCCATGAATCCTCGGCGGTCATATCGTAATGAAAATCAAAGCCAAGCTGGCTCGTGATCTCATGCCGTCTCCCCTGTCGGTAGGTGGGGCTGACCCGGGAACGGGTGGCACTGTCCGAGGCAATCAGGGTCTGCCCGTCCACTCGCAGATCGTACAGCAAGCACGCCCGCCCCGGGTAGTAGCTCATATTGCTCATCCCGTAGTGCCAAACCACCACCGCCAGACGGTTTTTTCCGACACGGCAGAAATTTGTCAGCTCCAGGCAATCGTAAACCTTATAATAGGGGAAATCGGGATATTGACCCGAATTGACGAAGACACCGTTGAGGTATACGGCGTAATTAGAGTCAGCAGAAATAAAAAGCTCCACCTTACCGTCCCCATAGGCAAATTCATCATAAAATTCCGCATAGCTGTCGGGGCTCTCCCCCGTCTCCAGCCAGATCCACTTTCCTTTCGGCTCCATAACTACCTCCCCCTTTCGGGAAATTCTTTTCGGTTCATTGTACCGCAAAAAAAGTCCGAACGCAAGACGTTTCCAAAGTTTTTTTCATTCACCCAAAAACTTTGTAAAATCTGTTTAAAAGCCGGTATCTTTTTTTGTTGACAATTTTCACAGAGGGTGTTATAATGGCTGTAGCAAAAGTACGCGGCACATGCCGCAATAGAAAGAAGGTCGCCCATGTTTGACTATCATATGCACACCACCGTCTCCTTCGACGGGATAGGAACCGCCGAGGAAATGGTGGAGGCGGCGGTAAAGGCAGGACTTCGGGAAATCTGCTTTACCGACCATTTTGATTATCATAATAACCCCGAGATACCGGCGGGACGCTTCTCACCGGTGGACTATGCCGCCGCTTACGACTCCCTCTTCCATCCCCGGCTGATAATCCGACGGGGCGTGGAATTCGGTCTGACAGTATGGAATCAGAAGGAGCTTTCCAAGCTGTTGCAAACACGTCCCTTTGACTTTGTCATCGGCTCGGTACATTACGTGGGGGGATATGACCCCTACGAGAAGGGATATTGGGAGGAAAAGACCGTGAAGGAGGCGTTTTCTCTCTACTTAGAAGAGACCCTTGCCTGTGTGAAGGCGCACCGTGACTACGACGTGCTGGGGCATTTAACCTACGTATGCAAATCCCCCAACAATCCAACTCATGAGCCGGTTTTATACGAGAATTTTCAGGAAATTACCGACGAGATCCTGCGGGAGCTGGTTAGGAACGGAAAAGGCATGGAGATCAACACCAGCGGCGTAGACCGCGTGGGAGATTTTCTGCCATCGGCACCCTTCTTGCGCCGTTTCCGAGAGCTGGGCGGGGAGATCGTCACCTTGGGATCGGATGCCCATGCACCCGATCGGGTAGGGCAATACGCAACGGAGGCACTGGATATTCTGCGAGAGATCTTTGGGTACGTATGCACCTTTGAAGGGCGGAAGCCAATTTTTCATAAGTTATAAAAGTATGAGAGACACCCTCTGGCAGGTGTCTCTCTTTTTTGCTTATTTTATTTGAGCTTGGGATATTTGCCGTTGGCTACGTCAAGATCGGAAAAATCCCAGACCTCGGTACTCCAGCCAAGGGTGTCGGTGTAGAAGGACGCCGTGTTCAGCTGCTCCGTGGTGCACAGAACGTCGAATACAGTATTGTAGACCTTGGTGGTATAGGAGTTATTGACAGTGCTCGTGCCAGATTCATCGCGCCCAATCATACCGCCGGCACGCCAACCCGAAGTAATCGTACCGCTGTCGAAACAGGATTGAATGGTTCCAACGCTAAAAGTGCCAACCAATCCTCCGGCTTCAATCAAGCTTCCATTTCCGGCAACCGTACCGTAATTCCGGCAGTTGAGCATAGTAATAGCACCGTCATAGTCTCCTCCTATCAAACCGCCTACCGATCCCTCTCTCTCCGTAGCAATACTGATCACAGAATCGGCATCTACCGTACAATTTTTCAGGCACAAAAATTCCATCCTGCCGCCTGTTCCCGCAAAAGCTCCGGCATGGATCCACGCTTCGCCGTTTGCCATGATCATGACTCGCTCCATCGTCAGGTCTTTGATCAAACCTTCGGCGTTGGCGAACAAGCCCAGACTAACATTCTCGTCATTGACCGAACCCACGTAGGTCAGGTTTTTGATGGAATATCCCTTTCCGTCAAAAACACCAAGGAAATCATTCCCCAGCCACTGTCTGCCGGAAAGATCAATGTCGTTGGTCAATTCGTAGTAGTATCTGCCTCCGCCCATATTCAACAGGTCCTCTGGCGTAGAAACGTACCGAATCCCATCGGAATCCAGTCGCATGAAGAAATTCCCGATCGAAGTCGAAATCGTTTTAGAGATATACTCGTTGCTATAGCTCAGAGACGTCAACGACCACCAGCCTGTCACGGTATTAGGCACAGGGAAATAGTACCGATCATTGCTTAATTTGATCGGTGTAATGGTTGTATCAGGGAAGTCTGTCGTTATGCTATTCACCGCATATCCCGTTGGGTTGTCCAGAGTCAGCATCGCATACACGGTATCCGACGGGACCGCCCACTCAATCGGATCAAAATTCGAATCGACAAATTCCATTTTCAGCACTTCAAGCGTACCGTTAATGAATATGCTGTCAGAGACAATTGTGGGAGGCTGCAAGGTATAGGTCGTTCCGTCAATCGAGCCAACTACTCTCTCAACGGTAAGCTGAGTAGTTCCACCCTCAAACTGATCTCCGCACAGGATCTCTATATATAGCTTGGCGGCAGTGGATGCTCCCGTTACTCTATAGGTTTTTCCGTTTATGACCACCTCTGAAATCTTCATTTCCAAAGGGTTGTCCAGATTTGCCTGTAGGTAAATGGTATCTCCCTCCGATACGGCTGAAACGTTTATAATCGCGCAATCATTCACGTCCACATAGGGCAGCGTTTTCCATGCCTTTTTCGCCGTTCCGGTCTGCACACCTCGTCCATCGTTCAGATCATAGGTATAAGTGATCTGAACCGTGTAATCGGTATAGTAATTTAGCCCGGAGAATTCGATCTTTTTCTCGGCATTCTCCATCACCGCAGAACTTCCTTTATAAAGCTCTACCTTATAGGATTGCAGAATACCGTCCGCGTCGGTTTGCGTATATTCAGCGGTGATGCTGTTTTGGGTAACCGCCTCATTTTGAATCACAAAAACAGGCTCCGCCTTGGAATCTGTCTTGATCTCCAGAGTCTTTACCGTGGTCTGATCGCCCGCGCCGTCGTTCAGATTGTACACGTAGGTGACTCTCACGGTATAGGTGTTATTCGAAAGCAAATTAGCGAAGCTTCGAACCTCCAGATTGTCCGCTACTACAGGAGTATCGTTACCGTGGAGCAATTCGATCTTCGTCACCGCTCCCACATTGTCCACGTCGGTCTCACCGATGACAAAGCCTATATCGGTCTGGGTCTTCGCGGGATCCTTGATTTCCAGAACCGGCGTTGCCTTGGCTTGGGTCTTGAAGGCATAGTCTACCGTTTTGACCTCTTCCCCACTGAGGTAGGTTGCTCTCAGCAGGTAATCGTTGTTGCTGAACAAATCCGTGATCAGGCGGTCAGTCAGAGCCAGATCCTTCACCTTTTCATCTCCCCGGTATAGGGCAAGCGTGGTCAACTCTCTCTGACTGTACGCCTCACTCCACATAAGACCAAAGCTCACTTGACTCTGAGTCACCGACACCGAATCAAATCGCAACGCAAGAAGCGTTTGAATGGTTCAATCTTGGGAAAGATTACAAAAAATATTGACTTTTTTTTCGGGGTGTGCTATACTAATTTATGTATGTAAATTTGTAAATCTTAATTGGCTTATAAACCGAAGAAAGGAAATCAACAAATGCAGGAGAAATTTGACACAAAGTATTCCTTTGTTGAGAACGAAAAAGAGATCCTCTCCTATTGGGAGGAAAACGAATGCTTCAAGAAGTTGAAAGCAAAGAACGAGAACGGTCCCAAGTACCGTTTCATTGACGGTCCCATTACGGCTAACAACCCCATGGGCGTTCACCACACTTGGGGAAGAACCCTAAAGGATACCTACATCAAATATCACGCCATGAAGGGCTGTGACACCCACTACCGCAACGGTTTCGACTCTCAGGGACTTTGGGTCGAGGTTGAGGTAGAAAAGGAGCTTGGCTTCAAGACCAAGCACGACATTGAGGAATACGGACTGGATAAGTTTACAGAAAAGTGTATCGACCGTGTCAAGAAATTCTCCGGCGTCATCACCGAGCAATCCAAACGTCTGGGTCAGTGGATGGACTGGGACAACTCTTACTATACCTACACCGACGAAAACATTCAGGGCATCTGGACCTTCCTCAAGAAGTGTCACGAGAGTGGCTGGATCCGTCAGGTATACAAGCCCATGCCCTGGTGCTCCCGTTGCGGAACCTCCCTCTCTGAGCACGAGATGACCGGCTCCTACAAGGAGATCGAGCACGAGGCAGTCTTCTTCAAGCTTCCCATCAAGGACACGAAGGACTATATTCTGGTTTGGACCACCACCCCTTGGACTCTGTCCGCCAACGTAGCCCTTGCCGTCAACCCCGAGATGACCTATGTTCGTCTTCACGTTGCCGGTGAGGATCACAATTATATCACTTCTCTCAACTACTTCAAGCAGAAGTTTGAGGGCAAGGAGGGCGTGGAGCTTCTGGCTACCATGAGCGGCAAAGACCTGGAGGGTCTGGAGTACGAGACCTGTTTCCCCGAGATGGAGGAGCAGAACTTTGCCCACAAGATCGTTCTTTGGGATGAGGTAGCCGACGACGAGGGATGTGGCGTGGTTCATATCGCTCCCGGTTGCGGTGCCGAGGACTTTGCCCTGGGTGAATCCATCGGTCTGCCTAAGATCATTCCCGTGGACGAATACGGTATTTTCTACGACGGCTTCAGCTTCCTGTCCGGTCTTGATGCCCAGGAATGCCGCCAGCTCGTATTTGAAGAGCTCAAGAAACGCGGTAAGCTCTTCTATACCCACAAATATAAGCACAGTTACCCCGTTTGCTGGAGATGCAAAAAGGAGATCATCTTCCGTCTGGGTAAGGAGTGGGCAATCGCGGTTGACGAGCTCCGTCCCCGCCTGATCGCCAACGCGAACAAGGTTCGTTGGGAGCCCGCTTACCAAGGAAAGAGAATGTTGGACTGGCTGGAGAATATGTCCGATTGGAACATTTCCCGCAAGAGATTCTACGGTCTGCCCCTTCCCTTCTATCTCTGCTCCTGCGGAGAATTGACGGTGGTCGGCTCCAAGGAAGAGCTCTATGAGCTCGCCGTTGACAAGTCTAAGGTGGATGCCATTCCTCACCTTCACCGTCCCTGGATCGACGAAGTAAAGATCTGCTGTCCCAAGTGCGGATCCGCCGTGGAGCGTGTGACTCAGGTGGGTGACGTTTGGCTGGATGCGGGGATCGTTCCCTTCTCCACCCTCAAGTACCTGACCGACAAGGAATACTGGAAGCAATATTTCCCCGCTGAGCATGTATTGGAAATGAAGGAGCAGATCCGTCTGTGGTTCTATTCCATGCTCTTCATGAGTACCGTACTGGTTGACGAGCCCCCCTACGAGCGAGTCAGCACTCACGGAGTAGTGGTTTCCGAGGATGGAAGCAAGTTCTCCAAGACCGGCTTCATGATCCGCTTTGACGAGGCAGCCGACGTGATCGGTGCCGATGCCTCCCGCTACATTTTTGCTTCCGCATCTACCTCCACTGACGTACGCTTCGGCTTCAACCTGGGCGACGAGGCAAAGAGAAAGCTTCTGGCATTCTGGAATTTGGAGACCTTCTTCTCCACCTATGCCGACATCGACGGAATCAAAGTGGATCTTTCCCGTTTGAACGTATCCAAGCTTTGCCCCATTGACCGGTGGCTGGTAATCCGCACCAATCGCTTCATTCAGGATGCCACCAAGTATATGGATGACTATTCCACTCGTGAGGTCGTTGGCTTCTTCGAGGCATTTGTAAACGATATTTCCAATTTCTATATCCGTGTCAACCGCGCACGCTTCTGGGCAGGTGAGACCACCGAGGACAAGCAGAATGCCTACAGTGTTCTCTTCTACGCCATTAAGACCATTACTCAGGTCATGGCACCTATCGTTCCCTTCATTACGGAGAGCACCTGGCAGAAGTTCATCAAGAGATATTCCGACGAGGATGCCCTCTCGGTATTCTTGACCTCTTGGCCTACGGTAGCACCCGAGCTTGACATTACCGATGAGCGAATTCTTTCCGATGTAGAAAAAGCAAGAGATCTGATCTCTCTCGGTCTGAAGCTGAGAAATGAAAAGCAGATCAAGATCCGTCAGCCTCTTCCCACCCTGTACGTCAGTGCCACAGAGGAAAATCACAGTGCCCTGGAAACCTTCGGCGGCGTGGTGCTCAGCGAGTTGAACGTAGGTGAGGTCAAGGAAATTGCCGACATCTCCTCACTGGAATCCAACTTCCTCACGGTTAACTTCAAGGTTGCCGGACGTGTTCTGAAAAACCGGGCTAACGACGTGAAGGCGCACCTGGCTGGATTGGATAAGGAAACACAGCAGGCACTGTCCGACCAGGTAAAGGAAGGAAAATCCATCAGCCTTCTGGATCTTGCGGACATTCAGGCAGACGTGTTTACGGTCAACGCTCAGCCCCAGGATAGCATCGCTATTTACAAAAACAACGACGAGTTTGTCGCTCTCGATACCACCATTTCCGAGGAGTTGCAGCGTGCGGGTATTCTCCGCGATATCGTTCGTCAGTGTCAGGTTTTCCGTAAGCTTGCCGGCTTTGACGTCAGCGACAAGATCTATATTTCCTTCGCAACCGATTCCGAGCTTCTGGCAAGCATCGTGGAGGAAAAGAAGGATCAGCTGTCCCGTGACCTACTGGCTTCCTTCGAGACTCCCAAAAACGCGGAGTACACCGGAACCATCGAGCTGGACGGCGCAACTCTGACCGTAAAGCTTCAGAGACAGTAATCATATGCGATAGCCGCGAAAGCAGGGCACCGTGAAAAATTTCACAGTGCCCTGCTTTTTTGTAAAAATCTTTTTCATTTCATCCCGGGAAAAGTATTGAAAAAGAGACCCGGGTATGGTATAATATTTTCAATAAACTTCTTCTCAAAAAGGGGCTCCCCATGGAACAGATCTATACCATACCGGTCAACGAAGCCTTTGAGGCATCCGCCGCCGACCCTGCTTGCGGCTGTCCGTTTTGTGCGCTATATAATAAGCTGGAGGACGATGAGCTGGATCTGATCCTGGGGGCATCTATGATGGAACCGGATGTGCGGATCCAAACCAACAAGGAGGGCTTCTGCCGCACCCACTACGACATGATGTTCGTTCGAAAAAATCGGCTTGGTATGGCATTGACACTGGAAAGTCACCTGGACGAGCTAAAGGAGGATATTCGAGACGGAGGCTTTCTTTCCTCTCCCGGACAGAAGCCCATCAAGCGAATCACCGCCCTGGAGAGCTCCTGCTACGTCTGCCGTCGGATCGAGTTCAACTTTGAGCATATGATCGAAACGGCAGTGTTGCTCTGGGAAAAGGATGATTCCTTTCGGGAAAAGCTCCGCGCCCAACCCTACTTCTGCCTTCCCCATTACCGCCGCCTTCTTTCTGTCGCCTCCGAGGGACTTTCCAAAAAGAAATTCCCCGAATTTGAAAAGGCATGTGCGACCATTGTAGATGGGTATCTTGCCAAGCTGAAGGATGACGTAAGCTGGTTCTGCAAGAAGTTTGACTACCGGTATGACGAGGAGCCTTGGTATGATTCCAAGGATGCCGTGGAACGCGCCATGCGCTTCTTGCGAAGCGACCTCCACCGCCCACCCGAGAAAAAGAAGTAAATACCGCATTTTTTGGAACAAGAAGGAAATACTATGATTGATTTGCTGGATCTGCATAAGCATTTTATATTGACCCACCTAAAGGAGGGAGACGTAGCCGTAGACTTTACCATGGGCAACGGACACGACACCAAGTTTCTTTCCAAAACCGTAGGCCCTATGGGACACGTGTTTGCCTTTGACGTGCAGGAAATGGCACTCGCGTCTACCTCCGATCATTTGAGAGACAGCGGTTGCCCCAATAACTATACATTGATTTTAGACTCTCACCACAACGTAAAAAATTACATAGACGTTCCCATCAAGGCGGGAATGTTCAATCTGGGCTATCTCCCCGGCAGTGACAAATCGGTCACGACCATGCGGGAGACTACCCTCCCAGCCATTGAGGCTGCCATTGACCTCATGGATCGGGATGCCATTATTCTGGTAGCCGTTTACCCCGGTCACGCGGAGGGAGAGGCGGAAGGAAACATGATCTGCGAGTATCTTTCCTCTCTGTCCAGACACAAGGTCTGCGCCACGAGAATTCAAATTTTGAATTCTCCCACCTCCCCCTACTTTATCGTCATTGAAAACAAACCGTAACACGAAATTTCTATCCCGAAAGGATCTCTCATAGAATGAAAAAGAAGAATAGATCCGTCCCCCCTTTGGAGGAAGAAGGCGGAGAGGCTTTATCCTTTGAGGAGCTCGCCCTTTTGCGAAAGGAAGGTGCTCAGCACAGGGAGGAGGAAGCACCCGCGCCTTACGACACCTCCGACCGCGCCCATCTTCGTAGATATATGAAAAGGAATCCTCTGCTGGCAGGGGCGGTGATCGTGATTCTGACGGCACTTGTGGCTCTCTTGATCTTCGGTGTCGTAATGCTGATCAACTACCTTGTCAATCGCCCCAACACCGCGGATTTTACCTTTACTTTAGGAGAGGAAAAGCCCTATACCGTCCCCTATGAGGACTCGGTCCGAGACGGGGTTCTGTACGTGGATCTCCGCTCCCTGGCAAGCTTCTCCGATCTGACGGTCAGCGGCTCCTCCGCGCGGATGCAATTTACCGCCCACGGAAATACGTATTTAAGATTTGAACAAAAAAGCGAGGTTGCTGTGATCAACGGTGACAGAGTAGAAATGAGAGTCAAGGAATACCGTGGCGAGAAGACCGTCCCCGCAAAAGCATATCTCACCGATACCACCTGCTGGGTTCCCTATGAGTTTTTAGTCCAAACCATATCTGAGGGACTCCTGTTTCGTTTAGATTCCGAAAAAAACACCATTACCGTCAAACGGGTATATAACGTATACAACGGAGATCTGGAAAACAAGGAAGCGGCAGACATTCTCTTTTCCTCAAGCTCCCTTACCCCTCTTCCCTCCCTGACTGAACAACCGGAATATGAATACTCCTACGCCATTGACGTTTCTGCCTATTTAGACAGCATTACCTCAGAATACTTGTTGCTCGCCAACAAACAAAACCCGCTGGGGGCAACCTTCTCTCCGACCGTAGTCGATCTGACCTGTGCCACTGACGGAGAGCGTCAGCGTTTGCAAGTCGATGCCGCCAATGCCCTGAGTGCCATGATGCTGGAAATGAAACAGGCGGGGGTAGATGACATCTACGTCACCAGCTCTTACCGCTCCTATTCTTACCAAGAAAATCTGTATAATAAGTACGTCAGTGACCACATGACGCAGGACGGTATGTCCAGAGAGGAAGCGGAAGCCGCCGCCTCGGCATATTCCGCCCGTCCCGGAGAAAGCGAGCATCAGACCGGTCTTTGTCTTGACTTCACTACGGATTCCATCGGAGGTGCGGTAGCGGAGGTCTTTGAAGACACCGAGGCGTTTGAATGGCTCTCGCAGAACGCCTACAAATTCGGCTTTATTCTTCGTTATCCGAAGGATAAGGTGGCAATTACCCAATATGATTACGAGCCTTGGCACTACCGATTCGTCGGACGGGAGGCGGCGACCGAGATCTATTTCGGCTCCCTTTGCTTGGAAGAATATTTAAGCGGCACAACCTAACTATATAGGTATTATAGATATTTTTGAAAGAAGGACACAACTATGACACTGAAAACTGTGGATCTGTACGATCTGAGCCACTCGATGGCTGCCCCCCTGCTCTCCGAAACGGAATATCCCTGGCAGGCACTGCCCAAGATCAAGGACTTCATCCGTGAGCTGGGCAAGACCCTCTCGCCGGAGGAATACGACTCGCCCTCAGAGGGCGTTTGGATCTCCCGAGAGGCAACCGTCGCACCAAGCGCTACCATTCTGGGTCCCACGATCATCGGCAAGGGCACAGAGGTTCGTCCCGGTGCTTTCATTCGCGGCTCTGTTTTAGTGGGAGATGGCTGCGTGGTAGGCAACTCCTGTGAGCTGAAGAATGCCATTCTTTTTGACAAGGTACAGGTTCCCCATTTTAACTATGTTGGCGACTCTATTCTTGGATACCGCGCCCATACCGGTGCCGGTGCCATTACTTCCAATGTCAAGAGCGACAAAACCTTGGTTTCCGTACGGACTCCCGACGGACGGATCGAAACCGGCTTAAAAAAGTTCGGTGCCTGTCTTGGCGACTGTGTAGAGGTCGGATGTAACTGCGTGATGAACCCCGGCACCGTCATTGGACGGAACACCAATGTTTACCCTCTCACCTCCGTCCGAGGCGCGGTTCCCGCCAACAGCATCGTGAAGGCAACCGATACAATCGTTCCCAAGCACTAAAGTTATCTGTATATTTAGGAGGACGTTTATGAGAATCTATCTGCTCCCCGAGAAGGGATCCTTTTACAAAGCGAATCTACACTGTCACTCCACAATTTCCGACGGAAAATGGACACCCGAGGAGATTAAGAAAAATTATCAGGCAGAGGGCTATTCTATTGTCGCCTACACCGACCACGACATTATGATCCCTCACCCCGAGCTTGCCGACGAAAATTTTCTGCCCATGGTAGGCTACGAAATAGAGATTTCGCAGGCTTATTACGGGGATGCCCCTCGGGAAACCGTTCGCCGCAGAACCTGTCATCTGTGCTTTGTTGGCTTAACTCCCGACGTGAAACAGGTCTGCTGGCACAGGGAAAAGTATCTGTTTGGGAACGCTCCCGACTACCGAGATCAAGCGATTGTTGACGAGTCCCTGCCGAATTTTGAGCGGCTGTACCACCCCGAATGTATCAATGAAATGATCCGTCGGGGTGTGGAAGGTGGTTTTTTCGTCACCTATAACCACCCCGTCTGGTCTCTGGAGCGCTATCCCGAGTACATGAGTTATCACGGTATGCACGCCATGGAGATCGTGAACAACAGCTGCCTTTGCGGGGGCTTTAATGACTATAACCCATCGGTATTTGACGATATGCTGTTGGGCGGCAAGCGTGTATTCTGTTCTGCCACGGATGATAATCACAATGCCCATCCGGAGAACCCCGACAGCTTCGGCGGTTTCAATATGATCAAAGCCGAAGGTCTAACCTATGAAAGCATCTCCAAGGCATTGCTACGGGGAGATTTCTATGCCTCCCAGGGACCCTTGATTCACGATCTGTATGTGGAAGACGGTCATATCCACATCCGTTGTTCCGACGCGGCGGAGATCGCCTTGACCACGGATTGCCGACGCGCGAAGCGCGCCCTTCCCTCGGACGGGAAACCTCTCTGTGAGGCATCCTTTACGTTTCATGAGCTCGATCACTATTTCCGTCTCACTGTAACCGATGTCAACGGAAAACGTTCCCATACCCAGGCGTATTACCCAAAAGAAATTTTGGCGCAGATCAAAAAATAAACTCAAAACAGGCAAACACTCCCCGATGCTCCGTGGAGCATCGGGGAGTTCACATGTTCAAAAACTTCAATACTCATTCAAATCAACGATTCATGGGGGGACACTCTAATGAAGAAAACAAAGAAATCTTATATAATAACAACCTTCGTCTGTACCGTTTTAATCGCCGGAGTGCTGTGGGGAGTTCTTTCCAGAGCCTTTGGAATATGGCGAAAAGGAATTGCTTATTTTGCGGATCATCCAGAAAAATACGATTATGTATGTGATCCAATAAACGAAACAATCGAATTCAGCATAAATTTAAAAAATATCACTTCCAATATAGGAAAAGTGATTTATCAACGTGATGGGTGTCGAATTGAAATCAGTGATATTGATGAAAGTAATTATAGAATCTTTTTTAGATCATATGGAACCGATTCGCTCAATTCGGTGACATTGATTAGCGGGATTCGTCATGATCGAACTGCTTCAAACAAATCCACACTCCATTGCAATGCGGAACTTCAAATAAAAGATAACGATGTATTATATCATTGTAGTTTAGCGGGAATGAATGGTTTAAGCTATAGAGATGGTGATATGTTCGGTTTTTATATTTTTTCTGAGGAATATCTCGAAAAAAACATAGATGAAGCGGCAAGCATAGATGAGATAACATTCTGTATGTCTGGGTTTTTAAAGAATGAATGGAGAATAAAATAATTCGCCTTATGCGACAAGCGCTCCGATGCTCAAAGAGTATCGGAGAGCTTTTATATTTTCTTATTTTCTCTGGGGAATAACTTGGTTCCGTCACAAAGGAATATTCCCTCCGCCGTCAGCAAAACACTTTTGGTCATTCGCCGCTCCTTACGGCTCATTGCCTCCTCACCTACAGCCTCCAACACCTGCTTCGGCGGTAAAAGCATCCCGCTTTCCACCTCCCAGGTGTGAGCCTCCACCCCAACAGACCGCGGCGCGTGTTCCCCTTTTCTGCGAAGTGCCGCATCCAATCGAATCGAAATCAGAGAGGCGGTCTCATAGCAGATCTTTCCCTCCAGCGTATAGCGAAACGCAGGAAAATGAAATCGCTTCAGCGGATCACCGCTCTCTGCGTACTCCCTTCTTGCCCGCTCGCCAAGAACCCCTTCGCAAAATCGGGTGATGACATCGTCCCCCAGTTCACGGTAAAACTCCTCCATACCCCGCCATAATTCACAGGACGGAAGCATGAGCCTCCATTCCACCAAAGAAGTTCCCTCCTCGGTAATATGCCCAAAACATGTAATGGTTGTCCCCATAGCCCCTCCCGCTTTCTTCCGATCCTATTATGATTGTATGGAAGAGGAAGACGAAATATGACTGTTTTGTTGATTCCGCCACCGCGAGGGAGAGAGTCCAAGCCTCGCCTTGAAGAACCGGGAGAAGTACTCCGAATCGGGAAAGCCGCATTGCTCCGCCACCTCTCTGATGGAATAGTCCCCGTCCCGCAACAGCTCCTTCGCTAAACGGAGCCGTTCCTGCCCTACGTACTCCATAATGGTGATCCCGTACTCCCTCCGAAAGCTCTCGGTCAAGGTCACGGTACTGCAATGAAGTGCCTTGCTCAGCTTAGACAAGGTAATCTTCTCCCCCAAATTGGTTCGAATATACTCCTTGATCTGTTGCCCCAAGCTACGGGTTTGGGGAAGGACCAAATGATGGCTGACAATATATTCGGCGAAAATCGTGGCAAGCTTGGCATAGGATTCCATGCTGTTGCGATCACCTCGGGCAACGAAGACCATACGCCGTTCGAGAAGCTCCAAATCCAACTCCTCTGAGTGACTCTTAGCAATTTGTAGCATGCGCTCTTCTCCGCCAGCCTCCTCCGTCATACCGGGACCGATGAATAAATACCCCAGGCACCGCTCCCCATCCAAAATCGGAAGAATCCCCTCAAACAGACCGAAGGGACAGGTATAAAAGTAAGGTTTCCCCGTTTCTGCCACACGGTGAAAGGCTTCCGAATCCGATCTTCGACAGCGATCCAGACACACCTTTGAGCGGTGAATGGCAGAACAGTAGGGCGCATCGTAGGTCACGTTCATCAGGCAACGGAAATCGGTATTGAAAACTGCCATGTCCATTCCCGACAGCATATAGAAAATTTGAAGCAATTCCTTCAAATTCGGATTTTCCATGTCAAGCCCCCCTCTGTGATTCTGATGATATTGTACCATATCCACCTTGAAAACGCAACAGAAAAATCAAAAAGCTTATGCGAAATTTTGACGCCTTTTTTAAAAGAATTTATCGATTTTTCATTTTTTCTTATGAATTATCTATGGTCAACCCGGTACTTCTTTGATATAATCTTATGGAAATATAATTTGAAAGAAACGGATGAACACAATGACGATTCAAACTGTTTTGATCATGGCAATCATGATCCTATTCTGTACACTTCAATCCCTGCTTTGCCGAAAGTATTCCGACCACTATCCGGGAGATCCAAATTTGGCTTCTCCCGTGTTTACGATCTTCAGTGGCGTGATCGTGGCGGCAATCTCCTTTCTGCTCTGTGGAACGGGAATCCACATTTCCCCTGTTACGCTCCTTTTGGGAATTTTGAACGGGTTGGCACTGGTCGTCTACAATACCTGCATCATCAAGGCATCTCAGACGGGTCCGTATTCTGTGCTTATGATCTTTTCCATCGCGGGTGCCATCGTCCTTCCCCTGCTGGTCGCTCGCGTGATCTTTGGCGATCACATCTCCCTCTTCAAAATGATCTGTATCGCGGTAGTCCTTGTTTCGGTTTATTTGGTTAGCAATAAAAAGGAGGAAGAGAGGGTCACGAAGAAATCCTTCTGGATCGCATGCTTGGGACTTGGCATCTCGAACGGAATTTACGGAACACTCTTAGACTGTCAGCAACGCTTAACTGGGGTAAGCGAAAAGGAAGAAATGGTAGCACTGACCTATACTTGCGCCGTTCTTCTATCCTTTGTCCTTCTCTTCACCAAAGAGAAAAAAAGCGCCTTCCTTGCCATGAAACAAAACCGGCCCTCTCTTCTTTACCTTCTGGGAAGCGCCTTATCCATTGCCGCTGCCACCCATATGCTGGTGGGACTCATTGATAAAATGGACCTGTCCATTCTCTATACCTTTGACAGCTCCAGTGTATTGATCCTAAGCGTGCTGTGCTCCTGGATCTTCTTCGGTGAAAAGCTTTCCTTCAAAAATATTCTGGGTTGCGTCACCATGTGTGCCGCCCTAATCTGTATGTCCGCTTTCGGCTAAAAAGAAAAATTTTCTTTCTATTTGGGGTTGCTTTTTGCAATTCCAAATGCTATAATTAAGTAACATAAATTTGGTTAGACGAAAAGGAGGATGATCATGTCTGTAACCTACTGTGCCGATACCCAAACCTTTTATCTGGATGGTAAAGACGTCACTTATGCCTTCTGCCTCACCGCAGGATATCCGGAACATCTCTACTTTGGCAAAAAGATCCCCCACGATTCTCTGTTGCATATGCGAACCGGCGGTGCCGCCGAAGGTACGATCCCTTTCGGTTCCACCGGTCGAAATATGCACACCATTCCCAGTGAACTGACCAATTACGGAAGGGGCGACTACAGAGAGCCTGCCATTTTGGTTGAAAATCCTTCCGGAGACCGCATCTCCGAATTGTTATACGAGGGACACGAGATCCTTTCTGAAAAGCCGAAAATTTCCGGGATGCCCTCTATGGACGGCGGAGAGACTCTGGTTTTACGTTTAAAGGACAAGCTGACCGGCTTTCAAGCCGACCTGTACTATACCGCCTATGATGACAGCAATGTCATAGCCCGCCGCGCGGTATACCGCAACGGAACGAACGGGAAAGCGATCCTCCGTCGCGCCTACTCCTTCTCCATGGGGCTTCCCGGCAACGGATATCGGATGCTATCACTCCACGGTGCCTGGTGCAGAGAACGGAGAATGGAGATCATTCCCCTTCATCACGGCGTGGTTTCTATTGACTCTAAGCGGCTCTCCTCCTCCGCGGCACTCAATCCTTTTATGGGAATTCTTTCGGAGCACGCCGACGAAAACCAGGGAGAGGTTTACGGTGTCAGCTTAGTCTACTCTTCCTCTTACGTACTGAAGGCGGAAGGAACCTCCGGCGGTGACACACTGCTCACCGGCGGTATTAACGATTTTGACTTCCATTGGGATCTGGCTCCCGGCGAAGAATTCGAAACGCCCGAGGTCGTTCTCGCCTTCTCCGATTGCGGACTTGGCGGCATGAGCCGTGCCTTCCACGACGCGTATAGAAACCACCTCATTAACAAACAGTACGTGAAAAAACCCCGTCCCCTGGTACTCAATAACTGGGAGGGTACGCACTTCAACTTTACTCTTGACAAGCTTAAAGCCATTATTGACGGAGCCGCAGGTACGGGAATTGATACCTTCGTATTGGATGACGGCTGGTTCGGTTATTCGAGAGATAACGAAAAAAGCTCCATGGGTGACTGGCACATCGTCAATCCCCAAAAGCTTCCCGGCGGTTTTGCACCCCTGGTCGAGCACATTCACAGTAAGGGAATGAAGTTTGGTCTTTGGTTCGAGCCCGAAATGATTGGTCCCAATTCCGATCTCCTCAAAAATCATCCCGACTATGCCATCACCATTGACGGTCGTGAGCCCTGCTTGGGACGTTGCCAGATGATGATGGATCTCACTCGCAAGGACGTTCGAGATTATATCGTAGAAACGGTAAACCGTGTGATCCGTGAAAATAATATTTCTTACGTGAAGTGGGACTTTAACCGAAACGCTACGGAAACCTATTCCCGGGGACGAGCTCCCGAGAGACAGGCTGAGTTTGCTCATCGTTACGCTCTGGGGCTCTATGACTTGTGTGAGCGCATTGTAGAGGCAAATCCCCAGGTGTTCTTCGAGGGATGCTCTGCCGGCGGCGCACGCTTCGACCCGGCTATGCTCCACTATTTCTCTCAGATCTGGACCTCGGACAATACCGATGCGGATGACCGTACGTGCATTCAGTACGGAACCTCCATGGTATACCCCCTGTCCGCCATGAGCTGTCACGTTTCTCACTCCCCCAACATTACTACCAAGCGACCCATTTCCTACAAGACCCGTTCCGATATTGCCCATCTGGGAGCTACCGGATACGAGCTGGATGCCAGTGATTGGACCGATGAGGACCGTGCTCGCACTGCGGAGGAGATCAAGGAATACAAGTCCTGCCAGGATCTGATCCTGGAGGGGGACCTCTACCGTCTGGATAATCCCATGACCTCCAATTACTTCAGCTTTCTCGTGGTTGCGAAGGATCAGTCCCGAGCAATTCTAACCACCTACCGCCGTCAGCTTCAAGCAGGCGGAGAGCCAAAGCGAATCCGCCTGTTAGGTTTGGATCCCCAGAAGAACTACCGTGTTCGAGAGTTGGATCTGGTAGCATCTGGCAGCACCCTGATGAACGTAGGTCTGGTAACCCGCTTCCCCTCTCCCCTCGGAGACTACCAAACATTGAAGTTTCACCTTGATGTGGAATGAAAATTGAAAAAATACAGAAAAAAGCGTTGTGCCCACGGGCACAACGCTTTGTTTATCTGCAATTTAATTAACCAATGGTATAACCGTTTTCAGCCGCATACTTTGCAAAAGCGGAATCAGCGGTCACGTAAACCTTCAAGTCATCAGCGCAAGCGTTACAAACCACGTCACCGATCTTGCTGACAGTACCCTTCACAGTCACGCTGGACAGTGCGGTGCACCCGTAGAACGCTGCCGTACCGATCTCAGTCACAGTAGTAGGAACGGTAATAGCGGTGAGAGCCTTACAATTCCAGAATGCGCCTTCGCCAACGGTCAACATGCCCTCAGGCAGAGTAACGCCAGTAAGCTTTTCGCAGTTCATAAATGCGAAATCACCCAAATCCGTGACCACACCGCCGATCGTAACGGTAGTCAGATTGGAGCAATCCTGGAACGCACCCATACCAATCGTTGTAATCGATGCGGGCAATGTAATGGATGTCAACGCGTCACAATCGTAGAACGCATAGTCACTGATGTATGTAACACTTTCGGGAATGGTCACCGACTGAATGGTCTTGCTTGCCTTGAACGCTGCCTGACCAATACCGGTTACTGCTCTTCCATCGATCTCAGAAGGAACGGTGATTGCCACTGCGGCGGTATCATTATAGCGGTATCCGATGATCTCGTAATCACCCTCTTCGTTTACGTCATAAACAAAGTTGTTATAAACCAGTTCCTCAATGCCTTCCAGCTCGTTATCATCGTCCGCCAGGTTTTTATCTTCATCTTCTTTTCCACATCCGACGAAGCACAAAAGAAGCAGGGCGGCAAGAACAATCGCCAATAATTTTTTCATGAGTAACCTCCGTATATTCTAATTCTTATTTATTATACTCCAATTTTACCCCATTGTCAATATAAAAAAATGTTTCTCTTTCATTTTTTTATGAAAAATCGGTAAATTTTTCTTTCTCGGCATCAAAACCGGGAAAATTTCTTTGCCTCTTGACAGATTTTTTTCTTCGGTTTATAATTATGTTAGAATAAAAAAGGAGGTGGGGCAGATGTCCACGGATATCAAAAAGCTATACGGAGTGGGAACCGTTCGTGCCGCCGCTTACGCCCGCCTGGGAATTGAAACGGTGGAGGATCTGTTGGCTCACTACCCCCGAGGCTATGAAGACCGAGGAGACGTGCGTCTTCTCTCTGAATTTGAGGAAGGAAAAAAGACCTCCCATATTCTCGTCATCGGAACCGAGCCAAAAAGCACCAGGATCCGAGGCAGACTCTCTCTGCTTAAATTCCGCGCCTACGACGAAAGCGGTATTTGTGAAATTACATTCTTCAATCAAGAATTCTTGCGGAACACCTTCGTAATAGGAGAGTCCTTCCGTTTTTACGGAAAGGTAGAGACCAAGGGCGGGCGGTATTCCATGACCTCCCCCGCGTATGAGCCCATTCACGAGGGCAAAGAGCTTCCTCCCCTGCTTCCCGTATATCCTCTTACCGAAGGGCTCAGCCAAAAACAGCTCGCCAAGGATATGAAATCTGCGATGGTTCTTGCCGCCTGTTGGGAGGAAGAGGACCCTCTCCCGGAAGAGATCCGCCGCAAGCACAGGTTATGTCCTCTCGCCTATGCTCGGCGAAACATTCATCTGCCTGAAAGCTTTCAAGCCCTTGCGACGGCAAAAAAACGCTTGATCTTTGATGAATTCTTTACCTTTTCTCTGGGGCTTTCCCTGGTGGGCTCAAAAACCACCCGCGCCGCCGCTCCCGCCTGCCGCCGAGGCGACATAGCACCTCTGCTGGATCAGCTTCCCTACGCTCTTACCGGTGCTCAGCAAAGAGTCATCGAGGACATACGCAGAGACATGGCAAAGCCCATCGCTATGAACCGACTGGTGGTGGGAGACGTTGGGAGCGGAAAAACCGTTTGCGCCGCGGCGGCAATTCTGATTGCTGTCCAAAACGGCTATCAAGCGGCACTGATGGCTCCCACCGAGATTTTAGCCCGTCAGCATTATGCCGATCTGTCTGCCCTATTCAAGCCCTTGGGAATTTCCTGTGAGCTTCTGGTAGGTGCCCTCTCTTCCGCTGAAAAGAAACGGATCCATAGCGGACTTTGCGCCGAGGATCCGACCAATCGCATCCAGGTGGTGATTGGAACCCAGGCGTTACTCAGCGAGGGCGTCACATTTTCTTCTCCGGGCTTGATGGTGGCGGATGAGCAACACCGTTTCGGCGTACACCAGCGAGCAACATTAGCAGAAAAGAATCATCTTTCACACACACTGGTCATGAGCGCGACTCCCATTCCCCGTTCCCTAGCTCTCTCCCTTTACGGTAATCTGGAGGTGTCCAATATTGATGAGATGCCTCCCGGACGACAAAAGGTGGATACCTTCGTGGTCAACGAGGATTATCGGCAACGGCTGAACGGATTTATTTTAAAGCAGGTTTCCGAGGGCGGTCAGGTGTATGTAGTCTGCCCTTCCGTAGAAACCACAGAGGAAGAGGAGGCAGACTTGACGTTGGATGAGATAGACGGAGAGGGCAGACTATGCCGCAAGCTTCCTCTTAAATCCGCCGTCTCCTACGCAGAGCAATTGCAGACGCAATTCCCCTCCCTTTCCATTTCCTTTCTTCACGGCAAGCTGAAGCCCAAGGAGAAGGATGTCATTATGCAACGGTTTGTCTCGGGAGAGACAGATGTTCTGGTTTCTACCACCGTCATTGAGGTGGGAGTCAACGTACCCAACGCCTGCCTGATGATCGTGGAGAATGCGGAACGGTTTGGACTTTCCCAGCTTCATCAACTCCGAGGACGAGTGGGACGGGGCAAGCGAAAATCCTATTGCGTTCTGGTGTCTGAGGCAACCGGAGATTCGGAAAAATCCCATGACCGCTTACAGATCATGCGATCCTGCTATGATGGCTACACCATTGCCGAAAAGGATCTCCAAATGAGAGGACCCGGCGACTTTTTACGAAACGGGTCCGGCGGAGCACTGCGGCAAAGCGGTGGTGTTCGCTTTCGTCTGGCAGAACTTTGTGATGACAGCGAGCTGTTTCAAATTGCCTCAGAGGAGGCAAAGTCTCTCATTACCGCTGACCCCTCCCTATCTGCCTCTCCGGGGCTCATGGCACAGGTATGCCAAATGTTCTCCTTGGAGGAAGGAACACTAAACTAATATGGAAGCGGTGCCGATACTCCCCTACAGCCTCGCTTCCCAACGGACACTCGCCAAATAAAACCCCTGCACCCCATGATTCCCGTCTTTGTGTTTTGACTTTACTTTTTACTCATAAATTGTATTTTCCTTCCATTCTTCGCTATAATACAATTTGCACAAAATATGAGGCTCAGTTTTAAGCAAAATAACAGATTGGTAAAAAACAGATTAAAATTAAGACAATTTCTGAGTTTTTGAGGGTAAAATTGCCACAATATCTGATTTACAAACCTTATTTTTTGTGGTATGATATACCTACAGAAATAAAAAAAGAAAGGGGATTATTATGAAAAGAATTATTTCTGTTCTGTTGGTTCTTTTGATGCTCTTCAGCTTTGTGGCATGTAATAAAGAGGAAGAAAACGTCGAAGAAAGCAACACCTCTACTACCACAGATGTAATCGAAAGCGACGACCAGACCCAAGTTTTGGACGTTCAGCGTATGGACTTTGGCGGCAAAGAGCTGGCTGTCCTGCAAAGAAAAAACACCAATACCGAATTGTATACCGAAGAGCTGACCGGTGAGCTCGTTCCCGATGCGGTATACAAGAGAAACGCCTTTGTGGAGGATTACCTGAAGGTTAAACTGATCTGGAAAGACGCTGAGGGCGGTTATGCTGAGCAGAAACAGGCTCTCTCCAATGCACTGAGCACCGGCGAGGAGGTCTACCACATCACCGCGAACTATGCGTACTATGCAGCTCCTTGGGCGGCTGAAAACATGTTCTTGGACATGAACGCCATTGAGGACGCCCAGAATCATCTGGACTTCACTAAGGCTTGGTGGAACCAGTCCTACTCCAAGGAAGCAACCATTAACGGCAAGCTTTACTTTATGGTTGGTGATGCTTGTACCTCCGCTATGGAGCGTGTTGAGTGTCTGACCATTAACGAGGCTTTGGTCAACGATATCCTGAATGAGTCCACCGAGGAATTTCTCAACCACGTATATGACCGTACCTGGACCTATGAGTACTTCCTGCAATGCATCGCGCAGATGGGTAACGGCGCGGATACCGGCATGTGGGGTGCTTCTCTCCAGATGAACTCCACCTCCATCGACGGCTTCTTGGGTGCTTTGGCAATCAACACTGTAGAGCGTGATGACCGTGGCGGTGCAACTCCCGACTACGATGACGAGCGCGCAATCAATATCGGTGAGGCTCTCCGTACATTGTATCACTCCAATCCTTCTGTAAATGCAAAAGAAGGCTGGGAAAACGGTATTAACCCCTTCGTGGATGGAACTGCTATGTTCTACGGCGGCATTTTGAAAGATATTTCCTCCACTCTGAAGGATCTTGCATGGGACTATGCGGTTATGCCTTACCCACTGTGGGATGAAAACCAGACCGAATACCGTTCCATTCCTCACGATGAGTACTCCATCCTGGGTATTCCCTCCAACGTATACGAGAGCACAGAGGCAACTACTGCCGCTCTTGAGGTAATGAACTATCAGTCTCTCCAGGAAGTTCGTCCCGCTCTGTACGAGAAGTCCTTCAAGCAGCGTTACATGAAGACCTCCTTCAAGGCGCAGATGTTTGACTACGTGATCAACAACACCTACTACGATTTTGGCTTCATCTATACCAGCGCAATGGGTACTACTCAGACAGACGGCAACGCAGGCTTCCACTGCTACCGTAACTATATCAGACCCGCAACCGCCCCCGGCGGTCTCGGAAGTATCGTTGAGACTTCCATGAGTGTTGCGACCACTCAGTTGGCAGCGTTCATCGAAAAGTTTAACTAATCGAGCTACCAACATATTTACAATCCCCACACGGATCTTAGGGATCCGTGTGGGGATTTTTTACCGTTGACCACATTGCTGCTTGCCCATTCGCATCAAACTCACAACCACCGACAGAAGGGTTTCGCTATACAAAAAGAATCCTTGGGGAAATCAAAATTTCCCCAAGGATTCTTTGGAGCGAGCAACGGGAATCGAACCCGCAGCATCAGCTTGGGAAGCTGAGGTTTTACCACTAAACTATGCCCGCAAGTGATATCTATATTGTACGCCAAACAGTCGCATTTGTCAAGAGCTTTTCAGAAAAATCTTGCAGGTCTCCGCCTAAAATCCAAACCTCTTAGTCGAAAAAAGTCACTCCCCTATTCATACTACAAGATACCCGTGTGTTTCAAGAACACACGGGTATCTCTATAGGTACTGTAATTATGACTTTTTTCCCTTTCGTTCGGCGGAAGGTTTGGTCACGATAGCTTGACCGCCTGTAAGCAGAATCATCTTCACCGCCGCCATACTGAAGTCCTGAGCGATTACAATCAGCGACTTGTCCAGCTTGCCTCGGGCAAGAATCTTTACAAAGCCCACGTTTTTCGCAATCAGCTTCTTTTCCTTCAAGGAATTGAGCGTAACCGTATCTCCGTCAGCAAACGCTTCGGAAATGGTATCTACGTTCACCTGCGCTTTTTTACTTCCGGTATAATGTTCAGTGGGAACAGTAGCCATTTTCTGGTATTCCTTCACTTCCTTGTCGGTCATCAAGGAATCGACCTCCTCCGCGCGGACCGCTACGTGAGCATCCTCGTCCCAGGGTGCAGAATCCTCGTTTGCGGTCTGAACCACCGCTTCCTCAGATTGGAACATTCCCTTCAAAGCTCCCAAAAGCACGGTAGCTTCATCTGCTTCCACGGATACCGGATTTTTCTCCGACTCTTCCTCAACCGCTTCTTCCTCTGCGGGAAGCTCCTCGGCTTCTTCGGATGTTTCCTCCGCTTCTTCCTCGACTACTTCTTCCTCAGTGAGAAGCACCTCGGCTTCTTCGGATGTTTCCTCCGCTTCTTCCTCGACTACTTCTTCCTCAGTGAGAAGCACCTCGGCTTCTTCGGATGTTTCTTCCGGTTCTTCCTCGACGGTCTCTTCCTCAGTGAGAAGCACCTCGGCTTCTTCGGATGTTTCCTCCGC
>JAFTRY010000009.1 GCA_017462035.1 Clostridia bacterium
GAATAGAACACGTTGTTTCTCCCGAACTTATGGAACTGATCAAGAAATTCACACAAAAATAAAAGTTAGAGAGTGGCTAAAAATTTTGTTAGCCATTCTCTAATTTTTTATTGACTTCAAGATAAAAATGTGATATAATAAATTCAGAAAATTTATAAACTAAATGGAGGAAACGACCTTGATACATTCAGATTGGCATATCCATAGCGAATACTCGTATGATGCTTCGACAACACTCGAAGAAATTGCTCAACAAGCAAGAAAGCAGGGACTATGCCGTGTTGGCATTACTGACCACGCAAACCTGAACGATGAAAAGTTTACAGATGATTTACGCAGATCCGCTTCCGCTGTAAAGGCAGCGCAGAAAAAGTATCCTTTTTTGGTGCTCGGTGTTGAACTGACACCCATCGATAAACCCAGATTTGACTATGTTCAAAAGCATGGAACCAAAGAGGGTTACATTGCTCCTGTCCTTTCCGAGCCTTTTGATATTGAGCTTGCCCAAACCAAAGAGGAGCTAATGGCACTTGGCGTTCGATATGCCGTCGGTGCGGCACACTGCCGGGTTGACATTCCGCACGCACACAGGCTCCCCCCGGATCTTGACGCTTCCGTAAAGGAATGGTACCGTCAGCAAATGTGGCTGGCGTGCGATGAGCGTGTTACCATTCTCGGTCATCCTTGGTACCACGGCAAAAGCATTTGGTATGAGGATTTTTCCGTTATACCGCACTCAATGAATATGGACATTGCCGCGGCGTTAAAGGAAAACGGCAAATACGTAGAGTGTAACGCTCACTTTTTCCTTACCGAGCAGGCTACCGAAAAATTTCGGCACCAATACGCCGGTTTTTTAAGAGAGCTGTTCGAAATGGGGATTCCCGTTACCTACGGATCGGATGCGCATCATGGCTACGAAGACGCGCGGGCTAAGGTAGAACAATATCTTTCCGCTGCCGGCTTTGTTGACGGGGATATCGCGGAACTCTCGGAAAATTCGCTTTGGTGACACTGTTTTTCGCTGATGCCATCTAAATAAAATCGGCAGAGAAGCCATATCTCTGCCGATTTTTATTCATAGAACGCGCTTGGAGTGCACGCTGGCGAACAGGGGTGACAAGCCACCCAGTTCATTCCTAATAAGTTTCAAAACCTCCTTATGAGAAGAAGCCTACTCTCATCTTTTTTGCAGGTTGTCTTCCGAGGGCTCAGCTCTTCGCGATCTGATCCTCAATCGTCCATTCATCCAACCACTCGATCTTCGGTACTCCGTCCACAAATTTCACAGGAAGCCACACGTAGTCCGCCAGGGAGGTATTCTTAGCGGTGAGGGAGTAGAGCGGGAAATTCGCAAGATCGGATTTTTTATCCGGATCGTATTTGCTTTCGAAAATTGCCGTAATGTCGGGTCTGTCCTCGGGAAGGTCGGTAAGCCAACGGTCTCCCATGGCAATATACAGATCCTCCGCGTAAGGATATTTAAACACGCAGGAGATCTGGCTGTCAAAGGAGGTCCTCTTTACGTCGTCAACAAAAGGATCTCCCAGCTCCTCCCAATCTCCGTGAATATCGTCATAGCGCACCGTCTCCGATGCGTTAGGGAATTTCGCCGTGGTTCCCGACGTAATAATATAGTTCTTTCCCTGTCTGTGGAACACCGCCGGTGCTTCTCTGACGTAGGGTGGGCATTTCCGAGGTAAATGTACAGAATAGCGGGTAGTAGTATCTAGATAATCCTCGGTCAGATCCATCACTATCATATCCGAGTGTACCCGTTCAAACACGATGCAGGCACTTCCGTCCTCATGCTTGACCAGGTCAAAATCTCCCGAGTTCATACCACCGGGGTGAATCGTCTCGTTCACAATTCGGTAGGGACCGGTAATCTTATCCGAGGTCGCCACCGTCATATATTGGATCTTATCCTTCCCCATGATCTTCATCCACAACACGAATTTCTCGGTTTTGTCGTTATACAGGATATGAGGTCTGTCCATTTTGCTATAGGGGTGGAGGGGACTGTCGGGATCCTCGGGGTGAGTAGCGCATACCACGCCTTCGTCCTTCCAATTGTACAGATCCTTGGAGGAATACATTCTCACGCCGTTGTGCCACAAAAGCTTCTCATCGGTTACACCCTCTTTGTTCTCTCCGTACCAGTAAAACGTATCCTGCCAGAAGAGTATAGCTCCACCGTGAGCCTGTATTCTTTTTCCTTCTGTGTCATACCAGGGCTTACCCGGCTTGATCGAATGATACTTTTTCATCATCAAATACCTCTCGTTGCGCCCCCTCCATGAGGGACTTTCTCTAAATATTTTTTGCCGTTCTCGGTCTGTCAAGATTTGGCTTTTACACTATCATTGTACCACACAGGCATCGATTTGTCAAGAAGGATACAAGTTGAGCCCCTTTTAAAAACAACTTCTTTACAAAAAGTCAATTATATGGTATACTGAAGGTACATACTATATAGGTCTGACGGATCTATTTTCTCGAAAGGAGTTTGTTATGAAGCTCAACTATAAGCGCGTATTTCTTGTGGGAATGGCGTTCTTTCTCATTTCGGCATTTTGGCAGGCATACGATGCCATCGTTCCGCTGATCTTGACAAACCATTTCGGACTTCCTCAAACGGCATCCGGCGCGGTTATGTCTATTGACAATGTCCTGGCGGTATTTCTGCTTCCCATTTTCGGATCCCTCTCTGACAAGGCAAATACAAAATATGGAAAGCGTACTCCCTTTATCGTCATCGGATCCCTTTTTGCCATGGTTGCCTTCGTATGTCTCACCCTGATCGATAACTATCAGCTGGCACAAGTCGCCGCCGCGGGGATTCCCCAACTTCAGCAGGGTGCTCTCTCCGACGAGGCGTTTGCTCAGCTAACACAGGAAATGACGGTGAAGCTCACTCTGGAAAATCCCCTTCCCTTCATCGGATTTATCGCGACTTTACTTGTGGTGCTCATTGCGATGGCAGTGTTCCGCTCCCCCGCGGTAGCCCTCATGCCCGACGTGACCGTCAAGCCCCTTCGTTCCAAGGCAAATGCCATCATCAATCTCACCGGAACCGCAGGAGGAATTCTGGTTCTCGTGCTGGGAATCGTTTTCGCCACCTCGAAAAATCACTATATGCAGTATACAGGCTACGTGGTCGCTGTTACCGCTATTATGCTCACCGGACTTGTGGTATTCCTCTTCAGTGTAAAGGAAAAGCAGTGGGCTCGGGAAATGGAGGAAGAGTCCCTTCGTTTGGGGTTGGCAGACACCCCCTCCGACGAGGACGGCGGACAGGCAAAGCGCAGGCTATCCAAGCCCGAGTTCACCTCTCTCATGCTTATTCTGGCATCGGTGGCTCTTTGGTATATCGGCTACAACTCCATTACCAGTAAATATTCGGTCTACGCCACCAACATCCTCGGCTTTGACTTCAATCTGACTCTCATCATTGCCCAAGCAGCCGCCATCGTTTCCTATATTCCCGTTGGTTTCATTGCCTCTCGGGTGGGAAGAAGAAAAACCATTCTTGCCGGCGTTCTGATCCTTGCCTCCGCCTTTTTTATCGGCAATTTTATTACACCCTCCACTCCCGAGATGATCATGGTTCCTGTGTTTATTCTGGCGGGAATCGGATGGGCTACCATCAACGTGAACTCCTTCCCTATGGTAGTGGAGCTTGCCAAGGGTGGGGACGTGGGAAAATATACAGGGTATTATTACACCGCCTCTATGTCCGCTCAGATCGTAGCACCCATTCTTTCGGGTCTGCTTTACGACCTGATCGGCATGCGATACATTTTCTTTGCCTTCGGTACCGTATTTGTTATGTTGTCCTTCCTCACCATGTTCTTTGTAAAGCACGGTGACGCAAAAAATATTGACAAAAAGGATGTGCTGTCACATCTTGAGGTAGATTGATTATGATAATTATGGTAATTTGTTTCATATTACTTGCCATTTTAGCAATACTTTGCTTGCTCTACCTGCTGATTCTGGTCCGTCCCGGTAAAAAAGTAACCCCTGACCCGATTCTTCTCGGGAACTACGCCCACCGCGGCTTGCATGGGAACGGGATTCCCGAAAATTCTCTCGCCGCCTTTGCCCGTGCCTGTGAGGAGGGCTTTGGTATTGAACTGGATGTTCAGCTCTCCCGAGACGGAACGGTCATGGTCTTTCACGACTATACTCTGCTCCGCATGACCGGACGAGATCAAAAGCTGTGCGAGCTGGATGCAAGTGAACTGAGTGTTCTTTCCCTGGCAGGCACCGACCAGACCATCCCCACTCTCGCCCAGGTTCTGGCGTTGGTGAACGGCAGAGTGCCCCTCCTTGTGGAGTTAAAGGGGGAGGATCTTAACGTAGCTCTTTGCGAAAAGGTGGCAAAGCTTCTTTCCGACTATCAGGGTCCCTACTGCCTGGAATCCTTCAACCCCTTACTGATCCGCAAAATCAAGGAGTACCTTCCCGACGCCTTTCGGGGACAGCTGTATACCAACGTGTGCAGAGAGAAGAAAAAGCGAACCGTTCTAAATCTTGCCCTTACGTATATGACGTTGAACTTCCTGGCAAAGCCCGATTTTATAGCCTATAACAAGGAAGATCGAAATTCTCTTCCCGTACGGATCACCACTCGCCTTTATCACGCTCCGAAATTTGTCTGGACGGTCAAAACCGAGGAGGAGTTGGCACTGGCACACAGCCTGGGAGAATACCCTATATTTGAACGGCAATTTAAAGACTGATGTTCCCTCGGAGATCGTTTGTGCTGTAAGCTGTGAAGATCTGAGTTTATATACCATATTTGTAAAAGAATTTCGGCACCCTCCCCCTGCGTAAAAAGGAAAGCCCACCGTCACGGTGAGCTTTCCTTTTTACTATCCTTGATTTTATCCTTCAAATTTAATCCTGTGATCCAAGGGTCCCTTCTTTTGGAGCTGTTCCTCTCGGATCTTGATCGCGGCATCAGCCGCGGAGAGGTAAGCTTCGGCAAGTGTATCTCCCTCCTCCGCCAATGCTTTAAGAGCAGCGCGGATCTGACAAAGTGTTTCGAGCAATGCTGAAAGATATCTTGCGTGAACAAGCGCCGTTTGATGGGTCGGGGGGAGGAGCATTCCAAAGATATCAAAGACGTTCATTTCGACGGGAAGCTTTCCTTCAAAAAGAATGCGAGTCAAGGTTCGTCCGTACGCCGAATCGTAGGGAACGGGGTCGCTCTCGGCATTCCAAAGGCGATCCGCAAAGAGGAAGATCGCCGGAGATATGGTGCGCTCGTAGTGCTCCGCCTCACTCCAAGCACAGCAACATCCGCCGATGATACCATGACGGTTCCCGCCGGACACGGCGGGACGCGTCAGATAGCTCCAGCCGCAAAGCTTCTCGGCACTCATATAGGCAGGTAGATCCATGTAGGTCTCGGGATAATAGGAATTCAGAACCGCGAAACCGTCCTCCACATATCCATCGGGCCAAAGATCAAAGTGCTTCTCCTTTCCAAGGATATTATCAGACCGATAGTAATGAACGATCATATTGCGCTCCAGATCCTCGGGGAGCTCTCCCGGCTTGAGATCGGCATTCCAAAGCATCATCACCTTTCCCAAACGGTTGACGATCATGTTGACACGCTCTACAGCGTACACGAAAAGCTCACGCATCGTGGCATAACCAAGTCTCTTTGAAAGTGCCTGACATCGCGGGCAATGTTCCCAGTAGGCAGTGCGCGGTGAGACCCCAGACATGTCGTATTCATCTGCCCCGATATGCATCACCTCGTCCGGAAAAAGCTCGGCAACCTCGAAAAGAATCTTCTCTATTGCCGCATAGGTATGTTCTGACCCGACACATACAGCAAACATGTTTTCTTCCCGGTCTCCTTCGCAGGTAATCCCAGCCTTGATGGCGAAGTCTACGGTATGGGACAGAACCTCAACAAAGGGCGTGACTCGGATACCAAGCTCATCGGCATACGCAATCATCGCGCGGATCTCGTCCTTTGTATAACGAAGGTTTTTCTCACCATAGCCCCACAGATCGGGATAGGAGTCAAGCATGACGGTACATCCGGAATCCTCCATAAAATGAAACTGTAACACGTTCATTCGTGCCAACGCCATCTCACGGATATATCGGTAAATTCGTTCCATGGGAATCCAGGAGCGTCCCGACGACTCAAGCATCATTCCGCGGTAGGATGCATCGGGCCAATCTTCAAGATCACCGCAAGGAATAAAGTATCCTTCATCATCAAACCGAAGGATCTGCGCCAGGATCGCGGCGGCATTTCGCGCGCCATTTTGGTCACGACAACGGATCTGGATACAGTTCTCACCGATCCGGACCGAGCAAAATTCCTCCTTGGAAGAGAAAACCGATGCCACAGAGAGAATGACATTTGCTTCCTCTCGGGGACTTTCCCTAAGTACAAGATCCGGATGAAATACACGCAACGCACGAAATAGTCGCTTCCCGTCGCCAACAGTAAAAATCCGAAGCTCCGAAAAGCGAAAAATTCCTTCTTTCGCCCGAGTTCTTTTAACCCGCGGACAGGTAGAGAAAGACATAACGAGCCTCCTAATTTTAAAATTTATAATTTTTATTACAAAGCTTTTTTGATCGTTTAGATGATTATAGCATAAAAAATTTTTCTTGTCAACAAAAGTTTACGTTCCTCACAAAAATAGCAAAATAACTTCTTTCCTTTTCAATACACTTCCTTCGTCTCAGATCTTCCCACCTATTTTAGCCACCTATTTTCACGGAAACTTCTTGACAAAAATCCGGTTTTATGATACAATGTGGAGGTACGTACGGGTGTGGCGGAATTGGCAGCTTGGAGAACGAGCGCGCCCTGTGGGCGATGCAGCGAGTTCGACAAGGCGACAAAACAAGGAGAGTCGCGACCTTTCGAGAGCGGATCGACTATGTTTTGAGCCGTATCGCGGGCGCGGCTGCCCGTAAAAAACTGAATATGCGGGTGTGGCGGAATTGGCAGACGCGCAAGATTTAGGATCTTGTGTTTATTCGTGCAGGTTCAAGTCCTGTCACCCGTACCAGAAATCGACAAACTTCGACAGAGGTTTGTCGATTTCACTTTCCAAGTAATAGTTAAAAGTGAAAAGGTACGGTAGCGTTTCGTAAAACGAAACGCATTTTTTATAAGCTTCGTTATGACTATCCGTATCAGTCGGCATTGCTAATAGACACGATTGGCTGTTAGCTGTGTTTTTTCATTTTCACCGTTCCTTCACATAATCAAAAAGAACTTCTATTTCCGAGAGAAAATGGAAGCTCTTCCTTGGCGTTATTTTCTCTCCAAGGAAGAGATTCGGTAAGGTGAGCGGTTGATTTTGGGAAGCTCTCCAACGTCTTCCTCCCCTCCCATAACTTGTGGGTTGCTTTTCGTGACCGTTTCCTGTATAATATCTCCATCGGCTAAAGAGCCGAAAAACATACAGGAGGTATATTGCTTGAAGCAACGACAAACCATTCGACCCCTTCGTCTATTTCTCTTGTTCGGTCTGACGGCGGCTCTGCTTCTCGGTACGTTCTCCATGGGAGCCGGCGCGGCGGAAGGATACGACTTCCCCCCCGATGCGGCACCCGTTCAGATCACACTGGACGGTAAAAGTATTCTCGAGGGAGAAGCTGTGATTCTCCAATCGGTTACATACGTTCCCCTGCGAGCCTTTTCCGATCTGCTGGGAGCAGATTCCGTCACCTGGAACAGCCGTACCTCTACGGCGACTATTACCAAAGGCAGTACCGTGCTCCATGTCACCGACAGCGGGTACTACGTGGAGGCATCCGGGCGGTATTTTTATACCCCCCAGCCGGTACGGAACATCGGGAACCGTCTGTTCGTTCCCATTCGCCCTCTGGCTTCTGTCTTCTGCCTGGAGCTTTCCTGGTTGGCAGACAGCCGCACGGTAGCGCTCACATCCACCGGTAAGACACTGAAAAGCGGTTCGTCTTACTACAATGCCAATGATCTGTACTGGCTCTCTCGAATCATTTCCGCTGAGGCGGGAGGCGAGAGTCTATACGGTCAGATTGCCGTAGGAAACGTAGTATTGAACCGAGTTGCCAGCCGTCAGTATCCCAACACGATCTACGGGGTCATTTTTGATCGGACCGGCGGAGTACAGTTCTCCCCCGTGTCCATGGGTACGATCTACAACACGCCCACGGCTTCCGCCGTTCGCGCCGCTAAGATCTGTCTGGAGGGTTATTCGATTTCCTCTCGAATTCTTTTTTTCATGAATCCGAGACTTGCTACCAGCAGCTGGATCTCGCAAAACCGTCCTTACGCCTTCACCATTGGAAACCATAGTTTCTACTATTAAAACGGCGGAACACCCCCGGAAGACCTGTTGGTCTTCCGGGGGTGTTCTTTTGCCTCCGGCAGATTACCGGGGAAACATCGAATTTTATGAAACCTTATTCATAGGATCGCAACCGTTCGAGCCCCCGAGGAATCCCGAGCATGCAATCCTCGCTTCCCTCATATTCCACCGTCACGTATCCATCATAGCCTGCCCGCTTTAAAATTGCCAAGCACTGCGCCACGGGAATATCTCCCTCTCCAATCGTACATCCGTACAAATGGTTACAGCCTCGAGTCACTAAGGGGTTCGCGTCCTCTCTCTTTGGCGTTCCGAAAGGATAGCAATGAAAATCCTTGGCATGCACGTGAATGGCAAGGGGTGCCAATCGAGAAACAGCAGAGACCGAAGCCTCATCCACACACGCAAAGTTACCCACATCCACCAGCAGTCCGTAGTTGCTATGTCCCACGGCGTAGTACATCCGCTCCATC
Organism: Clostridia bacterium; assembly: GCA_017462035.1. GTDB lineage: Bacteria > Bacillota > Clostridia > Oscillospirales > CAG-272 > HGM12713. The sequence continues at coordinate 8,822 of JAFTRY010000009.1, forward strand.
CGATCACTGTCCTGCGCCACAAAGCCATGGTTTTCACTACAGGTACGAATTCCAAGAGATGCCGCATACTCGGTGATCTCCCGCGCGTGGCGAGCCATCGTCGGAAGCATTGCTTCAAAGCCAATTACCCGTTCTCCAATCCGCTCCGAATAGCACACGTCATGGCGAAGGATACGGGCACCCAAACGATGAGCCACCTCTACCTGCCCCCGAAGTCTCGCCAGCTCCTTATCGTCCTCCTCTGCCGAGCCTCTATAAAGATTCGCTCCCACCAAATAGGCAACAATCTCAATTTTGTGCTGCTCTGCCGTTTCACGGATACGGTCGGCATATGCCAACTGCTCCTCCAAAGAAGGGGCTTTGACCGGCTTAAGTTCCGTAAATTCGATGGCGTCAAATCCCATTTCCGCCGCCGCACGAACCGTATCCAATTGGGTCATAGCACCCGCTGAGATTTTCTGCTGAAAGGAATAGGAGCTAACCGAATATTTCATAATTTTTCTCCTTAGTTCTTTTGAATAATATTCATCAGGTGCGTTTTTGCCGTGTAAATATCGGCGGAAGGATCCTCTCCCACCTCTCTCTCGATGGTCAAAAAGCCTCGGTAACCAATCTCATCCAACGCTCTCAGATAGACGGGGAAATCCACCTTTCCCTCCCCCAAGGGAGTCTCTCGGAAGAGCTCCACGCCCTTCAGCTCCTCAGGCTTATCCCACACGTGATATACGTACTCAGGATGCGTCCGACGGATCATGATACCGTCCTTGGCATGGGTATGAACAATATAGTCCTTTAGGGTATACACTGCCTGTACCGGGTCGTCGCCTGCCACCATGACTAAATTGGCAGGATCCAGATTAACCGCTACTCCGGTGGAATTCAAGCTATCTAAGAAGCCCTTCAGTACCTGAGCACTCTCGGGTCCTGTTTCAATGGCAAAATGAGAACCGATGCTGTCAGCGTAGCGAGACAGCTCAAAGCATGCCTCTTGCATGATCTTATACCGATCCTCATTCGGATCGGCAGGAACGACACCGATATGGGTGGTAACGATGTCGGTTTCCAAATCCTTTGCCATATCCAAAATCCGCTTGGATTTTTCGATCAGCTCGGGATTTCGGTGAGGACGGAAGAAGCCCTCTCCCATATCGCCGCAAAGCGCGGAAAACCGAAGTCCGTTATCCTTGACAAAGGATAGAAGCTCCCGACGCTTATCGGGACTCAGGCTCTCAACAGAATTTTCGCCTCGGGTACTGTACATCTGAATACCGTCGGCACCCAAAGCGGCTGCCTTTTTTATGGCAGTGTGAGTGTCGGCACGGAAGGAATCAATAATCACGCCAATGGGAAACTGATACATAACGGTTTTCCTTTCTTTTTGCTCTATTTTGCTTTCTCGCAAATTTTTCTCAAAAAAACACGTTTCTGTGTTGCCTTTTTGACAATTCTATTGTATAATAAAAGCGTGTATGTGTCAAGAATAGATTTTGCCATCCCATAACACAATCTTGCGATTTTGGAGGAACCATGAGCCAATACGAAGCCCATCGAATGAAGGACCCGACGCTCCCCTTTATTTTCCACTTCGGGCACCGTCGCTTTGATTGTCCAGCCGATCCCGGGAACTGGCACGAGAACGTGGAGCTACTGTATGTAACCGAGGGACAGGGATGGGTAAGCTGTAACGAAGAACGTCTTTCAGTACGCGAAGGAGACGTGATCGTACTGAACACCAATTGCCTTCATACCATATCCACCAACGGGGATATCCGTTACGCCTGTCTCATCATTGACCGTTCCTTTTGTCTCGCCAACCATTTTGATACCAACCGCATTCACTTTCAGCATCTGATCCAAGATGAGGAGCTTAGGCGGTGGATGGATCGTCTCATTGAGGAATACCGTCTGGAGGAAGCCACCCCCTACCGCGCCCAGGGTATCCGAGCCACCGTTCTTCAAATTATGACTTTGCTCGGGCGGCAATATAGCCGAGAGGAGAAGTCTCCGGGGAACGATACCCACCTCCTTGCCTGTATGAAGCAGGCGTTGGGATACATCCATTCCGAAAGCCACCGGGAGCTTTCTCTGGAGGAGATAGCGGAGCTGGTGGGACTGAGCAAATATTATTTTGCCAGAGAATTTCATCGCATCACGGGATATACCTTTGTCGCCTACGTCAATCTGATCCGTTGCGAAAAGGCAAAACAGCTTTTGGCAGAGGATCAGATGAGCATCGGTAACGTAGGAAGGTGCTGCGGCTTCCCTCATGCCTCATATTTTACAAGAACCTTCCTTCATCTGACCGGATCACTGCCCAGTTCTTATCGAGAGAGTCGAAGAAGGAATCTCTCTTCTCAACCGTCTCCTGACGAAATCTACTGAAAAGCGAGGACTTTCCATGAAAAAAATACGTTATGGCATAAAAGGAATGAACTGTGCCGCCTGCGTGGCTCATGTAGAACATGCCGCCGCCAAGGTCTGTGGCAAAGAGGGAGTACAGGTAAGCCTCCTGACCAATTCCCTTACCGTCACCGTAGAGGATCAGGTGCGCGAGACAGCCCTCTTTTCCGCTTTGGAGCGTTCCCTCCGCTCAGCCGGTTACGGCTTGGAAAAAACCGCTACCCGTACGGAGGCGCGGTCTGACGAGGAATTTCGAAAGAAGGTAAGAAATCTGATCATATCGTCGGTCTTTACCGTTCTTTTAATGATCTTCGCCATGGGCAGTATGCTGGGACTTCCCATTCCGGGGATTCTCACCGAAAACGGTGTCATCTTCGGCTTCATTCAACTGGCATTGACTCTGCCCGTTCTCATTTTGAACTTTCATTTCTTTCGCAACGGATTTTTCGCTCTGTTTCACGGAGCTCCCAATATGGACTCCCTTATTGCCATCGGATCTGCCGCTTCTCTTCTGTACGGTCTGGCGGCAATCGGCATGATGGCTTGGGGTATTTCCACAGGAGATCACGAGCTGGTTCACGAATATTACCACAATCTCTATTTCGAATCCTCGGCAATGATCTTGACCCTGGTTTCCCTGGGGAAAACTTTAGAGGGTAGAGCAAAGGATCGTGCCGCTCGTGCCATTGGTGAGCTTGCCGCCATGATGCCAGAGACAGCCTCCTTGATCCGGGACGGTGAGATCGTGGAGGTCCCCCTCTCCTCTGTTGCCGTAGGCGATCTCCTGCTTGTCAGAGAAGGTGAGACGATTCCCGTGGACGGCATCATCGTAGACGGTGTAGGCTCGGTAGACGAGTCCGCTCTCAGCGGGGAAAGTCTTCCCGTGGAAAAGAGTGTCGGCGACCGGGTATGTGCCGTTTGTACCCTTAGAGGCGGCTCCATTCGCATCCGTGCGGAACAGGTTGGAGGAGATACCGCACTCTCCCGTATCATTGGACTGATCGAAGATGCCGCCGCATCCAAAGCGCCAATTGCGCGCGTTGCCGATAAGGTAAGCGGTATTTTCGTACCCATAGTTCTGATCATTTCCCTTCTCACCGCTCTCCTTTGGCTTATTTTTACCCGCAATCTTTCCTTGGCTTTGAACTGTGCCATTTCGGTTCTCGTTATTTCCTGTCCTTGCGCCCTGGGACTTGCGACTCCCACGGCAGTCATGGTGGGGATCTCTCGAGGTGCCGGTATGGGCATCCTAATCAAAAACTCCGAAGCTCTGGAGCGGCTCCACGATATCAAATATCTCATGACCGATAAAACAGGAACCCTTACCGAGGGAAAGCCATCGGTCACCGACCTCATTCCCTTTGATATTACCGAAGACGGTCTATTGGGTGTGGCTTACGCCTTAGAGACCCTTTCCACCCATCCCCTTGCCTCCGCCGTATGCGAGGCGGCAAAAACGAAGAGGCTCCCGCTCTGTCCCGTAGAAAGCTTCCATTCCCAAATTGGAAAAGGTATCTCGGCAGAGCTTATGGGTGTGCCCTGTTACGTAGGAAGACCCGCCTTTCTCGAAGAGCATGGAATTTCCTTGCCGCGTGAAGCCATGACACGAATGATCGAGCTGGAGAAGGAAGGAAAGACCGCTGTTTGCGTTGGAAAAGGAACACGGTTTCTCGGAATCATCGGCATCTCCGATCATCTTCGAGAGGACAGTGTCCGCGCCCTCAAAGAGCTAAAGCGTCACGGCGTTACCCCCGTTATGCTGACGGGTGACAACGAACGAACCGCCATTGCCATCGCCCGTGAATGTGGCATTGACACGGTATACGCCAAACTCCTTCCCGAGGATAAGGAACGCATTCTAAAGGAATATTCCCTCAAAGCTCCCTGCGCCATGGTAGGAGACGGCATCAACGATGCCCCCGCCCTGGCGGCGGCAGACGTGGGAATTGCTATCGGAGCGGGAACCGAGGTTGCCATTGACTCTGCCGACGTAGTGCTCTCTCGCAACTCCCTGGAGGATGCGGTCCGCGCTATGCTCCTGTCCCGCGCCACCCTGAGGTGCATCAAGCAAAATCTTTTCTGGGCACTGATCTACAACGCAATCTGTATTCCCGTTGCCGCGGGAGTCCTTTATCCCATCGGAATTACCCTCTCCCCCATGATCGGCTCTGCCGCCATGAGTCTGTCCTCGGTGTTTGTAGTCACCAACTCCCTCCGGTTACGCCGTATCCGGATCTGGTCTGAGGACGGGAGTCTGACACCGTCCCAAAAAATTAGAAAGACGAAGGATCGTCCCATTCGTTCCCCAAAGTCGGAGAACGTAATACATCAAATAAAAAATCAGGAGGAACAAGAAATGTTCGGAAAAACCAAAACCGTCACCTTCGGAGTAGAAGGGATGATGTGTAACAACTGCCGTGCCCATGTGGAAAAGGCACTGAATGAGGTCAAGGGTGTACGCTCCGCTAAGGCGGATCTGGAAAGCAAATCGGTTACCGTCGAGGTCAAGGAATCGGTATCGGAGGACACTCTTAAGGCAGCAGTCGTAGCGGCAGGCTACAAGGTACTGTAAGGAGCAAGCCATGGATACCATCCGTTGTATTAAGACCCGCCGCAGTATCCGTCGGTTTACAGACGAGCCCATCACCGCGGAGCAGATTGCCCGGGTAGTTTCTGCCGCGGCATATGCCCCCAGCTGGAAAAACTCCCAGACCACTCGCTATACGGCGGTGGTAGATCCCGAATTGAAGCAGTGCTTGGCGCGGGAGTGTATGATGGGCTTTTCCCACAACGAAGGGATCACAAAGGGTGCTCCTGCCCTCATCGTGGTTCGCACCGTAGAGGGACGCTCCGGCTACGAACGGGACGGCAGTCCCACTACCTCAAAAGGCTCCCATTGGCAGTCCTTTGATGCCGGAATCGCCAGTGCCACCTTCTGTCTGGCGGCACATGAGCTGGGACTTGGAACAGTGATTATGGGCATCTTTGACGAAAAAAAGGTTGCTTCCCTTTTGGGACTCTCCGAGGGAGAGAGCGTTTCCGCGCTGATTGCCTTGGGGCATCCCGACGAGGAGCCGGACACCCCGAAGAAAAAAAACGTGGAGGATTTATTGGAAATACGGTAACAAGTAAGGCGGTCGCATCATGCGACCGCCTTACTTGTTTATGATTCGGTTCAATATTTCCCTTCCGAGCAATAAGGAAGTCCCTTGGGAGTATAGGGGAGGTCTAGTGTCACGGTACCGTCGTATGCCACGTAATGATCCATGATGGTACACTTGCCGCTTTCGAAGATCCAGGTATTGACTCTGCGTTCCTTTAGGTCGTTGTCGATCTGAGCATAGCATCCCGGCCAAAGAGCTACCTTGGGTGCTACCGCCTCATAGAAATGATCATCCTTGGGAGAGGTTCTTCCGTGATGAGCGATCTGACAGATCTCACAGGAGATCTCATCCCCTGCCACCTCCATTGCCAGATCCTCGGCATGGTGGTACGCATCACCCGTGACCATGATCTTCTGTCCCGCAACGGTAAAGGTGAAGATGGTAGACTGATTATTCCCGTCACCAAGCACCCTAGGATTATACAGCTGAGCTTCCTCGCAACAGTAGAGAATATCCATCCGCGCATCTCCGAAATCGTAATGATCTCCAGCGTGAGGCGGAATATTCTTTTCCGCGTAATTTGGGATCAAGCGCATCATCTTCTGAGAAGCTCCCTCGGTCACGCCCTCCACAGGTAGGCACATCATGTAAGCCTGGATATCCGCGTCCTCTGGCTTCATTTCGGACAGAACGGTATAGTGATCCTCATGAGAGTGAGTGATCACCCATAGCGCAACTCTCGGCTTTTCCTCTCCGGAAAGGTCACGCAAAAGCTGGACGAAATCCGGATAATCACTGTCAAAGTTCGGGGATTGCCAGCCACCGTCCACTACCACCAGCCGACCGTCAGTCAGGCGAAGAACCAGACCCATTCCGCTGGCAGTGCTACACACCTCCGAGGTAGCGGAGTGCGTACCGAACATGGTAAAGGAAGTCGCTTCAAACTTTTTCTCACCCATACGAGAAAAATCAGGCATGGGGGGCGTAGGCCCAGAAAATACTCTCAGTTCCCGTCGCGCATACAGATAGGAAACACTCAGCTTTACCTCCTCCTTCACGTAGGAACAAAACTCTCCGCCGGGCAAGGAATTTTTCATAATTCGGCGAAAGCCTGCCGCTTCCAGCTGTGACCCATAAGCGATCCATGCATCAAGCTCTGCATTCTCCACTCGGCATACCGTGGTCCAACGGGAAGCGGGTACTATTTCGGCAACACCTGCGGGAAGGGGAAATTTCAATTCATTCATCGTTTTTTCCTCACATTTTTCTTTTTAACAGACAACGGGAGCCGTCGCCTTTCCCCTATATTATAGCAACTCCTTCTAAGAAAGTCAATTCTTATTCCATAAATTAACTCATTTTTTATATGAAATTCGGCATAAAGAATCCGACCCGCTGTAGCGGATCGGACTCTGCTTTTTCTTTATTGCTTTGAGTGACGGCTCAGATAATTCTGAATGGCGTCAAAGGATTTGTCGCTCAGTACGTGCTCGATACGGCAAGCGTCCTCGGTTGCCGTTTTTTCATCCACCCCCAGGGACATTAAAAGCCCGCTGAGTACGGTGTGGCGCTCGTATAGCTTCTCCGCTTCCTCTCGCCCCCGTTGGGTTAAGTGCAGAGATCCATCCTCCTCTACCAGCAGAAAGCCTCCCTTCTTTAAAATACCAAGAGCTCGGCTCACAGATGGCTTACTGTATCCCAGGTATTCCCCAACATCAATAGCCCGAACCTGCTGTGAGCTCTGAAGCAACACGTGAATGGTCTCCAGATACATCTGTCCTGATTCATGCAACTCCACGGGAAACACCTCCTTTTGTGCGAAAATTTAGCCTTCATTTATATTATAGCATAGCCAATCGAGAAATTCAAGTACTTTTTTTCCTTTCTTCCTATCCGATTCTGTGCATTTCCGACAATTTCTATTTTCCATTTTCCTTTTCATCTGTTTGCTTTTTACAAACTTTTTCTTTTCACTCAAATGGGGTTGACAAACCGACTGTTTCCGTGTATAATTTTGGTAGTTAGCATATGCTAACCGCTTTTGAACCAGTTACGAAAGCTCGTTTGAAAATATACTAAGAAGGTAACAAATATGATGCCCTTAATACTCGCGTCTGTGGGAGAAGAGATAATCGTCAGAAAGGTTGGCGGCAGTCCGGAAGTGAAGAAGCATTTGGAGAATTTGGGCTTTGTGGTTGGCGGTACCGTTACCGTACTCCAGACCTTGGGCGGCAATGTGATCGTAAAGGTCAAAGAAGCCAGAATCGCCATCAGCCGTGAAATGGCGCAGAAAATTATGGTCTGATGAGAATATATCATTCTCATTCAATATACAATCAAGGAGGCAGGACATGAATACGTTGAAGCAAGCCAAGGTTGGCTCCACGGTGAAGGTAGTGAAGCTCCACGGTGAAGGTGCTCTGAAGCGCAGGATCATGGACATGGGCATTACAAAAGGCGTGGAGATCTACATCCGCAAGGTAGCTCCCTTGGGGGATCCCATCGAAGTCACCGTACGTGGCTACGAGCTATCCCTTCGTAAGGCTGACGCGGAATGGATCGAGATTGAATAATTACCTTTCCCGGGGAGGAATCCCCACGATTTTTTATCAATCAGTTAGCAAATGCTAACCGCAAAACACAAAGAAAGGAACACCATTATGGGGATCACCATCGCACTTGCCGGAAATCCCAACTGCGGCAAGACAACACTATTTAACGCTCTCACCGGTTCCAACCAATACGTTGGAAACTGGCCCGGAGTAACCGTAGAAAAAAAGGAAGGAAAGCTGAAAAAGCACACGGATGTCACCATCACCGACCTTCCTGGAATCTACTCTCTTTCCCCTTATACTTTGGAGGAGGTAGTAGCCAGAAATTATCTGATCGGCGAACGTCCCGATGCCATTCTGAACATTGTAGACGGAACCAATCTGGAACGCAACCTGTATTTGACGACTCAGCTCACCGAGTTGGGTATTCCCGTGGTCGTTGCCATCAACATGATGGACCTGGTAAGAAAGAACGGCGACACGATCCGCGTGTCCGAGTTATCCCGTGAGCTTGGCTGTAAGATCGTTGAGATCTCAGCGCTGAAGAGTGACGGAATTATGGAGGCTGCCGAGCTTGCCATCGAAGAAGCAAAGCAAGGGAAGCCGGTTCCCATGCATACCTTTTCAGGCAGCGTGGAACACGTTCTCGCCCACGTAGAAGAGGCGGCGGTTCACGGACTCCCCGAAGAACAGCAAAGATGGTACGCCATCAAAATCTTTGAGCGCGACCAGAAGGTATTGGAGCAGTTGAACCTCTCCGAAGCCACGCTCGCTCACATCGAAAAGGACGTTTCCGATGTAGAAAAGAAGTTGGACGATGACGCAGAATCCATTATTACCAACGAACGTTACCTGTACATAGCTCAACTCATGAAGAACTGCTACCAAAAAAAGAGCACCGAAAAGATGACACTTTCGGATAAGATCGACCGGATCGTAACCAACCGAATCCTCGCTCTTCCCATCTTTGTTGCCATAATGTGGTTCGTTTACTTTATTTCCATCGGATCCATCGGTGATTGGACGGTTGGTTTCATGAATGATACCCTCTTTGGCGAGTGGATCATTCCCGGTGTTACCTCCCTTCTGGAAGGATGGGGTGTCGCGGATTGGCTGGTAAGCTTGATCGCTGACGGTGTAGTCGGCGGCGTAGGCGCCGTTCTCGGCTTTGTACCTCAGATGCTGATCCTCTTTCTGCTTTTGTCCATTCTGGAGGATTGCGGATATATGTCCCGTGTTGCTTTCATCATGGACCGTCTCTTCCGCAAATTCGGTCTCTCCGGAAAGTCCTTCATTCCCATGCTGGTGGCTACCGGATGCGGCGTACCCGGCATTATGGCATCCCGTACCATTGAGCAGGACCGTGACCGTAAAATGACGATCATGACTACCGGCTTTATTCCCTGCGGCGCGAAAATGCCTATCGTGGGTATGATCGCCGGTGCCCTCTTCGGAGGGAACGCATGGGTGGCGGTTGCCGCTTACTTTATCGGTGTAGCCGCTGTGGTTGTATCTGGTATTCTGCTGAAAAAGACAAAGCCCTTTGCGGGGAATCCCGCGCCCTTTGTCATGGAGCTTCCCGCTTACCATGCGCCTGTTCCTTCTAACATCTTCCGCGCAACCTGGGAGCGCGGTTGGTCCTTCATCAAGCGTGCCGGAACCGTGATATTCGCGGCAAGCGTGCTGATCTGGACTCTCAACAGCCTCTCCTTCGAGGGCGGCTTCCACTACCTTACCGAGGAGAATGGCGGAGCCTCCATTCTCGAAGTAATGGGCAATGGAATTGCCTGGATCTTCAAGCCTCTTGGCTTCGGAAACTGGCAGGCGGCTGTAGCGACTGTCCTGGGACTCGTTGCTAAGGAAGAGGTAGTAGGTACCTTCGGTACTCTCTCCTCCATGGCTGACGCGGATCTGGCAATGGAAGGTGATGCCGTTATGTACGCTACGATCGCAAAGGAATTCTTTGCCGGAAGCGGACTTGCTGGAATGTCCTTTATGATCTTCAACCTTCTGTGTGCTCCCTGCTTTGCGGCAATGGGTGCCATCAAGCGTGAGATGAACAACTGGAAGTGGTCGTTGGGGTCCATTGCCTACATGTGTGTATTTGCTTACATTGTTTCCCTGATCGTTTACCAGCTGGGCTCTTGGTTCGTTGGCGGTGGCAATATCTTGGGCACCGTCTTCGCGGTTCTGCTTCTTTCCCTTCTCCTTTATATGCTGGTTCGTCCAAATCCATATAAAGAAAACGGTAACCGCATCCATTCCTAACTTTTTGAAAGGAGATCCCTCCACATGACTCAAATGATTATTACAACCCTGATCGCCTCGATCATTGCCGTTTTATTTGTGGCGGTGATCGTCTCTGAGATCAAGAAAAAGAAAGCCGGCAAGAGCTCTTGTTCTTGCGGCGGCAATTGCGGTGCTTGCGGCAGTTGCAAAAAATAATAGAAATCGACGACAACGCGGTTTCTGTTCTCTAATTAACGTTCCCCCAAATTTTCAAAAAATGAACCCCACAGGAGCCATGACCTGTGGGGTTCTCCGTTTAATCGGCGAAGCTCTTTTGTAACAAAGCCGGCGATAAAAACAGAAGAGAGAGTAATGCGGAAGCAAAATTCCGTAAAGCTCTCTCTTTTCTGCTATTTATCTGCTATTTATAAGTGTTATTTTTGCTGCGCAAAAGTCATATGGAAGCCCACGGCTTCAGTGGATATTCTAAGATTTTTGTGTTTGGAGATATTGCCCAAATCCCTCCGAGAAACATTGAGTACCATCCTCCAGCACCCACAAAGCTTCCGCTCCGGGAATCTTTGAAAGAAGGCTTAGCCCCTCCTCATAAGATAGGGTGAACAGGGCGGTAGACAGCGCGTCTCCATCCGCCGAGGAAGCACATATCACCGAAACGGAACGGTATCCGGTTGCCGGCATCAGGGTGGTGGGATCGATAATATGGTGATAATTCATTCCCTCTACCGTGTAGTACCGCTGATAAGAGCCACTGGTGACCAAAGATTCTCCCCGCAGACTCAGTACGGCTAAATAGCCGTTCTCATCTCCGCTGTCCGGATTTTCGATCCCAACAGCAAAGGAGGAGCCATCCCCCCGCGCGCCCAGGGTACGTACGTTTCCTCCTACGTTCAACACGTATCCGGTCACGCCCTCATTCTCAAGCATTTGCGCGATCATTTCCACCGCGTACCCTTTGGCAACCGCACCCACGTCCAGGCTCATTTCCGGATCGGACAGATAGACAGTGCCCGCTTCTTCATTTAGAATGATACGCTCAATATCCGTATGCTTGGCAGCTTCCCGCAACAGCTCTATGGAGGGTAGCTTCGCTTCGGCGGGATTACTGATACCCGCTTCCCGATAGGAATGCCAAATGGAAAGAACGCTCCCCATGGCAATATTCAACTGCCCATCGGTCAGCTCGTACATCCGCTTTCCATAGTGAAGCAGATCCATAATTTTAGGATCGACCTCTACCTCCCGATGGGCTCCGTCAATCAGCCGATTCACAGTATACAGGTTATTCACGCCCTCGTAAGAATCATAGATCGTATATAAACGATGGTAGGTATTCAGCTCCTCCTTCACCCGATTCCACACTCGGTCAAAGTCATCCCTTCTCGTGACGTAACCCGTTACCGAGGTAATCGTATCAAAATACTCAAAGGTATATTCGGTATACTTTTGAGGCTGTCGCTCGCAACCGAAGAGAAAAGAGTTGCCAAAAACGAGAAGCAAGGCAAGGATTCGAATCATCCGTTTCTTCATTGTTTTCCCCCTTTTTTCCTTTTCTTTGGCAACCGTCCATCAATCTGCCCGTTCGCCCAATTGCTTTAAGAGCAAACCTCCCAACAATCCCACCAGGATCCCGGCAAGGGTTCCCGTGATTGCCAAGACTGGCATATAATACCCAATCTCCTCGGTTTTCAATAGTGCCATTGCTACTAAGATCTGCCCGACATTATGGCAAACGCCTCCCGCCACGCTGACTCCCACCGGTGAAAACCAATTGAACCGTCTTAAAATCCCCATAACAGTCAAGCTAAGTATCGCGCCCGCCACACTGTACGCAAGCGTCATGACGTTTCCAAACAGAAGTGCCACGGCGACCAAACGCACCGCTGAAACGGCGGCGGCATCCCGAACACCCCTCCGGTAAAGAACAAACAAAATCACCACGTTGGGCAATCCCATTTTAATTCCGGGAATGGCTGCGTACAGAGGCGGAAGAAGTGCCTCCAGATAGGATAGCACCAATGTCGCTGAGGCGCAAAGTGCCAGAAGCGTCAACCGCTGGGTTTGATTCCGCATATCCGTCTCCACTCCTTCCTTATTCCCCTCGAACCGTAATGACCAGGCGATTGGGCAAACATACAATACTCTCCCCATCCCGTGAGACGGCTCGGTGCTCCGCACAGAGCCCGTCAGGACAGTTGGCATCGGACACCTCCGCTGTTCCCCCCCGGATCACCAACGTATTTCTTCCCTGCCCGTCGGTTCCCGTAGAAAGCTCCACCTGCCGATCTTCAGAAAGAGAATACTCCGCCACCGTCTCACCGTTCACACTCACCTCCACCACGGCTCCCTTCTGTCGAAAGAGTAACCACGCAAAGATCCCCATCACCGCCAGCAAAAGGATGGCGGCAATGAGGATTCGGTCTCGTTTACGGCATTGCTTAACGCTGTCGGTCTGTTCGCTTCGATTCATACGACTCCCCCTTAGGAGCACTCCGAAAGATCGGAAAAACAAACAGACTTCAAGCACTGGGTGGGGCACCCCTCCACGCAGATACCGCATCCGGTACACTTGTCAAAGTCGATCCTTGCCAAGTTATCCGTCACCGTAATGGCTCCCGCAGAGCAATTTTTTTCGCACTTTTTACATCCAATACAAGCATTGGTACAATTTTTTCTGGCTTCGGCACCCTTTTCCCGATTGTTACACATAACCAAGGTGGATACCGCCTGAGGCACCATGACGATAACCTGCTTGGGGCAGGTTTTTACGCACAGACCGCACCCCAGACACTTGGAGCTGTCCACATGGGCAATCCCGTCCAAAACGCAAATTGCGTCGGCAGGACATACACGGGCGCAATCTCCCAAGCCGATGCACCCATATAGACACGCATTGGGTCCACCGTACAGCATAGAAGCACCCTGACAGGTATCGATTCCACGGTAATCCGCTTTTTTGGAGGTCGCCTCACAGTTTCCGTTACAGGTAACAAACGCTACGTTATTCTTCGTCTCCCGAGCATCCACTCCCAAAATACCGGACAATTTCTCAGCAACGGTACCGGCACCCGGTACGCAAAGATTGGGTGCCGCAGTTCCCTGTGCCATAGAGGCGGCGTAATCGTCACATCCCTTATATCCGCAGGCACCGCAATTAATACCGGGCAGGCACTCTCGCAGCCGCTTGGCGGTCTCGTCCTCCTCTACGCAGAAGAAATGGGAAGCGAGTGCCAGCAGAATACCGGCAAGAAGTCCTACGGCGGCAACCACCAGCAGCGCAGGTAAAATTTCCATGAACATATGCTCCCTCCTTAGGCAAAGAGATGATCGACGATTCCGGCAAAGCCGAAGAACGCCATAGACAGGAAGGACGCCGCGATCAGCGTCGCACCCAAGCCACGGAAGCTCTCGGGGATCTCACTCTCTCGGATTCGAGAACGAACGCCCGAGAAAAGAACCATTGCCAGCATAAAACCAAGACCCACGCCCAGAGAGCTGACCATGGATTCGAGGAATCCGTAGCCGTCGGTGATATTATTGATGGTAACACCCAGCACGGCGCAATTCGTAGTAATCAGGGGGAGATAGACACCAAGTCCCCGATGCAGAGCCGGAGACACCTTCTTGAGAATAATCTCCACCATCTGTACCAGTGCCGCAATCACCAGAATAAACACGATGGTCTGCATATATTCCAGCCCAAAGGCGTTGAGTACAAAGTACTGAATGGGCCAGGTCACCGCCGTGGCAAGAAGCATGACCAACGTCACAGCGATTCCCATACCTGTTGCCTGGTTCAATTTTTTGGAAACCCCCAGGAAGGGGCAAATTCCCAAAAATCGGCTCAGCACGTAGTTATTGATGAGAACCGAGGACAGTAAAATAACCAGGAGAGATTTAAACATTTCCCAATCCTCCTTCCTGTTCTTTGGGCTCCTCCTGCTTTCCGCAGCTTCCGCCCATGTGACACAGCTCTGCCGACGGGCATCCGGAACAGCCAAACTCGGTCTTGCGAGGACCCTTTCCGTGAGTCAGCTTGTAAACAAGGGCAATCAGAGCACCATAGACCAACATTCCTCCCGGTGCCTTGACCAAAATCTCGATCTTGTGATCGATCAGGAAAGGAATCTCGATTCCGGCAAAAGTGCCGTTTCCAAAAACCTCACGAATGGTGGACATGGCAAGCAAAGCAAGAGTAAAGCCTAACCCCATTCCCGCGCCGTCCAATACCGATTTTCCTACAGTATTCTTTCCGGCGAACATTTCGGCTCTTCCCAGAATAATGCAGTTTACTGTGATCAATGCCAAATAAACGCCCAACAGATCGTACAGCTTAGGTAAAAAGGCATGCATCAGCATTTGCACCACAGTTACAAAGCCCGCGATAATCACAATATAACAAGGAATTCGAACCATATCGGGAATCACCTTCCGAAGAAGTGAGATCACAAAGTTCGAGCAGATCAGGACAGCCGCCGCCGCCAGCCCCATAGCAAGGGCACCGATAACATTGGTGGTGGTCGCCAGCGTGGGACAAGTACCCAAAATCAAAATAAATACAGGATTTTCCCGCAGAATTCCCCGGACTAAAATCGACAAATTTCCGTTTTCCTTCATGCCGCGGCACCTCCCTTCCCTACTTGCTCGCTAATGGTGGCAAAGGCAGTCAACGCATCCTTCACCGCGTTTCGGTAAGCCTCCGTTGTCTTGGTAGCACCTGAAACGGCATCCACCGAATCCACTGTGTCAAGAGTCGCGCCCTTGACCGAGTCCCCGTAGGTTTTTTCATATCCCAAGGTCTCGGTACTGGACAGACAGAGCGCACCGCTCACGGTACCCTCAGCCGAAACACCGCACAGGATCACCATCCCGGAAGAATATCCGGTGGTGGTCATCTGAAAGACGTACCCGCCCCCCGCCTCCCGGTATACGTCGGTAACGGTGGCAGGCAGGGCATATGCGGAGCAATCCAGCTCCTCAAAGCCGCTTCCCTCCGGAAGAACCAGGAGCAAGGACTCGTTCACCGCCTCCCGTTCGTTTTCTTCAATAATTTCCTTTGTAATCGAATTGGTACACGCCAGGATCAGCGCGATCACAGCGCAAATGGACACCAAGGCAATCACACTTTTTCCGTATTGCTTCATGCCTTTGCACCTCCAAACAGCTTATGACTCGTCCAGGAATCAATGTACGGCGTTAAAATATTCATGAGCAGGATCGCAAAGGATACCCCCTCCGGGTAGTTACCAAACAGACGAATCAGCACGGTAATCAAGCCCGCGCCCGCGCCAAAAATGATCTTACCCCAGCCTGTAGTGGGTGAGGTAACGTAATCCGTTGCCATAAAAATGGCACCCAAAAGCAACCCGCCAGACAGGATGGAGGCAATGGCAACCATCACGTCCATTCCATTCCAAAGGAAGGTAAAGAGAAATGTGCTTCCAATCATGGCAACGGGAATGTGCCAGGTAATCACTCGACGGACGATCAGATAAACACCGCCCAAAAGAATTGCCAAAGAGCATACCTCACCGATAGCTCCGCCGATCCGACCAAGAAACAGATCGGACAAGGACGGGACATTCCCCGAGGCGATCTCCGTCAAAGGTGTGGCACCCGATACCGCGTCTACACCGACAGGAAAAGCCTGCTTGACCATTGAGCCGAAGGCAATCAGCATAAAGACACGGGCGGTAATCGCAGGGTTCACAAAATTGCATCCTAAGCCGCCAAAGAGACATTTAACCACGATAATAGCAAAGGCACTGCCCACCACCGCCTGCCAAATCGGCAGATTCACGGAAAGATTCAGACCGAGAAGCAAACCGGTAACAATCGCACTCAGATCTTCCACGGTCTGTGTTTTTTTCATAACAACACAAAACAACGCCTCAAACAAAACACAGCTAAGTACACAGACAGCTACCAGTGCCAAAGCGCGCCAACCAAAGAGCCAGACTCCGGCGACGGTGGTAGGCAAGAGTGCCAGGATCACGTCCAGCATGATCCGGCGAGTGGAGCGTCCGCTGTGAATATGGGGCGACACCGAAAGTTGAAGCTTCGCCATCTTACTTGTTCTCCTTTGCCTTTTCTTCTCTCAAAAAGATCTTTGCCAGCTGGTTGGTCTGAACCAGAGGACGGTTGGCGGGACAGCCAAAGCTACAGCTGCCGCAGGACATGCACAGATTCACGCCAAGCTTACTCAATGCCTCTCCGTCCTTTTTGGCATACGCCAGAGCAATCGCCGCCGGATTAATCCCAAAAGGACAGTGATTGGTACAGGCACCGCAACGAATACACGCCGTCGTGGGAGGTAGCTTTGCCTCCTTGTCACTGAGTGCCAAAATGGCGTTGGTATTTTTCAAAATCGGTACGCTCAGATCGGGTACGGTAAGCCCCATCATGGGTCCGCCGTAAAGCACCTTAGCAGGATCTCCCTTCAAGCCGCCGCATGCCTCAAATACTGCGGAAAGGGCGGTTCCGATGGGGACCCATACATTACCCGGCTTCCTTACCATGGCTCCGTCCACCGTAACACATTTTTCCACCAAGGGCATTCCCGTCATCAGATAGTTCCCGATGGCTGCCACCGTGGTACAGTTACAAACGATACATCCCACATCGGCGGGAAGCTTCCCCTCCGGGATGATCTTTCCCGTTGTATGGTAAACCAGCACCTTTTCCCCTCCCTGGGGATATTTGGCAGGAAGAACCCGAATCGATATACAGGAGTCCGCTTCCGCCAATTTACGCATGGATGCTACCGCCGCCGGCTTGTTGTTCTCGATTCCGATTACAATCTTACGGATTCCAAAGTGACGCTCCATCGCACGGAAAGCTACCGCCATTTCCTCCGATCGCTCCGTCATAGTCACCGAGTCACTGGTAATATAAGGCTCGCACTCGGCACCGTTTACCACCAGCTCTTGAATCTTAGAAAAATCCGTTTTGAATTTTACGTATGTAGGAAATCCGGCTCCGCCCAAACCGACGATGCCACTCATTCGAATAGCCTCCACCAAATCCTCGGCAGAGTCGATCACGGGAGGAACCACCGTATCCGCAGTTGTCATGGCTCCATCCGACTCAATCGTGATGGCAGGTGCCTTGGTTCCGCCAGATAGAGTCAGATCGGAAATCTTCGTGATCTTCCCCGATACACTGGCGTAAACGGGAGAGGAGATTGGACCGTTCTGCTCGGCAATCAGAGTTCCTACGTCCACGTGGTCGCCTACCTTTACCACAGGTGTGGCAGGTTTACCGATGTGCATAACGGTAGGTAGAGTCACCGTTTTGGGAACAGGCAGACGAAAAACCTGCTGCCCCACGGTATGCTTGCGATGGGGCGTACGTACTCCGTGAAGAGAAAAAGCCATAAGGATTCCACCTTTCTTATCAACCGGCGGTTTCCTCTTTTTTTACAAAAAAAGAAACCGCTTCTCCATATATTTCATCGCATTCATTTTATCACAATTTTCCCTGCCTGTCAAGGCATTTAGGAACATACGATGCCCATTTCAAATGTTTATTATTTAACAATATGTGTGTCTATTTTTTAAAAATAAACGAAGAGAGATCTAACTCTGATTTTGCGAGAAAACACCGTGTTACATACCATTTTTTACAAAAAAATAGCGGTACATAAAAAAACGAGTGCGGGATTTTCACCCCGCGCTCGTTTTTTTAAATCAGTTTCTGATATCATGCATACACATGGAAGATATCCTCTCCGTGGTATTTTCGATTATTTTTTCCGTCGGCTCATCTTGTACGCTTCCTCAGCCGCCATCCTCGCCTTGGCGACCACGTCACCAGCACCCTGAGGAAAGCAGTAATACAGAAGCTTGGTATTTCCCAAACAAATCATATCCCCCACCTCATACCAGTTGAAATCGGAATATAGGCTGTATGATGCCTTGGAGGATTGTCTGTAATCCAGCGAGCCGTCGCACCCCGTCAGATGAAATCCCTCTGCCGTCTGAACCAATCTACCTGTTCCCACACGGTAAATACATCGAAAATCTATGCCCACGCAAATATCTACATCAAGCTCCAAACGGAAGCATCCCTCCTCCAACTCTTGCCGCACCCGCTCTCTTTCCCACGCATACCAGTCAGTGACATAGGAAAAGACCTTATCTCCATCCTTAGCGCGAAGCGTTCCGTACTCGTCCAACTCATACGTCTTACCGCATTGCTCACAACGCAAAAGGATTCCCTTCCCGACCATCCTTCCTTCGGTCTGGCAAGTGGCACAACGGTAAAGAACTCTGTTCAAATAATCTGCTCGAAAAAGCTCCGACACCCGTACTCCGTTCTCCTTTTGCCACCGAAAATGGTCAAAGCGGAACCGAGACTCAATGCGATTCTGAATTTCTTCCGAGGACATTTCTTGAATCTCCTTTGGGGACAACAGATATTCCATGTCCGCCGAAACCCGAACTTTTCTCCGCTGGAGATTGTTGTATAGAGGATCCCGGGTAAAGGCTCCGTACGTACGGATCATTACCACCGGTATGCCCAGCCGCTTCACCAGCTTTCCCACACTGTCCGGCAAGGGTGTCGCCGTTCCGTCAAAGCTGTAGCTCGCCTCAGGATACATGACCACCGAGGAACGGAGCGTTCGTACAGTGTAGAAAATATCTCGCACCAGATCCATGTCGCTAACAAACTTTTTGGTCGGAATACAGCCGATCATTCGCATTAGCCAAGACTTTCCCACAAAGCTGTCGTTGGTAGCAACGATCTGAAAGGCTCGGGGAAACAACGTTCCCGCCACAATTTCCAAATCTACAAAGCTGGAGTGATTCATCAGATACAAGCAGGGCTCTCGTCGTCCCAGCTTGTCCATCCCAATTTTGCGGCACCGAAAGTGAACCGCCCACAAATCGGGAAGTGAAACCAACTTGAGTAGGCACCGAAAGAAAAGATTTGGTTTTTTCGGCTTGCGGCGAAGCACTGCCTCCATTGCCAGTACGTCATCATATGGTTTTTGCCGAATCTTGATCTTCATAGTCCGTCCTCCTGTGATGCTCGGTAGAGTAAATGTTAAAACCTACACGTACATTATAGCATATCCCTACCACCGCCGTCAAGAGCAATCAAGAATGCCCTCTTTCCAAACAGTAGCATCAGACACCTCGCCTCCAACCAAGCCTCCGCTATCGTCAATAAATCCACGTGGTACGTAAATACTATATTGAAACTCAAGAAGAAAAGCATAAAAATTAAGGGCAAACCACTCTAACGAGGGGTTGCATCTAAAAATTTGTCTAACGCGAGATGCCGAAAAACCTTACTACATAAGGGTTTTCGGCACTTTCACTTGAACGGAAAATTGCGAGAAATCGGGAAAAAAAGCGTGATTTTTTCTGTTTCCTTCTTCAATTCAAAAAACTCCAAAAAACGCGAAAAGCCTTGAAAACACTGGGTTTTCAAGGCCTTCGAATGTGGCGGAGGGTGTGAGATTCGAACTCACGTGAGATTGCTCTCAAACGGTTTTCAAGGACTTGAAACCACGAGGAATTTGAGAGATTTTGAGCGAAGATAACGGAAGAAAAATAACGCCGAAAACCCAGATGTAGCAAGGCTTTTCGCCAACTCCAAAGTTCGAACCGCCCAAAAAACCAAGCAAAATAAGCACCCCTGCATCTAACGCAAATATCTAAAAATTTTTAGATTTATGGTTAGATGTGACCCCTCGTTTGTGTGGTTCGGCAGTCCGCGTTTGGACGCCAAATTCGCCACCGAGGCGTACTCTCCGAAAATGTTTTACAGCGAATTAACCGAGCGTTCAAAGCGCCGGCTTTATTTTTCTACCATTTGTTAGAAAAACATATAGTTTTTCTAACGAATAATTTCCTCACTCAATCGTCCTTCTCTCAACTCGTTGAAAAAATTATATAGTTTTATCAACGAACAAGTCACGCCCTCTTTACAAATC
>JAFTRY010000010.1 GCA_017462035.1 Clostridia bacterium
TACTTCTTCCTCAGTGGAAAGCTCCTCGGCTTCTTCGGTTGTTTCTTCCGCTTCTTCCTCGGCTACTTCTTCCTCAGTGGAAAGTTCCTCGGCTTCTTCGGATATTTCTTCCGCTTCTTCCTCGGCTACTTCTTCCTCAGTGGAAAGCTCCTCGGCTTCTTCGGATATTTCTTCCGCTTCTTCCTCGGCTACTTCTTCCTCAGTGGAAAGCTCCTCGGCTTCTTCGAAAGTTTCTTCCGCTTCTTCCTCGGCTACTTCTTCCTCAGTGGAAAGCTCCTCGGCTTCTTCGAATGTTTCTTCCGGTTCTTCCTCGACTGTCTCTTCCTCAGTGGGAAGCTCCTCAGCAGAATCGGGAAGTTCTCTCACCATATCCCCTACCCAATCATCCGTGGACTCGGTAAAGGAGCCTTCATAGATGTTTGTTTCCTCAGCAGAAGCATCCGCCTCTTCGGGCGAATCCAACGCGGGAAGCTCTTCTCTTCCCTCCAGAACCGCTCGCTCCTCGGCGGCACAAAGTGCGTTCCGCTCTTCTGCCGCATGCAAAGCTTCCGGTCTCTCTGCCGCATTCAATGCCGCCAGTTCTTCAGCAGCACTCAAAGCCATTCGTTCCTCGGCAGAGCCCAGGGCTACCGGCTCTTCCGCAGCACTCAAGACCATACGTTCTTCTGCCGCGCCCAACACCGCCATTTCCTCAGCCTGCTCTGTCTCGGGTTCGGTCTCCATTTCGGCTTCTTCTTCAAATTCTTCTTCAAAAGCCGGATCCTCCGCAAGAACAGGCTCCTCTTCCTCAGGAATCTCCGTCACCGTTATTTCTTCCGTCTCCGTTTCGGTGTCACGTTCGGCAGAACGTTCACTGAGAACCAGGTAGACGATCCAACCACCCAGTGCCAGTGCGGCAAAGGATAGGACTCCAATCGCCCAGAACCCGCCGGCAGGTGTATATTTCGTCAAAAGGAACAGGGGCAGAGCCACAGAAGCAAACGTCTCCTGCTTAGGCTGTGCCGTACGGCTTCTGCGCACATAAAGGAAAATCACCACTGCGATCTCGCAAAGCACCAGCAGTGCCAACAGAACGATCACAGGAATGAGATTGACTACTTTGTCAGTCACGACGTAGTAATTGGAAAAGTGAGTGGTGGTAAACCGCACCAGGGATGCCTCAGAAGTGATTTCGTAAAATTCCACCGAACCGTCCTCACACACGTAAACAACACCGATCACATTTGCCATATTCACGTCATCGGCGAGAAGAACGGATACGGAATAAGTATTGTTTCCGGGAAGCGTAACGTCTCCCATGTCAATATCCAATGCGGCACCCAGCTGACAAGTCCTCAAGCGTTCCAACAAGCCCTCAGAGGCATAAGTTCCGTGCGCAAGGCGCACCTTCTGTCCCTTTGCTGCCTCTCGAATCGTTTTAATAATGTCGGGATCCTCCACTGCCAGAATACTGAGATCGGCTTGCGAAGGAAGACCGGCAGAGGCTTCCACAGAGCCCACATACCCGCCGTTTGAAGGATTGTAACCGGTCGGATGCAACAAATCGTAAGAGGAATCAGCCAACAGCTTGTCCTCGGTGTACAAACGGCTGTAAGGAATTGCCCGCAAGGAGGCAATTTTATTGTCAACCAGCAAATTCAGAGCATCCAAGTCTGACAGATTCTGATAGGATTCAATTTCTGCCAGGGAACGCTCATATAGTTTTTTCAGATCGTCCAAGGACGATTGAGAATAAAATTCTTTGTTCACCAAGAGGGCTTCATATGCCGCGGTTAAGCGCGCGGTTCCGGTGTCCTGCGTATCGGACAAGGCTTTGTGAGCGACCTCGACGTCGGCAACCTGCTGTGAAAGGGTACTGATCTGCCCCGAAAGAGCCTGCGTTTTCGTCTGCAAAGCGGAAAGATCCGCGGCTTCGGAAATACTCTCAGAGACCTCGCTCTTTAGCTGATCAATCGCTGTGAGATATTGTTGCTTGGTAGCCGAATCCATATAGGTATATCCATTCACGGTATTCCTCAGCTGATCCAATTGATCTCGCAGTTCTTCCAGCTTGATAGCCTTGGCGTTTGCCAAATTTCGCTCGATTGCCGCATTTTTGCAGGCAGTATATGCCGTATCAAACACAGACAGTGCGCTTGCGGCACTTCCGTTGGTCAGTGCTCCGTTACCTGAGGTAAATGCGGCATCCGCCTGCTCCTTGTAGGTTTTCTTTTCGGCATCGGAAAGATAAGTCATGGCATCAATTTCTGCCTTCAACGCCGCATTCCGATTTTTCATATCCTCCCTGGCAAGACAAGCGTCGATCTCCTTGATGGCATCACTGCGCAGTACTGGAATGGTGGCACGGTCAGTGGCGGCATTGATCTTGTTTTGGGTATCGGTGAGGATCTGTGTCACCTCAGGAAGCGTGGAGTCCTTTGCCGCGGCGTATACCTGAGCAATTCCCTCCTGTCGATCCAGATTCAAAATAGCATCCGAGGTCAGCTTTGTCAGACGCTGTGCCAAGGTTTGTCCGTCGGTAGGAGCCGCCAAGACCAAATCGGTTGCCGCCCCTGTCACCGTATTCTCCATCGCGGTACGGAAGGTCTCCTTGTAAGAGGCATATCCGTCCGCACCCAAAATTCCCGCATAGCGATCCAAAACTGCGGAAATTCTGCCCGCTTTATCCACAAAAAGCTCCGCCTGCTCCTTGAGCTGGTTCAAGTCATCGGTGGAAAGCGCATTCACCTTTTTATTCAACTCTTCAATATACTGATTTCTCAAGTTCTCGCAGGCATCCGCCTTTGTGGTGGCTTGTATCTTTTTCTGAATAGCTACCTTGTATTTGTCTCCAAGCCTTACAAGCTTGTCCGCCAGTACCTGGGCGGCTTGGTCAGAGAGTCCTTCGGCATCGGCAATTGCCGTTTCTAAAGAGACAAGGTCCGATACAGCAATATCCGCAAGCTGTTTGCTCAAAACCAATGCGTGCTTACTTTCATACGCCTTCCCTTCTGCCTCGGCGATCACATCCGAAAGATCCTTCTGCCCCTTGGTATAAAGTGTATTCCACTCTGATTCGTCGGCGGTCTTAAGCACCCCGTCTACACGGAGATAGTCGCCGTACGCATCTCCCTCTAAATCTTCATTATCCCCCACGTAAGCCGCGATATCCGCCAGAGCGCTGACGTAATCGTTGTACCAATCGGCGCGGAGCTTCGCGCGGCGAACCACCGCGTCAATGCTGTCCTTGTCGGTACAGTTGTCCAGCTCCGTCCCCGCTCCGTGGTATTCCGCCAAAACGTCATCCAACGCCGCGCGATGTTCCGCAGTATAATCAGCACCCACCTGAGCACCATAAGCCAACAGCACGTCCTTTTGCTTCGCGCGGTATAAATCCACCGTATGATTGCCAAACAGCGAAAGCGGCGTTGCGACCTTGGATGCCGAGGTTGCTCCCTGAATCGAAGTGGATACGGAAGACTTCAAGGCATCTATGTAAGGATCCACGTAGGTTCCGCCATCCTTCAAATCATCCAAAAGTCCATTTACCGCGTTTAACAACAGGTCGTTCATATCGGCAACCGCTGTCTTGCTATCAATCTTACCAAAGAAGTACATAAGCCTGGGATTCGAGGGATTTTCAAAGGTTTCAGTCACCTCAGGGTAGAGGATCACAAAGATCTCCTTGAGCTGATCACTCACCGTATCTCGGTTTCTCTGTTGGGTAACGTCAGTGAGTGTCAGGTTGTAATGATTCTTGTAATTCGTAGCATCCTCATCCGTATAGGTCAGATAATCTGCGCTATTCTTGTTTGTCACATCATCAATGGCAGCGTTAATCTTCAGCGTTACCTTTGCCGAATCTCCCGCTTCCTTCATGTTTTCATATTTCGACTTATAAATAGCGGAAAGCATGGCAGTATAACAGGCATTCACGCCGGGATTTTCTCCTTCAAAAAAGGACGAAATATCCGCATATGCTTTTCCGTCAATGGTCGCCTTCTGTGCCTCATACACCGAACGAGTTGCCGCAACCTCGTCCGCATGGGAATAATGGATCCACGCCAATCTTCCGGCAGCTTGTCCCTGAGCGTAGGTCAGATTAATGGCGTTGGTATTTAAATTCACGGTATCCCGTCCTAACTCCGTAAGAGAAGCTTGGTATTCTCCAATCACACTGCTTGTGTTACTGGCACAGGTCTTACCTGCCGAAGTATCCTTTGTATTATACGCTCCAATCTGCGTTTCCAGCTGATTTCTCTTTTCAAGAGACAGACCGTAATTTTGATCGTATATGGAATTCTCCGCACCCGCCCCCAGACTCATCCAGGAAACCATCAGCAAGATTCCGATAAAAACAGTCAGAAATCTGACAGATTTTCTCATAGACCGTACTCCTTTGTCAACACAAAATGGCGTTCATAACCTTTTCGAACAACCTTGTATATATTGTAGCATTTTTTTGCATTTTCGTCAATGTGAAGCGTAAAAAAAGTATGGATTTTTTTCATTTTTTATTTCTGAAAGATGCGTAAAATCTCGAAGGAAACGGAATGACCGAAAAGCGGGTCGAACCTTGAAAAAACGGGGCAAAACCGGTTGATTTTTAAAAAACTTTATGGAATAACTTGCAATTCCTTACTGTTTCTGCTATAATATAGAAAAAGATCAGAGCCGTATGAAAGGAAGTCAATTCAACATGAAAGCTGTTATTACCGTTGTAGGACAAGATGCTAAGGGAATCATTGCCACCGTCAGTACCAAGTGCGCCCAGGCAGGTGCCAATATTGAGGAAATTTCCCAGAGCGTTCTAAAAGAATATTTCGCCATGATCATGGTCATCGATATTTCCGGACTCTCTCTTCCCTTTACCGCATTTGTAGATGAAATGCGAGTGTTGGGCGAGGCAAACGGTCTGGATATCCGAACCATGCACGAGGATATTTTCAATTCCATGCACAAAATCTAAGGAGCCGCCATGATCAATATTCAAGATATACTGGAAACTATTAATATGATAAAGGAGGAGAACCTGGATATCCGCACGATTACCATGGGCATCTCCCTCTACGATTGCGCCGGTGACGACATTGACGTGGTATGCAACCGTATTTACGATAAAATCACCGGTTGCGCGGAACGTCTGGTCCCCGTTGGCTGTGAGATCGAGAAGGAGCTTGGTATTCCGATCATCAACAAGCGCGTATCGGTGACCCCCATTTCATTGGTGGGCGGCAGATACTCCTCCGAAGACTACGTTAAAATCGCGCACACCTTAGACCGTGCCGCAAGCACGTTAGGTATCAATTTCATCGGCGGCTACGGTGCCTTGGTTCAAAAGGGATTTACCAACAACGCGCGGAACCTCATTGACTCGATCCCTCAGGCACTGTCCGAAACCGAACGAGTCTGCTCCTCGGTGAACGTAGCGTCCACCAAAGCCGGTATTAATATGGATGCGGTAGCACTCATGGGCGAGATCATCAAAAAGACCGCTTATTTGACAAAGGACAAGGAGTCCATCGGTTGCGCGAAGCTGGTGGTATTTGCCAATGTCCCCGAGGACAACCCCTTTATGGCAGGTGCCTTCCACGGCGTGGGAGAAGCGGAAACCGTCATTAATGTAGGCGTATCGGGACCCGGAGTAGTCAGCTCTGCCATTCGCCGTACCGGTAACTGTGACTTCTCCACTCTGGCGGAGACCATCAAGAAAACCGCCTTCAAGATCACCCGCATGGGTCAGCTGGTAGCGACCGAAGCATCCCGCCGCCTGGGCGTTCCCTTCGGCATCGTAGACCTTTCCCTGGCACCTACCCCTGCGGTGGGCGACTCTGTGGCGCACATTTTGGAGAGTATGGGATTGGAGAAGTGCGGCGGTCATGGAACTACGGCGGCACTGGCTCTGCTAAATGACGCGGTGAAAAAGGGCGGTGTCATGGCATCCTCCCACGTAGGCGGACTATCCGGTGCCTTTATTCCCGTTTCTGAGGATGCGGGTATGATCGATGCGGTTTCCTGCGGTGCCCTCTCGCTGGAAAAGCTGGAGGCAATGACAGCCGTTTGCTCGGTGGGCTTGGATATGATCGCGATTCCCGGTGATACCAGCGCGGCTACCATCAGCGGTATCATTGCCGACGAAATTTCCATTGGTGTCGCCAACACGAAGACCACCGCCGTCCGTGTCATTCCCGCCTACGGTAAAGGCGTGGGCGACTCGGTGGAATTTGGCGGACTTTTGGGATACGCTCCCATCATGAAGCTGAGTGACTCCTCCTGCGAGGAATTCATTGCCCGCGGCGGACGAATCCCCGCCCCCATTCATTCCCTTAAAAACTAATGACCCGATTCCCCAACTCCGCCCGGCCCGTTGGGGAATCTCTATGAAATGAGAGTCCCTCTCAAAGGATTACGCAAAGGAGCTTGCTATGAGTAAAATTGCCGTGTTGATTCCCTGCTACAACGAAAGCGCTACGGTAGCGAAGGTCGTGGCGGATTACCGAGAAGCATTGCCGGAAGCAGACATTTACGTATATGACAATAATTCCACTGATGGAACCGATGAGCTTGCCCGGAACGCCGGTGCCATTGTACGGTACGAATACCGCCAGGGAAAAGGAAATGTGATCCGTTCCATGTTTCGCCAGATCGATGCCGATTGCTACTTGATGATCGATGGCGACGATACCTACCCCAGTGAACACGCTCGCCAGATGTGCGACCTCGTGCTAAACCAGGGAGTGGACATGGTAGTTGGAGACCGTCTTTCCTCCACCTACTTCACGGAGAACAAACGCCCCTTCCACAATGTAGGAAACCGAAGCGTGCGCTTTCTGATCAATCGAATGTTCAAGAGCCGTGTAAAGGATATTATGACAGGATACCGAGCGTTCAGCCGTGATTTTGTCAAAAATTTTCCTGTCCTTTCCCGTGGCTTTGAGATCGAGACCGAAATGACGATTCACGCTCTGGACAAAAATTTCCTCATTCGTGAAATTCCCGTCAATTATCGGGACCGCCCGGAAGGAAGCACCTCCAAATTGAATACGGTGCGGGACGGAATCCGGGTGTTGATGACCATCTTCCGCCTCTTCTGCGAGTATCAGCCGTTGAAATTCTTCTCTTTCCTTGGCGTGATCCTCACCCTTCTTGGCAGCGGATTCATGATCCCCGTCCTTGCGGACTATATCCGTTTCGGCATGGTCCCCCGATTTCCCACCCTCTTTGTCTGCGTGGGATGCTTCATCATTGCGAGCCTCCTGTTTGCCTGCGGCATCATCCTTCACGTGGTGGCAAAAAAGCACAAAATGCTCTTTGAGTTGCTTATGAACCGAAAAGCGGATTAAAAAAGTCAAAAAACTCGACGGATCAGTGAAATCCGTCGAGTTTTTTATATTTCTTTTACGTGCCAAAATACCCTCTGGTGACAAACGCCACGCCGTACGCCAGCAGTCCCGCAACAGTAGGCGAGCTGATCCAAGCCACTGCGATACGCTTAAATACACCAAAGTTTACGTTCTTAATACCTCTGACCAATCCCGCGCCCATAACCGCTCCGACCACTGCCTGAGAGGTGGATACAGGAATTCCCATGATCTTTTCCATTAAAATCACGGTCAGTGCCATTGCGATGATCACAAGGAATCCGTCGATCTGCGTAATATTGGCAATGCTTCCGCCGACGGTCATCATCACTCGCTTGGAGAAGGTCAATACGCCCAGTGCGATGGCAACTCCACCAATGGCGGCTGTCAAAAGCGGGCTGGTCAGCAGATTTGCCGCAACCCCGGTCTCCTGAAAAGCACCGTCAAAATAAAACGCCGTTACGCTTGCCGAGCTATTCACACCAATGCTGTACGAAGCAAAGGCACCCGCGATTATGTATCCCGTTTTTACCAGATGGTCATAACTCTTCAAAGACGTTAGCTTGTCCTCTAAAAATTTCTTTGAAAGGAACACGATTCCGAAAGCGATCAGACCTGCGCCAAGAGGATTGATCAGCCAGGTTGAAGCGAATTTTCCCAATTGCTTCAGATTTCCACTCAACACCTCGGGATTGCTGTAATCCGCGTAACACAGACCCCAGCCGATCACCGCACCCACGATAGACTGGTTGGCGGAAACGGGAAACTTCAAATAACTCATAATAAACACCGTCAGTCCGGAGCAGGCGAAAATGATCGCTGCCTTTAGAGCGGACTTGAGTCGAAGCGTTCCAACCGTGCCTGCTTCAATCGCCGACCTCACGTCATCAACCGAAGCAATCACCTCGTTGCTTTCTGCCAAGGAGGAGAGCTTGTAAATGTTTCCGTCTCCCCCAATAAGAGCGCCGGCAACGACAAAAATAGAAATGATCACAATGGCTACTCGGTATTTTACTACCCGCGTGGCAACAGCGGTACCAAAGGCGTTTGCCGCATCATTGGTTCCAAGCGACCAGCCCATAAACAAGCCAGAGAACAACAATAGATAGATCCACATGATGCCTTACGCCCTTCTTGTAATCAACATAATTTGTAGCTGATCCGCAATATTTTCAATAATATCCGAAATATCACAAATCAACTCAATCATATTGGAAAGCCGCATTTTTTGCGCAAGCTCTCCTTCACCGTTGAAGATCCTCCTGTATATTCCCTCCTCAAGAACATCCACCTCAGATTCCAGATGTCGGATCTCATCAAGCACGCTGTGATCCTTCACAAGAGGTTTAAAATTAGAAAACATCATGCCAATTGTATTTTCCAGTATGGCAAATTGCTTAACGGAGATCGAAATAATTTTCATGACATCCTCTGCATACTCGCTGGGAATACGAAAATTCTGAAGCACCAATGTGGTCGAGGCATGCTCACACTTGTTGGCAATACGGTCACACGAGGTGGAAATCTCGATCAGTTCCTTCTTCGTGGCGGGCAAAAAGGATTCCGAGACCAGCGAATCAATCATTTTACGAAGAGCAATATCTGCCTCTCCCTCCGCTTCGCAGACCCCTTTTTCAAGAGATTGCAAGGTTTCGACGGTAGAGTCTGGCATAACCGCCAATCTCAAAAAACCCTCAAATCCCAGCAGTGCCGCTTTAACGCTCTTGATCTCATTCATAATCAGTGCATGTACGTTCACACTTTTTCTAAACATAGGACATACCTCCATTTCAATCTATACCATTGTTATACTACAATACGACAATTATGTCAACACAAACAAAAAATCAGACAAAAAATTATAACAATGAGTCATTTCACCGAAAAGCATAGAGAGTTTGCCCTCATGTTACGATCTCATCGAGTCCAGCCCTCGCCGTTAATTTCGTGAGCACGGTGAATGGTAACAAAAGCATCCGGATCCTCCCGGCGGACCACGCTCATAACATCAGCGTACTGTCGCATAGTGAAAGAAATCATAACCATGGTATGCTTCTTTCCGGTATAGCCTCCCACCGACTCCCAACGGGTGGTGGTGCGAGCGATTTTTTCGATCAATTCCCGACTCACTTCCTCAGGATGATCTGTGACGATCTGAGCAACATAGGCTTGATTGCCACCCAAAAATACCTTATCAATCATCAGCGCGCTGATCAAAACCGAAAAAACGCCCAAAAGGGAGAGTGTCAGATCCCTCACGGCAAAAACGCCCAATAAAATAGCGAAACCGTCCACACAAAAAATCACAACCGAGCTCCGGAGGCGTTTGAAGTATTTACATATAACAAAAGCGACCACATCGGTTCCGCCGGTAGAGCCCCCGCCGAGAAAAGCAATGGCACATCCAAGACCGATCAGAATTCCTCCCACTACCGCCGCCATAATCAAGCTGAGGTCGCTGTTGGGGTGGTTTGTCATGCAGAAAAAGCCCCCCAACACAGCGGGATCATTCAAACGCAAAAACAAAGAAATACCTATGGGATACACCACGGTAGAGATCAGGGTTTTCAAAGCAAAATCCTTTCCGAGAACCAAAAGTCCAAGAAAAAACAATCCCCAAGTCAAAATGGTGATCACCAGATCGATCGTCAACCACTCTACAGAGATCAATTTTTTGGCTAAGATAGCGTAGGAAGAAATCCCGCCTACCATCAAATCAAACGGTAAAATAAAAATAGCCGTTCCAAAAGCAAGAATCAATGTACCGACAATAACCAAAAGAAAATTTTTAATCGGTGTATAAAAACGACGAAGCGCAAACCGCATAGGGACCTCCTAAAAATCAAACTATTCATAGTATATCCAGATTTACTGTCCTTGTCAACCACAGGTTGCGATTCTTATAAAAATTGCTTGGATTTTTATAAATTGCTTTCTTAGTTACAGCGATCCGGATAAGGTGTCCGTGTGTCCCTCCCTGTACTGAACGGTCGAAGACCGTACCGCTCTTCGCCATCCCCCCATTAGTAATACCAAAAAAGTGGCACCGCTATGCGGCGCCACCGTTTTATATATTGTGCTTACACAATTAATATCTTGCGGTCCAGTCAGACTCAGCTACGTTGAGAGTATCAGCGGGGATGGGCTTCAGAGCAGGCTCAGGCTCCTCGGTCTCCTCGGTGGTGGTAGCTGCCTCAGTAGTGGTAGCTGCCTCAGTGGTGCTCTCACCAGCAGGGGCCTCTTCGTCTTTCTTACAAGCGCAGATA
>JAFTRY010000011.1 GCA_017462035.1 Clostridia bacterium
GCGCAGATCTGATACGGGCTTAATGTTTGGCATCATAAATTCCTCCTTTGTTTGTATTCTGCTGTATTTATTATACACTAATTCTTCGTAAAATTCAACAGCAAAATCAAAACTTTCATAAAAAATTTATAAAAGCAAGGGATGAACCGCTTGGGTACACCCCTTGCTTTCGGTTTATGCGAGTATCAGTTCACGCATTACGGTTTCTTCGGCAGAGCTACGAACGTTGTTCATCATCTGCACCCACCGCATTTGGTCGGTCGCCTTTAGGTGTTCATCGATACCTTGAGCCTTAGCAAACTCTACTGTCAGAGAGTTCAGCATTTCGTGTGCCTGTTCGTCGATCTCGGCAAGGTAGGCGTTGAGTTGTCCTTCGCCGAGCAGGGCGGAATACCTTCCGCGACGGTGCTGCTTGAGGTAGTCGAGGTGCATCCGTCCGTATTTGCCGATTGGCTTCTGTTCGGGAAGCTCCACATCGGGAACGAGGTTGCCGTTTTCCTCGCGGTATGTACCTCCAAGCTGTTCGTAAATGGTTTGTTTCATGACATTTGCCATCCTTTCTTTTATTTTATGCCTCTCCGTATATTCATCGTTGAGTGCATATTTTTCGTCATTTTTCACAATTCAGACCTATTCTTTTTGACAGTTCGAGCATTGCGAATATGAATTTGTTTTCGGATGTCAATGTTGTCTGCAACGGGTCACCCTCGCGAATCCTCATAGTGCGTCTTATTTCCTTCGGAATCACGACCCTGCCAAGATCGTCGATCCGTCTTACAATTCCTGTTGCTTTCATATCTATATCTCCTTGAAAAACATTTTCTGCTTTAAGGATATTATTTGCAACCAAGGCGAAAAATATCCAAAAAATCAGTATAAACATAAAGCAAAGGAACCCCTCCGTGTTTTCTCACCTATTGACAAAAGTAAAAATTATGGTAAAATAAATGTAAATCATAAAAGTCAGGAAATGGAGATAGAAACTTGTTGATAGGAGGACAACTGAGATGAAAAGAATCATTGCTGTTTTTGTAGTAACTGTGATACTCCTTTGTTGCCTAGCTTCTTGTGGTCTTTTTGTTAAAGAAGCGGAACGCGCAGAAGAAAGGAACTTTATCATAGACGGCGAAAAATATATTGGAACTTCCATCGGCTACACAGAACAAGGGCGAAGAATTGCGAAAGCCGATAGCTTTGATATAATGGAGATCCCCGAGGACAAAGATCATAATTTTCTCGTCGTCAGAAGCTTTCTTGATGATTGGACAATTGTTAGAGAATCGTATGTTATACCTACCGAAGGTGGGGTGAGCGTTGCTTATTTGGGGCGCGAACGAGTTGCCGACGGAGTTAAATGGAATATGGTTCAAAGCATTCTAAATCAAGATTTTCAAGGTGAGTTTACGATAGCCGCAGAAGTACAAAACAAACACGAAAACGAATTCACAACCAACGTAATGAACGCGGTAAAATCTATTAAGGTAGGATATGAGGATTGTCCGGTAGGTACAGATTGGATCGGTAGCTTTGGTAATATCAACGGTAAATTGGTTTTTATAAAAAACTGAAGATTATACGGACGGCGACCGAAAATATACATGCTATATCCTGAAAGACGAATATCAAGAACTGTTCAGGAATAACGTTAATAAAGAGTTTGAAATAATAGCTGAATAGAAAAATCGCCCTCGTTCCAAAAGGAGCGAGAAAATGCTTATTCATCGTATGACTTCCCAAAGGGTATCTACATAAAGTTCCGTCTGCCGTAGAGTGTACGGATGATACGCACCTCGTGGCTCTCCTCCTTATAAAATGCGGCGTAGTTGCAGCAGGCAAGGACGCGGTAGGCACTTCAAGATTAATAATTGAGGAAAGCGGAGCATCGATTTCGGAAAATCCGCGAACTGGCGAATTCGCTTCATAATCTTTTGGATAAGTTGAATACATTCCTATTTCTTTTTCGTATTGCTCAATGTGTCCTATATTCTCTCGACATAAAAAACACCCTCCTATTGTAGATATATTTCTATTCTACCGTAGGAGGATTTTTTTCAATTGTCAGCTTTTAACGGACTTACACGGGGAAATCTGGAGAGCACCTTTTCCACAATCAAATCGTCTCGTATTTTTATCCCTGTAAATCCAACGCCTGCAACAAAGAATCCATTTCAGCAATTTGCTGGGGACTCAACTCCTTACTTTTGTTCAACTCTTGTATTGAGCGATGAAAACCACCAGTAAATAATAACTTTCCCCATCGACGGAGTTCCATGAAAGGAAGTAACCATTTGTACTTTTGTAAAATTGGATAGTGATATTTGATCACATTATAGGGAAGAAAGATTCGACCAAGAGCATAGTGAATTTGCCCTCTCTGACGTGTACGTCCTACTACTATACGGTTGTGTTTGGTTCCGTATATCCCCCCCTGTAGAATATACTCCTGCATTCGGAATATTATCTCGTCCGGTACCTCTTCAGAAAACCAAACATCCGCGGTCTTTCTTGTCACTCGGGCAAAGGTCAAAAGTTCACCATCAGCCAACAACTTTTCCCGCCGAGCAATGTTGTACTCCAAACGATGATCCATCAACCAAAGATCTAAAAAGGATCGGATACCACACCCGCCGAGCATCACATGTTTTGCCATATGTGCAACATGATAAAAATAAAACACTTCGTCGGTCAACTCATGATAATACACACTACCCTCTCGTGGGTGACTTTGATCCCATACTGTTGACAACACCTTTCCTGCCTTTTTCGAAATTCCGTCTTCAATCAGCTCATAATGAAGTTCCACGTGGACGCCCCCTGGCGAAAACATCGAGATATCGTGGGATCCCTTCCCCGCGTTTCGATATTCCAGCTGTTTGGTTAAAATCCGCGCTGCATCCTCTAGATGCTCCTTAGCCACCAATACATCAATATCACAGCTAGTTCGCATCCACGCCTCGGGGTAATAGGAACGAAGAACAGCTCCCTTCAAAGGGATGAACGGAATTTGTCCGGTCTCTAGAACCTGACAAATTCGTTCCAATTCAAAGTTAATTCGTTCGTATCTAAGAACAGCAACCATTTTCTGTCTTTTGAAGTTTTGCGATAATTTATCTTCGCCAAGCATCCCCAATTTTACTAAGGCATCGCTCACCAAATGCACCACATCGTGTGCTTGGGACAACGCGTAAAGTTTAGGCAATAGCGGTTGTATTGTCTTAGAATCTAGTTCTGCTGAAGTTTCACAACACTCATAACGAATCAAATGAAATAGTAGTTCCTGAATTTCCATAATTCTCCTTTGGTCAACATCAATCTCGAAGCGCTAAGGGCTCATATCTATGCCTCACCAAAAAAATGATTCTCTAACATCAAACACAGTGTGTGGTATACAGGCAAATGAAGTTCCTGAACCTTGTATGTTTCCTGTTCTGGAACGCAAATGCAAACGTCAGAAATTTGCAAAAGAGAGCCTCCCGAGCAACCAGTCATCCCGAGTACCTTCATTCCCAAAGCTTTAGCAACCACCGCTGCGTTCACCACGTTTTGTGCGTTTCCAGAGGTTGAAATTCCGAGGAAAACATCCCCATCCACGCCATATCCGTAAAGTTGTTGCGCATACACCAGTGCTCCTCCATTTTCTACATCATTCATAAATGCTGTACTCATAGCCGAATGATTGTCCAGCGCAATGGATGGAAGTGCTCTCTGAAGTTTCTGAGCAAGCTCAGCTCCTCGAATCGAATCCACAGACATCAACCGAGCTTCAAAGACCTTCGAACAAGGTCTGGGGAGGCAAAAACCCTTCATCATTTCTCCAACTATATGATTAGCGTCTGAGCAACTTCCTCCGTTTCCGGCAATCAGCAATTTCTTGCCTTTAGAAAAGCTATCTTCCATAATTTTATAAGAACGCTCCACACTCTCGCGGCATGGACCTAATACCGGATAACGCAAAATTAGGTTCTCAATCAATTGTTTCGCCTTCATTATATTCCTCCTCATATTACATTTCAATAATCATATTGACTGCGGCAAGAAGATCTTTTGCAGTTATGGTAGTACCTTCACCGCCCCTCAGGAGAACTGTTTTACATCCTGCTTTTTCTCCACAGGATACATCATTTTCGCTGTCACCAATCATCCAAGATTTCGACAAATCAATATTAAAATCATTTGCAGCCTGTAGCAACATCCCCGGTTTTGGCTTTCTACATTCGCAGTCGATCTTCAATTTTGAAATTTCTCCAACATAGCCACGATGGGGGTGATGAGGGCAATAATAAATAGCGTCCAGGTATGCACCCCCTTGTCCGAGTAATGTCTCCATCTTTTGATGAATCGTCTCCAGTTCGATAGTCGTAACCTCGCCTCTGGCAATCACAGGTTGGTTTGTGACAACAATGGCAAGATATCCACTATTATTAATTTTTCTTATAGCTTCTTCCACCCCTTTATAAAGCTCAAAGTGCTCAATATCGGTAAGAAACCCCACATAGCGATTAATCGTTCCATCCCGATCCAAGAAAATTGCCCTCTGCTTTCGTCTTAAATTTTTTGCTTGGACATAACCCATGCGGAAGTCGTTACAGACGGTTTCATAGCGATCAGGAGTCCCCATGTCTTTAACATATTCCGGGCTATCGTAAGCATACATCGCTCCTGTTCCCGCCAACGGCTGTAGTAGATCACGATCCAGATCAATTTTTTCTTGATAAACCTTCTTTTCAAGAATCTTCGGAGAAAGCACATGTAATCCCGCATTGACTCGATTTTTATAATATTGTGGTCGTATGTTTTCCCTTGTTATCCATTTTTCTACTTGATTTTCCTTATTGCATAAAACAAGAGCACTATCATACGGATGACTGTTTGGATGAGTAAAAAGAGTCGCCACCCCTCCCTTGGCATGGTGGTATTGAACAAAGCGGTTGAAATCAATATCAAAAATCACGTCACCATTTAAAAGCAAAAAGTCTTCCTTCAAGCAGTTTTTCAATTTGTACAATGCACCCGCATTGCCTAACGGATGATCCTCAATATAGTATTCGATATTTACTCCAAAACGTGAACCATCTCCAAAGTAATCCATAATAACATGACCCAAGTGACCAACTGTAATAATCAGATCTGTGAAATTCTGCGTCCGAAGGCATTCAATTTCACGCTCCAACACCGGCTTCCCACCAATTCGAATCATTGGCTTTGGGATATCACTGGCGACAGAAGAAATTCGCGTTCCCTTACCACCAGCCATTAAAACTGTCTTCAATTTTATACCCCTTTTCGTGTTTTTGCTCTAAAAATTTTTTTAAAAATCATCTCGCGATCTACCCGATCAAGTACAATCATAAGATGGATTATCGCGCCAAGAACCAGACAAATCCCCCCCACCAAAAACAACCCGGTCCAAGTAGAGGGACGATACAGGATTCTCAATAGATAAAACGCCATTGTAATTACTCCGCTCGACAAGATATGGCGAAGTAGCGACGGATAAAATGTCCACTTTGAAACCCCAAGACAATGTGCAGAATACATTGGATTAAACACGAAGTTGACAAGCCACGAAAGTATCGTTGTCGTGATAACCACCGCATATACATCCATCTCTGTATATCGAATCAAGAAATACATTCCCACCACGTTCAAAAATCCAGATACTACAGTAACATAGCAAGGGATTTTATTTTTGACAGTTAGTGTATAGATGTAATACAGTGGATAAACAGCACCCTCAATAACTGTTCCAATGATAGTGATTATTGAAATCATGTGTATAACCCCGATATCCTGACTGGGGGTCCACAGGGTGTAATATTCCATGCCAAAAACAGCAAGAAATCCGAATGCTACATTAGAAATCACACCGTTCAACTTAATTCCCAGTCGAAATAGTCGCACCTGCTTCTCTTTTTCATCTTCAACAAAAGCCTTTAATTGCAGCGGTTGCAGAGGCTGGGAAAGCAGTTGAAACATGGTTGAGAAAATAGTTGAAACGGTCTTAACAACCGCTAACTGTCCGGAACGCAGAGCAGAGAGCATTACGTTACAAACCCAAAGATCCAAACCACTATTCAGTAGATTTCCTATATTATTCACCGAATCCCAAATTCCAGCAAAAAATATCTCCTTGATGTGAGCAAATGAAAAAAAACGTTTTTTCATCCTCAGTTCTGGAGTATACTTTCTGGTAATCGCTACGTTTGCAACACCAATTACCATCGACGAAAGTATTAAACCAATTCCAACATAGTAAATTCTTACCGAAAACATGCAAAAGGCGTACATAAGAAACGCCGCTTCCACCACGTATGAAAAGCACTTTGCTATGCTTCCCAACTCCAGCCGATTTTTTATAATCGTCGCTGTCGTGAATACTGTTGTAGCAGATGAGATTACAAAGTTGATTACATCTAGAAAGAAGAGCCATTTAACTTCTATCAGTAAATGTTGAGGAATAGATAAAAAATATTGAAGAAAAACAATAATTCCCGATGCAATTAATAAAACCACCGCACCCAAAAAGCAATCCGCCACGAATGCTGAAGTAAAATACTTATTGGCACTCTCAAAATCTCCTTTATGGTACTCAATAGATATATATCTTGCACAGAAGGAGTTGATCGCAATCGTCAAAATTGAAGCGTAGCCAGCAAAGGTTTTTGCCAACGACACAAAGCCATATGCCTCGGCTCCCATTGTCTCGGTAATATAGGACGTGAGAAAAAAAGAAATTGAATAGTTAATAACAACAGAGAATAAGGAAAATAGTACCGACAAAAAGAACTGTGTCTCAATTTTTCTATTATTCATTACGCGCCCTCCATCAACTACGCCCGTTTCTTGGCACATAGGATTCCGGGGTGTAATGAATGATTTGTGTTCCTCCATTTTCAAACTTAAAGGGAATATACAGTAATTCCTTCATTGCCTGCTTAACTTCCTCCTGACGTTCGGGCTGAACATAGAATATCAAAAAGCCTCCACCTCCAGCGCCTAATAGCTTGCCGCCCAAGGCACCTGCTGCCATTCCCTTTGCGTACAGCGCATCAATTCCGTCAGTTGAAATTGCCGATCCCGATTGTCTCTTCAAGCACCATGTGTGATCTAAAAGATGTCCGAAATCATCCAGATCGGTATTGGAGTCTGTCAATATCTTCTCCGCCACATCGACCAGTGAATACATCTCATGAAGTTGTCTTACCTTATCACGCGCCGTTAAATTGTTTTTTTGCTGAATTGCCGATGAAAATCTGGTAAAGCCAGTGAAAAACATCATTAAATTATCATTAAGTCGTCTTTTTTTCTCTTCAGCTACGATGATGGGTTGAACTTTATAACCCTCAGCATCAAACTGTATACGATTGAACCCACCGTATGCGGCCGCAATCTGATCCTGCCATCCACCCGCCTCATCACACAAAACTCGTTCCAGATATATTGCCTCACTTGCCAACCTTTGTTTATCCACATATTTTCCCTTTAGGGCATAAAATGCATTTAACATTCCTACAGCAAAGGACGAACTGGTTCCCAAACCTGAACGTGCCGGAAGATCTGCTTCGTAGGTCAGACGAATTTCCTGCATATCGAGCATCTTCATTGCATTTCTAATAGCAGGGTGCTGAATATCAGCCACATCATTTACCCTTTCAATCACCGAGTATGAAAGTTCAGTAGAATACTCAAAGAACCTTGGTAGATGGCGAACATTAACATAACAATACTTGTCAAAAGTTGTGGAGATCACAGCTCCCCCATACTCTCTAAAATAATTCTCCATGTCGGTTCCGCCACCAAAGAACGACATTCTAAATGGAGTTTTTGTAATAACCATTTACAGTACCTCTTATCAACCGTTCAGCAGACTCTCATATGCGTCGCAGTATTTTTCAGCCATGATATTTGCCCCAAACTTCTCATGTGACTTTTCCAATGCCTTCTCTGACATTTTTTTCCAATCTTCAGAATTCATCAAGAGTTTTTCAATACCATCTGCGAGCTGAGAAACACATTGCTTCTCACAGACAATCCCTGATACACCGTCTTCTATAACCTCGCTGACCCCCCCTACATCCGTCGCCACCGAGGGAATACCGCACAGCATAGCCTCCAAAATAGAAATCGGAAGTCCCTCATAATCCGAAGATAGGCAAAATAAATCTGATGCGTTTAGGATATTGTAAACATCTTGACGAAAACCAGAAAAAATCACTTTCTCCTGTATCCCAAGTTCTTCTCTCAGTCGTAGCAATGAATCACGCTCAGGTCCGTCACCGACAATTAGAAAATATAAATTTTCATGAGCTTCGCAAGTGACCTTCGCTGCTTTCAGCAACACATCCAGCGCTTTTTGCGGACGTAGACCAGCAATAGTACACACTAAGAATGCATCATTCGATATTCCATATTCTTTTCGGACTTGTACCCTACTTTGGGTAATTACCTTTCGCCGGACATCAATTCCGTTTAAAATAGTAATTACTCGATTTGGATCCACATGAAAGTTCTTGATCTGATCCTGCCTTACACGTTCACTCACCGCAACTACCAAATCACCTGTAGAATATTGTCTCTCCATGAAGCTCTCTGGATTGTAAATATTGTGCGCCGTTGTAAGCAACGGAAGATTGTATTTAGCAGCAAGCCTCTTACCAAAAAGGATTGGAATCGGTTGATGGCAGTGAATCAAGTCTACTTGTTCGGTCCCTACAATTTTTTTTAGGGTTCTGTATGTTTTCCAAGCATTAATTAAATACTTGACAGGATTTTTTTGTCGACCAATCGGTATAGTGTAATGCTTCACGCCACGATTCACAAAATCCATCTCCAGCTCTCCACCAGCCGAAGCTACAATGGGACGGTACTCGGGAGGATAATTCGTAACGATATCCATAACTACCGAAGCAGGTCCGTTTCGTTTCACATTTGACACAATTTGTAAGATCGTCTTCACCGTTCTCTCCTCCATAACAGATTACTGTACTTGTTCAAGCAATCGCTCTATGCGCTTCAAGCCGGCCTCCTCAGAATATAGCTTCACAAAAGTTTCTCGAACCTCTGGAATCACAGTCTGCCCTACTTGTGCATTTCGATATGCCGCTTGAACCGCATCAGCAAATTCCTCTGCTCCATTCTTGATAAAAATATGTTTCTCCAGTAAGTCTTTCGGAATATCCTCTGCATATCCCTCGAAACTCTCTGAAGTTCCGACAACCTGCTTCCCAAACATAAATGCCTCAGCAGTTTTAATCTTCATTCCACCGCCTATAAAGACGGGAGCAATCACCAGATTGCATCTGTGGTACCACTCCTGGATATTGCTCACCGTCCCAATTATAGAAACACGCGAATCATTGATCTGACCTCTCAATTTTTCCATGTTATACCCAACAATGTTTAAATGAACATTTTCTTTTATTCTTGGCAGCACCTGGTTACAGAACCAAAGAATTCCCTGCACATTTGGGAAATAATACACACCTGCAAATAGTATTTCATATGCCTCATTCGTTTGAGGAGCAACAGTGGCTTTACTATAATTGTCTTCCAATGCAATCGGAAGAAAAAAATCCGAACCGTGCCCGTAATACTTTTCAAGCAGTTTAGCATCTCTTTGATTGAGAGTTATATGGTAATCCGCGTATTCTTGCATCATTCTTTCGTTCCAAACCGTCGTATATGCCCTGGGAATTTCCTTTATGCCTTTTTCCTTTATAAACTGCTTCATCAGATTCGCATTAACATCATGATAAAATGTCATGATTATAATTTCCTTATTATGCTTTTTAATGGCGCGAGCCAACCTTCCCTCACTACTATTTAAGAAAACGTGAGTAATTTGTTTCTCGTCTATAATTCGACAAATTTTCTTTGCGACTCGCCCGTTGGTACAATAACTATACATCTTCAAGAGGTTACAAGCCTGTCCAAACTTGCTCTGATAGCCGCAAATGTGTATGAAACCATCTTTTTGGTCAATATACCGCCCTGCCGTCAATGCCACTCCCACCAGATTTTCCGATGTAAGCGCTCGCAAAAGGCACTGATAATGCATCACACTATTCTGGTGGGACCCCCCCGTGGTATACATATGATCGGATATATAAAGCAATTTCATATCGTCCTCCTATGACATCTTCATCTCGGGTATATCTCGAGGTGCTGCCTGTATCATATTTTTTTCCATTGCCTCATGAGCGGCGAACAGTGTATTGATCAACATCATCTGTCTAAAGTTGAAAATAAAGTCGTCGGCAGCTCTGTGGAAAGTCAAGTACAACACTACTAGAGAAAGAAGTAGCATTATTCCCTCCAATTCCCCATGGCGAGCCGAATATCTTTTGATGTTTCTTAAGATTCGTAGAACATGATCAATCACAAAAATGGAAAATGGAAGCGCACCGACCAAACCAATAGTTGCTAAAAGTCCAAAATAGTCACTGTGTGGGTTATAGGATTGGAAATAATAGTAGGGCAAAAATTCCGCACAATACTTCCGAAAACTTTCGTCAAAAAGACCAGGACCACACCCAAACAGCACATTATTCGAGAAGATTCTAGAGCATCCCGTCCATGCATAAACTCTTTCAGTAAGGATCGTAATCAAGAAATCACGATCAGTCAGTATTTCTGGAACCGCAATCAAAAGAATTCCGACCGCAAGAACACCAAATACAACAAGAATCTTAACGGTTTTGAGCAGAGGAAATCCATTTAATATGGCAACAAAAACAAATTCAACCATTAAAAAAGAAAGAATTGCCCCGGTGGCCATTGTCAAAATCACTGCTGTAAAATTCAACACTAGCAAAAGAATGTTCCGCAGATTTTTCTTTTTTTCAACAAAAATCTTATACTGTAAAATAAGCACGGAAGGAACTACAACCATCGCTAAGAAAATGGGGTTAATGAAGGTCGAACAAATACGAACAAATCCGTTTTCGCTATATAAAGGTACACTTGTAGTTCTAAAAATATCTAGAAAAATCGAGAACGACGGAACTACGAATTCTACCACACCCAACACAGAAAGTATTGAGGCAATGATCACGACCTGATCTGTCAGCTTTCTAACATTCTCCAAAGATGAAAACCAGTTATACGCCAACCAGTAGATCAATACGGGCAATACCATGTGAACAAGTTCTCGTATATTCCCATCATTCACAACACAACTAATACAGCCCGCTACGAACACTAAGAACAATAAAAACGTGCCCTTAGACACATATGCCTTCTTGCTTACACATAGCCATAAACAGCAGATTAGCAACAAAACCAATGTTATTGAATTTGAAAATATAATATTGGGATCGAAGTAGGTAAAAAATAAAACAAACAAGAATAAAGCCATTTTTTTCTCCAAATTCTCCAGTCTGAAAGCATCTGCCAAAGGCCCCCTCGCAATCTCCACCAATCATGGTGCACCTTCACAGAGAAATTTACTCATCTGTGTTTTCCTTCATCTTTTGTGCCAAAGCCCTAGCATCTAGAACACAATCCTCAATGGAACAATATGTCCATTTTCCGTACCGTCCAATAGAATACACATTGTATTTCGCATATTGATCAAATAATCCTTGCTTATACCTTTCAGAGATTTCACTAACGTGAACATACGCAGGATTCATAACAATAGAGCAATAATCAACCATCTGGTGATCGGTAACGATTCCAACTTCACTTAGCCCCTGCAATGTTTTCTTCAATTCGGCATCAATGTCAATCCTCTGTTGATTGGAAAATCCGATTTCTACATAAATACTCATACGGTCTTGATCCAAAATATTGTCATAAAATCCCACTCTATAAAAATTATATTTTTTTTCAGGGAAATAAAGCCAATGCAAATCAGGATTAACGGATTTTTTATCAAATCCTATATTGAAGACTAGCACCTTGTTAGCGGTTAACGCCCCGTTGTGAGAATCACCCATCACTTTGCAGAAGCAATCTAATGGAATCGTATTAATCAAATACTCGTAGGAGATTTCTCCTCGAGTCGTATACGCAACATGTTCCTCTTTGTCCACCCGAAGGAGTTCACAATTCAACCATATCTTTTCAGGATCCAACGACGCATACACTTGGTGAATGAAAGAGGCAGCCCCCTCTTTTGGATATAAAAAAACTCCATTGTATGAAGTGTTATTTGTTTGCTTCATATTGCTGATAATATCTTTTATGTCGGCGTACGGAAAAAATCTTCCCATCGCATTAACTTCCAAAGTATTCAGATGACAAGCATACAACTTTTCATTGTAGGGTTTTAAGAATTTCTCTGTAATGCTAACGCCAAACTTCCCGTACAGCATTTCTTCGAAGTTTTGATATTGTTCCTTTTCTTCCTTAAAATAAAGATCGTAAAGACACTCGATAAAATCCTGTTGCTCTAGTTGATGAATGTTTTTTTGAAAAGGGAAATCAATCAATCGATCTTTAAAAAGGATCTTAGTGTTTTTCTCCTTTACAATGATATCCTCCGGGGGCATAGTTTCCACAAATTGCTTCTTGAGTTCCGAATCCTTAAAGTGAAAAAAATGACCAGAATAATCCCAGGTATATCCGTTTCGTTTTATGGTTCGACAAAGCCCACCGACTTCATGTTCCTTTTCAAGCACTAAATAATCCTTCACATAAGAAGCAAAACTTAGTCCAGAAATTCCAGCACCTACTATTAAATATTTTACTTTTTTCAAGGTTGTTCTCCCTTTACCAACTATATTTTTAAGACTCTACGTCTTGGAGATTTAGAATATCCTCCCAAACAATGGGCGTAGACATAGGAATATCACGATTTGCTCTAACGCCATGATTCAAAATAACCTCGTACATTTTGGGCGACAATCCATTCTCACTATTTCCAGGTCGAAGTACAGCAATATTTTCTGATGTCAACAGATCTCCTGATTTAATGTCGCTAATCGAGAAAATTCCTCGGTGAATAAAATGATATTCGATCAACTCACCTTCCTCGACATCTTTACAATACTTCCCAAGAATTTCATCATTTAAGGCAAATAATTCTGGAGAACGCTCAGCTGCTCGAATGTCTTCCACCATTTTTTTCAGCTCATGAAACTCCAAAGCATAACAATGATCTGCTCCCGGCAGTGTCTTGTCCACTGTAATGTGCTTCTCGATAATTTTAGCTCCCTTAATAATTGCATGAACCGGTGCCAAAGAAGGATCCATTGTATGATCAGAAAAACCTATCACCGCATCCGGAAAGATCTTTCGATAGGTTTCGATCAGGTTCATATTACAGTACTTCATCTCTGCAGGATATTCCACGGTGCAATGCATAAGCGCAATAGAGCTATTTCCACACGCCTGAATCTCGTCAATTGCCTCTGCCACATCCTTAAGACGGCATGCCCCTTCAGAAATGATCATCGTTTTTCCTTTGGATGCGGTATACTTCAAAAGAGGAAGATGAGTGATTTCAGACGATGCGATCTTGTATGCATCCACCGAATACTTTTCCAGAATGTCAGTAGATTTTTCGTCGCATGTCGTGCATAGAAACCCTACCTTTCTCTTTTCACAGTGCTCCATCAATCGAGGTATCCACACCTCTGGCATTTCTGCCTCCTCGATTAAGTTGTAAATATCCACCTCTTTGCCGTTGGCAGTTGTGAAACTACCTCCCGTTTTCGGATACATATATTTTGCCGTGAACAGCTGAAACTTAACGACATCCGCACCAGCATCTGCCGCCATATCAATCAATCGAAGTGCTTGATTCAAGCTTCCATCATGATTAATACCCGCCTCCGCGATAATCAATGCGGGAGTGTCATTAGACACAGTTTTCCCACCAATCACCAGTTCTTTCAAAGTTCTCTCTCCTGTTCTTCTTTTTATTTGTTACCG
Organism: Clostridia bacterium; assembly: GCA_017462035.1. Taxonomy (GTDB): domain Bacteria; phylum Bacillota; class Clostridia; order Oscillospirales; family CAG-272; genus HGM12713. The sequence continues at coordinate 13,879 of JAFTRY010000011.1, forward strand.
CCAGGATCACTTACATTGGATAATGTCTCTTCCAAGACATCGCAAATCCGTCCGATTCCACCTGGCATTACAAATTTCTTACCCTTTCTACTCATTGTTTTTCGACGGGCATACTGTCCTAGTATTGAAAGCATCGTATCCCTCAGTTGTCCGAAGTCATATTCAGATGCCATTCCGAGATCGCAAACTCCCGCCTTTTCTGCAAAGATCCGTTGGGTCAATTTTTGATCCTCATTCTGCGCCAAAGTAATTGCAGGTGTTCCGACTGCGCACGCCTCATACAAACTTACCCCCCCAGAAAGCAAGGCTAAATCTGCTCGACATAGTGCCTCTGCAAAGTGTTCAGTTGATCGTAAATAAGTAAATCCCTCTTGACTATTGATTTCCTCCGAAAGGGACTCATTGTATGCCGCAGCACCGGAAATCATCACAAACCGAATGTTAGAAACTTTCTTAATAGCCCTGAAGGTTCGCTCGAGTATACCCATCGGATCGGTTCCTCCAAAATGAATCAAAACCTCCTCAGGCTTACGATGAATCGTCCTCCGCTGAGAGGCAAGATATTCAACCTCCTGCCTTAACACTTGGTAGCTTGGACCCGCATATCTCAGCGCAACTCCCTCAATATCATACAACCTTGGATTAATAGTAGCATCGGCATAGAAAGTATTTCGGGAGTCATCATCATAACACACAATTTTAATTCCATTTTTTTGCAACGTTTCAATGTAGAATCGCTCCGAAAGGATTCTGTCAAAAAACAGAAGTGGGGAGCCTCCAGACATATTTTCTTTTATGAGACCAACGATTTTCTCCGGACTCTCATATTCATCCACTATAAGATATTCAATATTCTGTTGCCCCAGCAGTTCCTTGGATACAAAAAAATCATTGATAATCGCCACGGGAGAATAGCCTCGGTCTTGCATTTCCTGAATTAGTGCTACATTGCGGTACAGATGTCCCAACCCCCACATACCACCCGCATTAAATCTAAAAAAAATTTTCTGCATTATTCTTGTCAATCGGCTATTCCGTCCGTGCGAGTAAGCACGTAGGAAATCGCCTCCTCCAGCTGGATATATTTCCCATCATAGAGATGATCGTAAAGATCCACCATTCTATCCATGTCCTGTTTCGTATCAACCGTTAGTCTAAGATTGGGTGCAAATACGGAATCCGAGGCCTCCATATAATTAATCTTATAACGATCCTCATGCTGGTAAATATAAATAGTTACGTGCTCTCGGTCAGTTTCTGTTATGTTATCACTTTCATTAAGCACCCTCAACACTTCGGCATTAACAACCTCAGCAGAGCATCCCTCCGGAAGACCGTTCATCGTAGTATAGTCTGCCCCGGTTTGTAGATGGGATTCAATCATTCGGTCTATGCTGTCCGCACAAGTTAAAGGATTATCTGCCGTTACACGAACAATTATATCGGCTTTGTATTGTTCAGCTGCTCGAACATAGCGATCCAGAACGTTGGTTTCACTTCCTTCAAACCAATGAATCTGGTTTGCTGTCAGATATTCCCTTAATACTTGATTTTCGGAATTGGTAGAAGTTGCCACTACGATGTCTGATGCTAAACGAGAGTATCTCATTCGGTCTACCACATGTTGAATTTGGGGTTTCCCAGCATACTCTATCATTACTTTTCCTGGCAAACGCGTAGAACCCATCCGAGCTTGTATGATAATCACCACTCTAGACTCTGTGGGTAATTCCTTTTTGGCAAGCACCTCCACCAAGTCACCAACTCTCTGCGCTGCACGCCCGTCAGTTTGGAACTTATCCTTTTCCTTATTAAAAGAATCTCCCGAAAGCTCAGCTCGAATAGCAGACATCAATTCACCAGCATTTTTCGTGCGACGACCAATTCCCATTGCTTGATAAGGGACATCATCCTCTTCGGTCAAACTAATGTACACCAACGGCTTTCCCATTACAGCCGCCTCCAACCCAGTAGTGGAGGAAACCGTAATCACCAGGTCCGAGACTGCAAGCAACGCTCTCACGTCAACTGTTTTTACAATTAGAACATCGGTAATACCGTAGTCTTGAAGAATCAATCTTTGTATTTTTCCATCTTCGTTGGGATGTAGCTTAATCAAAAATTGAACGTCGTCGCAGATATTTTCACGAACCGTCTCCGCAAAAATACGAAGTACATCTTCTCGATCCGCCGTAGGTTGTGACATAAAGGTAATCACCCGATGACCCTCGGAAATTCCTAAACTCGAAAGAAACGCACCTCTATCGGTATTCTTCAAAACATCAGGATGTCCATCGAATGCAGGCTGACCGGTAACATAGATACATTCACGTGGAATACCTCTGCGAGCAATTTGCTCCTTAACATAATCGCAAAAAACCGTCGTAACTCGGGGACGCATTTTTAACTGTTTTTCATAAACACATTTACTGTATTGCACCGCGGGAGAATTCATCAACTCCGAACGCAAAATTACGTCGGACTCTTTAAACCCCCTTTGTAAAAGCTTTTGCTTCTCTTCTTCCGTATCTACCTGAATCTTGTCCGGATACGTTCGGGTAATTTTCCCCACTAAATCTTCAACTTTCACGGTAGGAATTCCCAAGTTACCTGCCGCATATTGCGTGGCAGCTTCGAAACGATTCATTGTGGTCGTGATTACTACATCCGGATTTTCTTTCTTCAAAATGCGTGTCATAGTTCGAACAGGAAACATCGTACGCCGATCAAAGGTACGCAACACATCATACGCCGTTTGTTCGCCTACTTCCGTAATTAGATCTGACATAGTAAATCCATAGTAAGCAATCGAATCAGCAAAGCTTACTTTTGATAAAAAATTATGTCGATCTCGCGCCAAAGGGAATCCTATCTCAACAGCTTCTACATCTAAGTAGTCCGACAAGGATTTACAAATAATTCCTGCTCGTTTAAGCTTATCTGCTGCCAAATTAACTCCTATAGCCTGAACATCTATCGTTCCTTTTTCTTTCAGATATTTCATTACGGGGATTAAAGCATCTGCGTGCCCTCCACCATAGCAAACGAACAGTGCCTTCAACATTAATTCACTCCTTTCTGGAAAAATACTGTTCCAATCGTTTTAAATAAAACCTTAATGTCTAATCCAAGAGAATAGTTCAATACATAATACACATCGTATTTTGTTGCCTCTTCCACCGTTAGGCAACTTCGCCCATTTGCTTGCGCCATCCCACTAATGCCAGGGCGAATCAGAGAGCGAATCTCCATCATTCTCTCGTACTCTTCTTCCCTTGCGGAATCATTTTCCATCATTGACTCAATTCTCAATTCAATTTCCCGAAAAGGAACTGCTCGAGGTCCGAGAACACTCATGTCTCCCTTCAGCACATTAAATAGCTGAGGAAGCTCATCGACGCTGGTCTTACGTAATAACTTTCCTACTTTGGTCACTCTTTTGTCTCCTTCTTTAGGAGCAGCGTAATTTCCATCTGAGCTATGTTCGTACATCGTTCTCAATTTGTACGCCGTAAAGGATCTTCCGCGAAAGCCACAACGCGGTTGCTTGTAAATCGGAGATCCCTTTGATTCAATCTTAATGGCGATACATGCAATCAAGAGAATGGGCAAGGTAAATATTGATAAAACCAATGCTACCACCACATCAATGAGTCGCTTTATTCCCTTTTGAAAGCGATGCCTTTTTATAATCTGTTCGTTATCTAAAGATAAACTCTCCTTCACCAACAATTCCTGCATAGCCATAAAATCCTCCGTTCTCAGTAATTAAAGAATATTCATTCTCATCCTAAAATACCGAAGACATTCATCAGTACAATAATAGAAAAAATTGGGATCAGCACAGTAATTACCGCTTTGTCAATCCAACGTAACTTACCATCGCGTCCTCCGACGGTCAATTCTCGCTCATAATTTGAAAACTTCCAAATTTTAGCACAAAAGAAAGCCACTAGTACATTTCCTACAGGCATTAACACATAGGATGAAAAACAATCCACCCAGTCGATAATACGATACCAAGAAATTCCATCCACATTGATCCAGGGAATGCGAACAAAGCTCAAAATTCCATCCCCCTGACTCCAAGCACAAAGCAATGAAAACAGGAACACAGCAATAGTCGTAATAACAGTCGCTTTCGCATGCGAAACATTTAATTTTTCTTTCACCACTACTGCAGGAATTTCAATAAAGGTAAACATAGAAGAAATAACTGCCAAAAACAATACTATAAAGAACAAGAAACCAAGAATCCTTCCTCCGGGTAGAACAGCAAAGACATCCGTTAGAGCAACAAAAACCAGAGAGGGACCTGCTACCATTTCTGATCCTGTACCAACGATAGGAGGAATCACTACAAATCCAGCAAGAATTGCGACTAATGTATCACACAAAATAATATAATTTGCATCCTTACGAATGTTGTTGTCTTTGGAGACATTAGCACCCAAAGTTAGGTATAGTGTCCAACCAGTTCCTATTGAAAACATGACCTGAACACAGGCGTCAGAAAAGGTCTTTAGAGTGAGCTTCGAAAAATCAGGAACCAAATAATATTTTAGCCCCATCATTGCATTGGGTGAAACAACAAGCATGCCAATGCCACAAACAATTAAAATCACAAACAACATTGGCATAATAATTTTTTGAACTTTCTCTACCTTCTCAGTAATTCCAGCAAGTAAAACCGAAACAACCACTAAAAGAAGGATCAGCGTATAGACAACTGGCATAATAGGATGAGAAACAAAAGAGTCATACCACAGGGTACTATCCCCCCCAAAGTCTGCTCCTATAAGATAATCCACCGCATACTTTAGAACGTAACCGCCCACGACAACATAGTACATATCCAGCATAAATGTAAACAACACGCCGATTCCCCCGATAAACTTAAATCTCGGATGAATCTTACCATATGCTGCTACCGGATTGGTCCGAGTATACCGTCCCAAAGCCGATTCCATTTCAATTCCAGCCTTACCCACTACAAACACAATGGCAACATAGATTAAGATGAAAATTGCACCACCATTTCTATATGCCAAGTACGGAAATCTCCAAATGTTTCCTAATCCAATCGCTGCTCCCGCGGCAACCATGATGTACCCAAATCGAGAGGCAAAAACTGGTACCTTCTTTTCATTGTCCATGTATGATTACTCCTTTACCACCTGAATGATAACCTTTTTCATCGCTTCCTCACATATTCTAATTGCATCCATTGGGGTATCCGCTTGAGCAATCACATATCCAATCCTATCTCCGCTATTTTTTATTTCTACGGATTGCTCCCCCACACCGCGATCAAAGGCAACTCTCTGTACACCGGGAATCGCACAAGCCTCATCAATCCCTGTAATTGATTGAATCTTGCCGTGTGGCGCGTCAAAAAAACGAATAGCCGATGCTTTTTCAAACTTCGCTTTATAGTCCGGGGTTTCACCCATAGAAATTTTAATGATGCTGTCAACCATATTCACACCAGTGGACAGCGGAACTAAGTCCGTAGTCATATAATCTCCAGCAAGACGAGCGCCCAATTCCACTACCTTTGGACCGTCCTTGGTAACAATAATCTCGGTACAAGAAGATCCATTATAATTACCAATAGCCATATTAGCCGCCACCGCAACTGCTCTAATCTTATTCTGTGTCTCCTCAGAAAGTTGAGAGGGCTGACTGTGCCCCATCTCGACAAAGTATGGAGCCCCCGTAGTCAATTTATCGGTAATTTGAATTGGATAACATGTACCATTGACGCTGAGTGTTTCCACACAAAGTTCCGGACCCTCCATATACTCCTCAACAATCACAGCCCCAGAACGCGAGTTCTCCTTGCTATAACAAAAGGCTTTGTGTAAAGATTCCTCGTCATACTGATCCAGCAAATTAACGCCTCTGCTTCCCGAATTATCAGCAGGCTTGACAATACATCTATATCCCATATCCACCACAGTCTTTACAGCACTCAAAAATTCCTCCTCATTCGTTGCTTTAAAGAAATAGGGAATTGGTACATTAGCAGCTGCCAATGCCTCTCGCATTAAAACTTTATCAGTAGCTTTCTTAGCATTTTCTATGCTGATACCGGGTAGCCCCAAGGTAGCGGCAACTGCTGCTAAGGTTCGCACAGGCATATCAGTCGCCAGCGTAATAACTCCATCAACCGGATTTTTTTTAGCCGCCTCGGCTACCGCATCTGCATCAATGGTACTGATGATTAATTTTTCGTCCGCAAATTTGAATCCAACAGCATCGGGATTCATATCCACTGCAACCACATGTAACCCCAACTTCTTTGCTTGCAATATTGCCGGAGTTTGCAACGCACTGGCTCCAAGAATCATTATTTTTTTCATTGTGCTTTCCTCATGCCTTTCATTATGTTCATAAATTTATTCCTGCAAATCATTATTCAAAACAAACACTTCTTGTATTGCTCGATTACATACTCTACCTCATCATTTTTTAGACAGGTATGCAACGGAAGAGTAATTTCATTGGCAAAACGCGCATACGCATTAGGATAATCTTCAATATCGAAACCAAGTCTTTTGTACGCCGTATGCATTGGTAAGGGCTTATAATGAACATTACATGCCACCCCCCGCTCAGCCATTTTGATAATTATCTCATTTCGTTGCTCAAGCATGATGTTCGGCACACGTGTGATATAGAGATGTCCTGAGGACTGACACATATCGGTGTAATGAGGCAATGTCTCAATACCCAAAGGCTCGAGTGCCGCATCATACTCTTTAATGATCTCCTTGCGTCTTTGCAACATGTTTGGATAACGCTCAAGTTGCTTCAGCCCGATTGCAGCAGCAATATCTGTCATGTTACACTTGTAATAGGTCCCCGCAATGTCATATTCCCATGCTCCAAGCTGAGTTTTTGCAAGAGCATCCTTACTTTGCCCGTGAAGAGAAAGAAGTTGCAGTTGTTTATACATATGAGCATCATCTATTCCATCAATTGTTTTCCAAGTCAGCGCGCCGCCCTCCGCAGTCGTAAAATTCTTAACCGCATGAAATGAAAAAGAAGAAAAATCGGCAACATTACCAATCATCTTTCCGCGATACATAGCACCAAAGGAGTGAGCAGCGTCTGCCATTATAGCAATCCTTCCAAGAGCACTTTGAATATCACTATTAGGCTTAAAAATCCCCTTTTTACTCTCCACGATAGCAAAAAGCCTCTCATAATCGCAAGGAACTCCGCCAAGATCAACCGGAATAATAGCTTTTGTCTTTTCCGTAATTGCCGCTTCTACCGCATCGTAATCCATCTCGAAACTATCAGGTTGAGTATCAACGAGCACGATTTTCGCACCCACGTGATCGATTACGGAGGCGGAAGCGGTATAGGTATAAGCAGAAGTAATCACCTCGTCGCCTTCTCCTACGCCAAGCACACGCAACGCCAATTCCGCGCATGCCGTTTGAGAATTTAAGCAAACGCATTTTTCCACGCCAACCCATGCGGCAATATTCGCCTCTAGTTTTTTCGTTCGAGGACCAGTTGTGATCCAACCGGAGCGAAGAGCTTCGACCACCTCTTGTATCTCAAACTCACTGATATCTGGAGGAGCGAACGATATGTTCATCTTTTCATTCATGTTGTTACCGTCCTCACAATGTATTTTGGATGCTTTTATATTTGACAGTTGTTCTCGCGCCTCTATGCTCTCGACAAACCATATTCCCGTACATCTTAACTGACTTTGCAAATTTACTATTTTTTATAATGGAGACCAGAGAAGTAGGTGAAGAATTACATTTTTGTCTGAATCACATCCCTTCTTATATTATATCACACTCGTCGCATTTTGTCAACCAATTTGAAGATTAAACCGAAGTTTGGAAGATTTTTTACGATCAAATTCCTAAAAATTTAATTTTTGTCCTAATAATTTTAGATTTTTTTAGTTTCTACATACGCAACTGTTTGAAATAGGATTCTCTCATCATCTACAGCTTTTGGCAAAATATCTGAAGGAATAAAAATAACAATCCAAATAAGCGCACAGATGATTATATCGTCACAATCAAAAACAGTGTATTTTATATGTAATCCCCCCAAAAAACTCAATAAAAAATTAGGGATGTCGCGTTTGCAGCATCCCTTCTATCTTTCCTATATTCTCAGCAATCCCCAAAAACACTCATAGCACTCTTCACATCGTCCTTCATAGCGGCAATGGCAGCAAGCTCCACGTCGTGGAAATAGGTCATGTCCTTCATGGCGGCAACGGCGTTTCCGCCCGCCTTCGCCATATAGGTGTAATAATTGATCTTTCGGATCCCCAGATCGATCACCTTTTTGTAATCCTCCACGCTGACACCCGATCCTCCGTGCATAACCAGAGGAACGTCCACCAGAGAACGAATCTTGCCCAGACGCTCAAAATCAAGCTTGGGAGCCTTCAAATATACACCGTGAGCCGTACCGAAAGCACAGGCAAGGGCATCGATTCCTGTCTGCTCTACAAACACTTTTGCGGCATCGGGATCGGTGTAAATGCTCTCGTCACTGCCTCCAGCGGCACCTGACTCTCTGGCACCCATAGAGCCGATCTCCGCCTCCAGCGAAGCACCGTAGGAATCGGACAACTGACGGGCAATACAGGTGTTGGCATAGTTCAGCTTCCCATCCAGAGTAGAGCCGTCATACATCACCGAGGTGAAGCCAAGCTCCAACCCCTGCTTAATGTAGTCTAGATCGGTTCCATGGTCCAGATGTACGCAGACCGGAACCTTTGCCTTGTCGGCAAGTAGCAGCATCACAGGAGCGATCTCGTCCATACGGCAAAGCCCCATCTCCTCATGTACCTGCGCGTGCATCAAGATCACAGGCTCGCCCAGCTCCTCCGCCGCGCCGAGAACGGCGCGGATACTGGACATATTGGGCGTATTAAAGGAGCCAATGGCACAGCCCCTCGCCTCAGCAAGCTTCAAAATTTCTTTCAATGTTACCAGCATAATTTATTCCTCCATAAAATCAAAGGTCAAACGGTGAGTCTTGCTCTCACCAACCCGCAAAGTCTCCAAAAGACCTCTCGCTCTCATTACGTCTCGTCCGTCAGGCAACGTGTTTCCCGGCTCCACGCCAAGAACGTAGTCCCCCGCTCCCATCATCTTCCACTCCGTAAAATAGGGTAACTCCGCCGTGTCAAAGGTCATACCGAAGCCCTTCTTGATCACGGGATTGTATACCGTGACCCTCGCCTCACCCTCCATGCGGTGATAATAGCACATTTCCTCATAGCCTCGCTGAGGCTTTTCCATCCGCAGACAGTTGGCAATACCGGTAGCGGCATGATCATTTCTGGGAGTGATCTCCAGGCTGGGAATGGTCAGAACCGTGTCCTCGCAAAGGAGAGGATATCCCACGTTGCAATGGTAAAGCATCTGAAGAGGGAGCTCCCCGTGTCCAATGTTGGTCACCTTGTCCACAAGGGTCACACGGTCCCCAAACAAAGGAACCGTATATTCTCGTTCCAATAGCAGACCGTGACCAAACAAAGACGCGTCTCGGATCACCGCGCGAATGTAAATCACCCCGTCATTCAACCAGTGACATACCTGCTCAGCGGGAATATGGGATACCGTTCCGTGAAGGGGTAACCGCTCACCGCCGTCCTCGCAGGGACTTCCCACACTGGTCAGCCCGCAGGTGGTCAAAAATCCCGCCGTAAAAGATTTCAGAAAACCGTTCCCTTCCCGATCATAATAAGTAGGAGAAACGTATCCACAAGGGGCAAAATAACCGAAGTTCACTCCCCCCAGAGACAAACGGGATAAATCGGCGGCACGGTCAAGAGACAGGGTAAATTCCAATCCCGATCCGTTCCGAACCTGCAACAGACGCATCCCGTCGCCTTTTCCACCTACAAGGCGTACTTCCTCTACGCCGTATACCTGACTTTCGTGTCCAATATATTCCCTCATCCGCGCAACTCCTCCACGATGGGACGCACCGCGTCATAAAGTCGACGGTACGCCTTGTAATAATCCTGATAGGTTTGATACTGTCTCTCCCTGGGGAAGTAGGTCTTCCGCACCTTCACAAAACGCTTCTTTGCCTCCTCCAGATCCTTGTAGATCCCCGTAGCAACACCGGCAAGCATGCAGGTGCCGCAGGCACCCACCTCCTTGGCACGCAATGCGGTCACAGGTCTTCCCAGAATATCTGCCTTGATCTGCATCCAAACGTCGGAGGATGCGCCGCCGCCCGTGGCGTAAAGTCCATCGGGACAGATCCCGGCACTCTCCAGATGCTCAATATTGGTCATGATCTCGTAGGTCACACCCTCCATGAGAGCCTTGTACAGGTCTGCTGCAGTGTGCTCTATGGTCAGACCGATCATAGCCGCCCGTGAGCCGTTGTCCATGTAAGGATTCGCCGCTCCCGCGAAATGAGGAAGCACCAAGATCCCCGTAGGCTCCTCAGACACTTGCCGATCCAGCTCGGCATATACGTTCTTCCCCTCAAACCGCTTCGCGAAATTGTCTCTGAACCACTTGAGTGTGGCTCCGCCCGTAAAGGAAAGAGCATAGCATACGTAGGTTCCGTCAAACACGTAGGGAACCACAGAATACCCCTCAGCGTAAACCGCCTCCTCCTCGGGAATACGGTCAAAGACTGGGGTGACACATTCCACCGTGCCCGTACCGTCTACCGCCTCTCCGGGGGCAAGAACTCCGGCGCCAACCGCCGACGCTACCTGGTCGTGAGCACCGCTTACAATGACGATCTCATTCTTCACACCAAGGGCATCGGCAAGTGCCTTCTTCATCTTGCCCGCCACACTTCCCGTAGGAACAGGACGGGACAGAAGACTCTCGTCGATCTCCGCCGCCGCGAGAAGCTCCGCGCTCCAGCACTTTTCACGAATATCAAAAGCCATGGTACGGGCGGCAAGAGAGTAGTCGATCTGTGCCACACCGCACAAGGAGTAAACCACGTAGTCCTCCATGAGCATCAACCGCTTGATCTGCCCGTAGACCTCGGGCAGATTTTCGCGGATCCACATCATCTTGGGAAGACTGTACATGGTATGCGGCTTCACACCGGCGATTTCGGTCACTCGCTTCTCTCCCAGACGGTCGCAAAGAATACGGCACTCCTCTTCCCCTCTCGGGTCGGTGTAAAGCATAGCAGGCAGTAAAATTTCATCCCTCTCGTCCAACGCCACAAAGCTCTCTCCAAAGGAAGTCACACCAATGGCGGTAAGCTCGTAGGAAGCACATGCCTCACGAATGACCTGACAAACCGCGTCAAAAATACCGGAAGGGTCGATCTCGTGGGTACCTCCCTGCCTCCTTACCTCATACTCGCGGTACGAGTTAAAGGCGAATTCACCAAGATCGTCGTAAACCGAAAGCTTACAGCCGGTGGTTCCTATATCCAATCCGCCGATATACATCTCAGCCCTCAATATCGATCATCTCGTAGCCGAGATAGGTGCCAAATGCCTCGTCCAGAACACTCTTCATGTGTCCCATACCAACGGTAGTGTGGTGCTTGAATCCGCCCTTTGCCAGCTTCAACAGCTTATCCTGGAGGCCGGGGATCTCGGCAACACCGCCGCAACCGAAGAAGCTCTGCTCAATGGGCTCACCGGTGAATCTTGCCTCGGAGGTGTAGACCTTCAGCTTGCCGTCCTCGGTAAAGCCGTTGGAGAAGGTCATGTCGAAGGCGGCAATGCGCCCCTCGTTGCTTCCCCATCCGCTTCCGGGATCGCCCTTGGCGAACATCTTGTGCTCGGTAACGGTTCCCTTTTCTGCCATCAGCGTCTGAGCAACAGGACCGCAGTGGAACAGGATCACCTTGTTCTCGTCCTCACCGTAGTTATTGTTCCAGTCAAGGCACGCCGTAGGCTTTCCCGAAGCCAGAGCCATGGCGCGCATGGTGATGGCACTGGTCAGGTCGATCTCGCAGGAGCAAACGATGCCGCGATCATTCAGCTCGGAGATCAGAACGCAGGGACAAACGCGGAGAATAGTCTCCATCTCGTTCCAACAACGAAGAGTCACCGCGTCCAGGTGATATTCCTCTATGTACTCGTCGATCACCACGGAGATCTTTGCCAGGGTCAGCTTGTTCTTCATGGGAACCTGAGAGAAGTTTGCGTAGTTCTCCAAACGCTCTACCTTGGCAAGAACTGCCGCATCATCGTCTGCCTTTGCCTGTACCTTGAATACCAGCTCAGACAGGTCAAAGCTCTCTACGTTGATGCCGTATCTCTGAAGAGTGACCTCGTCAAAGCGAACCGTCTTGAATGCGGTGGTACGGGCACCGATACAACCCAGGTTGAAACGCTTCATACCCTTTACAACACGGCACACAGCTGCGAAATCCTCCAAGTTCTGGCGGAAAGCGTCAGAGAGAGGATGCACCACATGGGGCTTCATCACAGTGAACGGAATCCGATACTGATAGAATACGTCGGTCACAGAGAACTTTCCGCAGTACGCGTCTCTGCGATGCTGGAAATCCATCTTTCCGATCTCGTCGGGATAAGCCTGCATCAGAATCGGCACACCCGCATCCTGCAGAGCGGTGATAGCACCGTTCTCGTCGATAAAAATGGGCATACAGAGGATCACACCGTCGTACTCACCCTCGTGAGACTTAAGCCAGTCGTGATAGAGTCTTCCCTCGTCACGAGTCTCCACAGCACCGTAGCGAGTGGCACTCTCGTCCATCACAAGTACGTCATAGCCGGCATCGGTCACTGCCTTGATCATGTCAGTCCGAGCTCCAGCGATCAGCTCAGCAGGCATAAAGCCTCGGTTTCCAAAATAGAGCGCAAAGGTTTGCTTTTTCATGTTGGTTTCCCCCTCATTTATTATTTTATATTTGTGAGAATTCACTACTTGTATTTTATCACGTATCGTGCTATAATTATAGTCAATAATGTACATAAAACTGTAAATTCGTACGGAAAATGAGGAAAAATATGTCGTTAAAATGGCAAAATACGGAGCTAATGGAGCTCATGCAGGATTTTTATACACTGACAGGGATCCGCCTCGTCCTGTTTGATGCCGACCATAGAGAGCTTGCATCCTACCCCTCCGCCGGGGAAACCTTCTGTGCCTGTATGCGTACCAACGAGCTGTTTGATCGGCAATGCCGGGAAAGTGACAAACGGGCATTTGACCGATGCCGTCAGACCCGCGCCCTTCATATCGATAAGTGCCATGCGGGCTTAACGGAAGCGACGGTACCGATCTTAGAAGGAGAGCGCATCCTGGGGTATATGATGTTCGGTCAGATCACAGACCGTAAAAACAAGGAAGAAACCTTTGAGACACTCTCCGCCCTGGTGCGGGAATACGGGATCCAAGGAAACTTGGAAGGAAGAATTAAAAAGATCAAATACCGAAATGAACAACAGATCCGCTCGGCATCCAAAATCATGGAGGCGTGTACAGCCTATGTACGCTTGAAGGATATCGTCCAGCCCTCGGGAAAGCAGTTGATCGATTCTATCGAACGGTTTGTAGAGGAACATATCCGAGAAGAAATCGACGTGGATCGGATCTGCCGGGAATTCGACATCAGCCGCACCCGACTTTACGAAACGATCCGCCCCTATACAGAGGGAGGGATCGCGTCCTTTGTAAAGCGCAAACGCCTGGAATACGCAAAATACCTGATCCGCACCACAGACCGCTCCATCCCGGAAATCGCCTCAGCCGCAGGCTTTTCGGACTATAATTACTTCCTCCGCGTGTTCAAAAAACAGTTCGGCGTCTCCTCAAAAACTCTCCGAAAAAACTAAATTTCCGCAAAAAAATCCGTCGGTTGCATAAAACTCACATAACCGACGGATTTTCATTTACTTCTCTTCTCTCTCTTTCAAGTATCTCATGAGAGGCACGGGATCATTCGCGGTGATCAGAGACGCCCCCTTCTCCACGCAAAGGGCAACGTCCTCCTCGGTGTCCGCGCAGTACATGTGTATGGGAAGTCCCATCTCTCTATATATAGGAAGCACCTCCGACTTTACGAGTCTCATAGACAGTCCTATCTCATCGTAATAGTCAAAGGTATCCTCCTCAAACTCCAGCATCTGAAAAGACGGATATCCCATGGTACGGCCGTTGTACCGGGTCTTGATATACTTGATGATCCGACCGTTAAAGGCATAGAAATAACAATGGTCAAAAAACCGTACTTTTTCAATAGCGCAACGGTAATATCTACGTTCTCCTCGGTATATTCCTTGATCTCCATCCCCAGGATCAGGTCGGGACGTTTCTCGGCGCAAAGCCGCAATAGCTCCTCCAAGGTCGGAACGGTGATCCCCTGTCCCACAAACCGACCCCCGTACACCTCGCGGTTTATGGGTTCTAAGGTCTTCACCTCTTCCAAGGTCATCTCCCGTAAATGCCGATCTACGCCGCAGATACGGTATGTGTTTCCGTCATGCATCAGAACAGGAACCTTGTCCGCGGTCAGCCATACGTCAAATTCTATGGCATCCACACCTAACTTCAGTGCCGCCTCAAATGAGATCATGGTATTCCCGGGATATTTCGCGTAATACCCTTGATGTCCCTCAACCAAAATTCGTTTCATATCTTCTCCTCCAACGTGATTCGCGATCTTTCACCTCATTATAATCCGTTTTCATAGATCAGTCAATAAAATTTTTTACCTACAATATAAAAATACAACATAAAAATGATGTAGTACAATACAAAAATAATGCTGTAGATTCCTACGACATAAATCTGCCGATTTGCCACATCCTCTTGATTTTTAGAAAAAAATATGATATACTATATTCGTTTCTGTCATCGGGATCTTCCGAATCCCGATACCGTACCGCAATTCAGTATAACCGAAAGGAGAACGGAATGACTTCTTCCGATCAGACTCCCGCTCTGTGGAATCGGTTCACCCACGGCTGGACAAAGCTCAGCACCATGGCAAACCAATTCTTCCTTAGTCGATATTTCTATCTGTTTCTCTTCTGCCTGGCATGCTTCGTCGTGGTTACTGACCGCCAGGTTCAAGGGGCTGTTTGGTTCGTTGGAATCATCTGCTTAACCCTGGTCCTTTGTGAGGATATTCTCACCACCACGCTGCCCTTCCTTTTGCTCTGCGTGTTCGTAACCGAGTGCTACGACAGCTACGATACCTTCATTGGTTATATCTGGGCAGTTATTCCTGCCTTGGCGGCAGTGCTCTTTCATTTTGTTGCCTACCGTAAGCCAATCAAAATCGGAAATACCTTTTGGGGGCTGATCGCCGTCAGCGTTGCCATCTTGCTTGGCGGCTTTGGCTTTATCTCAGCAGAGGATTATTTCAGTCCCGGTGCTCTGTACTATACCGGATTTCTCAGTATCGGCATGGTCGTCGCCTATCTGTTGCTGAAGTCTCAGCTTTGCGTAAAGCGAGACTACGATGTCAAAGAAAAGTTCCTGTCCCTGCTGTATATCATGGGCATGTTCACCTGCTTCATGGTCTTTCATTTTGCTTCTGAAAACTGGGCAACCATTCGGGAGACCCATGTCATTCCCGGTTGGCAGCCCTCCAATAATACCTCCACGTTTTTGATGATCGCCATGCCTTGCCCCTTTTTCTTTGTCCCTCGGAACCGTTATCATCTTCTCTCCCCCTTCTTGATATTCGGCGCACTGATCCTGACCGGTTCCCGCTCGGGCTTGCTGCTGGGGGCAGTTGAGCTGGTGCTATGCCTCCTGCTCGCCGCCTGCTGGGATTCTCCCCGCCGCTTCCTGTACGTCTGCTGTACGGTAGCGTTGGTTGGTCTCATTCTTTGGAAACGGGATGAGCTGTTGCGGTTCAGTGCCAATGTTTCCTGGAAAGATTTCGTTCCGGAGAACGAGGTGCGGTTTCAGCTGTTGATCCGCGCGAAGGAACTTTTCCGAGAGCATCCCTTCTTCGGACACGGACTCGGTTACCAAGGGAATACCGACCTGTATTCTCCCACCAAAGGTGCCATGAGGTGGTACCATATGATGATCCCTCAGGTCTGCGCTAGTATGGGAATTGCGGGGATCTTGGCATATGCCTCACAATTGATTCTCCAGATCCGCTGTACGTTCCTTCCTTTCAAGAAGCTTACAACCGAACAAAAGGGGTTGCGGCTGACACTGGCAATGAGCTACCTGGGACTCTTGATGATGTCACAGCTTAACCCCGGTATTTTCTGCCCCCTGCCCTATACCCTCATCGGTACGCTGATCTTCGCCCTCATGGACGGAAGCTCCGGTACCACTTGGCTTCATAAAAACAAATAAATAAGAAAAGGGGCTGTCTCAAAGTTGAGGATCGTCTCCATTTTGTCGGCAACCTAAAAAACACTTGCTTCCCCCTGTCGGTAAGCAAGTGTTTTTTGTTGAGTTATCACAAGGAAACTCTCTAAAAATTCGATTTGGGATAGCCCCTTTCTTTTATCCGTCAAAGTCTCTCCAGGGTCTTTCCCATGGTCTTCACCATCAGCATGCCCAAACCATAGATGGAGATCACCTCACCCAGTCCCACAGTCAGCATCATCAAGGGAATCGCCTGCTGAATTCCATAGCCGTAAGCCAGAACAAAGGGAATCAAAATCGTGTTGGCAAAAATAGGAGGAAGCGGGGCAAGAAGCTTCCACTTTCTCAATAAGCGTGTCCCGACCGCCCCGATCAGGGTCGCAATGGGTCCAACCAAAAGATCCAGCCAAACAGCACCCGATAGTAGGTTTGCCAGAAAGCATCCCACCGTAACTCCCGGAATTGCGGCAGGAAAATAAATGGGAAGCAGACACAGCATCTCAGAGAAGCGAACTTGAATCACTCCGCTGTCCAAGCCTAAAACACGGGATACGAGGGTCAGAATCACGTAAAGTGCCGCGATCAAAGCGGCTTGACAGAGAAAAAGGGTGCTTGCATTGCGTTTCATAATATAGTACTCCTTAGTTTTGTTTACCGTGAGGATGGTTTCGAACTCACGAGGACTATTATACGACAAAAAAAGAATTTTGTCAATTCTCAAATGAAATTTTTTCATTTGCTCACCAATTCTTCAAGTTCTTTTCAAAATTTTGGTGTATAATGGACGTACAATAAAATTTGAAAGGAGAATCAAATGGAATCGACCCGCTCATCAGAAACCGCTACCCCTCATCAGTTGATCGCCATGTTAGAGGAACGGGAAGAACATACGGAGGATCTGGCTCTCTTAGCCTCACTGGGGTTGGATTTTCTGTTGCGATATAAAGAACTGCGCATGCGTTACCTTTGCGCCATGAAGGAGATCCGCACAAAATTTGAAGTGCTAAGTACCGAGCTGGGCGTAAGAAATGACCGAAATCCCATTGCCGGTATTACCACGCGCCTCAAATCCACTACCGCCATTGCGGAAAAATTGCACCGCCATGGACTGGAATTTACCCTCACCAACATCGAAGACCACCTTCGTGATATTGCAGGCGTTCGCGTCGTCTGCTCCTATGTAGACGATATTTATATGCTTGCGGAAGCGCTTTGTACACAAAAAGACGTAACGGTGATCCAGACCAAAGACTATATCCGTTCCCCCAAGCCCAACGGCTACCGTAGCCTCCACCTGATCGTCAGTGTCCCCGTGTTTTTTGCGGACCGCGCGCTGGATATCCCCGTAGAGGTTCAGATCCGCACCATCGCCATGGACTTCTGGGCAACGCTGGAGCATGAGATGCGGTATAAAAAACCTACGAAGCATTCGGAAGAAATTGCGGAACGCTTGCGCCTCTGTGCCGAGACGATTGCAAAAACCGACCTCGAAATGCAGTCCATTCGAAAAGAGATCTCGTCCTCGTCACGCCCCCTAACAAAAGAAGAAGAGCTGATCCGAAAAATCCAAACGCTGGATCAACCCTTCCTCCGATAATATACTCGAACAGTACGCCAAAAGGCACTTATGGATTTTGCCCATAAGTGCCTTTTAACATTTGCCGTCGATACCAACCGAGGTTACGGATCACACTCCTCCGCCGCCTCTATCAGCTTGGTCAAACGGCGATTCAAGCCTGATTTGGAAATAGGCGGCTGATGTAAGAGCGCAAGCTCCGTAAGTGTGGCGGACTCATTCTCGATCCTCAGCCGCGCCGTGTATCGAAGCTCCTCGCTGAGTCCCTCCAAACGACCTGACCGTATCAGCCGCTCCACCGCCTCCCTCTGTTTTTTTGCCGCTCCCACTGAACGGGAAATGTTCCGAGCCACACAATTGGTGGCTCGATTTTCGTTGTTGCGGATATCCCGCTCAATACAAGCGTTGGCAACCTCAAAGCTGGTCTTGGAGCAACCAGCGAAATAGAGGAAATCGGAAACCGCTCCATTGCTTTTGTAATATAGCCCAAAGCGCTCTCCCCGGCGAACTCTGCCGGGAACGGTCAGACGCGTTTCCAGGAAAGCGGCGATCTTCGCCGCCCTTCCCGCCGTGGGAAGGATCAGCTCCAAGTGGTAGCCTCGGCGAGGATCACTGACGGTTCCGCAGCCTAAAAATACACCTCTCAAAAATTCCTGCTCACAGGCGGCACACCGAAACCCCACCGCCTCCTCCGCCCCGCACGCTTCCGAATCATCCATGTGATCCAGAAACTGAGAAAGAGCGGCAGAATGAACCGAAAGACAGAAGGTATCCCGTCCGGCACGCATCCGTCTCGTCAGGCTGACCTGAGCGTGAAAGCCCTTACGTAAATGCTGTACCGCCAGCTCGGCAACGTCCCCATGATACAAATAAATGATCCATTCGTCACCCGTCTCCCCGGGGCGGCAGGCACATAAAATTCCAAAAAGCAACGCCTTGCGGCAACAGGTCTTTTTCAGCGGCAAGCCGATCAATTCCTCGTGAACATCCGTGGTAAATGACATTCCTCTCTCCTTATACCCTATAACATGACTTGAACTTCTCTTTCCAGCTCCACGCCAAAACGATCTCTCACTCGGTTCCGCACGTATTCCTCCAAACGAAGAACGTCCTCTGCCGTGGCACCTCCCAGATTGATCAAAAATCCCGCATGCTTCTCCGATACGGCGGCATTCCCGATCCGATACCCCTTCAAACCGCAATCCTCGATGAGCTTTCCGGCAAAATATCCCTCCGGTCTCTTGAAATAGCTCCCGGCACTGGGATATTCCAAGGGTTGCTTCTCCTTGCGGCTTCGGGTGTATTCTCTCATGACCGCCTCGATCTCCTCCCGTATCCCCTTCTTTAGCCGTATTACGACTCCCAAACAAACCAGCTCGGAATGAGATAAATATACACTCTGACGGTACCCAAAGCCGTGGTCGGTGAGGGTCACCGTCTCTCCGGTACGAAGGTCGTAGGCAATACTCTCAGTAACAATGTCCGACATGGCGCCGCCATAGGCACCGGCATTCATGACCACCGCCCCCCCAAGACTTCCCGGGATCCCTCTGGCAAATTCCAAGCCGGAATATCCCTCCTTGGCGGCAGAAGCAGACAGACCGGAAAGGGATACACCGCAGTCGGCATATAAACGATCTCCGCTCCATTCCATTCGGCTCATATCCCTGGTAACCAAAAGAGCCCCTTCCAATATACCGTCGCCGAATAACAGATTGGAGCCATTCCCCACCACCCGAAAGGGAGTACCGGTGGCTCGGAACCGATCCAAAGTAAACGCCGCTTCCTCTCCGCTTGCGGGAAAAACCGCAAGCTCCGCCACCCCACCGATCCGAATGGTAGACAAGGGGGCGAGAGGCTGATGGGAAACGGTCCTGATTCCCCTTTCACGCAAAGCCTCTAATAATCCTGCTCCGATCACGGTGCCACATCCTCCAAAATCAATTTTTCGATCTCGCCAAAGCTTTCTGCCGTATACGTAATTTCCCCCTCCATATCCATAGGCACGCTCTTCCCCGTCGGATTGTACCAACAGGTGTCAATTCCATAGTTGATCCCACCTCGCATGTCCGAGGTCAAGGAATCTCCCACGATCAGTACCCGTTCCTTTGAGAAATTCGGAATCTGCCGGGCAACCGCCTCAAAAAACTCTGTCTTCGGCTTCTCATATCCTAAAGCATCCGAAATAAACCGATCCTCAAAATAAGGAGCCAGACCGCAGGCGGCAAAGCGTCCCTTTTGGATAAACTCTACTCCATTGGTAACAATATAAAGACGTACCTTCCCATAGAGTGCTCGGCAAAGGGCATCGGCACCCTCCAAAATGTACCCTTTTTGAGCGAGGGCGTACATGTACCGTTTCGCCATATCATGAGCATCCCACTCAAAGCCGTAATGGGAGAAAAACAACTCAAACCGACGGTAAAAGAGAACCTTCTTTTCGATCTCTCCCCGCTCAAGCCTCTTCCATAGCTCATCGTTCATTCGGCTGTATGTAGCAATCACCTCATCGTCGTAAGTCATACCGATCTGATCCAAAGCGTCCGATAACGCCTCTTTTTCACTCCGCGCAAAGTCCAATAAGGTTCCATCTGCGTCAAAGAGAATGATGTCGTACTTCATTCCGTTTTCCTCCCGACCTTTTTCTGACTCTTTCTTCCATACCATTATACTATCTTTCCCAAATTTTTTCAACCACTTAAGAAAATAATTACGAAATTCATGAAATATCTCTTGAAAAAAATAGGCAAATGCGGTATAATAAAAGGGATTGTAGGCTGTACCGCCCAAACCTCGAGGTACTGCCTCAAAAAAATAAAAATGGGTCTTGCGGACCGATGTTTTTCGACTCGGTCAGGGGAAAGGAGACGTATGAAACAGGAGCTTCGAATCGGATTGTTGGGCTTCGGTGCCATGGGAAAAACACATGCTTTTTGTGTGAATAACCTTCGCTATTATTATTCCGATCTTCCCTTCCGCGCCGCTATACGGGGAGTCTGTACCACGTCGGAGGAGAAATCCCGACGTGTGGCGGAGAAATTCGATATTCCCGTGGCGTGTACCGACGAGGATGTCCTCTTGCATGATCCCGAGGTAGATATTGTTGACATCTGTACACCCAACCGATACCACTACGAAACCATAAAAAAAGCCCTGGCGGCGGGAAAACACGTCTATTGCGAAAAACCCCTCTGCGTGACCGCATCCCAAGCGCGGGAGGTAGCGGAGCTGGCAAAAGCAAGCGGTAAAATTTGTACCGTGGTCTTTAATAACCGACATCTCGCCCCCGTCATGCGCGCGGCGGAGCTGATCCGAGAAGGACGGATCGGAAGAATCCTCTCCTTTTCCGCCGAGTATCTGCATAATAGCTGCACCGATGTACTCCGCCCCGCAGGCTGGAAGCAAAATCGGGATATTTGCGGAGGCGGTGTCCTCTTTGACCTTGGCTCTCACGTCATTGACTTGATCTATTTCCTGTGCGGAGAGTTTGAAGCGGTATACGGTATGCCGCAGATCGGATATCCCCGACGCAAGGGGATGAAGGGCGAGGAATGGGAGACCAACGCCGACGAGGGCTTCCATATGCTCTGTCGGTTAAAATCGGGGGCCATGGGCAGTATTACTGTCAGTAAGCTGATCCACGGCGCAAACGACGACTTATCCTTCGCTGTCTACGGAGAGAAGGGCTCCTTGAAATTTTCCCTGATGCAACCCAATTTTCTCTATTTTTACGACGCAACGGAAAAGCCCTCTGCATTAGGTGGAAATTGCGGATACCAAGCCATCGAGTGCGTGGGACGCTATCCTGCCCCCGGCGGCTCCTTCCCCGCGCCCAAGGCTCCCTCGGGCTGGATCCGCGGACACGTGGAAAGCATGTATCAATTCTTAAATTCCGTATATCTGGAGAAACAGGCAGCACCCGACTTTGCCGACGGTGCCCATGTCCAGCTGGTCATGGAAGCGGCGTACCTGTCCGCAGAGCAACGCGGAGAGATTCATCTGTCACAGCTTGCCGCCCCCCGGGAGGAGAAACCATGAAGATCCAAGTCTTAGGCATTACCGGACCCACCGGTGCCGGAAAAAGTCTTTTGTGTCGGGAGCTGACGAGCCGGGGGATCCCCGTCATCGATGCCGATGAGGTCTACCATTCTCTGCTGATTCCCCCCTCTCCCTGCCTTACTTCCCTCCGTCACGCCTTTGGCAACGGAATCTTCGGAGAAAACGGAACACTCAACCGACAGGCACTTTCGGAGATCGTCTTCCACGATGAAGAAAAGCTGAGATTGCTCAACGCCACCGTCCTCCATTTTGTCCTGGAAAGGATCCGAGAGATGATCCGACAGCTTTCCTCAGAAGGAAAGCGGACCGTAGCGGTAGACGGTCCCACGCTGATCGAATCCGGCTTTCATCGGGAATGTGACAGAGTCGTTGCGGTATTGGCGCCCCTTCCCTTGCGAAAGGAGAGGATCATGCAACGGGACGCACTTTCCGAGGAACAGGCAAGCGCAAGGATCGCGGCACAGAAACCGGATGACTTTTATCGTACCCATTCTCATTGTGTTCTGACCAACGACGGAGATTCCGAAGCGTTTCTTCATCGGGTCTCGGACCTTCTCCAACAGCTTGATATCCATCCCTGAGAATTTACCCACGAAAGGAATCACTATGCAAAACACCCGGCGATTCTTAGCCGTTCTTCTCATTATCGTCTTGGCACTGGGCATCGGGTTCGCCACAGATGCCATCTGGAACGCCATTGACCGCGCGAACCACCCTCATGACAGCTACCGGGAATGGATCACCAAATACTCGACAGAATATAATGTTCCGGAATATGTGATCTATGCCGTGATCAAGGTGGAAAGCGACTTTGATCCGAGAGCGGAGTCCTCCGCGGGAGCAAGAGGGCTGATGCAAATGATCCAGCCTACCTTTCAGTGGCTCTCCGGCGAGGAGCACTTGAAGGAAGATCTCTCCTTTGATACACTGTACGACCCCGAGGTTTCCATTCGATACGGTACGTATTACCTCTGTTACCTGTATAAAAACTTCGACTATAATTGGCACCTCGCCTTTGCGGCTTACAACGGCGGCGAGGGCAACGTAAAGAAGTGGCTGCAAAACCCGGAGTACACCGATGAGGAAGGCAATCTTACATATATCCCCTTTGCTGAAACCCGATCCTATGTTTCCAAGGTGGAACACGCCGCGGAACTTTATCAAAAACTATATTATCAACCAAATGAAGGAGTAGCATCATGAGCAAAAAAAACGAATTACTGTATGAAAAGAAAACCGTCTATGAACTGGCAGGAAAGGAAGTAACTGCCGCTGCCTTCGACTATGCGGGTGGCTATAAGAACTATCTGGACGAGGGTAAGACCGAGCGGGAGGCTCTGAAAATATCCATTGCCCTGGCAGAAAAGAAGGGCTACCGGGAGTATCACCTGGGAGATAAAATCTCCGCCGGGGATAAGCTCTATTATAATAATAGAGGCAAAAACCTCTTCGTATTTTCCATCGGCTCTGAGCCCATCAACCAGGGAATCCGTATCACCGCGGCTCATATCGATGCTCCCCGTATCGATCTGAAGCAGTGCCCTCTTTACGAGGATAGCGGTATGGGCTTCTTCAAGACCCATTACTACGGCGGTATCCGTAAATACCAATGGGTAGCCACTCCCCTGGCACTCCACGGCGTGGTAGCGACCAAGGATGGAAAGGTGCTGGACATCACCATCGGTGAGCATGAATCCGATCCCCTTCTCTATATCAACGACCTCCTGCCCCACCTGGGACATGAGCAAGGTAAAGGAACCCTGGAGGATGGCATCAAGGGTGAACAGCTGAACGTGCTGGTCGGCAGTATGCCCGAAGACGAGGAGCACTCTGTCAAGCTTCACGTCATGCAAATTTTGAATGAGAAATACGGTATTACCGAAGACGACTTCCTGTCCTCCGAGCTCTGCGTGGTTCCCGCGGCAAAAGCAAGAGACGTGGGGCTGGATCGCTCCCTCATCGGTGCTTACGGACACGATGATAGAGTCTGCGCATACCCCATTTTGACAGCTCTCCTGGATAGTCCCGATACCACCCATACCGCAATGTGTATTTTGGCGGATAAGGAAGAAACCGGCTCCGACGGTCCCAGCGGCATGCAGTGCGACCTGATGCTGGATCTGATCAACGAGATCGCCCTGGCTCTGGGCGGTAACCCCGCGGTGGTTCGCGCCAACTCCAAGTGCCTGTCAGCAGACGTTTCCGCCGCTTACGATCCCAACTTCCCCGACGTGTTCGAAAAGAGAAATACTCCCCTCCTGGGGTGCGGTGCCGTGTTCACAAAGTTTACAGGATCCCGCGGAAAGTCCGGCACCAACGATGCCTCCGCCGAGTTCATCGGTTGGCTTCGCTCTATCATGGCGAAGGATCAGGTGGTGTGGCAGGCAGGTGAGCTTGGTAAGGTAGATTGCGGCGGCGGCGGAACGGTCGCGAAATTCATCTCCAAGCACAACATCGATACCATCGATCTGGGTGTACCGGTCATCTCCATGCACGCGCCCTACGAGGTCATCGCGAAGGTAGACCTGTATGAGACCTACCGTGCTGTAAAAGCATTCTATCAGTATTGATCAAGCCGATCTTCATAAAACGGTTTTATGCTCAATAAGTTAAAGGAAGCGGAAGCTCGTTACCTGGGGATGGAGGAGGAGCTGGCAGACCCTGCCATCTTCTCCCGTCCCGAACGATATGCCGCGCTGATGAAGGATTATAAAGTACTGACACCCGTCATAGAAACCTACCGCCGCTATTGCCAGACGGAGAGGGCACACGAGGAAGCGAAGCTTTTGCTGGAGGAAACCCTTGATGCCGATATGAAGGAGCTGGTCACCGAGGAATGGAAGGAGACCCGTACCCGTATGGAGGAGCTGCTGGATGAGCTAAAAATCCTTCTTCTCCCCAGAGATCCCAACGACGATAAAAACGTCATGGTGGAGATCCGAAGCGGAGCGGGAGGAGAGGAAGCCGCGCTGTTCGCGGCGGTGCTCTACCGTATGTACTCCATGTACGCCGAAGCCTGTGGCTTCAAGCTCTCTCTGATGAACGTCAACGAAACTGAGCTGGGCGGCTTTAAGGAGGTCACCTTCATGGTGGAGGGAGACGGAGTCTACTCCCGATTTAAATTTGAAAGCGGAGTCCATCGGGTGCAAAGAGTACCCGAAACCGAGGCACAGGGACGGATCCAGACCTCCACCGCCACCGTAGCCGTTCTCCCCGAAGCGGAGGATATTGAGGTCGAGATCAACCCGACAGATATTATTATGGAATCCTGTAAATCCAGCGGTGCCGGCGGTCAGCATATCAATAAAACCGAGTCCGCCGTCCGCTTGACCCATAAGCCAACCGGGATCGTCATCGAATGTCAAGAAGAACGAAGTCAGTTCAAAAATCGGGATAAAGCATTGAAAATGCTGAAAACCAAGCTGTACGATATAAAAACGACCGAGCAAAACGAAAAAATCGCCTCGGACAGAAAAAGCCAGGTGGGAACGGGGGATCGCAGTGAGCGGATCCGTACCTACAATTATCCCCAAGGACGGATCACCGACCATCGGATCGGTCTCACCCTCTATTCCCTGGAAAGCTTTCTCAACGGTAATATCGGGGATATGATCGATGCCCTGATTACCGCGGATACCGCGGAAAAGCTGAAAGCAACAGAAACGTAAGACGGGTCCCCTACGCAAATTACGTAAAAAAGGATAGTAAATGACGACAAAAATTTTTAAGATCACCCCGGAGGATACCTCGAATCCCGCCATTTCCGAAGCGGCGGAAATCCTCCGCGCGGGAGGACTTGTGGCATTTCCCACCGAAACGGTCTACGGCTTGGGAGGAGATGCCGCCGATCCTTCGGCGGCAAAAAAAATCTATGAAGCCAAGGGGCGCCCATCGGATAATCCCTTAATTATCCACGTGGTGCGTCCGGAGGACGCAGAACGGTACGCGTATACCAACGATGCGTATTACCGCCTGGCGGAAGCCTTCATGCCTGGTCCCCTTACAGTGATCCTGCCTAAGAAGGATACGGTTCCCTATGAGACCACAGGCGGCTTGGATACGGTGGCGGTCCGCTGTCCCTCCCATCCCCTGGCAAGAGCGCTGATTCATGCCGCCGATACGGCGATTGCCGCTCCCTCCGCAAACCTCTCCGGTAGTCCCTCCCCTTCCTGCGGAACGCACGTTATCCGTGACCTGTGGGGACGCATTGATGCCATTATCGATGGCGGGGAATGTGAGATCGGTTTGGAATCCACAATCGTTCAGCTCAAAGATCGGGAGGCGGTCCTGCTTCGCCCTGGTGCCATCACAGCAGACGCTCTTTCCTGCGTCTGCGAAAAAGTTACCGTCGCCCCGGCGGTAACAGAGCTGCTGAAGGAAAACGAACGCCCCCTGTCTCCGGGCATGAAATACCGTCATTACGCTCCCAAAATTCCCCTGGTTCTTTTAGAGGGAGAAGAGGAAAATGTTCTCCACTTTCTTCGTCGGGCGCAAAATGCGGAGAAATGCACCATTCTCTGTTATTACGAAGAATTAGCTCTGCTCCGCAACGAACGGCTCATTGACATCGGCTCCGAAAAGGACCTTGCCGCGCAGGCGCACACCCTGTTTGCCGCCCTGCGCCGGGCAGACGAGCTGGACTGCGACATAATCTACGCCCACCTCCCCCCCACCGAGGGATTGGGACTGGCATTGTATAACCGCCTCATCCGAGCTGCGGCGCACACGATCGTACACGTATGAATCAGGAGGAACTATGGAACCCAAGCGCACCGCATCCAAACCATGGCGCATTTTTAAAATATGCTCCGTTATTCTGATCCCGCCCGTGATCCTGGCAATACTCACAGTTTCTCTGCAAGGCGGTAAAAACATACTGGACGGTGTCTATTTCCTGTTTCCTCTTCTCTTCTTTGTCCAGGCTCTGCTCTCTGCCAACATAACGCATCTTGTCCTCGGTGCGCTTCTGAGCTCCGTGGCATTTCTCTTTCCCATCAATCTCCTCTACCACATGGGAAGCTGTTTGGAACTGCTGACCGTCTACCTTTTCATCGCGGCAGCGGGATACTTGATTAGGCACCTTTTTATCAGGCACCGAATGAAGAAGAAATATCTGCGTCATTGATACGCAAGGACCTATAAAACGTATAAAAGGACGGTACAACCATTCATGGCAAAAAAAGCAAAAACACAAAAGGAAACTCCAACCGAAATTGTGCACGCCCCCGCCCAGCCTCAGCTGATTACCGATACCATTGAAAAAAACTACATGCCCTACGTCATGAGTGTCATCGTCTCCCGAGCCATTCCCGAGATCGATGGCTTGAAGCCTTCCCATAGAAAGCTCCTGTATACCATGTACAAAATGGGACTTCTGACGGGTCCCCGTACCAAGAGCGCCAACATCGTGGGACAAACCATGAAACTCAACCCCCACGGCGATATGGCGATCTACGAAACTATGGTACGTCTGACTCGAGGCAATGAGGCACTGCTCCACCCCTTTGTTGACTCCAAGGGAAGCTTTGGTAAACAGTACTCCTCCAATATGCGCTTCGCCGCCTCCCGTTATACCGAGGCAAAGCTGGATACCTTCTGCCAGGAGTTGTTCAGCGGAATCGATAAAGACGCGGTAGACATGGTGGATAACTACGATGGAACCTTGAAGGAGCCCGTCCTCCTGCCCACCACCTTTCCCAACGTCTTGGTCACACCCAACACGGGTATTGCCGTAGGCATGGCATCCTCCATCTGCTCCTTCAACCTGGGAGAGATCTGCGACGCTACCATTGCCCTCTTAAAAAACCCCAAGCTCTCCATGGATAAGCTTCTGGATCTGGTCAAGGCACCTGACTTTCCCGGCGGCGGTGCCATTATCTATGACCGTGAGGAGATGCGCCGAATCTATGAAACAGGCTCTGGATCGGTTCCCATCCGCTCCCGTTATAATTACGACAAATCGGAAAACTGTATCGAGGTCACTCAAATTCCCTACTCAACTACCATCGAGGTCATTCTCAAGAAGATTGCCGATCTGATCAAGGAAGGAAAGCTAAAGGAAGTCACCGACTTCCGTGATGAAAGCGACCTGAGCGGCTTGAAGCTTACGCTGGATCTCCGCCGAGGTGTGGATCCCGATAAACTAATGACTAAGCTCTTCAAAATGACCACCCTGGAGGATAGCTTCAAGTGTAACTTCAATATTCTCATCGACTCTACCCCCCGTCAAATGGGCGTAGCGGAGATCCTCACCGAGTGGATCCGATTCCGTATGGGATGCGTCCGCCGTGAGCTGAGCTTTGACCTAAAGAAGAAAAAGGATAAGCTTCACCTGTTGCTGGGTCTGGGAAAAATTCTCTTGGATATTGATAAAGCCATTAAGATCATCCGTCATACCGAAAAAGAAGAGGACGTAATCCCCAACCTCATGACCGGCTTCGGCATCGATGAGATCCAGGCGGAGTACATCGCGGAGATCAAGCTGCGTAATCTGAATAAACAGTACATCATCAACCGCATTGCCGAGATTGAAGGTCTGCAAGCGGAAATTGCCCGCATCGAGGAGATCCTGGGCGACGAGCTGAAGCTAAAGGCTCTCATTGCCTCCCAGCTGGCTGACATCAAGAAAAAATACGCCCAACCCAGAAAATCTCAGCTGATCCACGTAGACGATGTCAGTGATTATGAGGAGGATCAAACGCCCGAGAATTATAACGTCCGAATCTACCTCACCAAGGAGGGATACTTCAAAAAGATCACCCTCCAGTCTCTCCGCGGAAACGACGAGCAAAAGCTCAAGGAGAATGACGAAATGCTCCTGTCGGCAGATACGGATAACCTCTCCGACCTCATCTTCATTACAGACCGCTGTCAGCTCTATCGTGCGAAAACGGCAGACTTTGAGTGCGTGAAGGCATCCTCCATGGGCGAGTACCTCCCCGCAAAGCTGAATATGGACGAGGGCGAAAAGCCCGTGTTTATGAGGGTGCAAAAGGGCTATCCCCAGGGCGAGAACTTCGTGTTTATTTTTGAAAACGGAAAGGGTGTCCGTATCCCTGTCACCAATTATGAGACCAAGGGCAACCGCCGTAAGCTGATCAATGCCTACTCCTCCGTGTCCCCCATCTGCGGCGTGTTCTACGAAAAGGAAAAGGAACCCTTCGAGATCATGCTCGTAAATGATGCTGACCGAGCCATCATTCTCAAGACCTCCTTGATCCCTGTAAAGTCCACACGAACTTCTGCCGGTGTCACACTGATGACGTTGAAGAAGGGACAACGTCTCCGTAGCGCGACGGGCGACATTGACGAGAAATATGACCGCCTTAAGGGTTATCGAAAGCTGAAGATCCCCGCCTCGGGACAATTGCTTGCCGATGAAGACCTAAAGGTCCTCCAGTTGAAAATTGATCAGTAAGGAAGCTTGAATCATGAATACAAACAAAAAAACAAAACTTTGGGTTCGTCTGGTCTGTTGGATCCTGGTAGGCATGATGCTCATCAGTGTCGCCACCTACCTGATCTACACCCTCCTCGGGTTGATGTAAGCATCTTATACCAATCCCCCTCAATCAAAAAGCCACCGCCGAGAGTAACTAAAGTGTTACTCTCGGCGGCATTTTTATCTCAGCTCTTTACCACACAAATAGCAGGTTTTTCTCTATTCTCTACCGCACTCAGCCAGTTTAGGTCAAACAAGGCATTTACCAGATTCTCAATGGATCGGAAGCGATAAACCACCGCGCCGACATACTCTGCGGTCTCTCTAATATGGGCAGGTGCCAAATCTGCCGTTACGCTTGCGGCAATCTCGGAGGTCTTACGGTTCAGTTCTGAAACGAGGGCGATGCTTTCACCCAACATCTCTCGCAGCTCTCTGTACTCCTCCTGGATCCAAACAGCGAAATTTGCCTTGCCGTGATCTGCGTAACCGAGCTTGTCCAATCGCTCCTTCCATTCCTTCGATAATTGTTCGTAGCAATCTACCGCTGTACACACCACATGGTTAGTCATACCAAACTCAAAGTGTTGCGCATTCAACACCTGTCTGAAATTCATGGCAATTACACCTCCGAGACCGTCCCCAGAGGGACAGCCGTTGTAAATTCCTTGAATCCCTTTGGGAAGCTCGTCATCGGTATTCCCCTCAAAGCTACGTCCCCAAATGACACCGAGTTCATTGCCATCCGCCGATTTCCTGTAATACTTTTTCACATCTCGCTCGGTATCCATCAGCGAATAATGCAGACACATCAGTACCTTCTGCCAACGAGTAAGATTCTCATTGTCAAATCGTCCGCCAAAGCGTGAACAAAATTCATCGGAAACCGCTATAAACCTCTTGGCAACGGATGCGGTCAGCTCCTCCAGCCTTCCGTCGATCTCCCTTGTACACTCCGATGTAAAGATTGGAATATTCGTCAGATATTTTCCGCTTTTACATACAAGATACTGACGTTGGACAAGTAACTGAATCTCATCCTCCAAATAAGGAAGTGCTACGCCCAGCTCAATACTAATCTCCTGAATTGTCATGGGGCTATAATAAGCCGCAAGCAAAATATTCCCCTTGATCTTTCGTTCCTTAAACGCCCTATACTCGTTTGGATTAAACTTTGTTGGACCCCAATAATCAATTTCAAACACACCCGGACGATAGCTCTTTTCCCCGTACAATCTTTCCATACTCATACCCTCTCTGATGATTTTTCTCGCACGGAATAAATAATACTTCACCATTTCCGTACTGATCTGCAATATTTCCGCAATTTCGGAACAGGAGAGCCCTTGGATATAGTATAAAACCGTCGCATCACGGTACTGCTTTGATAACAAAGATAATTCTCGACGGAGTAAATTCAAATCCTCCTTTAGAATCTCTACCGATAAAAAATCCGACTCATCAGCGATATTTTCGTCAAGCTCCGCACTGCGACTTGCGCTTTTTGCCTTCTTGCGAAGATAGTCCATATAGGTATTCTCCGCGATCCTCCACATAAAGCCGTAAAATCGCTCCTCATCCCGTAGATGTTCCGCGGATTGGATGATCTCGTAAAGAATATCACTGGCAAGATACTCTGCATCACGAACGTTTCCCAGTCTCGTCAACGCAAAGCCGAAGATCGACTTCATATTCTTGGTGATCAATTGTTCAAGCTTTATACGATCCATTTGCTTCTCCTATCCGTTTTCAGGCGCCTTCATCCATATAGTCGCGGGAAAGATAAAACGGTTAAGATGATTTTGAAAATTTTTTACTGAAATCATTATATCATAAAAAAGCAAATTCGTCTATAGCCACACTACTTCTGTGAAAGATCTGAATCAATATAAAAAAGATAAAGAAACCGATAGGTTACTCTCGATAACCTATCGGCATCTTTTAATTGACCGCCTTAGATCATTGCATCGCTCAAACGATTCTAACGGTTTCTCTATCTGCAAATATCTCGTTTAAAGCTCCCATTCCAAATAGCGAATACCGAAGGGCGGAAGCACCATCTGCTCTTCCACAGGTACCTGCTCCCACACATGTTCTCCATCCACCGCGTAGACGCGGGAGGAAAGAAGGGCGCAGCCAGTGAGTTCGAGGGTCACTGCCATTTCTTCTTCCGTATCGTTCACCAGAATTAAGCCGTTGTATTTATCACCACAGGCTGCCAACGCAAAAAGTCCTTTTCCGATGACGTGACAAGCCACTTCTTCGCCCATTTTATACAGCTTTCCAAAAGCGTAAAAGGCGTAGTACGTGGGGAATACGGTATGATTCACCGGATTAAAAATTCCGCAGTATCCGGAGCGCTCCGCGGCATCATAATACATAAGCATATCGGTAGGCGTTCCGTGCATGGCACACATCATGGCGAGGACGTCGGCGGCATCGCGAAGCTGCCCGCGATTGCGATAACCCGGGTTCCATTCGTTCAAATAAACCTCACAATCTTTGAAGCCGTGGGCATCCAGTTTTTCTCTCGCGTACTTGGCGTAATATATGTTTCGCTCTACGTCGGCATAGCTATGCCAGGAGAAGAAATCCATTCCACACCCATGATTTTCGGTATACTCCAGAAACGCATCGAAAAATTCCAGAAAATATTCCTTTCTGGGACTGGATTTCGCCGCAGAAGAGAAATCTGAATTGGTTAGGGCGTAAAATCCGCAAGAGGCATACCCTCCAATCTTCAAATGCGGAAAACACTGCTTCAGGTGCCGATACGAAATCTCATAAAGCGTAAAAAACTCTTCCTTTGTGCCGCGCCACATGGGACTATCTAGCGGATCAGGCTCATTATCCGGCTCATTCCAGATCTCCCAATGCTCGATATCCATGTAAAATCCGTCCGCCCAGCCCTCATTATAGTGACGAATAATATGCTCGCAAATCCGTGCCCATTTATGGGGATCCTTGGGCGGATAGATGTTATATGCCTTAATTTTATGGTAATTTTCGATCGTACATCCCAATCGATAGAAGGGCTTCATTCCGTACTTTACAAGCTCTTGCAGGAACACATCGGTAAAAGCAAAATCATAGGACGAGGGGTCGGTTTCGTCCGCATCAAAATTCGGGAAAACATTAGCAACATCAACATATCTCGCCCCTCCAAAGGCACCTCCCGTATCATGCAGACGTGCGTAAGGAACTGCCGCATCCGTCATTTTTTGGTACTGTCCGTAGAAGTCGTAGGGGAAGGTAGGTCCGTTATTAACCGCATGCATCGGTTTAATTTTTCCGCACTTTTTATCAAAGTCGACGTGAACCAAATTCATACCTTTTATCGTTGCTTCTGTTGTATTCATCACATTTTCCTCCTGTATTTGTTTAACACGCACCGTAACCATCTTGTCACAAGTCCATTATACTATGCGGCTCCGGAAAAAGCAATAGCTTTTCATTTTTAGAAAATTTTTCTGTCAGTCTTCATCGATCTTTTCGGCGTAGATCCCCTGCCAGGTATTCCGTTCATAGAGAAGCTTATCAATATCATTTATGACCGAGACCTTTTTTCTGCTCCATTCGGGGGCAAGCAGCTCCTCCCCCATCCCGTCGCCCGTCACGCGGGCAATCACGGTATCCATCGGCAATAATTCCAGGGCATTGACAACCAGGGAAACGTAGGTTTTCTTATCCAGAGGCGTATAGCCACCCAATTGATATTGGTTGCTAAGAGTTGTATTTTTCAGCACATGCAGCAAGTGAAGCTTTACTTGATCCGGCTTAATTCTCGACACCTCTCTCACACTCTCCATCATCATCTCTTCTGTTTCCCCCGGTAAGCCAAAGATCAGATGGATACAGATTCCGATTTTATCAGATGCCTGTCTCAATCGGGTATAGCCTACAAGAAATTCCTCATAGGTATGCCCCCGATTGATTTTTCGCGCCGTCTCGTCGTGGATGGTTTGCAGACCAAGCTCTACCGTTAAGCGCGTGCGGTCTGCAAGAGCCGCCAGGTATTCGGGTACTCCCGCCTCCAAGCAATCCGCGCGAGTTGCAATATTCAACCCTACAACGCCCTCCTGTGCTAACGCCTCTTCATACAATTCCTTCAATCTTGGCAGAGGCGCGTAGGTGTTGGTATGGGCTTGAAAGTAAGGAATACAGCGTTCTGTGGACCATTTGGAGGACAGCTTTTCTCTCGTTTTTCGATATTGCTCCGCGATACTGAGAGTGGGTGCTTCCGCAAAGTCGCCGCTTCCCCGTCCCGAGCAATAAATGCAACCGCCAACTCCCCGGGTTCCGTCGATATTGGGACAGGTAAATCCTGCGTCCAGAGGGATCTTCGCGCATTTTCCGCCAAAGGTCTGGCGCAAATAATAGTCATAGGTATAGTATCTCTTATTGCTATCCGAATACGGAAAAGGGTTCTCCGCTCTTTGATTTTTCTTTTTTGCCATGACACGGTATCTTCTTTCTTAATTGTAATTTTCAGCATATTATAATTGCTTTTTATATAGCAAATCCCGGGTAATTTTACCCGGGATTTTGTGATTTTCAAGGTGATATTTCATCAATAAGAAACAAATTCGAAACAGTTTATTAACAATATTTCAGCCCCTCCGTAGATCCCGATGCTGCGTATCGCTCTGCGGGCTCGACTACACCGGAGACTCGCTTCGCTCCCTACCGCCTCCGCTCAGGATGACACGAGGAGTTACCGCAGAAGGTTAGTCTCAACAAACTGCGCTTTTGATACCAAGCGGGGTTCCGTCCTCAGTTCTTTTCCTTCAGAAGCTTTTCCAGAACCGCAAGGCGGACGCAGGTAACCAACACGTCCATTGCCGTCTGTAGATCCTCATTGGAGGGGAAGGTAGGAGCGATTCGAATATTACTATCGTGAGGATCCTTACCGTAGGGATAGGTAGCTCCCACATTGGTCAGGACCACGCCCGCCTCTCGGCAGAGCTGATATGCCCTCTTCGCGCATCCATCCTCCACGTACAGGCTGACGAAGTAGCCTCCCTTGGGACGATTCCAGCGCGCCGCTCCTGTTTCTGCCAGGGCACGGGTCAACGTATTTTCCACGATCTCGAACTTAGGTCGGATCACCTCTGCCAGCTTCAGCATATGGCGGTGGATATTCTCAGCGTTTCCAAAATACTTCACGTGGCGGATCTGATTGATCTTATCGTGACCGATGGTCTGCACGCCCATGATCTTTTTGATCTGCGCCAGGTTCTCGGGAGATGCCGCAAAGATTGCCACGCCCGATCCCGGGAAGGAGATCTTGGAGGTGGAGGCAAAATAGAATACGCGGTTTTCGGTATTCTGTTTACGGCACTCAGCGAAGATATCCAGGAGAGTATCTCCTCCCTCCGCATACAACTCGTGAACCGCGTAGGCGTTATCCCAGAAGATACGGAAGTCAGGTGCCGCCGTTTTCATTGCCGCCAAACGTCTGACGGTATCGTCGGAATAGGTATATCCGTCAGGATTGGAGTATTTCGGGCAACACCAAATACCCTTGACGGAGGGGTCAGAGCCAACCAGCTCTTCCACCGCATCCATATCGGGTCCGGTCTCGCTGATCGACACGGGAATCATCTCAATTCCGAGAGACTCGCAGATGGCGAAGTGACGGTCATAACCGGGAGCGGGACAGAGGAAACGGATCTTTCCCTGTTTCCCCCAAGGCTGTTCGCCTCCCACCACACCGTAGAGCATGGCTCTGGCGACAGCATCGTACATCAGATTCAGGGAGGAGTTTCCTCCCACCAAAATATAGTCCTCCGGAACAGAAAGCAACTCAGCGAAGAGCTTTTTCGCGTCGGGCAGTCCGTCCAGGACACCGTAATTCCGACAATCGGTTCCGTTTTCGCTGATACAGTCCTCTGCCGAGGTAACACAGCTCAGCATATCGGTCAGAAGATCCAACTGTTCCCGTCCCGGCTTTCCCCGAGACAAATCGAGACTCAGGTGTTTCTCTTTAATGGCTTGATATTCCTCTTCCAACCGATTCTTTTCTTGGGTCAAACGATCGGCAGACATCTGAAAATAGTTCATAGAATTCCTCCGTGGGACCTCGTGCTTGAGGCATGAAAAAATTGATCTTATATATTGTACCACAACTTGGCAAAAAAAGCAAGAACATTTTTTCATTTCTGCAAAAAAATCATAAAAATCCTTTTTTACTCCCGGTTTTCCCAAAATCTACGCATAATTTCAGCCAGTGAACTTGCATTTCCCGCATATTGGACCCCCTGCCAATGGGCAGGAAAGAGAGAGCGGTATCTGGGGGTAGCGTATCGGTCATCCACGAGCACCGCCACTCCTCGATCTCCATCTCGGCGGATGACCCGTCCCACTGCCTGGAGCACCTGATTCATCCCCGGATAGGTATAGGCGTAGTCGTATCCCTGTCCAGCGGTCTGGTCGAAGTATTCCTGAATCATATTCCTTTCATTGGAGAGCCCGGGCAATCCCACGCCGAAGACAATCGCCCCGATCAATCGGTTTCCCGGAAGATCCACGCCCTCGGAAAACGCGCCGCCAAGGACACAGAAGCCCACCCGAAGGTGTCCTTCATCCGAGCGAAACGCCCCCAAAAACTCTTCCTTTTCCCGAATTCCCATACCCGGCTTTTGCGCCACGGTTTCCACACGCGGGTATTTCTTTTTAAATCGCTTCAGAACGCCCTCCAGGCACTGATACGAAGGAAAATAGGCAATATAATTCCCGGGAGCAGCACTGACGGTAGCCGCGATCACCGAGGCATAGCGAGCGTAATTTTTCTCCCGATCCTCCAGGCGAGTGCTGAGATAATCCGCCACCGCCACTTGGAGACGGTCAGGATCAAAGGGAGAGGGCAGGGAAACATGGGTTGCCTGTTTCGCTCCGCCCAGCACATCGCAAAAATATTCAGAGGGAGTCAAGGTGGCGGAAAAGAGCACCGCCGCCGAGGCGCGGTTCAAGAGGGCATCCATGGTAGGAGAGGGGTCCAGGCAATAGGTTTTTACCGTCAGATCTCCCCCGAACAGTTCCACGTAGCAAAGGAATCCGCGATCAAAGTATTCCCCTACGGACAGGTAGCGTCTGACCCGCGAAAACAGTCCGTTGACCGAGGCAAAAAGGGGGTGCTCCCGATTCCGCCTGATCCAGGCATCGCATCTTTTGCGGAACTGCTCCAGCTCTCCATTGAATTCCGTGAGGGGAGAGCGGCTCATGTAGAATCCCTGATCCCGTCCCTCTCCGTCCTTCACCAGGTTATCTCGGCAAAGAAGCTTCAAGCGGTTCATGGTCATCAGCAGGGCTTCCAGGCTATGAAACAGCTCTCTGTCCGCCCCCGCCATCTGCTCAGCCACCCGTTCCACCTCGGAACGGTGAAGGGTAGCTGAATACATATCTCTGGCTCGGTCCGCCAGATTATGTGCCTCGTCGATGAGGAAAACGTATCTTCCCGTCTCCCCTCCGGGAGTGTCGGGAGAAAAATAACGGCGAAAATACACCGCCGGGTCAAAGGCATAATTATAATCACAAATAATAATATCGCAATACTCGGAAAGGTCTAAGGACAGCTCATAGGGGCAAATTCCGTAGTGCCGCGCCGTTTGGAGGATTAGCCCGCGGGGATACCCGTTATGCCCCTGGAGCAGTTCCTTCAGCGCGTCCCGCCGGCGTGCGTAATACCCTCTCGCGTACTCGCAATCAAAGGGATTGCAAAGGTTTTGCCCTCCTGTATCTCCCCTCAGGCGTTTATCGCAGAGACACATCGATTCCTTTGCGGTAATCATCACGGTACGCAAACGGATCCCGGCGGCATGAAGCTTCCCTGCCGCGCCGTAGGCTTCCCTTCCGGTGCTTGCCTTCGCGGTGAGGTAAAAGATCTTATCTGCGTGTCCTTCTCCCAGTGCCCGAACGGCGGGATAGAGTGCCGACACGGTTTTTCCTGTCCCTGTAGGTGCTTCCACGAAAATTCGCTTATGACGTCGGATGGCACTATGGCACTCTCGGATCATCAGCTCCTGTCCCTCCCGCAGCTGGGGATAAGGAAAGGGTGCTACTGCCGCTTCGGGCAGGATCGACGTTTGTTTTTCCTCTACCAGCGTCACCTGCCAAGCAATTTCCCGGAGGATCTCTTCGTACCATTGCTTTAATTTTTCCCGTTCCAGGCGATAACGGACCGATTTCAGCTTCTTTTGGTCGGTCTGATAATATGTGAGTCTTGCTCGCACCGTAGGAAGATTCTCGCGGCAGGCAAGAAAGTAGGCATAGCACCGCAGCTCTGCCAGGTACTGTTCCCCGGGCGGGGCAAGTGCCTCTCGTCCGCGGACACATTTGACCACATCCACCTCGGGACCGTCCGTATGACGGATCACCCCCGTTGGACTTCCGCTGACGCAAAGGTAAGTATTTCCCGCCTTAGCTGTATGGCTGAGTGCAAGGTTGGTCTGGTAGAACGCCCCCGCCTCCTTTTGCAGACGAGCCACGATCTCTCCCGAATCCCGTCTTTCATACAGAGCCTCGGCACCGCCGTAGCCGCCAAGGTCTCCCTCGCCAAAGAGCTTCTCGCAAAGAAGCTCCACCGAACACTCTACCGTGCAGGTTTCTTTACAATATTTCATGGGAGCTCCTTTCCTTCTTTTTCTCGTACTATATTATATCACGCCGAGGAAAGATTCGTCAATAGGCTTTGAAAAGTCGGTGAAATTTCCAATATTTTAGGGGTACCATTTTCCCCTCGGGGGGATTATAATTGTAATAAGCACGGAAAGGAGGATCTACCTTGGATTTTTTAAAGATCAACGAGAATAAGCTCAAGATCACACTCACCGCGGAGGATCTGGAAGAGTGGGATATGGACGCGGAGGAGCTGGATTACGGTTCCCCTCAAACAAGAGCACTCCTACAGGATCTGCTTCGACGAGCCGATCTTGCCGTGGGGTTTCCCACTGAGCGGGCTCGCGTTCTGGTTCAGCTCTATTCCTCCAGAGACGGAAGCTGTGAAATGTTTGTGTCCCGAATCGGTGTTGCTTCCGCCGAGGAGGGCGGAAGCTCGCCCCTTCTTCACTGCAAGCCCTCGCACCGATCCGCCGGCGGTGTTGCCGGTGCTTTTGGCTTCGATCGGTTGGAATGGCTTCTCTGTGTCTGTCGGCGGCTCCGAGGCATCGGATACGGCAGAAACAGTGCCGTCTATCGGGGGGATGACCGACGGTATTACTTATTTTTGGAGGGGTTGGATCCCCTTGGGTATTTGAACCCGGATGAATATTCGTTTATTTCGGAATACGGCAGTGTGGAGTCGGTGAGTGCCATGCGACAATTTCTGCGAGAGCACGGAACCCCCATCTGCACGGAGAACGCGGTGGAGCGGTTGGGGCTGTTATAAAAAATATTTTTTGTAGTCGGACCTGCCGGTCACCGCATATAGTATGAGAGAAGCCTTTGGCTCCCTTAACGCTATTTGAAAGGACGGTCATTTATGGAATCTACGGTTCAACCTCAAGGTGAGGGTTATTTAATGGTTCGGGTCACCACGGCAAGGGGGGCGATCCCTCTCGCCGATGCTTCCGTGCGTATCCGCAAGGAAGAGGCGGATGACTCCGGAA
This sequence comes from Clostridia bacterium, assembly GCA_017462035.1. Classification (GTDB taxonomy): domain Bacteria; phylum Bacillota; class Clostridia; order Oscillospirales; family CAG-272; genus HGM12713. The sequence continues at coordinate 52,864 of JAFTRY010000011.1, forward strand.
TCCTCTATGCGCTGCAATCGGGCAGGGACGGTCTGACTCGGAAGGTAGCTCTTCCCACCCCGCCTATCTCTTTCTCGGAATCTCCCAACGGGGGCGGAGTTCCTTACGCCAGCTACAGCGTAGACGTATTCAAGGAAGGCTACTCTCCCCTGTATTTTCAAAACGTACCCGTTTTCCCCACGGTAGTTTCTGTTCAGCCCGCCGTCATGATCCCTTTGCCTGAGCTTTTCACGGAATCGGATGCGGAGGGAGAGGTGATCGTTACTCCCCCTGAGAATCCCGGCACCGATTTGAACTAATCGGAAAGGAGACCGTTATGGACGCAAGACTTCCCTACATACCCGAATTTGTAACCGTTCATCTCGGTGCCCCCGGTGAGGATGCCCCAAACGTCACGGTTCCTTTCGTGGAATACGTGGCAAACGTCGCCTCCAGCGAGCTCTATCCCACCTGGCCCGAAACCGCGCTCCGTGCTAATATCTACGCGCAAATTTCCTTTGTTCTCAACCGCATCTATACCGAATACTACCGCATCCGCGGCTATGATTTCGATATCACCAACTCCACCGCCTACGACCAGTATTTCGTAGATCAGAGGGATCTGTTTGAAAACGTCACGCAGATCGTGAACGAGATCTTTGATACCTATATCGTACGGCAGGGCAGCATTGAGCCCTTATTCGCGCAATACTGTAACGGAACCACCGTAACCTGCAACGGTCTTTCTCAGTGGGGAACCGTTTCTCTTGCCAATCAAGGCTATACCCCCTACGAGATCCTCCAGTATTACTACGGAGACGACATTGATCTGGTTAGCGATGCGCCTGTTATGAACATTACCTCCTCCTTACCTGACCGTCTTCTGAGATTGGGCACCGCGGGAGATGACGTTCGTCAGATTCAGATCCGTCTGAACCGAATCTCCGACAACTATCCCTCCATTCCCAAGATCGCCATTCCCGACGGCGTTTTTTCCTTCGACACCGAAGAGGCGGTTCGCCAGTTCCAATCCATCTTTTCCCTTCCCGAGGACGGGATCGTGGGAAAATCTACCTGGTACGCCATTCAGTTTATTTACAACGCGGTCAAGCGATTGAACGAGCTGGATTCAGAGGGAATCACGCTTTCCGAGGTAACGCAACAGTACACCGAAGAGTTAGGTCCCGACTCAGAGGGAATTGAGGTTCAAAATATTCAATATCTTCTGAGTTACCTCGCCGAGTTCTACAACTTTATTCCCCCTGTGACCATCGATGGGATCTACGGTCCTGCCACCGAATCCGCTGTCTCCGCCTTTCAGCGTCAATTTGATCTTCCCATTACGGGAAGAGTCAATTTTGACACCTGGGATGCTTTATACCGAACCTATCTTGGATTCATCGAAACCATACCCTTTCAGTATATCGCGGGAAACATTCTTCCCTATCCCGGCGTTCCTTTGCGACTTGGCTCCGAGGCGGACGCGGTACGGGTTCTGCAAGAATACCTGAACTTTATTGGGCAAACATACCCCGAGATCCCCCCCATCAACGTCACCGGCTACTTCGGGAACCAGACCCAGCAAGCTGTTCTCGCCTTTCAGCGCATGGAGGGGATCCCCGCCAACGGAACTGTAGGCAGTGTGACCTGGAACGCCGTTACCAATCTGTACAGTGATCTGTTCAACGGCTCCCGTCTGGGCGAGGGACAATATCCAGGCTATGAAATATCTTAGGAGGCTCTATGGCTGAACACGCAACCAGAGAAACGGCGATCCGCAATCTGCAACGCTATCTGCGGCGGATCTCCTACGAGGAGAAGACCATTCTTCCTCCTCCCATTGACGGGATCTTCGATTCCCGTACTGCCGAGGCATTATCGGAATTTCAACGAATCAAGGGGCTTCCCGTCACCGGGCGGAGTGACCGTACCACTCACGAAGCATTATTTGAGGAATACAGTCGACTGCTTCGTATCAGAGATGAGCGAAATGCTCCCGAGCTCTTTCCCAGCTCTCCCGCAAACTACGTCACCGTACCCGGTGAGCATCATTCCTTTATCGTCATTCTTCAATGGCTCCTCAATGAATTGAAGGTCGTTTACGACGCGCTTCCGCTGCTTCCTTTAACCGGAGTCATGGACGAAGCCACCTCCGGGGCGGTCAAAATTTTTCAGGAGATCAACGGTTTTTCACCCACGGGGCAGGTAGACCGTGAAAGCTGGAACCGTCTGGTTCTGGATTTCAATCAATATGGCGGAGGACAATAATTTGTCTTGGGTACAATAATTTGTCTTGGGTACAATAAAATCCAAGGAGGAGGGCAATAATCCTGTTGGAAATACAGAGCAACAAGAAGGGTAAGAACAAATATGGCTAGTAAATTTACGCAAAAGGCGCAAAACACCTTAAACCGCTCCCTATCGCTGGCAAGAGAGTTGGGGCACACCTACATCGGTTCCGAGCATTTACTCCTTGGGCTTTTGGCGGAGGAGGACAGCATTGCCGCCCGTTTGCTCCTCGCCAAAGGGGCGGACAGTGCAAGGATACGCAAGCGTGTGATTGACCTTTCGGGAAGCGGATCCTTCAGCGACGTTTCTCCTTCGGATATGACCCCCCGTGCCAGAAGGATCATCGAAGCCTCCGCAAAGGAATCGGCAAAATGCGGCAACCATTACATTGGAACCGAACATCTTCTTTTAGCGCTCCTGAATGATCGGGATTGTATGGGTGTACGGATCCTGGACGCTGAGGGGATCCCCTCCTCCGAGCTAAGAAGCGACGTGAATGCCTTTTTAGCCGCTTCGGGACACAAGGCGGAACAAGGGGAAGGAAAAGCCTCCGAGAAGCCGAAGATTCACGGTGCCCCCACTCTCAGTGCCTACGGCAGAGATCTGACGGCACTCGCCAAGGAAGGACGGATCGACCCCGTGATTGGGCGGGAATCGGAGACGGAGCGTCTGATTCGGATCCTATCCCGCCGAACCAAGAACAATCCCTGTCTCATTGGCGAGCCGGGCGTAGGAAAGACCGCTGTAGTAGAGGGGCTCGCTCTACGGATGGCGGAGGGAGCGGTTCCAAGCGATCTCGCGGAAAAGCGGTTGGTAACACTGGATCTGGCATCCATGATCGCCGGTGCCAAATATCGGGGAGAGTTCGAGGATCGAATGAAGAGGGTCATGGAGGAAGCAAGAAAAAACTCCGATCTGATCCTCTTTGTTGACGAGCTTCACATGATGATGGGGGCGGGTGCCGCCGAGGGAGCGGTAGATGCCGCCAACATCATCAAGCCCGCCTTAGCCCGCGGAGAGCTTCAGATGATCGGAGCCACCACTGTCTCGGAATACCGCAAACACATTGAAAGAGACGCGGCACTGGAGAGGAGATTTCAAGCCATCACTGTAGAAGAACCGACACCTAAGGAGGCAGAGGAAATTCTCCGGGGCTTGAAGAGCCGTTATGAGGAGCATCATGCTCTCTCCATCGGAGAGGATGCGATCGCCGCTGCCGTTCGCTATTCCGTGAGGTATATCCCAGACCGATTTCTTCCGGACAAAGCCATTGATCTTCTTGATGAAGCCGCCGCCAAGGTACGCCTTGCCGCTTGCGCCGCCCGCCCCGGGCTCAAGGAACGGGAGGATGCTTTAAGACTCTGCTCTCAGGAAAAGGAGGAAGCCATTGGCAACCAAGAATTTGAGCGTGCCGCCCTTCTTCGGGATCGGGAACAAAGTCTGCGGAGAGATTTGGAGCAGATTCGAGAAGCTCCTTCCTGCCCTTCCGCCTCCTTATCGGTGAGTGCCGCTGACATTGCCGCTGTGGTGACCGGGTGGACGGGAATTCCCGTACGCTCCATCATGGAGGAGGAGGGAGAGCGGCTTTTCCATCTGGAAAACAAGCTGAAATCCGCAATTGTGGGACAGGACGATGCCATTGACGGATTGGTTCGAGCCATCAGGCGGGGACGGTGCGGCTTGAAGGATCCTCGCCGTCCCATCGGCTCCTTTCTCTTCCTGGGGCAAACGGGGGTAGGAAAAACCGAGTTATCCCGCACTCTTGCCCGAGAGCTATTCGGCAGTGAGCAAGCCATGGTACGTCTGGACATGTCGGAATACATGGAAAAGCACTCGGTATCCCGACTCATCGGAGCTCCTCCCGGATACGTAGGGTACGGAGAGGGTGGACAGCTTACCGAGCCTGTTCGTCGTCGTCCTTACACGGTCATTTTACTGGACGAGATCGAAAAAGCCCACCACGAGCTTTGGCACATTCTTCTTCAGCTACTGGAGGACGGACGGTTGACCGACTCGGGAGGGCGTGTGGTAGATTTTACTAACACCGTTATCATCATGACCTCGAATCTGGGAGCAGACGGAGGAGGACAGAAGCAAATCCTGGGATTTTCCCAGTCCGATCCCTCCCATGATAACACCCGACAGGAGGAAGAAATGCGGCGGAGTCTCCGAGGACGGTTCCCTCCCGAATTTCTCAACCGTCTGGATGAAATTCTCTTTTTCCGTCCCTTGGAGATCCCCGAGCTGACCGCAATTGCCGAGGGGATGCTGGCGGAGATCCGAGGACGAGCGCGAGAGCTGGATATTGAGCTTTTATTTGATCCATCGGTTCCCCGCTTCTTAGCCACGGACAGCTTCGAACGGACCTATGGCGCAAGGCCCTTACGGCGGGCGTTGGTTCGTTTGGTGGAGGATCCGTTATCCCTTGCCTTACTGGAAGGACGGATCGGATCGGGTGACCGGATCATGGTTCGCGTTCAAGAGGAGACGGGACAGCCTGAATTTCACCGAATGGAGGAACGAAAGGCTCTATGCCGCGCCTCGGAAGCCGAAATATAAAAACAAACAAGGGTCCATGCTCTGCGCTTTTAAGCACAGGACATGGACCCTGTTTTTGTGTTTATTTAGGTGAACAGATGCTCGGGGTAAATGCCGCTCTCGTGCATCTTCCAAAGCTCCTCCGCTACCGCTGAGCGATCCTCACGGTAAGTGACACCGAACCATACGGCATCGGTAGTCAGCACGCTGATTCGCAGCTTCTTTTCTCCAATCATTCGGTCTACCATTGTAGGTAGGGCGTACTCCGCCTTGATATTCCCCGGCTCCGCCGAGCGAAGAAAGTCATGAAACGACTTCTCCATATCCGCAAAGATCTCCGGCAAAAATCCCCACATATTCATGGAGACCAATGCCTCCCCGTCCAATTCTCCGCATTCCGCGTCCCGGATCAGTCCCTGTTCATCAACGGTAATCGAGTAGGTTTCCGTGACCTTTCGCAAGCATCCGTCCTCCACGTTACACACACCGCGGGTCACGGCACCGTTGCGGCTCACCGTGTTTTTCAGGCGGTATGCCACCATGGTTCCCTGCCCCGGCTCCAAGCAATTCAGCTCCTTTCGCATCACGCGAAAGGCATCAAAGCCGTAAAAGTCATCGGCGTTAATCACGGCGAAGGGTTCCCGGATGGCATCCTTGGCGCACAGGACGGCATGAACCGTACCAAAGGGTTTTGTACGCTCCGGGGGGATCTGATAGAACGAGGGAATGGAGGTGAAATCCTGATAAACAAAAGAAATATCGATCCCTTTGATCTCATGGCAGAAGCCTTCAATAATGCCTCGGTGCTCGGGTTTAATGACAAAGACCAGCTTTTTGAAGCCGGCGCGGATGGCATCGTGGATCGAATATTGCATTAAAATCTCACCGTGCGGTCCGATTCCGTCCACCTGTTTATTTCCGCCGTAGCGAGAGCCCAATCCGGCTGCCATAATCAGCAATGTTGTTGGTTTCATGAAGGTCTCCTTTTTACGATTATTTTCGTTTTCTATTATACCACGGTTTTGGGGGATTGTCAAGGGGGCTATGCTTGGCGATGGGAATCGAACCCATAACTAACCCTTAGGAGTTTTTAGAAGTGTTTGAGGCTATCTTCAAATGGGTGATTTTTGTAGTACTCTTGGTGTACGGGGGGTAACAAGGGGTGGGCAAATTGCCGTCACTTTGACAATTCAACCCCTCTCAAGAGTTTCGCGAAGTGGGATGCCAATCTGGCGAGAGAACTTATGGGTGTACAAAGGGTGTACGCGCTCTTTACTTCTTCACTTTTCACTATTACTTATTACTTAAATTCCGTGCGCTATTTTAGTGAAAAGTGAAGAGTTAAAAGTGAAAAAGTAAAAATTCCGCACACTTTCGCGCACGGAATTTTTGGCACCCGCAACGGGAATCGAACCCATAACTACCCCTTAGGAGGGGGTTATTATATCCATTTAACTATGCAGGCGTGTATTGAATTGTGATTTTTCGTTTGGGTATACAAAGGGTGTACAAAAAGGTGTTTAGAGGGGGCAAGCACAAGATCTTCGCGGTGTCTGAGGCTATCTTAATATCTGAGGCTATTTTAATAGGGGGAATAAGGGCGTTATCCTTTTAGATATACTCACCGATTAGGAGGGGGCATTCTATCGCTATCCATTCGCTATCCATTTGACCAGGCAAGCACGGGGTGGAACAGAGCGGGATAGAACGAGATAGAGTGGAAAAGAGAAAATTTTTCTCTTTCTCGGTTTATTCACACTTTAGAAATACTTATATGCTATTCTTATGCTACACTGCTTTGGGCAACAGGAGCCTGTGTTATTGTACCACATTTTTTTATTATTTGCAAGTGTTTTTACAAAACTTAGGAGGAAGTTTCATGTTTTTTCACGTTAAATTTCGCGGCTTTCGGATCTGGAACTGGCTCTTGCTCCTTTTGACCGTGGGCTGGATGCTCTTTATTTTCAACAATTCCCTACAGGACGGTGTTGAGTCGGGGCAACAGAGCAAGCGGCTCCTTCAATTTTTACAGGATCTCCTTCGGTCCCTTGGTTTTCGGGGTGAGCTCTCCGAGCGAGTCCTGCGCAAGCTGGCTCACTTCGGTGAGTTTGCCATCTTAGGTTTTCTGGTTTGTGTGGATCTTTGGTGCGGCGGCTTATTTTCTTTATCCGATCCGCCTCCCCGCTCGATCAGGATCGCTTCTCTTTCCGTTCCCTTTTGTTTTTGCATCGCGGGGATCGACGAGTTTCTTCAGTGCTTTTCCAAGGGACGGGCACCTCAATTTTCAGACATGCTGATCGACACCTCGGGCGCGCTCTGTGCCACCCTGGCGTTTTTGTTGTTGTTTTTTATTCTCCGCAGAGTCAAACGGAGAAAAAGCGGTCAAACACAAATTTAAGAACTATGTGGAGGGGTAACATGCGATACTGTTTCAAAAACGGAAAAGAGCTTTTGGAGGGGATCACTCTGCTTTCCGCGGATCTTGGCATTGAGGTTGCAAAGGAGGGTGCCGCGGACATTACGGTTACGGTTATCCATACGGAGAAGCGTTCTCTTACCGTTACTCTGAACGGGAATGAGGCGACCATTGTTTGGGGAGACGGAAAGGTTAGATTTTTCCGAGGTCTTGCCATACTTGTTCACTGGGTAAGCTCGAAAGAGACCTACAAAACCGTCACGGAAAAGCCTCTTTTCAAGACCAACGGTGCCATGGTGGACATGTCCCGCGATGCGGTGATGAACGTGAAAACCGTAAAGCTCATGCTCCGCAAGATGGCTCTCATGGGTCTGAACACCTACATGCTTTACACCGAGGACACCTACGAAATCAAGGAATATCCTTATTTTGGGCATCTGCGGGGTCGCTATACCCAGAAAGAAATTCGAGAGCTGGATCGTTACGCTTTGACCCTTGGCATTGAGCTGATTCCTTGTGTACAGATGCTGGGACATCTTTCCACCCATCTTCGCTGGGATGCCGCCGGGGCTTACCGGGACACCTCAAATGCTATGCTGGTAGGGGCTGATGCTACCTATGAGCTCATTGACCGCATGCTAAAGACCATTGCGGAGTGCTTTACCTCCCGCCGTCTGCACGTGGGCATGGACGAAACCCACGATCTGGGCACCGGTCGCTATCTGGAGCAAAACGGCTACCGGGAGCGCGAGGACATCTATTTTGAGCATTTGGAGAAAATCACCTCCATGGCGCACTCCTACGGCTTTCAGCCCATGATGTGGAGCGACATGTTCTTCCGTCTTGCCGGCAAGGATCTTCCCGACTATACTGACTATGACGTACGGGTACAATTCTCCGACGAGGTAACCCAAAAGCTTCCTGCGGGGATGCAACAGGTATTCTGGGATTACTATCACCAAGACGAGGATTTCTACGCTGTGAATCTGGATCAGCACCACCGTTTTTTAAGCAAGGACACTCTATTTGCCGGCGGGATCTGGCTCTGGAGCGGTCACTGCCCGCTTTACTCCCGCTCACTCCTCCGTACGCTTCCCGCTCTGGAGGCTTGCCGCAAGAAGGGTGTGGATGAGATTTTTGCCACCATTTGGCTCAACGGCGGCGAGGGCAATCTGCTCTTAGGTCTTGCGGGGCTTGCCTGGTATGCTGATTACGACTACAAGGGACATTTTGACATAGAAAGTGTCAAGGAGTGCTTCGATTTCAGCTGCGAGGGCGTTTCCTACGATGACATGATGAAGCTGGAGCTTCCTGAGCATCCGGATGGGGGCATGTTAGGTCTGACCCGTTCCCTTCTTTACAACGATCCGCTAGTGAGTCTTGTGGACAAGCATTTAGAGGGGCTTGAGGTGCGGGAATATTACCGCGGAGTCTCAAAGGCGTTGGAGTCGGTAGGTGAAATGAAGCAATTTCGCTCCGCTTACGACACCATTGTAAAGCTCGCCCTGCTTTTGGAGCAGAAGACCGATTTTGGTATACGGCTCAAGTCGGCGTACGACCGGGGGGACACGGAGGAGCTTCGCACTCTGCGTGACGAATGCGACGAGATCATAGAAAAGCTTCAGGCACTTCGGGCAAGCCACCGGGCATCTTGGATGGAATATTACAAACCCTTTGGCTGGGAGGTACACGACATTCGTTACGGAGGCTTGATCGCCCGTTTCGATACCGCCAAGGAACGGCTTACCCAATATCTTGGGGGAGCCATTGACCGCCTGGAGGAACTGGAGGAGGTGCGGCTGCGCATGGACGGTCAACTGAGTGACGATGCCCAGCCTCGTTTCCACGGGTTATTCAACTGGATGCAATATCAGGATTACGCTACGGCAAGCAGACTATAAGGGGTGTATTTCACGCATCTACGCCATACAATTTTTAACACCCGAAGGTGCTATCATGAGCCTTCGGGTGATTTTTATAGCAGGTCCTCCCCTACGCATGGAGGGTCAGGGGAGGAGGGAGGATTTTCAAGGGAGAAAGTCTTGATGGCGCATCTTTCGCCATTCTTTATGGAGAAGGAACGGCATAAAATCTATATTTAAGCAATTTTTCGTATAGCTTCGCGGGTCGCTTATTTCTTTGCCAATTGGCGGGCGATTCGTTCCATCAGCTCGGTTTTGGCGGCTTGTTCCGCAAGAGCAGGCAGGGCAACGCGGTGGATTTCCGGCTTTGGATGCAGTCCTTTTAGCACCTTTTCCTCTTCTTCTGACAGATCCGAAGAATACGCCAACACCAAGATGGAGTCGGTAAAGATCTGATTCCACGCCCGCCACTGCCGGACAAACGCCTTCATTTGATCTCGGCGACTTCCAAATTCCTTCTCTATAAGGGGATTTCCTCTCGCTCCTTCTCCACGCACGTAGGCGACGGGGAAAAGATCTCTCCCCCAGGTAATACAGTATACCGTTTGCGTCCCAAACCTTCTTTTTACTTCTCGGTCAATCAGCTCGTCCCGGAAAATGAGGCAATCGGTCTTCCACTCATTTAGGGTGCGGACATTCAGCGAGTCTTCCATCACGGATCGGCTCACTACCAGGGCACTTGCCGTCACGGCGCACTGCTCCTCCAGGCTTTTTTGAAGGGAATGGAAGGTACCCCGATACACGTTTAGGTTATCCTCGCAGCTAAGATTGGGATTACAGGGAATTCTCATTCTTTCCGCCGCTTCGCCCAAAGGGTCCAGCACTGTCATTCCGCATCCCTCTTTTTCCACCGTGACGACCAGAAGCCGATGTGCCTTACTGACCGTCAGCACTCCTGCCCGTCTGCCTGATTCAAACCGTTCCTTATGACACTCGGTGACGATTCCTTCCCGCAGCATGGCGTGAGTCACCTTCCCTACCGTAGTCAGGCTGACTCCGGTTTTTTCTGCCAGCTGATTTCGAGTAACGGCTTTTTCCGAGAGCAGGAGACTGATGATTTTCTCGACGGTAGTTTCTCGGATCGGTCCGAGGCGCAGACTGGGCAATTTCATAACGGCTTCCTTTCATCCTAAAAATCTTTCGCTATTATACAGGAAGTGCTGTGAATTGTCAAGACTTCTTTCAACGGAAATGAAAAAATTCCCCGTCTCCCCCTTTACACGGACGTTTTTTTATGTTATACTTATATTATAAGTATAATACAAAATATACGGGAGACTATTTTATGAAAACCGATATTCAAATCGCGCAAGAAGCGAACATGCTTCCTATTGTCGACATTGCTCGAAATCTGGGTATTGAGGATGACGAGCTGGAGCTCTACGGAAAATACAAGGCAAAGATCAACGATGCCTTTTTGAAGCGCACCGCTGACCGTCCGGGCGGCAAGCTGATCCTGGTAACCGCCATTAACCCCACCCCTGCCGGCGAAGGAAAGACCACCACCTCGGTGGGTCTGGGAATGGCCTTGAACCGTTTGGGCAAGAAGGCTGTCATCGCCCTTCGCGAGCCCTCCCTCGGTCCTGTATTCGGTGTAAAGGGCGGTGCCGCCGGCGGCGGTTACGCTCAGGTAGTTCCCATGGACGACATCAATCTTCATTTCACCGGAGATTTTCACGCCATTACCGCCGCAAACAACCTATTATCGGCTGTGATCGACAACCATCTCCAACAGGGGAACGAGCTTGGCATTGATCAGAGAAGAATTCTCTTCTCCCGTGTCACCGACACCAATGACCGAGCTTTGAGAAATATTACCGTGGGACTTGGCAGCAAGGTGGACGGAATTCCCCGTCAGGATCATTTCATGATTACCGTTGCCAGCGAGATCATGGCGATTCTTTGTCTCGCGGAATCCTTAGCCGATCTAAAGGAAAGACTCGGAAACATTTTGGTCGCTTACACCTACGCCGGTCAGCCCGTTTACTGCCGTGATCTTCAGGTCAACGGAGCTATGGCAGCTCTGCTAAAGGATGCCATCAAGCCCAATCTGGTCCAGACTCTGGAGAACACCCCCGCACTGATCCACGGCGGTCCCTTTGCCAACATTGCTCACGGATGCAACTCGGTACGTGCCACGAAGTTGGCTTTGAAGCTGGGTGAGTATGCCGTTACGGAGGCGGGCTTTGGCGCTGATCTGGGTGCGGAGAAATTTTTGGATATCAAGTGCCGCAAGGCAGGCTTAGTCCCTGATGCCGTGGTTTTGGTGGCTACGGTACGGGCACTGAAATACAACGGCGGCGTTGCCAAGCCCGATCTCGCAACAGAAAATCTGGAGGCGTTGAAGGCAGGTGCCGTAAATCTGGAGGCGCATATTGACAATCTGCGCAAATTCGGACTACCCGTTGTGGTTGCCATCAACCGCTTCGGAACCGACACGGAGGCTGAACTGGATTACGTTCGCCGTATCTGTCGGGAAAAGGGTGCTGATTTTGCCCTTTCCGATGTCTTTGCCAAGGGCGGAGAGGGTGGCTTAGAGCTTGCGGAAAAGGTCATTGCCGCCTGTGAAAAGCCCAAGGATTTCCATTTCATGTATGAGGATTCTCTTTCCATTCGCGAGAAGATCGAGGCGGTTGCCACCAAGATCTACGGCGCGGACGGTGTAAAATTCGATGCCTCCGCCGCTAAGGCTCTTGCTGAGATCGAGACACTGGATCCTGCCTATGCTTCCCTTCCCATTTGCGTTGCCAAGACCCAGTATTCCCTGTCGGACGACGCTACGAAGCTTGGTCGTCCCACCGGCTTTACACTGACTGTGCGGGAAGTCAAGCTTTCCGCCGGAGCCGGCTTTGTGGTTGTACTGACCGGAGCCATCATGACCATGCCCGGGCTTCCCAAGAAGCCTGCCGCTTACTCCATTGACGTGGACGACGACGGAAACATCACGGGGTTATTCTGATGAAGCTTGAGTTTCCCGCATCGGAAGAGACCCATTCTTCGGAAGAGACAGAGGCACTGGGAAGAGCACTTGCCCAACACATGCTCTCCCATCCGTCCGTCCCTCCTTTCATTGCTCTATACGGGGATTTGGGAGTGGGAAAAACCGCCTTTGTCCGCGGATTTACCTCTGCCATAGCACCCCTTGCCCGTGTAAAATCCCCCACCTTCGCTCTCGTCAACGAATACCGCGGAGAAGGGCTCTCTGTCTTTCATTTCGACATGTACCGCATTACTGACGAGGATGAATTATATTCCATTGGATTTTACGACTATTTGGAACGAAGGGGGATCTGTTTGGTGGAGTGGAGTGAAAATATTCCCTTTGCTCTGCCTGACCGTTATTTGAGGGTGGAGATCCTCAAAAATTCCGCGACGGATGCCGACAGCCGCCGCGTCGATATTTCCTCTGTCGGATTCTGACTCTGAGGAGTTATCATGAAAATTCTTGCACTTGACAGTTCCGCTGTGGTTGCCTCTGTTGCCCTTTGTGAGGATGAGCGTCTTCTGGCGGAATACACCTTAAACAATGGAAATACCCATAGTGAGACTCTTTTACCCATGGTGGAGACCATTCTGCGGCATTTTGGCGCTTCGACGGCGGACGTAGATCTGTTTGCCGTATCATCCGGTCCCGGTTCCTTTACCGGAGTACGGATCGGAGCTGCCACCTTGAAGGGGTTGGCGTTTGCCACAGACAAGCCCTGTGTGGGTGTTTCTACCCTGGAAGCCATTGCGGAAAATCTTGTTTCCCACTCCGGCTTGATCTGTCCTGTAATGAACGCGCGCCGCTCTCAGGTATACACCGCTCTCTTCCGTTCCGACGGACAGAGTCTCACCCGTTTGATGGAGGACTCCGCTTTATCCATTGAGGAACTGGATGTCCGGCTTTCTGAAACAGGGGAAGAGGTGGCTTTCTGCGGTGACGGATATGACATTACCTTAGCCGCTTTGGCTAAGACCCACGCCAAGTGGATTCCGTACCGCTTACGGCTGCAATCCGCTTACTCCGTGGCTCAGGCAGCCCTGCGGCAATACCGACAGGGAGAGTGGGTCAAGGATGAGGCGTTGGGGGTGACCTATCTCCGTCCATCCCAAGCAGAGCGAACCTATTGTGAGCAGCATCCCGTCGAGGAGACAGGCTCTCATTAAGTCTTTTTTCTGCTTACTCATTTTACATAACTTCAAAGAAACAACACATACTACCGGAAAGGAAGTAAATTATGAAAATCGTTATTGGTTGCGATCACGCCGGCTTTAGCATAAAAAAAGCGGTAAAGGAGCATATTCTTGCCAAGGGCTACGAGGTAGAGGACGTAGGAACCTATTCCGCCGACAGCTGTCACTATCCCCTTTACGCGCACGCTGCTGCTGAAAAGATTCTATCGGGAGAGTGCCAGCTGGGCATTCTTATTTGCGGAACCGGTATCGGCATGTCCATGGCTGCCAACAAGCATCCCGGGATTCGCGCTGCCTGCTGCTCCGACGTCTTTTCTGCCCGTCTGACCCGTGAGCACAACGATGCCAACATGCTTTGCTTCGGCGAGCGTGTAGTCGGCATAGGACTTGCTTTGGATCTGGTAGACACTTTCCTTGGTGCTACCTATATGAACAGCGGCAATCACCCCATCCGCGTTGCCATGCTGTCTGAGATTGAAAAGGGATCCTTTTAAGGCTTTCTGAGTGCTCAGCTTCCATTTTTTTGAGGAGGATTACGGTTTTGTGCATTAAAAAAATTGTGGGGGTTCTCCGAGCGATTTCCGGCTCTCCCCACCCCAAGAATTTTACCTCTGCCATCATTGCCGCCGCAGGTATGTCCGAGCGGTTTGGCGGCGACGTTACCAAGCAGATGACCCTGCTTTGCGATTTGCCCGTACTGGCTCACACCATTCGTTCTTACCAGTCCTGTGAATGTATTCACGAAATCGTGATCGTGGCAAAACGCAACGAGATCCCCGTTTGGGAAAGGCTCTGTGAGCGTTACCAGTTTGACAAGGTAACCAAAATTATTCCCGGGGGGTACACCCGTCAAGAATCCGTCATGAACGGTCTGGATGCCGTACATGAAAAGTCCAAGTTCGTTGCTATCGCAGACGGTGCCCGTTGTCTGACTACCGAGGATCAGATCACGTCCGTTTGCCGTGCCGCTTACAAGTACCGTGCCGCTACCGCAGCCCACCGTTCCACCGATACGGTAAAAATCGCGGACAGCAAAGGGTTTATTGATCACACCGCTGACCGTGACACGGTTTGGTTGGCTCAGACCCCTCAGGTATTCAAAACCAAAATGTACCGTGCCGCCGCTTACACCGCGCTGAAAAAGGGTGTTCAAGCCACGGACGACAATTCTTTGGTGGAGCATATCAAGTGCCCCATTCGTCTGGTGGAATGCGGGACTCAGAATCTGAAGATCACCACCCGTGAGGATCTTTGCGTTGCCGAAGCCATTCTCCTGGAACGCCAGAGATTGGAGGAAGGGCAATGATTCGGATCGGTCACGGTTATGACGTTCACCGTTTGGTAGAAGGTCGGAAGCTAATTTTGGGCGGTGTGGACATTCCTCATGATCTGGGGTTACTGGGTCACTCCGACGCTGACGTTTTACTCCACGCCTTATGCGATGCCATGTTAGGTGCCGCGGCACTAGGAGATATTGGAAAGCTATTTCCCGACACGGACGAGTCGTTTAAGGACGCGGACAGCACGGTATTACTTCGGAAGGTAAACCTGCTTCTGGGACGGCATGGATACCGAGTAAGCAACGTAGACGCAACTGTTCTTGCCCAAGCACCCAAGCTCTCTCCCTACATTTCCCGCATGCGCCAAAATATTGCCAACATTCTTGGCTTGGACGTTTCCCGTGTGAGCGTAAAAGCCACCACGGAGGAGGGGCTCGGATTCACCGGTGAGAAGCTGGGAATCGCGGCGCACGCCGTATGCTTGATTGAATCGGCAGACTAATTCAATGACTCTGAGGCGATGATGACACCGCCTCAGAGCCTTATATGCAGAGCCAACGGAATCATCCTCTCACGTCTTTTTCTTTTCCGTCCCTTCCGTTCTTTCTGCACGGGCTTTCATTCCATCATATGCGCTGGGGGGCATTTTCGCCCTCAGTTTTACAAACTGTTTTTACCCTTCTATAATTCATCCAATGTTGAACCTTCAACGGAAAGGACCTTTTATGTTTATAATTTCCCCCTCCGTTCTCGCCGCGGACTTTGCCCGTCTGGGTGAGGACGTCAAGAAAGTGAAAGATGCCGGTGCCACCTACATCCATCTGGATGTCATGGACGGAATTTTCGTTCCCAACATGTCCTTTGGCATGCCCGTCATCGAATCTCTTCGGAAGGTTTCCGACATCTTTTTTGACGTACATTTGATGATTACCGAGCCTCAGCGGTACATAGACGATTTCATTCGTGCCGGTGCGGATCTGATCACAATCCACTACGAAAGCTGTGACGATCCTTTTTCCGTTGCCAGTATGATTCGCTCCAAGGGTGTCAAGGTTGCCATTGCGCTAAAGCCAGCCACTCCTGCCGAGGTTCTCTTTCCTATTCTTCCCGAACTTGATATGGCACTGATCATGACCGTAGAACCCGGATTTGGCGGTCAGAAGATGATGCTGGATATGGTGGAGAAGGTACGTGCTCTTCGAACCTATGCTAACGAGCAGGGACTTACCCTTGACATTCAGGTAGACGGAGGCATTACCCCAGACAATTTGAAATACGCCACCGAGGCAGGTGCCAACGTGGTGGTTGCCGGTTCTGCCATTTTCAAGGCGGAGCATCCCGAGGAGGTCATTGCGGAAATGAACCGCCAGGCGGAGCTTCACCCTTTTGGTGTGGGTATTTAAGCTTTAATAAACAAAAATCCCAACGGATCTCTTCCATCCGTTGGGATTTTTTTGTTTACAGGATCTTTTCCATCCCGACCTTTTGGGGTGTCAAGCCGCAGGATTCGTAGAATCTCATGGCACTCTCGTTACAGCTCCAGACGTTCAGGGTGACATTATAGCATCCCGTATCCTTTGCCAGTTCCAGGGCAGCCTCATAGAGCCGTTTTCCGATTTTCTTCCCTCTCTGGTTCTCATCCACGCAGAGGTCATCGATATACAGAGTTTTAATATCAGTGAGAATGGGGTCGTTTAGATGCTGCTGATAGATACAAAAGCAATAGCCCTGCATCACGTCGTTCTCGTCGGTTGCCGCCAAAATAGGGCGGTTTTCATCACTCAGAAGCGTCTCCAGCTCCTCCTGGCTATATTTTGTTCCGATTCGGAACAGGTCGGGTCTCCCACGGTGATGCACCAGGTCCACCTGGGACAAAAGGTCCATCATTCTGGGGATGTCTTTGATTTCTGCTCTTCTAACGGTCATATTCTTCTCCTTTTTTAAAGCAACGGTCCAAATATTCGATGATATCGGCAATAGCTCCCTCTCGGTAATGGCAGACCGTACGGTGGCAGATCGCCTTAACGCAGGGCTGGGCATTGGAGGGACAGCACGCAAGGTCTGCTACCCTGAGCATTGCCAGGTCATTATCATAGTCCCCTGCCACGCACAGGTAGGGGGATGAGATCTCCGACCGCTGAGTCAGCTCCCGCAACAGTGCCGCTTTGGTTCTTCCATCTGCTTGCACGTCCACCAAGGTTGGGTCAGACTGTGTGATCTCCAGGCGTCCACGGAACTGCTCCTCCATTCGGGGGCGCAATCGCTCCAAAGTGTCCTCATTGGCTCGCACCGCCAGCTTATAAAGGGAATAATCCTTCCACTGCTCTATGGGTACCACCCGCGCCTGCTGGGACCGCAGTGCTTCAAAATCCCGTTGGATAAACGGGTTCTCCAGGGACGTGAACAGAAAGTTTTGTTCGGTTGCGCCTCGAACCCCCACGGTGGGGTCCTGTTCCGCCAGCCAATTGATCAGCTCCCGGACGGTTTCCACGTTCATTAAGTATCGCAGGACCTCCTCCTGCTTTTGGAAGTCGTACAGACTGGCTCCGTTACAGGTCACGGCAGGAAGGTTGGTCAGCTCCGGTGCTTCGGGAATTGCCGCCAGGATCTGTCGGTAATTTCGCCCGGTGGCGAAGGTGAAGTGTCCGCCCTGCTCTTTGAAATATTCGATGGCGGCTCGGTTTCTCTGTTTTCCCTCTTGCACGCTGGTCAGAAAGGTTCCGTCGATGTCACTGGCAAGGATTATGTTTTCAAACCGTTTCACGCTTCCATCTCCCTTCGCAGGATTCTCATAATTTCCTCAAATTCCTTGGGCATCGGCACGGCAAAATGCTTCTCTTCTCCAGTGGAGGGGTGGGTGAGCAGCAGCTCTGTTGCCGCCAGGCACTGCCCCCGGATCAAGCGGGGGTGCTTTGCCTCAAAGGTGCTTCCGTTTCCTCCGTACAAAGGATCGCCAAGCAGGGGATGTCCGATGGATGCCATATGCACTCGGATCTGGTGGGTTCGTCCTGTTTCCAGCTCGCAACGGAGCAGTGTAAACCGTCCGAAGCGTTCCAGCACCTGCCAATGGGTCACCGCGTTTCTGCTTTGTCTCGCGGGATCTCGGATCACTGCCATTTTCTTTCGATCTACGGGATGCCGTCCGATGGGAGCATCCACCGTTCCCCGGTCTTCTTTGAAGTTCCCCAAGGCAATGGCGTAGTAGATCCGACGGATCTCATGGCTTTTGATCCGCTCCGCCAGGTACAGATGGGCAGCATCGTTCTTCGCCACAACCAGCAGTCCTTCCGTATCCTTATCAATTCGGTGGACGATTCCCGGACGGATGACTCCTCCGATGCCGGAAAGGCTCTCTCGGCAGTGGTAGAGCAAGCCGTTGACCAGCGTTCCTCTGGGATTTCCCGGTGCCGGATGGACCACCATACCCTTGGGTTTATTGACCACGATCATGTCTTCGTCCTCGTAGACGATATGAAGGGGAATATTTTCCGGCTCTGCCTCCGAGGGCTCCGGATCGGGCAATTCCAAACGAATCACGTCCTCTTCTCGCAATTTATAATTTTTCGAAGCGGTTCTTCCGTTGACCAGGACATGCTCTCCCTCAATCAGCCGAGCCGCCGCCGAGCGTGTCAGCTCAGTTTTTTCCGCGAGAAACGCATCCAACCGAATTCCCGTATACGAAGAATCGGAGGTGAGCTCCACGCCCTCACCACCGACCCATTCTTCGTCGATGTATTCCGACATAGATTCACCTCCGGACATTCAGATCGTTTCATTTGTTTCATCGGATCCCTCTTTCACATCTGAGGGTTCTTTGGCTTTTTTCGCCGTCCTCGTTTCCTGTATCAAGGAAACCACGCACCAGACGCAAAGAATACCAGCGCCCACGCAAACGCAAGCATCCGCTACGTTAAAGACCCACATCCACAGGTTAGGAAACGCGCAAAAGTCAATGAAGTCAATCACGTAATCCAGATACACACGGTCGATCATATTACCGATACCGCCGCCAATGATAAGTGAAATTCCCGTACAAGCCCAGCTGTTATCAGGACGGAATTTCCACAAATACACCAGCATTGCCACGATTGCCACCGTGGAGATCACCATAAAGATCCATCGGTGCTCCGAAAGCATACCGAATGCGGCACCGTCATTTTCCACATAGGTGAATCGAAGCACCCCGGGGATCACCTCCACCGAGCCTTTCTCCATGAGGCATGCTACCGCCAACCGTTTCGTCAGCTGGTCAACCGCCACAGAGGCTACAATTACAAGAAGCCATGTCAGCATATATTGATTGGGTCCTTACCGATACTGTTCCGCCTCCAGGCGCAATCTTCCCTTTCGGGTTACTTCACTGAGTGCCAGGATCCGATAGCGTCCGCAGCCGCGGACGGAGATCAGCGATGGCACCGTGACTGTTCGGTCGGGACGATCCTCACTTTCAAAATTAATTTCCACCATACCGTCAAGCACCGCATCCCTTGCCTTCTCTCGGGACAGCTTACAAAGGGCTGAAACCACTGAGTCAAGCCTGGGCGATGCCACGGTATCGCGCAGAGAAATGAACCGACGTTCCGGCAGCACCACCTCGGTGATCGCCAGCCGTCGAAGTTTTACTTTATCATTTGCCACTTTTGTGCATTCACTCAAAAGAAAGGGGGCAATCCTTTCTTCGCAAAAAAACACCGCACGATTCCCTTCTTCAAGGGTTACCACATCCCCCAGGACACTTCGCTCCAAGCCGAGTCCCAGCAAAGAGCCGAGAAAGTCACGATGTGTCAAGGAGCGGTAACCGCTTCCGTCGATCCGCACCGCAGCGATCTCCGCGGAATAGCCATAGGATTCCAACAGATCGATGCCCTCTTCATGATCCATGTCCGCTACAAGGGTCGCTCCCGTCATATAGTCGGGCAACAGATAGAGCTTTTTGCGCTCCGCCTCCGCATACCCTCCAAAGGCAAAAAAAGGGACACCCTTACGGGTCAGATACGCTGTCCCATAGTGCAATTCTCGGGGAGACAGAAAATCACTCTGTCCTACTTCTCCCCCTTCGGCTCGGAGGCAAAGATCCTCCATTCTTGCGTACAGAGCTCTCACATCTTCCTTTGTTTCCATGGGCATTACAAAAACAACGTAACAGCGGAAATCAGCAAATACGTCACCAAAAAAGGAATGTCCAAGGGAACATTCTGAAACCAATTCATCTTTTGGAACAATCGGCGGATCGGATAAATAAAGGGTTCCGTAATGGCATAAAGCAAATCGGTAAATTTATTGGGATCCATGGGAAACCACGAGAAAATCGCTCGCAACAGCATGGCAAGCTCCACCGCATACAGAAAAATTCTTACCACCGACGCGATGATGACCAATACGTAATACAAATTCTTACCCTCCTCATGGGGGATTCATTCGTCCCCCTTTTTTCCCTTGCTGAAACGCAAAAAAGTCCTTTCAATTGCTCAAAAGAATGGGAATCGGTCTGCCGCGCTCCCGCGCGGCAGACCCCTTCTCTTTATTTTCAGTTGCCGCTTACCATTGCCTCGATGCTACTGACATCGATGTTCTTGGGAGCAATTACAATGGTGGTCTTGCTGACCTTGGTCATCAAGCCGCCTGCTACATGTACGGCACCGGACAGGTAGTCCAACAGACGGATCGCCTGGTCCTTCGCGATGCTTTCGATGTTCAGAAGAACGGTGTTGCCATTCATCAGCAGGTTTGCGATCTCCATCGCTTCCTTATACTCCTTGGGATTGACAATCTTCAGTGCCGCCGTTACGGGCGCGCCAAAGGCAGGAGAGGGATCCACGGGTGCGGCAGGAGCGGGGTTCTGCATATCGAAGCCGTCATCAACGGTTTCGCCTGCGTCCATGTCGTCAAAGCCGTTTCCGCCGTAGTACTTATCGTCTCCGGCGAAATCTCCGTAATTGTCATTGTTTTTCCGTAACTTAATCATAGTTTCCTCCGATTTTTTATATAATTTATTTTTGACTTCCTTCAGATTCCTTCACGAACAGGGCTCTTCCTACCCGCACCATATCGGAGCCGCAGGCAATTGCCTCTTCAAAGCTTTCGCTCATTCCCATGGAAAGAATCGGTCTACCTATATTATGCAATTTTTTTGTCCAAATGTCAAGAACTTGTTGGTAAGTTTGTTGAAAATATTTTAAATAATCGCTTTTTTCGGTACATTTGGGTGCCATTGTCATAAACCCGCGGTGATTCAGGTGAGGATACTGTCCAAGACTCTCACAGAACTCCGTCACCTCTGAGGGATACAGTCCCCCCTTACTTTCCTCCTCGCCGCTATTGATCTCCACCAACACGTCCATAACGATCCCATGTTTTCCCGCTTGTTTTTCAATCTCCGCCGCCAATTTCAGCGAGTCAAGGGAATGGATCATGCAGACCTTATCGATGATGTACTTCACCTTATTCGTTTGAAGGCTTCCGATAAAGTGCCAACGAAGGCGTTCGGGGTGCTCCAGTGCTTCATAATGGGCAAGCAACTGCTGTACCCGGTTCTCCCCCAGGTCCTTGACCCCGGTTTCAAGACAAAGCGCCGTCAGTTCCTCGGGTTGCGCGTATTTCACGGCGGCAATCATTTGCACGCTTCCCTCGGGGCGTCCCGCCTTCAGCTCCGCCTCTCGGATCCGTTTTTGAATCCTCTCTGTGTTTTCTCTGATATAGTCCAGATTCATTTTAATCCATGATCCTTCCGTCAAACAAGTTTTTTCCGTTGAGTATGATCTGGTCGTTGACCTTCAGATAGGTTCGCTCACCGTCATCCTCTATGCCTTCCTTTACCAAATAGTAGTCACTTCCCTCATAGACAACGTCTATATAACGGAAGTATACTACACTCCCTCGGAGAACGTAAACGCCACGGAACCCTTCTCTTCGCTCCGCCACGTTTTTGGGTACATAGATTCCGCTGATCTGCGCCACCTCCAACCGCACATTCTGGCAACGGTCAAAAGAAAATTGGTCAGGCAATCGGTCAGTTTTGAACAGGAGCAACGCGCTTCCGTGCTCAGGAGCCTCTATAATCTTCTCCAAGGTCAGAGGAAGCTCGGTCTGATTATTTTTCTCAAAGGTACCGGAATAGGTCTGTCCTGCCTCGAAATATTTCTGATCCGCCAGGTCTATGGGCAACACCAAAATCCACTCGCTGGAATAACTGATCTTTCCGTATGTCCCCTCCGAGATCGCCTCGGGTTCACGAGTGATCAGCTGATAAAAGGAGTCTCCTGTCAGCTCTTCTGCCGCTTGCAGGGTAAAATAGGACTCGTAGCCATCTGCCTCACTGTAAAAGTAACCGCTTTGCTCAGCAGCATAGGTCTGACTGCCACCGCTATTTTGCAACAGCTCCTCTCGAAGGGCTGACAGCTGATTCCACGTTTGCAATCCCTGATCGTCATCTCCCAGAGACAATCCGTTCATTTGATTCAAGAGGACTAAGAAGCGATCCGCCTCATAGGACAAACCTCCCACGTCTCCCGAAGCCAAAATTTTTACAATGGTACCATAGGATTCGCTAACATCCTCCTTAACCTCTCCCATATCCAGCGTGGACAGTCCGCTTCCGTAGCTTTCCTCCAAAATTTCGATCCGGTGATCCAGGTAACGGAGCTGTTCCTTCTCCAGGTATCCTCCCTCTGCATACACCGTTGCCAGAGTTTGTCCCTGTCCCACCTTTCGTCCGCTTTCCGCTTCGTAGGATACAAGCCCCGTATAATGGGAGGTCAGCACTGTTTCATCACGAAAAATATAGCCATTCTCATGGAGAACAGTTGTCTCGGTAGTGACACCTGCGGCAAAGGTAGAAAGCTCCGTACCAAACAGGCTTGTCATATGGTAGACCGTGTAGCACACCACCAGCACGAATACCAATCCAAGGATCGCCTTTTGCTGAAGGGGACTTCCTTTTTTGTTCAAGCCCTAACTCACCCCTTTCTCCTGTTTCCCGCATGTTGCGCTGAATTCTCTCCTTATATTTTACCACAGATCCTGTTTTTTTGAAAGAGCTCCGCCGCATTATTTACAATCTCTTCAAATGTTTTTTCCTTTCCGTTTTCGGTCATATCCAACCACCTTACATAGGGTCTTGCACCAAACCAAGTCATTTGCCGTTTCGCGTAGTGGCGGGTTGCCAATTTCAGCCGTTCCTTGGCTTCCGAAAGAGTTTCCTCTCCTCTCAACCAGGGCAACAATTCTTTATATCCGATGGCTTGTGCCGCCGTCTGATTGATCAAAAAGACTCCCTCCTCCATCAGTTGTCGCGTCTCTTCCGCAAGTCCCATATCAAACATTTTTTCCACACGTTCGTCAATTCTGCGATACAGCCGCTCCCGATCAGGGTATCGCAATCCGATCACGCAAGCTTCGTATCTGTTACCGCTCTCTTGAGAGAGGCGGTCCAGTTCGCTTTTGGGAATTCCGACGGTATGGTAGATTTCCAAGGCTCGGATGACTCGTTTAACATTATTGGGGTGAGTCTTTGCCGCACTAACCGGATCCACCTGACTTAGTCTTTGCCACAGCTCGTCCTTCCCCTGTGTCTCTGCCACCTGCCAAAGCTCCTCTCGCAACACGTCGTCCGTCGTATTTTCCGGCAGATCATCCCGTCGGAGGAGCGCGTCCAGGTAAAGACCCGTTCCGCCGCAGATCACGGGCAAGCGTTCTCTTTTCCGGCAGTCCTCGATCACCTGAGTTGCCTCGGTCACGTAATCGGCGCAAGAAAAGGGCTCTGTGGGATCCCGAAGGTCGATCATATGGTGAGGAACGGTATTTTGCTCCTCTTTTGTCGGCTTTGCCGTTCCGATGTCCATGCGGCGATAGACCTGCATGGAATCACAGGAGACGATCTCCCCTCCCAACCGCCGTGAAAGCGCCAGTGCCAGGGCACTTTTACCGCCACCGGTGGGACCTACGATTGCTAATACGTTCATGTATCTTGTTTACCTCTTCTGTTTTTTCCACAAGGCGTTCTCTAAACGTCCTAATTTCTTTCTATTCGCAAGTATTTTTGTCGGTGCGCATGGAAATAGGATATTCAAATGAATTTGACGGCAAGCCGTCATGAATGGAAACTCCGTTTCATGATTTCTCGTCGGCGTTCCGCCTTCTTCATGATTTGAATGGCAACCTCCAATGCGCATCAGCGCAATTCATGGCTTAGCCAATTCATGAGCGTTCTCGCTCAATTCACGTGACCGCAAAGGTTGCAATTCATTGTATGCTCATTGTATGAGCATGCAATCTACGATGTTGATGCTATATAAGAAATCGCTGTGCGTGCCTGTTCGAGCCAAGAACAATATCAACCTGTCTCCGTCTATTTGATATACGAGTAACCAATCCGGTTGAATATGACATTCTCGATAACCACCGTAATCGCCGGTAAGCCAATGGTCCCGATATTTTGCTTCAAGTGTTTCTCCGTTCGCAAGAGCAGTAATAACCTGTTTTATTTTATCAAGATCATATCCGCGTTTTTGCGCTAATTTCAAATCCTTCTTGAATTGATTGGAAGGAACCATCTCATACTTCACCTAAAATGTCCTCCATCATACTGTCTACGCTGTCATACTTCTTGTATTTCTCGGGAGAACGGAACATTTCCTGCGCTTCTTTCATTGCTTCAAGAGTTATCTTGTTAGGAACTTCTCTGGTCATAGAAAACGGAATTCATCCTTCATAAAGCATTTGACGAAGAAAAATGTTTACAGCAGTAGAAAGATCCATTCCAAGATCGGCAAGCATTACCTGCGCCTTGGCTTTGGTTTCAGCATCAAGGCTGATGTTCGTAGATACTTTAGACATGATATCAACTCCTTTCGATAATAGTATATCATATTATATCCCATTTGTCAACATATTATGTTGTAATTTTTATATATACAATGTTTTTATGCGCATTTTATGTTAGATTTTCAACATACAAACATTGCATCACGATGTTGATGGTATATAAGAAAAATTCACCGATTGGTAAGATTACACAAACCAATCGGTGAATCGATTTTTAACGGCTTGCAGGACAAAACTCTACTTTCAACTGCATTCCCATTCCTTCGGCAAGTCGTATCAAGGTACGCAAAGACGGGTTAGCATTTCCTTTTTCCAGCTTACTGATGTCACCTTGGGCGATTCCCGTAAGCTCGGACAATTCCTTTTGCGTCATTCCCGATGCACGTCTTGCCTCGATCAACGCCTGTATAATTTCGTCCGCTTCGGCAATATGAACTGCGTTACTCATTTGTACCAATGCTCTCCCAATCAATTTCGTCCGCATCAACGTAACCGCTGTTTTCCGCATCCTCTATTCTCTTTGCTTCCTCGGCAGTCACCTTGGTAAAATCAGGATCCCAAGCCAAAACTAACTTTTTGATAAACTCGTAAGCAAACGCCTTGTCTGCTTCAGGCAGAGCATCCATTAAGCGTGCAGCTTCAATTGCAATATTTGACATACAAGATACCTCCTTATTTGTATATATCTCCGCGATTGCCAATATCAATCACGAAAATAATCTCAACAGTTTCTTCATTTTCGTGTCGATAAATAATTCTCCACGAGCCAACTCTGAGACGTTTTCTGCCATCGCTATACCCTTGCATTGTTTGAATGTCTCCGACAGGTGGATGATAAGTCAATCCCGTGATAGCGTCTCGAATTCTGCCAACCGATTTCTTGTCCAATTTGGATAAGAATTTCAGCGCATCTTTCGAATACCTGATTTTGATTTCATTCATTGATTATTCTCCGTAAAAGTGGTATGTTTTATCCTACACTTATATTATATAGGATTTATCC
>JAFTRY010000012.1 GCA_017462035.1 Clostridia bacterium
GGCGATCTTCGCAAGCGTTATTCTTGCCTTATCCGCTGCCGATGCTGCCGCAAGAAAAATCTTATCTACCTGCTCCTGCGTATACTTCGCATACCTTCCCTGCGCTTCTCTCATCCTCTCCAGCGCTTCGTTCAATTTCTCTACGCTGTCTACTATTTCGTAGGTCTTGGTTTCCATTTAAAAATGTCCTCCTAAAATTATTTACATAATTGATCATTCAGATATGCCAAAGACAAGGCTAAATTTTCTTGCTTCAGACGTATTCCGCTCAGTAGGTTTAACAGACATGGAGCGAAATTTCAAATCACGGTGATTCCGCATGGGAGGTTCATAACCATCCCCCAATAGCACAATACACCCGGTTGTATTATAACATATTTCTCTTCCAATTTCAATATAGATTTTAAAATTTCATTACGCGATCCGGAGGAGTTCGCCAACATCCTGTGCTTTACGCGAACTTTCCCTTTGATTTCACGGGTTCAAGCCCTCGTTCACCTGCTCGGCATAGCGCACCGACTCCATGGCATCCTTAGCGTAGTAATCGGCACCGATGGCATCGGCGTACTCCCGATTCAGTACGGCACCGCCAACCATGACCTTACAGAAGGGTGCCTCTCGGCGGAGTCTGCGGATCGTTTCCTCCATGGCGGGAACCGTAGTGGTCATCAGCGCGCTCAATCCCACCAGGGGCGCGTGAAGCCGCAACGTCTCCCTCACGATCTCCTCGGGAGGGACATCCCGTCCCAGGTCGGTAACGGCAAATCCGTAATTTTCCAGGATCAGCTTTACAATATTCTTTCCGATATCGTGAATATCCCCCTTCACCGTGGCGATCACAATCGCACATTTGTCCGTGGTTTTCTCTCCCGATAGGTGAGATTTAATCACTTCAAAGGCGGACTTTGCCGCTTCCGCGCTCATCAAAAGCTGGGGCAGGTAGACCGTCTTGCGCTCAAAGCCCTCCCCCACTTGGTTCAGGGCAGGAATGATCTCCTCCGACACGATCCGCAAGGAATCCACCGCGGAGATCATGCTTTGCGTCAACTGCGCCGCCTGTTCCTTGAGTCCCTTGATTACCGCTCGCTGTAGCTCGGAGCCATACTCCTCTCCCGCGGAAAGGATTCCCACCGGCTCCGATACCGCTCCGCTCACCGTTTGCGGCGCGTGAGAGGAAAATTCGATATAATCCGCGCAA
Organism: Clostridia bacterium; assembly: GCA_017462035.1. Lineage (GTDB taxonomy): Bacteria > Bacillota > Clostridia > Oscillospirales > CAG-272 > HGM12713. The sequence continues at coordinate 1,199 of JAFTRY010000012.1, forward strand.
TTATCGTCCAGCCCCGCCAGAGCGCGATAGGTAAAATAGGTTTTCATCATTTCGACGGAATAAGGGTTCATGATCGCCGCCGACAGACCGTTTGCCAAAGCCATGGCAAAAAAGGTTCCATTGACCATATCTCTCGCCGGCAGACCGAAGGACACGTTGGACACTCCCAAGGAGGTACGGCACCCCAACTGAGTTCCGATCAGCTTTACCGCCCTCAGGGTCTCCTTAGCGGCGTTTCCATCGGCACTGATGGTCATTGCGAGGGGATCGAAAATCAGATCCTTTTTTTCGATGCCATATTTCTCAGCCGCAGTCAGGATGCGGCGAGCGATCTCCAACCGTTTCTCCGCCTTCTCGGGAATCCCCTTCTCATCCAGCGTGAGGGCAACCACCAGTCCGCCATACTTCTTCACCAAGGGAAATACGGCATCCATGCTTTCCTGTTTCCCGTTCACCGAATTGACCATGGCTTTTCCGTTATAACGGCGGAGGGCACGCTCCATGGCAACGGGATCGGAAGTGTCGATCTGCAAAGGCAGATCCATGATCGCCTGTAGCTCACAGACCGCCCGCTCCAGCATCCGTGCCTCGTCAATTTCGGGAAGTCCCACATTCACGTCCAAAACATGGACTCCCTTTTCCTCTTGCGAGATTCCCTCTTTCAGAATATAGTCCATGTCCTGTGCCTTCAAGGCTTCCTTAAATCGTTTTTTGCCCGTAGGATTGATCCGCTCGCCGATGAGCACAGGAGAGTCCCCGAATATTACCGCATGCGTATAAGAGGACACACAGGTCAGATTTTTTTTCTCAATGGCTACGGGTGACGTTTGAGCCGAAGCGCGAACCGTCGCCGCAATATACTCGGGAGTGGTTCCGCAACAACCGCCCGCGGCTCTCACGCCCTCCCGGATCAAATCGGCAACATCTTTAGCAAATTCCTCGGGCAATACGTCATAAACCGTCTGTCCGTCCTTCGCCTTGGGAAGACCGGCGTTCGGCTTGAGCAAAAGGGGAATGGAGGCGTATTTCAAATATGCTCTCACCACGCCCACAAGCGCTTTGGGACCCAGGGAGCAATTGACACCGATCACGTCAGCACCCATCCCCTCCAGCATAGCGACCATCGCGCCCGGGTCCGCGCCTGTCATCAGCTTTCCGTCCTCTCCGTAAGCGTTGGAAACGAAAACCGGCAGGTCGCAATTTTCCTTTGCCGCCAAAAGAGCCGCTTTTGTCTCATAGCTGTCGTTCATGGTCTCGATCATAATCAGGTCGGCACCGTATTTCACGCCCAGCCTCACCGTTTCGGCAAATACCGATACCGCCTCCTCAAAATCAAAGTCACCGTAAGGCTTTAGCATCCGCCCTGTGGGACCGATATCCAGTGCCACCCACTTGGGTTGTGTTCCTCGGCTCTCCTGCCCCGCTCTTCTCGCGTGAGCAATGGCACTCTTGACGATCGAGTTCAGCTCCTCCGAGGAAAATTTCAGGGAGTTTGCACCAAAGGTATTGGTATTGACCACGTGGCTTCCCGCGTCATAGTAGGCACGGTGAATGTCAGTAATTACGTGGGGATGGGTCAGATTCCACCGTTCGGGCAATTCCCCGGGCTTCAGACCCCTCTCTTGGAGCAAGGTGCCCATCCCCCCGTCCAGATAAAGAATATGATCGTTCAAAAATTCGGTAATTTTCATGTTATTCTCCGATCGTTGCAGTCTTTGCAAACCAATTACTTTTCATTCGAAACTCCCATCAACGCTGTCACCGACTTCGAGGGAGACATCAGCAAGCTTGCGTTCAGTGTCAGCCCAATCTTTCTCGGGCAATCCAGCACCTGAAACAGAACGCTTTGAGTCTCCAGGGGAAGGTCACCGTACCCCGGACTAAACCGAGAGCCGATCTTCCATCCTCGCTCCTTCATTTCCTCTTGGAGCTCCTCGCAAAATCGATCACACAACGCCTCGATCCGCTCAGCACCGATGGCTTGCAGCATCAGTGCCCGCAGGGGCGAAGTGTAGCCGTATCGCGCAATCAGCCGATCCAGCTCCATACCAACCGTAGCGGCAAACACCACCGTATGATGGCAACCGGCGAGATGCCGTTTTAGGTCTCGTGACTCGGTCACGGCAAAACCAAGATCAAGAGCATCTCCCTCTTCCCGCAGGGGGAATTGGCAAAAGCAAACCCGATAACTCAGCTTGTTCAAGGTCTCCAAAAGGCAATCGTCCAACAGGATCTCCAGCTCAGACACCTCGCCGCGGATACCCGCATACCGTAGGATCTCACGCCGGTCAACAGGGGGCGAATCATATTGCTTCGTATAAACCGTATACATTTCTCATCCCAAAATATCCGACAAATTCCGCTGAATCGCAGCCGCCACGTCGGGCTTGTTCATGGAATACACGTGAACGTTGGTCACTCCGTTGGCAAAGAGATCGATGATCTGATCGGTAGCGTAGGCGATACCTGCCTGCTTCATCGCGGCAGGAGAGGCTCCAAACTTGTCCACAAGCGACTTGAAGCGTTGCGGCATGAAGGAACCGGAGAGCTTAATGGCTCGTTCCACCTGGTTCCCGTTGGTAATCGGCATTACGCCGGGGATAATGGGCACAGTGATCCCCGCCTCACGGATCTTATACAAAAAATTATAGAGCAAGTTATTATCAAAAAACATTTGTGTAGTCAAGAATGAACACCCTGCGTCTACTTTTTCCTTTAGATATCGAATGTCCTCCTTCTGGTTTTGGCTTTCCGGATGGATCTCTGGATAACAAGCACCCCCGATACAAAGGTCGGCATTTGACTCCCTCAACTCTCGGACCAGCTCCACCGCATGCCGATAATCCCAATGGCTTCGATCTTCCTGTTCCATGCCCTGAGGGATATCTCCCCGAAGAGCCATCACGTTCTGGATCCCCGCCGCCCGGATCTCTTCGATCTTCCGGCGTACCGTTTCCCTGGTAGAGGAAACACAGGTCAGATGCGCCAGAGTGGGCACTCCGTAATGCTCCTTAATAGTCTTGGCGATCTCCAACGTATAACGGCTGGTACCGCCCCCCGCTCCGTAGGTCACACTCATAAAAGAAGGGCGGAGCTTGGCAATCTCCTCCGTAGCATGCTTCACACTCTCAAACGCCGTATCGGTCTTGGGCGGAAACACCTCGAAGGAGAGGGATAATGTATCTTGATTCAAACGTTCGGTCAATTTCATAGCAATAGCCTTCCTTGCATAAATTCGTCTCTATTATACCACGCGATAGCCGTCAAATCAAGAAAATTTTATATCCTCATCCAATTTTTTCAAAAAAAAAAAAAAAAGAAGTGACCCTTAACCGCAAGCACCTGCTCACGATCAAGGGTCACTTCTGTTCACTCTTAATATCTAACATCTTTTGTAATCCTCTCTTTCCTCGTCTACCTTCTGCTTCTTTCTACAACACCCAAACACTTCTTCATCATACTTCTCTAACGAGAATACCCTTTGTTTCGTTTTGTACGTCTGTCGCAAAAGGCGAATGGTTTTGACCGAACTCTCCGTGACGATTGGAACGATTCACACACGTTTCTGCTCATTTCTATCTCACATCTGACTCACTTTCACACACACATCTATCTCCATGCGTTACACCGCCGTGTTCATTCTCCTCTCGAACGGTTTCATTCTGTTTTTCTACCAATCGTTCAATCACCCGTTTGAATCTCGGTCGTGAAGCTCAATTTCTCATTGGACTGGTCCTTTCTTCCAATCAATCGAATTGTTTCTACTCACATCTGATTTTGGGGTAAAGATCAATTTTCCATTGGACTATCCTTTCTCCCGATCTTTCAAATCGATCGCTTCATTTCGGTTCCAGATCGTAAGGCTCAAATTTTCATTGGACCGTTCCTCCTTTTCTTCACCTATAGTATATCACATCTTTTTGCCTTTTGCAATTGACAATTTATTAGAATTTAACAATATTTTTTTATATAAAAGGTAGAATTTATGAAATTCAAACAAGTTTTTCTTTACAAATTCAGCTCCTTGTGATATAATAGATATGTTGGGTGCAAATAGAAGCCGTCCCGAGCCATGGCTCGGGACGGCTTCTATTCGTTAGATTGTTAAAACACCAATTGAACCAAAAGCATATACGCCAAAGTTCCCAAAAGAATACTGATCAGCGTATTTCGCTTCCAAACATAGGAGACACCCACGGCAACACACCCTACAAAAGCGGGAACCCACCCGGAGTAGGAGCCAACGGTTACATCCTTTAAGCAAAAGACCACCAGCATCCCCATAATGGCGGCGGGAAGTACGCGCCCCAGCTTATCAATGATCCGGGGAACCTTCCGATTTCCTCCAAAGATCAGAAAGGGTAAAAAACGAAGAGCCGCCGTCACCAGAACGATCACGGCAACCAAGATCCAGGCACGTGAATTATTCATGGTTCGGTTCCTCCCGATACAGACATAGTAACAGAGCAATCAGAAGCATAGCGGGGATCAAAAAGCTGTCCTTGCCAAAGATCAAGAGACACACTACCGACACACCCACACCAATCAGTGCCGGTGTGTGCTTTTTTGTCGTCAACCACTGCTCCAAAAAGACCGTCAGAAACAGAGCCGTGAGCACGAAATCGATTCCCTCGCTGTTGAAGGTCACAAGACTTCCCACCACAGCACCCGCCACGGAGCCAAGTACCCAGTACGCATGGTCAAAGAGAGAGACGAAAAAGCAGTACCGTCCCACCTCCTCCTCGGGAATCTTCGGGTGATCCCGGCAAACCAAGGAATAGGTCTCATCGGTGAGAGCGAAGATCAGATACGGCTTGCTCTTCCCAATTTTTTTATACTTTCCCAGCATGGAAATCCCATAAAAGAGGTGTCTGGCGTTCACCATCAAGGTAGTCAGTGCCGTGGTAAGAACCGAAGCACCACCGGTCAACAAGCCAATGGCAACGTACTGCATGGATCCGGCGTAGATCAAAAGACTCATGCAAAACGCCAAAAAAATACCGTACCCGCTGGACTTGAGAATAATTCCAAAGCCAAAGCCCAGAACCAAATATCCTGTCATTACGGGAAGCGTAGCCACCCACGCCTCCTTAACTGTCCTATTCAACCCATCACTTCCCCCTCTTACGAATAGCCCTATTATACCATATCTTTCTTTATTTTGCAAGGAAAATCGTAAGGGCTGTCTCACGACAGCCCTTACGGTTCAGTTCACCATGAGATCGCACACCAGCTCGCTGATCTCGGCGGGATTTTCAATAGAAAGTCCGCTGACCAGGCGCGCCTGCGCGTACAGCACCTTGCTGTATTTGGCAAGAGTATCCTTATCGCTCTCAAACAGCTTCTTCAGCTTGTCCGCAATGGGGTGATGCACGTTGATCTCCAGCACCAACTCAGCCTTGATATTTGCTGCCTGGTTGCCCGGATTCTTACTCAAAACCTTTTCCATATTGGCAGACAAGGCTCCCTCACTGGACAGGCAGGCGGCATGGTTTTTCAGGCTTCCCGTAAAGCGAACGGCATGGAGTCCGTCGCCCACACTCTCCTTGATCCAATCCAGAAGGTCCTTCGCGCTCTCGTTCTCCTCCTTTAGGCTCTCCTTCTCCTCCTCAGTGGCAAGATCCAAATTGTCCTGGCATACGTTGGAGAATTCCTTCTCCCCGTAGGTCCGAAGCATCTGGAGGGCAAACTCGTCTACGTCCTCGGTGAGATACAGCACCTCAAAGCCGTGGGCAATCACTGATTCAACCTGGGGCAGCAGGGAGATCTTCTCCACGCTCTCACCCGAGGCGAAATAGATCTTCTTTTGCTCCTCCTTCATGCGGGACACGTATTCCTTCAAGGTTACGTACTTTCCTTCGAAGGAAGAACGGAACAAAAGCAGGTCCTGAAGCACGTCCTTGTGCATACCGAAATCGTTGTAGATGCCCCACTTCAGCTGAGCACCGAAGGCATCGTAAAATTTCTCATACTTCTCTCGGTCAGAGGTCTGTAGCTTGCTCAGCTCAGAAGCGATCTTTTTCTCCACCGCCTTGGCAATGGCTTTGAGCTGACGGTCATGCTGGAGCATCTCACGGGAGATATTCAAAGACAGATCGGAGCTATCCACAAGACCACGCACAAAGCTGAAATAGTCGGGCAGAAGATCCTTGCAGTGCTCCATGATCAGCACGCCGCTGGAGTAGAGCTGCAATCCCTTCTCGAAATCTCTGCTGTAATAATTATAGGGAGCGTGAGAAGGGATAAAGAGAAGAGACTCAAAATTGGATACACCCTCGGTCTTCTGGCGGATCACCTTCAAGGGCACCTCCCAGTCGTAGAATTTTTCCTGGTAAAAGGTCGTGTACTCCTCCTCGGTTACGTCAGAGGCGTTCTTCTTCCACAGGGGAACCATACTGTTCAGCGTCTCGTCCTCGGTCACCGTCTCAAATTCATCCTTGCTTCCCTCCTTCAAACGTCTGTTTTCGGTCAGCATACGAATGGGGTAGCGGATATAGTCACTGTATTTCTTTACCAAACCGCGGATGTGGTATTCGTCTAAGAAATCCGAATACTTCTCCTCTTCCCCGTCCTCCTTGATGTGGAGGGTGATCACCGTACCCACCGAATCCTTCGCGCAGGGCTCTACGGTATAGCCGTCCGCGCCACGGGACTCCCAGCGATAGGCATCCTCCGCGCCATGCGCGCGGCTCTCCACCACGATGTGATCGGATACCATAAAGGCAGAGTAAAAGCCAACACCGAACTGACCGATGATGTCGATCTGCTCCTTGTCCTTATGCTCAGGATCATTTTTGAAATCAAAGGAACCGCTCTTGGCAATAGTGCCCAGATTGTTTTCCAGCTCCTCACGGGTCATACCGCATCCGTTGTCGCGAAGGGTCAGAGTCCGCGACTCCTTATCGAGGGTGATGCGAATTTCGTAATCCTCCTTTTTCAAGGTCACCGTGTCGTCGGTCAGCGAGCGGAAGTAGAGCTTATCAATGGCGTCACTGGCGTTGGAGATCAGCTCACGCAGAAAAATTTCCTTATGGGTGTAAATCGAATTGACCATCATGTCCAAAAGCTTTTTGGACTCTGTTTTAAATTGCTTTTTTGCCATATTTTTATCCTCTTTTCTAATAGGAACGCTCCCTCGAGCGTCATCGTTCTAACATATTGTATCACACGAAATTAGCACTGTCAATAGAAGAGTGCTAAAAAATTGTAAAAGAATTGTTACAACGAAATACTCAAAAGAAAAAATACGAAAAGTACCGAATGTGTGATGTCCTTAGCGGAGAATTTGAAGATCTCACTAAGTGCGAGCATCGCATTTGACCGGTCAAATGCAAATTGGGCTGAGCCAAAACCCTTATAACGACAGAAAGAGCAAGAGTAAAAGGAGAAAATTTCCTTCTATTCTTGCTCTGTTCATTTTTATAGATGAATTGATGCTCACGCATCATGAATTGGCTACCCCATGATTTCTCGTCGGCGTACCGCCTCCTCCATGAATTGAATTGCAACCAATGTGCCGATAGGCACAATTCATGCCGTAGGCAATTCATGCAACCGTGAGGTTGCAATTCATTGCGTGTTCTCCGTTAAGGATAACACGCTAAATGCTCTCGTATTTTTTCTCAAGCGGATCACTTACTCCGCAGCGAACCGAAGATCAATCGCGCCCACACCGCCGTCAATATTCAGAGAATGCGCTCCCGAACCGTACACGGAACCGTCACTCATGGATTCCCCGTCAAAGGTGGCATTTCCCAGCCCCTTGTTGAGCCGCACACGGTATTCCTCTTTGGTACCGATGAGGGTCAGAGTGGTTTGTCCCACGCCCATATCCAGATCGCATGTTCCCGTCAGTCGGCTCCGTAAGACCAGCTCTCCCACACCCATATCCAAATCCAGATTGGCAAGAGAACCGCCTTCAATTTCTAACTGTCCGGCACCTCCGTCGATGTCAGCTTCCCCCGTCACCGCCACATTCTTCATAGTCACCCTTCCGGCACCCAGTTCCATGGAAAGCGTCTCCGCCGTCAGTCCCTCTACCGTCACCTTACCGGCTCCCGTGGACAGCTCCGCTTCCTTCAGTTCCGCGTCCCGAGGGAGTGTAACCACAAGGAGGGCATTTTCATAAGAGGACGTTCCCCAACGATTTTTCTCAATAACAGACAGACACCCGCCCGAGCTCTCCACGGACAGCTTTTTCAGATTGCTTTCTACCGAAAAGCGATCTCCCTCTCGGATCTTGAGCTCTGCCCCTCGGATATCGATCACCAGCTCTCGAACGTCCTCATTCACCGGGTAAGTTTGAAGCTCACCCACCGGTGATTCCCCGTCGAACAGACGGGACAGAGAAGAAATACTTCCCACGATACCGCCTACGATACTGACGATCAAGAAAATGGCAAATGCCATAGCGCAATACTTGATCACTTTCTGGAAATCCGTCATTTAATATCCACACCTCCGAACATACAGGTTCCTTTTACGTAAACCGTCACCGCGTTGGGATCAGGGGCTTTTCCTTTTTTGTTGGACATTCCCCCAAACACCGAGCAGGAATCGATCTTGACATTGATACCGTCCGGCACGAATATATCCACACCGCCAAAAATAGCGCATACCTCAATGAGGCAATCCTGCTCCAGGATCGCCCCGCGCAGGTCACATTTGATACCGCCGAATACGGCGTCCAGCTGGCAATCCTCGAACCGCTCGCCATCAAATTTCAGGTCCTGTCCGGAGAACACGGCGGCGTAGCTTTTCAGCTCCTTCCCTTCCGCTTTCATTTTCTTCATTTTTTCATGAAGCTTTTTCTCCCGATTTCCGAGAACTCCGCCAAGGATCAGCTTTAGTCCGATGAGAACCACCGCAATGGGAATGATCAGCTTCCACAAGGTGGAAAAATCGATGACGTTACGGCATCCGAGTAGGAGCAGCACACCGACCACGATTCCGATCACATTCCCCATTTTCCCCTTTTCGGAAAACAGACCGATCACACAGGGAACAATAATAATCAGTGTCCACCAGCCTTCAAAAAATACGTTGATATGGGTCACACCGATGGCATTCAAGGCAAGAATCAAGCCCACAGCCACCAAAACCACTCCCCATAAGATCCGATTGAGCTTTTTCATGGTTATACCTCTTTCCGATTGGATTCGAACACATTATAGCACAACGCCTCGAGGATTGCAATAGTTCTTCGTAAAAAAACCAAAAGGCGTATCCCCGGGGGGGACACGCCTTTTGATTGTATCTCGTCATTTCCTTCCACGCGATATACGCTAAAAATGTGCAATGTAGGAGATCAATCTGTGAGGAATAACGATTTCCGTTATTGAATTACTTGTAGTACTTCTTCAGTACTTCCATTGCCTTCTCAACATTGCCCTCGAAAGCTTCCTTGCTTACGTCATAGTAGCCGTCGAAGCTGTCGGTGGTGCTGTTGGCAGTCTTATAGAACTCAGTACCGTCGGGGTTGGTCATACCCATGGCAACAAAGGAGGAAGCAGGAACCTGTCCACCCTGTGCGATCTCTTCAACGATGTAGTTACGGTCGAAGAGGAGGGAGATTGCGCGACGGATCTCAGCCTGAGCCGTTTCCTTCTCAACACCGGTCAGGGTGCTGTCGGAGGGCAGGATGTTCTCGTTGATGTTCCAGCATACATAGTAGGTACCGATCTGACCTGCTACTACGAACTCGTTTGCGTAATCCTTCTTCAGGTTAGCAATCTCATTGGTAGGAACGTCATCGATCAGGAGCCAGTCACCCTTCTTGAAGTTTGCCAGCATGTTGTTGGCATCATCAGACAGGTAGCACTTAATCTCGTTCATAGTAACGGAAGAAGCACCGTAGTAGTTGGGGTTCTTCTTCAGAGTGATGACACTGCCGCTCTCCCAGCCGGAAATGGTGTAAGGACCGTTACATACGTAGGTTGCAGGCTTGGTAGCCCATGCCTCGTTGGCAACAGTTGCCTTGTGTACGGGGAAGTAGGTGGGGAATGCCAACAGCTCGTTCCAGTAAGAAACAGCGTTAGAAATGGTAACCTTCAAGGTCTTAGCGTCAGTAGCCTCAACAGCCAGCTTAGCGCCGTCCTTGCCCTCAGCTACATCAGCGTAACCCTTAATGAGCTCGAACATGTAGCCATAGTCAGCAGCCAGATCAGCGGAAGCGGCACGATTCCAGGAGTACACAAAGTCCTCAGCGGTCAGAGCGTCGCCGTTGCTCCACTTCAAACCGTCTCTGAGGGTATAGGTGTAGGTTACGGTACCGTCAGCATTCACAACGCCCTCGGGCAGAGAGGTTGCCATATCAGCAACAACGTTCAGCTTACCGGTAGAATCCTGCTCCCACTTAGCCAAACCGGAGAACAGGTGAGCCAGCATGGTAGCACCGTCCACAGCGGAGTTCAGCGCGGGATCCAGGGTATCGGGCTCGGAAGCCAGACATACGCTGATGGACTCGCCCTTTCCGTTAACAGTGGAGTTCATGAAGTACTTGTAGCCCAAGGGGTTAGAGAAGAAGCCCTCTACACTATCGTCAATCATATACAGATCGGTGTAGAAGTACAGAGGAACGATACAGCCGGTATCCATCAGAATATCCTCAGCCAGGTGCATCATCTCGTAACGCTTGGTAGCGTCGGTACAGGACTTGATGGTTGCGATCAGAACGTCATAGGTCTCAGCCCAGGTGCCGTCTACGACCTTGGTGGAGTAGCCCCACTTGGTCAGGTCCAGATCGTACATCTTCAAGGTAGCGTGATCGCCCTTACCAAACTGTACGTCGTTATTACCGGATCCGGAGGTCCACATATCCAGGAAGCAGATGGGATCACTGTAGTCAGCAAGCCAACCGTTTCTCGCGATAGAGTAGTCACCGTTCTTACGGGTGTTCAGGAACGTAGCCCATTCCTGGTTTTCCAGATTCATGGTGATGCCAGCGTTAGACAGAGCTGCCTGCAGGTACTCACCGATTGCTTTATGACCTTCACTGGTATTGTACAAATAGGTCAAGGTGGGGAAATTAGTGATCTTGTCATTCGTTTCTTCTTCTTTTTCTTTCTTACATGCCGCCATAGAAAGAACCAGCATGGACAAGACAAGAATCAGAGCCAAAATCTTTTTCATAATCTCTTTCCTTCCAAAAAATTAAATATATTTTTCACAAGAACCGCGGAAGCATTGCACACCTTCCGGCGTTTCCTTATGAACAAATGGGATCAATTCGCCTGCTCCATGTTGTGGCAAGCGACAAAGTGTCCGCGGGACGCCTCCTTAAATTCGGGCATTTCCGCGGCACACTGCTCGGTAGCGTAAGGACACCGAGTGCGGAAGGGACAGCCCGAGGGGGCGTTCAGGGGGCTAGGAATATCACCGCCCAGAGGAATTCTCTGGTTCGCGCGGGCAATTTTGGGATCGGGAATCGGAACCGCTGAGATCAACGCCTTGGAATAGGGGTGAAGCGGACGCTCGTAAATATCCGCCGCATCTGCCATTTCCACGATCTTACCCAAATACATCACCGCGATTCGGTGACTGATATGACGAACCACCAACAGGTCGTGGGCAATGAAGAGATAGGAAAGTCCCATCTTATCCTGTAGCTCGTCAAACATATTGACCACCTGCGCCTGAATCGAAACGTCCAAAGCGGAAACAGGCTCGTCACAAACAATAAAGTCAGGGGAGATTGCCAGAGAACGGGCAATACCGATTCGCTGACGCTGACCGCCGGAGAACTCGTGAGCGTAGCGCGAAGCATGCTCGCTGTTCAGTCCCACATGATCCATCAGCTCCAGAACCTTCTGCCGTCTCTCTTCCTTATTGGAATACAGCTTGTGCACATCCAACGGCTCCGCGATAATATCCGACACGGTCATGCGGGGATTCAGAGAGGAGTAGGGATCCTGAAATACCATAGCCGCTTTCTTACGGAACTCCGCCACCTCACTTTTGGTGGCAACGGGGTTACCGCGATAGAGGATCTGTCCGCCCGTGGGCTTATACAGGTGGAGAAGGGTCCGTCCGACAGTGGTCTTCCCACATCCGGACTCTCCCACAAGTCCCAAGGTTTCACCCTTGTTAATATAGAAGGAAACTCCGTCCACCGCCTTGAGGGGCTTGGAGCGCAAAAGTCCCATATTGATATTGAAGTACTGCTTCAGATCCTTGACCTCGATCAGAGGAGTATTGGGAGCTTCCATATTCTTTTCAAGTTCATTCATTTTCTGCTCCTCCTTCCTCGTCGGAAACGGTCTCTTGGTCATCCTCAGAGGACTTCCACTGAATGGTACCGTCCTCGATACCCTTTTTGATATTCATCCAGCAAGCGGCACGGTGCTCCTCGTTGATCGCCTCAGACTCCGCCCGTTCCCTCAAACAGATCTTCATTGCCGCCTCGCAACGGGGAGCAAAGGGACAGCCGGCAGGCATGTTCAGAAGATCAATGGGGGTACCGGTAATGGGCTTCAGCTTCTGCCCGAAGGATGTAGTAGTGGGAATCGAACGAATCAAGCCCTTGGTGTACTCATGACAGGAATTGTAGAAGATCTCGTCCGCGGTTCCCTGCTCACAAATGGAGCCGGCGTACATAACGATCACCTCGTCGCACATCTGCGCAACCACACCCAAGTCGTGTGTAATCATGATGATCGCCATACCCAGTTCCTTCTGCAAGGAGTTCATCAGCTCCAGGATCTGTGCCTGAATGGTAACGTCCAGTGCCGTGGTGGGCTCATCGGCAATCAAAATATCGGGCTCACATGCCAGTGCCATGGCGATCACCACTCTCTGCCGCATACCGCCAGAGAGCTCAAAGGGATACTGATTCATGCGTTTTAGAGGCTCGTTTACGTTTACCAGCCGCAGCATTTCCACCGCCCGGTCGTAAGCCTCCTTCTTATTGCGGTTCGTATGGAGACGGATCGCCTCCATCAACTGATGTCCAATGGTATAGGTGGGGTTTAGAGAGGTCATAGGGTCCTGGAAAATAATAGAGATCTTGTTTCCCCGAACCTTTCTCATGACCTTCTCGCCGGCACCAATCAGCTCCTGCCCGTCCAGCTTGATGGAGGAACCCGGCAGGATCTTTGCCGTAGGTGCCAAGATCTGCATAATGGAGTAGGCGGTCACCGACTTACCGGAGCCCGACTCACCCACGATGCCCAATACTTTACCGCGTTCCAGGTTAAAGGAAATACCGTTAACGGCCTTTACCTCACCGGCATCGGTAAAGAAAGATGTTCGTAAATTTCTAACTTCTAACAAAGACATATTGCTACCTCCTTAACCGTTCAGCTTGGGGTCAAAGGCGTCGCGCAGTCCGTCACCAAACAGATTGAGAGACAAAACGATGAGAGAGATCACCACCGCAGGAATCACCAGACGGTGAGGATAACTCATGAATCCGTCCAACGCGTCGGATGCCAAGGATCCGAGAGAGGGCATGGGAGCGTTAACACCCAAGCCAAGGAAAGACAGATAGCTTTCCGTGAAGATCGCGCTGGGGATCTGCAAAGCGGTGGAAATAATCACCACGCTGATACAGTTGGGAATCAGATGCTTGCGGATGATCCAAGAGCTCTTGGCTCCGGATGCCTTGGCGGAAAGGACATATTCCTGCTCACGCAAGGACAGGATCTGTCCGCGGATCAGACGGGACATGGACACCCAATAGAGCAGACCGAATACGATAAACAAGCTGATGATGTTACTTCCGATCTCTGCCAGAACAGTCCCCTCAATGGCGGGTCCGAGAGTTTGCTTCAGCACCGCTGAAAGCAGAATGACCAACAGCATATCCGGCAACGAATAAATAATATCCACGATACGCATGATGAACAGGTCCACCTTACCGCCGCAATATCCGGCAATGGAGCCGATCAGCATACCGATGATCAAAACGATGATACTGGCGAACAAGCCTACGAGCAAAGAAACTCTCATTCCGTAGACCACGCGAATCAGGTAGTCACGTCCGTGAGCGTCGGTTCCGAAAATATGGGGGAACACGCTCTCGGTTTCACCCTCATACCCGACGAGGTATACGATATGGTAGCCGTCAGCCGCCTCAATCAGCGTCACGTCACCCGAGGTGCGGACAGCCTTACCGAAGAAGGTGGTTTCAAAGACCCAATCTGCGATCTGTTCCGAGTCTCCGAAGGATTTATGGTCGGCTTTTTCGATAGAATCAAAACTAATGTTCAAAAAGCTATTGGAGACACCCTCGGTACTATGGCTTTCCAACGCCTTAAAGGACGCCTCACTGCCATCTCCGCTCTGAAATTCCTCCAGTATCTTCTCCGCACGCGCCTTAGCGGCACCGACAAGAGCCTTGTCCGTTGTGTTTTCGCTCTCCACGGGAGCCTCAATGAAGATCTCATAAACATTTGCCTGACCTAAGAGCTTTTCTCTCTCGGCAGTGCCGTACTCAAAGGGAGCCAGATTGTTATAAGAATTATCCATTCTTCCGTATTTTCCCATTCCCAGCATCTGGTCGTAGCCGTAGGGCCAGAACAGAGGGACAAAAATACAGATCAGAATCATGAAGACGATGACGAAGAAGCTGACCGTCGCCACCTTGTTCTTCAGCAAGCGCTTCACGCCATCCTTGAAAAAGGTGGTGGAAGGACGCATTTTTACCATATATTCTTTTTCGCTCTCGGTGGCAGGAAGGAACGCGTCAACATCCATCTGCATACTAAAAGGTCTTTTTTTCATGTTTGGCATTTCCTCCTCACTCCAGATTGATACGGGGGTCAACGATCTTATACATAATATCGCTGAGCAGGTTCATAATAACGATCAGAGCCGCCAAAACGATGGTCGTACCCATCAGCAACGGATAATCACGGCTTGTAATGCTGTTTACAAAAGCCCGTCCGATTCCGGGAACGGCAAAGATCTGTTCCACAACCAAGGAACCGGTAACGATGTAAGCAAGCATGGGACCAAAATAAGTAATGACGGGAATGAGGGAATTCTTCAGCGCGTGTCCGAAGATCACCTTGGGACCTGAAACACCCTTTGCCTTAGCGGTACGGATATAATCCTGACCCAGCACGTCCAGCATGGAGGAACGGGTCAAACGGGTAATATGGGCTGTGGGATTCAACGCCAGGGTAACGACCGGCAGGATCAGTCCCTTGGTTTCCGCACCGTTTGCCGGCACCCACCCTAAGTGCACCGCAAATAGAAAGAGCAACAGTGTACCCATAATGAAGGATGGCATGGAGACGAAGGCGGTGGTGATCACCATAATCACGCGGTCAATCAGTTTATTCCTGCGAAGAGCTGCTACAGAGCCCAACACCACACCAACCACAAGGGACGCGAAAGCGGCAATCAAACCAAGCTTCGCCGAAGTAGCCAGACCCTCAGCGATGATCTCGGTCACCATCTTTCCCCTCTGCTTCAAAGAGGGTCCGAAGTCAAAATCGGTAACGATATCCTTCAGATACGTGACGTACTGCTCCCAAACCGGCTTATCCAAGCCGTATTTTGCTTCCAGTGATGCCAGTGCCGTCTCAGAAATGGCTTTCTCCCCCAAGAAGGGTCCGCCGGGAACGGCATGCATGACGAAAAAGGTAACCGTGATGACCACCCAGATCGTCAGAATCGCCAGCAATACGCGCTTTATAATGTAGAGCAATGTTTTGGAACTCATGTTTCGATCAAATCCTTTCCTTTGTCCGCAAGTCCCGCGGACAACGATATTTTCGGTACCGCCTCACCTGCCAATACATCCAAAAAACGCCCCTCAAGCATGGCAAGCTGAACAATAGACATAAATACCTCTGATAATTTTATCACAAAAATCTTATTTCGTCAATACTTTTTCGGCTTTTTTTACATTTAATTTATGTTTTTTATTATTATTTTCATGTTTTTTGTTAAAAAAGCAAAAAATCCCGTCTGCTACCTGTTGTTCACAGGTAACAGACGGGCAGAGCTCTCAATAATTCTCTTTTCTAATTTCGAAATAAGCCTGAGGATGGTTACAAACGGGGCAACGATCGGGTGCCTTGACTCCCACCGCAATGTGACCGCAGTTGCGGCACTCCCAAATGGTAACACCGCTCTTTTCAAACACGGTCTTGGTCTCTACGTTATTCAAAAGGGCGCGGTAGCGCTCCTCGTGAGACTTCTCAATGGCTGCTACACCGCGGAACTGAGCCGCCAGTTCATGGAAGCCCTCCTCGTCCGCTTCTCTTGCCATACGGTCATACATATCTGTCCATTCCGCATTTTCTCCCTCGGCGGCATGAAGCAGATTTTCTGCCGTATCACCCAGCTCGCCCAACGCCTTGAACCAAAGCTTAGCATGCTCCTTCTCGTTCTCAGCGGTCTGCAGGAAGAGGGCAGCGATCTGCTCGTACCCTGCCTTCTTGGCAACCGAGGCGAAATATGTATATTTGTTTCTCGCCTGGGACTCTCCGGCAAATGCCTCCCACAAATTTTTTTCCGTCTTGGTTCCCGCATAAATACTCTTGGCGGGGGGCGCCTCCTTGACAAACTTGGACGCATTCTGCTTGCAGACGGGGCAAACGAATTCATCGGTCATAGTGCCCTCATGAACGTAACCGCACACGGTACATTTCCACTTTTCCATGTTATTTTCTCCTTTTCTACATATTAAGATAATTTTACATATTTAATTAAATATAGCGGAACCGACTCAGACCAAACGCTCCGCTGTAAAAGCCATCCCCAAAAAAGAACTTTACCTTAACCCTTTTCCTTGTAGTACAGCATGCAGTGACAGTATCCTTCAAAATCAGGGTCTGCGATCTGCTCTCGGAATTCTTTACAAATACACTTGAATTCCTCGGTTTTGGGAATGCGGCAAGGGCAGTATCCCCCCTTCGCCTTCAAGCCCTCTCGAATACGGGCAACTACCTCCGAGTCATCATTGAGCCGAATCTTCGGTTTCATGATCTCTTACTTTTTAGAGGTCCGCTGACCCATCAGCTCCATCACGCCGTCAGCAATCAACAGGATACCGATGACAATAAACAACCAGTCCAGGGTAGCCCACTTACTGATTACCAGCATAACACCCGCAAAAATAGCCAAAGCCGAGAAAACAATATCCCAGACGTTCTTGGTTTTCAACGCCTTCAAGAGAGAAAGAACACCCTTGACAGCAATCAAAATGCCAAAGATCAGAAGAACGATTTCCAGGAACAGCCAGCCTCCCAGCATGATAATTAAACCAATCACGATGCTGATCACACCGCCGGCAACCTCCTTTTTCACCAAATCCACGATACCAACCACCAAAAACAGGATTCCCGCAATGGTGAGCATCCAATCGAGGACCGTGGCGCGGAACACACAAAACAGAATACCGACCAGGATATACAGTACTGCGGTGGTCAAATTTGAATTTTTCTTTTTAGATACGGACATTTTTATTCTCCCTCCGTTCGTATTAATTCGTGATATTTCTTCACTTTAGTCATTATAGCACAGGAGTTTCTCCTTGTCAATGCTCTTTCGACGGCTTATTTTAAAGTTTTTCCTTTCTTTCTCTTTTTTTCTCAGTCGATTGACAAAAGTAAGATTTTGTGATACAATGAACTATCTAGGCAAAGTAGGTGATGAAATGGATTGTATATTGAAGAAACGGTGCTCCTTCCAAACACCAATCCTCGCGGCTCTGGTCTGCGCGTCGGTTGGTGTATACGGTTGCGCCTTTTTTCACGAGCCGCGCGTCCTGTACATCTCCCTATTTCTTTCCCTGCTCCTTTTTCTTTGGAGTCACGGAGTAGAGGCAAAAAACAGGTTCTCCCTGTGCCATGCGGACCGTAAACTGCTGCCCATACTGGGAATCGGCTTTGGAATTCTTTCGCTTTCCTTCCTCCTCGGGGGTATCCGTTCCGTCGGGAACGGAGATGACTCGTGGCTAAGCTTCCTTTGGTCGGTGCTCTTCCTCGGATTAACGGTGCTGGAATTCTTTTTCCTTTACAAAAGCCGCTCCCAACACTCTCAGAGAAATTACCGAATACTGTGTCGGGATCTCTACACCATAGGCGGTGTGTGTGTCCTGCTCACAGTGCTAAATCTGGAAATTTTCAATGCTTGGATCCGATGGGATAGTTACGACTACTATTATTATATGAGCCGTCTGACCCCCGATCTGCTTACCGATCTTGACAGCCTGCGCCTTGCCAACCACGCGGCATACGCGGTCTCTCTTCTGTATCTGATATTTAACGGGATCATCGGAGATCCCGCGGCTACCGTCTATACGCTGAATCTGGCAATGCTCATCGGAGGAACCATTCTGTTCTGGCGAATCGTCCGCATTCATTTTCCTCATTGGAACGCATGGAGTCACCTTCTGATCAGCCTCACCTTTTCTTTTTCTCCCTTTACCTTCGGATTGGTATATACCGTTGGGCTCGAATGGTTTTTGATGTTCGGTATTTTGCTCTTTTTCTGGGGAGACGCGGAGGGGCTTCCCGTCATGCAGGGCTTTGGAATGCTTCTAATGTGCTTCAGTAAGGAAACCGGAGTCGTTTTGTTATTTGCCATCATGGCAGTCAGACTTTTAGGCTCTCTGTACATCCGACGTCACGAGCCTCTGCTTCGCCGCGTAGAGCTTCCTCTTTCTCTTACCGCTCTCTCCTTTGCCGCCATCTGGCTTGTGGATCTCCGCACCTTCAGCTGGCTCTCCAGCAACCAAAGTTCCGCGGAGAACAATACCGAGGGCATTCAAGCGAGCTTCAACAAATTTGAATGGAACCCCACGTTTGTAGCGGATCGGATCCGGTCTCTTCTGTTTTCCAATTTCACCTGGCTGCTTCTCTTGATTCTTTTAGCAGGAGCCCTTGCATATCTTCTCTTCCGCCGGAGCCGACCCGGTCACTCTACTTTTCTTTTTGTGGCACAGGTACTGGCTGCGCTGTTTGCCGGTTTTCTCACCACGATCTTGTTCGTCACCTACAATCACATTCGTTACGCGGGTCCCCTGGTGCTTATGCTTTTGCTTTTGCTCCCTCATGCCGTGAATCAGATTCGTTCCCTTCCCATCCGCGCCTCTCTATGCGGTACCCTGACGGTCTGCTTTTTGTTGCAGTGCTACTTTACGGTAGACCCCGCCATGCACCTTGCCTTTGAAACCATTGATAAGGGAAATGGACGTCTGGCGTATAGCGAGAACAATGTCATTTCCACTGAGGATGCCGAACGCTCCTCCCTACCAATTTCGGTAAACACCCAATACAATCGTGAGATCTTGTACTTCGACCAAGCCCTGGATCGGCTGTTGCGAAGTATTTCCTATGACGAAGAGACCTGTCTCGTTTTTTCCGCTGAATATTCTCAGCAATCCCTGGGTTACCGAGTCTATACCGAGTACCTGATTCTGGGATTTGGCTATGCCCATACGGAGGAGCCCCGATATCTTGTTTGGGATGAGGAAAGTGAGACACGAACGCTGACCGCCGATGATGACCAACCCAGGATCGAAATTTGCTATGCGGATACTCCGTGGGATATTCAAAGAACCTTCCCACACTTTGAGCGAGTTGTTTATATCCAAATGCCCTTCCGCGACGAATCGTTCCAAGATCGTCTGTTAGAGGATTTCAGTTGGGAAACGATCGCATCCGAAAAATACAACGGATGGGAGATTAACGCCATTGAAATCAAGAATGTGCATTGACTATTTCTGCTATTTTTTACAATTATAAAAAGGATGGCACGGTCAGCCATCGGAAAGGAGCCGCCTCTTGATTAGCATCGTCATTCCCGTTTATAACGGAGAAGCATATATTTGCCGTTGCATAGAGAGCCTATTTGCCTCCCCGAATCATGAATCAGACTTGGAGGTAATTGCCGTCAACGACGGAAGCCGCGACCGCTCCTCAGAGCTGTTGCACGAGCTGGCGGACCGTTATTCCTCCCTTCGCGTGATCGATCAGGAAAACAGCGGTGCCGCCCAGGCAAGAAAGCTTGGAATTTCCCTTGCCGCAGGCGACTACATCGGTTTTTTGGACGCAGACGATTGGGCATCCGCTGACTTTTATATCTCTCTTGAAAAAAAAGCCAAGGAATCCCAAGCAGACATTGTAGTGGGAAATTATACAGAGGAATATCCCTCCCGCTCCCAGCCTCAAAGCAACCACTTTGACGAGGGTCAGACCTTCCCCCTGACTCCCGAGGAAGCACTTCGCTACCTTCATTGCCGCCGCGCCGTCTTTCCCTTCCCTTGGAATAAGCTCTACCGCGCTGAGATTCTCCGCTCCATTGACTTTCCAACAGGTAATTTTGTAGGGGAGGATTATCTTATGCAGCTTCAGTTGTTTGAAAAAGCAACCCGTATCGACTTTGCGGACGTAAACGGCTACCACTATGTCCTTACGGAAAACAGTGCCAGCCGAAGCGGATACAGTGCTTCCACCCTCTTGGCATATAATCATTTCAAGGAGGATTTTGCTTACGTCAGTGCCCGCTATCCCAAGCAAATTCCGGAAGCCACCCATTATCTCATAACCGAGTATCTGGCGTGTATCATCGCCATGGGTAGGAATAAAACCTACAATAAAGATATGATCCGTGAGATCAAAAAATTTGTCCGGAAGGGACTTGGCGGCTTTCTTGGTGCCGACTACGTTCCCCTTCGGATGAAGGGCAGTGCCCTCGCTTTTGCGGTTAGTTACCGCTTACTCGTTACCGTGTACCGCATTTTGGCATAAAAATCGATCTACCGATCAGAAAGGAGAACCGATGAACGCTTTGCACAAATGGAAGGACAGATGGAATACCATGCGTGAGCAAAAGAATTTTGGAATGTTTTTCATTGCCGTCACGCTTTTGTCTTTTGGCGTGTATCTTTTTCTGTCCCTCATCAGCCTGGGACACCTGTTTCCCACGGTATTTTACGTCCGGGGAACCGATTTCTTCATGGATTTTTTCAATTCGATTCGAGATGCGGCACAGGGAGTGGAAGCCTATACCGAACGTCACATCATCTACCCACCCATGGCGAATATGTTTTTCTGGCTTTTGGCAAAGATTACCCCCGACGGCTACAACGCCACCGAGTTTGATGACCGAAAGGACTGGATGCAGGAACCTGTTGCCATCGTGTTGCTCCTGACATTTATTCTCATCTGCACACTTCTGTTTGCTCTTTGCGTATGGAAAAGCCTGAGATGCGATCAAAAAACCAAGTGGCTGTTTACCGCCGCCTCCGTTCTCTGTATCCCCTATTTTAATATGATGGAGCGGGGCAACATTCTGATCCTGTGCATGATCGCTCTGCTGATCTATATCCAAACCTATGAAAGCGAGAAATGGTATTGGAGAGAGCTTGGCTTACTGGCTCTGGCATTTTCTTTTTCCATTAAGCTCTACCCGATCCTCTTTGCCTGGGTCCTACTGGCGGATAAGCGATACTGGGCAATTATCCGATGTGCTCTGTATTCCCTGGCGATGCTGATCCTTCCCTTCTTCTGCTTCGGAGGACCTACCGTTTTTCTGTCACTGCTCCAAAACATTTTCTCCTTCTCCTCCGGCGGCGGTGGTGCCGCAAGCGGAATTACAAACTTTCTCCATCTCCCTCCTCAGCTGCTTCCCATTCTGACCTACTCCATCTTCGGATTGGCAGTGCTAAACTTCCTGGTAGCACCCTGGGTATACGAAAAGCGTTGGAAGGTGCTGATGTGCGGATGTATGGCATTCGTCGCGTTTCCTTCTCTCACCTCCACCTACGGCTGGATTCTGTTTCTTCTTCCCCTGATCCTATTTGTCAACGAAAAGGAGGCGCAAGCCTCAGATTTCTCCTATATTGTTACCATGACCGTTCCCTTCGCTTTTCTTACGATCCCCATTACCTTCCACGTAACGGCAAACGCGGTCGCCGTTTACCTAGCACTGTGGATCCTGCTTGGCATGACCACAGTACAGACCTGCAAGGAGATCCGGGCGAGAATACGAGAAAAAAAGACGGCATGACCCAAGCCTACTTTGAAAAACAGACTGCGAACTGAGTCGCATACGCCAAAAGGAAACAGAAACCAATCTGTTTCCTTTAGAATTATAAAATACCGCACATCCTAAATGTATACACCCTTGAAATCTATTGTTCCATATTTGTTTTATTAAAAAAATCCGTACTAAGGAGAGAGAGCCATGTACAAAATATCCGTTCCGATCATGAACCATCTTTTTGTAGGAAATAACCGCTCCGTTTACGTAGAACAGTTCAAGGCTTCCGGAGTGGAGCGAGTCCTTCTTGCGATTCGTACCGTTCTGCGAGATCCGCAGTGGGCAAGTGATACTCTCACGCTTTTAAAGGAAAACGTGGAAATTCTGAAAGAAAACGGCTTGGAGCCCGCCGTTTGGATAGCCAGTACCATCGGACACGGAGGCACCTTAGCAGGGGTTGACGGTATGAAGGAGACCTACGATTTCCAGCCTTTAGTCACTCTGGATGGAGAGATGGTTTCCGAAACCAGGTGTCCATTGGATGACAGCTTCCGAAAGGAAATAGGGGATTTTTTGGCGCAGGTGGCAACGTGCGGTGCCAATCTGATCTTTTTAGACGACGATTTTCGCCTGTCTCAGCATGCCCGTAGCATCTGTTGCGCCTGCGACCTACACAAGAAGCGTATGGAGGAGCTCTGCGGCGAAAAGCTGGACCGTACAAATCTAAGATCCTTACTCTTCAGTGACGCGCCTAACAAATACCGTAATGCTTGGATTCAAGCCCAGGGGGATTCCCTTCGCCTACTGGCAAAGGATCTGCGGCACGCGGTTGACCGTGTGGACGATTCGGTCTGCTTGGCACTATGCTCTGCCCACTCTCCCTGGGACATGGATGGCACCAATCCTCTGGAGCTCACTCACATTCTTGCGGGCAAGAATCCTCCCGTTCTTCGTCTTCACGGGGCACCCTACTGGGCTGTTCATTCGGAAAAGCCTCTCATTACTGTCTTCGAAATTGCCCGAATGTTCGCGTCCTTCTGTCAAGGGAAGAATATAGAGCTGTTGGCAGAGGGAGACAGCTATCCCCGTCCCCGCTATTATACTCCCTCCTCCTATCTGGAGCTTTTTGACGGAGTCATCCGGGCGGACGGAAAGCACGGCGGAATTCTGAAATACATGTTCGACTATACGACGGAACCTACATATGAAACCGGATATATGGATCACCACGTCCGCGACCTACCCGACCTAAAGGCAATCGAGCACGCATTTCCCAAGGGCGCCAACACCGGTGTTCGGGTATGGACTCAGCCCAATCTGCTGGGCACATCTGACTTTTCTCTGTCGGCGGTAAGCGACCAAGCTCCCTACCCCTGGGCAGGAATTCTGCTAAGCTCCTGCGGAATTCCCACTGTTTACGAGGGCGAGGGTATCTGCTCGGCAATTTTCGGGCAGGTCGCCCAGGTCCTGGACGAACAGACCTTTGCCCGAGGTGCCATTCTTGACGCTACCTCCGCCGCGTTGCTTGCCCGCAAGGGTGTAGACGTAGGATGCGATCCAGGAGGCGAATGGATAGACGGCTCGGTGTGCCTTTTAAGCGACCATAAGGATCGCTTCACCGTATGGAAATCTCCGGCTCGGATACGAAAGACCGGGCTGTCGCCACATGCGGAAATCTGCTTATATGCTACCGTGGACGGAGTCGCCCATCCCTTCGCTTACCGATACGAAAATAAGCAGGGGCAACGGTTTCTGGTCTACATGATGGATGTCAGCTCTCTCTCCCGCAATACGGGCTTACTCCGCGGCTATATCAACCAAAGAATCCTGCAAGATGCCGTTCCGTGGATCTCCGGCAAGGAGCTGCCTGTAACGGGCGCACCCCACCCCGATCTGTACATTCTCTGCGACAAGCGAGAGGATTCTATGGCAATTGCCTACTTTAACTGTTGGGCAGACGAGGTCTATCGCCCCACCTTTACTCTGCCCGAGGAATATTCCTCAGCGGAATGGATCCGCTGTACAGGCGAGCTGGTCGGCGATCAACTCCGTCTTTCCTCCCTCCCCGCCTTTAATTTTGCGGCAGTGGTGCTGAGAAAATAACTTCCCTATACGAATGCACGATAAAATGCCCGCCCGCGGTGTGATGACACCGCGGGCGGGTATTTTCCCTATTTGGGATTTCATAGCAAAGGGGATATGGTATTTCCCTCGTGAAAGGTAGATTTCAATTCCACAAAAGCCGGAGGAATATGAGCTTCCCTGGATTTGATCCGCTCATGGAGCAGCCTCATAGCCTCCGCGCACATCTCGTCGATCCCTGAGGGAATATGAGCGACATCCAAGGAAGGATGCAGAGGAAAGGGATCGTTGTCCATGGAAACCACCGATATGTCCCGGGGCACGGAAAATCCCCGCTCAGAAAGTCCGGACAGAATTCCCTGCGTAATATAGCCGTACGCTCCCAGGATCACGGATGGTTTTTCCCCCGGCAATGCCATGATCTTAGCGATTCCGTCTCTGCCCGCTTCCTCAAAGCGAAAGCGGGAGGATATGATCCACTCCTTTTTCACATCAAGATCGAGTCTCTCCATTTCCCGAATCAGATCGTTCTCATGTCCCGCGGTCAAGCCCTCTCCGATATAAGCAATACGTCGGTGTCCGTTTGCGTACAATCGCTCCATGCAGATTCGCATCCCTTGTTCCAACGAATATGACACATACGACCCGGCACTCAGATCCTTGGGAGAGATAACCGAGATCAATGAGGTCGCGCAATCAAAGGAAAAATCCGGTCTGTTGCCAACCAATACCAGCCCGTCCACCTTACTGTGCTCCGTGTAATATCTCATGAGCTCCTTTGTCAGCTGAGCATCAAAATTACTGATGGAGAGCAACATCGTGTACCCATTTTCCTCAATATCCTTTTTCAGGGTCTCGATATAATGGATGTAATATTTGCTGATGGCCTCCGGAATGATCACGGCTATTACGGGCTTGTCGTAGCGCGCGTGGTAAAATTGCTGAAAGCAGCCGTGCTCCCTGGCAACGGCAAACACGTGCTCCCGCATGGCGTCACTGACGTCCTCTCTTCCCGAAAATGCCTTGGAGACCACGGCAACCGATACGTTTGCCAGCTGCGCAAGTTTGCTTAAAGTCATTTTGCCCTCCAAGTATGTAAATACTTCTGACCCATTATACCATACCTCCCGCGGCTTCGTCAATGAAAAAAGGAGAAAACAGAAAATTTTTCTCTGTCCGTGTCATTGACCTTTTCTGACCGACATGATACAATAAATACAAGAATTGCGAAAACACTCCTGTGGATGATGGGAGAGAAGGAGGAGCTTTTTTATGAATTTAATGGGAATCGATATGGGTACGACCTCTGTGAAAACAGCGGTATTTGATGAGAACCTTCAAGAAAAGATCAAGCTTACGGCAGATTATACGCTTGAATCCAAAGGAGATCGAGTAGAGTTTGAGGCGGAGAAATACTGGAACATCGTTTCGGGTGAGATCGAGAAGATCAAGGCGGAGCTTGAAGTAGACGCACTTGCCATTGACACCCAGTGCGAAACACTGATCCTCACCGATGAAAATGGGATCCCCGTCCGCAAAGCCATTGTCTGGCTGGACAACCGTGCCACCGAGGAGGCGCGGATGATCCAGGAGCACTTCGGTAACAAAAAGGTGTATGAGATCACGGGTCAACCAGAGGTTACGGCAACCTGGCCTGCATGTAAACTTCTGTGGGTCAAGAGGAATGAACCAGAGATCTGGGAAAAAACCAAGAAGGTATTTCTTCTTGAGGACTATATTCTTTTCAAAATGACCGGACGCTTTATCACGGAAAAAACACTGCAATCCTCCACCATTTATTTTGACATTCGCCAGGATACGTGGTGGGATGAGATGCTGGAATACATCGGTGTAACCCGGGAAATGCTTCCCGAGCTTCTGGATAGTGGCATGTACGTTGGTGACTATCAGGGGATTCGGGTCACCACGGGTGCTATGGACCAGGTTTCGGGTGCCATCGGCGCGGGCATCGTAAAAAAAGGAATTGTCAGTGTCATGACAGGAACCACCATGGTCATTTTCACCCCCTACGATGATATCCCCCCCTATGACCCCGCCAGTATCGTTCCCTGTCACTATAACTACGACGGAAAATACTGTCTGCTTTCCTGGTCGCCCACAGCAGGTATGGCACTGAAGTGGTTGAAAAACGCGCTTTGCGAAAGCTTTTCCTTCCGCGAGCTAGATGAGCTTGCAGAGAAGATCGAACCGGGTAGCGACGGAGTCACCTTTCTCCCCTACCTCTGCGGCTCCACCATGCCAAAGTACAATCCCGACGCGAGGGGAAGCTTTACGGGTCTTACCACCGAGCACGGACGAGGACACTTCGTCAGAAGCGTCATGGAGTCCATCGCCTGTACGCTTCGCTCCAATCTGGAGTATCTGAACCTGGACGCTACCGAGATCCGAGCCATGGGGGGTGGTGCTACCAGCCCGCTCTGGTGCCAGATGAAGTCGGATATGACGGGAAAGAAGCTGGTGACACTGAAAAACACGGAAACGGCTTGTCTGGGCGGTGCCATTCTTGCCGGCGTGGGAACGGGAGTCTTCGCCTCCGTGGAGGAGGCTTGCGCCAAGATCGAGATTGGCAGGTCCTACACTCCCACAGGGGCGGATTATACTGAGTGCTACGAACGGTTTAAGAAATACGACGAAATACTGAATATTTGACTTTGAAAAGGAGGCTACTGAAATGAAAGCGGCATTTGTTGGTTTTGGTGAGGTAAATACCCCCATTGATATTATTATCAGAAAGTGCGAAAAGGCGGCAAAGGAACTGGAGGAGCAGGGCGTTGAGCTGACTAAAGTCTACCCCGTTACCGACGATTACGAGGAAAAGGACATCAAGAAGGCAGTGGACGCGCTGACCGGAAAGGACTTCGACTGCCTCGTGGTCTGCATTGCGGGATGGATCCCCACTCATGCGGTAGTGAAGGTCACTGAGCATTTCCGTCATAAACCCATGGTTCTCTGGGGACTTTGTGGTTGGATCGAGTCCGACGGAAGACTGGTGACGACTGCCGACCAGGCAGGTACCACGGCAATCCGTAAAACCTTTTACGATCTCGGATATACCTTTAAATATATTTACGACATCATTGGTCTTCCCTCGGGAGCCGCTAAGGTAGCAAAATACGCCAAGGCAGCCGCGGCGGCGGCAAAGCTCCGTCATTCCAGAACGGGAATGGCAGGCTATCGCGATATGAATCTCTACGGCACTCAGTGTGACGGTCCCTCCCTCAAAAGAGTAGTTGGCACGGAGATCGAAACCTTTGAAATGCTGGAGTTGGAGCAGAGATACCTAAAGGTTACTGCAGAGGAAAAGCAGACGGTGATCGACCGTTGCATCTCCAAGTGGCATTTTTTGAAGGAGGCAAAGAAAGAGGGATTGGAAAAGGCTGCCGGTTACTATCTTGCCGCCAAATCCATCTGTGACGAGAGAGGCTACGATGCCATTTCCCTAAAGGACGTGGACGGTATGAAGAAGCTACTCGGCTTCCCTCCTGCGCCGATTTTCATGCTTCTCGCTGATGAGGCGGGACTTGCCACCATTCCCGAGAACGACTGTCTCGGTAACGTGACCCAACTGATGGTCAAGTATCTGACCGGTCAAACCGCCCCCTACCTGGAGTTCTATGAATTCTTCCAGAACAGTGTTCTTGCAGGCGTGCCAGACTACGTTCCCGCCGCGGTGGTAGACGGTCAGGTTACCGTCATGCCAGCCGCCTTCGGAGAGCTGTCCGAGGGAATCCTCAACGTCAGCAAAGTCAAGGGTGGCGAGCTGACCATGTGCCGCCTGACCTGCGTGGACGGAGAATATTATATGCACATGGTCAAAGGCTTCGGAAAGACACCGCAAAAATGGGAGGAGGCTGGCTGGACTCAACCCGCGCCTCAGCTCCCCGGTTTGGAAATTGAACTGGACAATGTTCCCGACTTTGCGGAAAACGTCATGTGTCAACATTATATTATCGCCTACGGCGACCAGACCGACCTGATCCGTGATCTGTGCTCCATTCTGGGCATTACGGTCATCTAAATTGATCCTTCGAGTCCTTCCGTATTGACAGAGAAGAGGGCAAAACAGAAAATGAGTATCACCGAAAAGAAAAGAAGCTTTTTATTGATCGCGGCGCTGATCCTTTGGTTTACCTTTATTTCCATGACGAAAAACGCCTTTTCGGCTGCCATGGTATACATCGTAAACGAGGGGATCCTGACAAAGACCCAAACGGGCTCCATCGTCGCTACCTTTTACCTGATCTATGCCGCCCTGCAATTCAGCAGCGGGGTCCTGGCGGACCGATGGAAGCCGGACGTATTGATCACCGTTGGCTATCTCGGCGCGGGAATTGCCAATCTCGTGATCTATCTGAATCACAACTATACCGTCATGCTGATCACCTGGTCCCTCTGCGCTGTGATCCAGGCACCCGTTTGGCCATCGGTATTCAAGCTGGCAACCACCAGAACCCATAAGGATCACCAAAGCAGAGGAATCTATCTGATCTCCTTCGCCAATTCCGGCGGTGCTATGCTGATCTATTTCATCTCTGCCCTTCTGCCCAAATGGGAGTATAATTTTCTCATGTCCGCTTGCGGATTGCTCCTACTTGGAACCTTCTGGGAGTGTGTCAGACGAACCCTCTGCTATTCCGAGGAGCTTCCCCGAAAAAGACAGCATCCAACGAGCAGTCCCAGCCCCATAAAACGATTGCCCAAAGGGGCTTTGTTTGGCGTACTTTCCGTTCTTCTCCTTTTGGGATTGCTCCGAGGGATCTTTGACACGGGCGTAAAGGGCTTAATTCCCACTATGATCAGTGATACCTACCCTCAGCTGGATCCCTCCTTTGCCAATGCCCTGAACGTCCTCGTGATCTTGGCTGGATTGGCGGGAATCACTCTGTCCCACTATATCTACCCTCATTTCTTTAAGATGCAAAGCACTGCTCTTCTCTCCCTGATGGTGGCGGCAATTATTCCCACGGCAGTTTTGCTGGGAATTGGTCGGTTCCATTACGGTGTTATCGTGGCAATGCTTGCCTTGATCTCACTCCTGATGTGCGGTGCCTCTCTGTTGATCAGCTATATCTCCGCCTTTTTCAACTGGTGGAATCTGGGCGGTACCGTGGCGGGACTTTGCAACTGCGTGTCCGCACTGGGAATTGTGGTATCTAACTACGTATTTCCCAAGACCTCCGAGGTCTTAGGCTGGATCGGAACGATCCGTATCTGGGTGGTTCTGATCGTCATGGCGGCTCTCTTCGCGCTTTTGCTGATCCCCATCTGGAAGAGATTTTTGAAAAAATACCCTCCCCATCACTACCATTAAATTCTACATACCTTATCCTATTAAAGGAGAATACACATGAGCAATCTGAAAATTGGCTGGAGTGAGGTCTCCCTCATTCCCGAAGGAAAAAAGATTGACCTGGCTGGTCAGTTCTATGAAAGAATCACCGATGAGGTGGAATCTCCAATTACCGTCACCGCCATGGCAATAGAGTGTGCCGATGATTGTGCCATTTTCGCCTCCTGCGACCTGTGCTCCATCGGCTCTGCTCTTGTGCGCCGTGTTCGGGAGCGGTTATCTCCCGTCATGGACCTTCCCATGGAGAAGATCATTATTTCCGCAACCCACGTTCATACCGGTCCCGTGTACGCCAACCGTTCCGACAATTCCGTGGGATCGGTGTTTTCCATGGATGCCCTGGCAAAGCTCCTCCCTGACATCGAATACGAAACTCTCGTTTCCTACGACGACGAAGATCTCATGGATCCCGAGGAGTGTTTTGAGTTTCTAAGTGAGCAGATCGCGACCTCCATTCGTCTTGCCTGGGAGAACCGAGTCGATGCGCTTTACGCCACCGGATTTGGACGAGCCGCCGTTGGCATGTGCCGTCGGGTCTGCTACGACGATGGCTCCGCCAAGATGTGGGGTGACACCGAACACGCGAACTTTGTGGAGCTGGAGTCAGGTAACGACAGCGGCATCGAAATGATGTTCACCTACGATCCCCAAAAGAAGCTGACAGGTATCATTGCCAACGTGGCATGTCCCGCCCAGGTTCTGGAGCACAGAAGTATTATTTCAGCAGACTACTGGGGCAAGCTCAAGAAAATGCTCCGTGAAAAATACGGGGAGGATCTCTACCTGCTTCCCCTCTGCTCCGCCGCGGGGGATCAGTGCCCCCGGGATATGGTGCGCTGGGTTCAGCCCGAAACACCCATCAATGACCCCAATATCATTCGCGATAACCCCACGCCCCGGGACGCGGATCCCTCTATGTTTGACCTGAAGGGCGCTTATACCATCGCCAGAAGAATTTTCAACGAAGTATGCTTCGCCCTGGAGGAGGTTACCGCATATTGCGACGATTCCGTGTTTGAACACCGCTCTATCAAGCTGGATGTTCCGGTCAGACGGGTAACGATCCAGGAATATGAGGCGGCAATGGCGGCGCTGGAGGAGTTCCGGAATCAGTCCATGGGAAAAATGAACTTCCAGGACAAAGCCAGACTGTACCTCCACACCGGCACCGTCGAGCGCTACGTGGCACAGCAGACCATCGATCTCAAGGAGATCGAGATCCACGTTCTGCGCCTGGGTGATATTGCCTTTGCCACCAATCCTTATGAGCTGTTTCTGAATTACGGAAACCAGATCCGTGCCAGAAGCAAGGCAAAGCAGACCTTCCTTATTCAGCTGGCATGCGGAGCCTGCGGTTACCTTCCCACCGAAAAAGCGGAACAGGGTAGCCATTATTCTGCCTACGTGACCAGCGGTACGGCGGGACACGAGGGCGGTGACCTCCTGGTACGCAAGACACTCAGCGAGATCCAGGATCTGTGGTGCGAGAATAAGAATTAAGGAAAGGAAAAGACTATGAAATTTACGGCGGTAGGCGATGTTCTTCCACAAAAAAGAATGACCCATAGCTACGATGGCTTTGAAAAGGTGAAAGAATTCATCTGTCAGGGCGACGGACGCTTTTTCAATTTGGAAACCACCCTCAACCGTGAAGGTGAGTGCTTCGCTTCCCAGTTTTCGGGAGGAACCTATGTCCGCACCGATCCCGAGGTCTTTTACGATATGCTGCGCTTCGGCTTCAATATGACCAGCGCCAACAATAACCACACCTTTGATTTTTCCTACGAAGGACTTGCGAAAACACTGGGAACTCTCAATGAAAGCGGTATCACCCATAGCGGTATAGGTAATAACCTTCATCAAGCCTCTGCCCCTGCCTATCTGGAAACAGATAAGGGTCGTGTGGGTCTTGTTTCGGTCAATACCTATTTTGATGCCCCCATGATGGCGGGTATGCAGTCCAGGCGTGTGCCCGGAAGACCCGGAATCAACGGGATCCGCGTCACTCAGAAGATGATTCTCCCCCCCGATGCCTTTGCCTTTGCCCAGACAATTGCCAAAAAGACGGGAATTAACGCGGAAAGTGACCTGGATCGGGCATCGGGATATACTCTGCCCCTCCCCGACGGAATCTGCGAGCTGGGCAGTCTTCGTTGCATACTTGGCGAAGATTACGGAACCGTCTATGAAATGCACCCCTCAGACGTAAACCGTCTGAAGGAATCCATCAAGGAAGCGGCAAGAAGCTGTGATTACGTTATGGTCTCGATCCATACGCACCAGATCTACGGAACCGCCACGGAGGAAAATCCTCCTTTCATGGAAGAACTGGCTCACCTTGCGGTGGACGAGGGTGCCAACGCCGTCATCGTCCACGGTCCACATTGCCTCAGGGGTATTGAGGTCTACCGTGACTCCCCCGTCTTCTACTCCTTAGGTGACTTCGTGCTCGAGCTGTACGACGTACCCCTGGCTCCCGAGGATTTTTACATGAAATACGGACTGACCTCCGACGCGGGAATCATGAACCTCCTGGAAACCCGCTCCAAAGGATTCACTCGAGGACTCATGGAGGATCCTTCTATGTTAGAGTCGGTGATTCCCTACTGGGAAGCCGATGGAAAGAAGCTCACTTCCCTCAAGCTCATGCCCATCCGCATCAGCCGTGGTGAGGGAAAACACCTGGAGGGACTGCCACAGCCCGCTGCGGATACGGAATTCATGAACCGCCTGGCGGATATGTCCAAGACTTACGGGGTAACGATCAAAATGGAGGACGGCATTGCCGTGTGTTCTTGGTAAAATGACGACGCAAGATAAGATAAAAGCATACTGCGAAAACGAAATCGAATCGTTTCACGACCTTTTGGCAACACTGGTCGCCATTCCTGCCCCCTCGCACCACGAGGAAAAACGGGCACAATTCTGCAAGGAATGGTTGGAGAAGCAAGGCGCGGAGGGGGTCTACATAGATGAGGCAAAAAACTGCGTCTATCCCATCGCTTGCGAAGGAAAAGACGACATCGTTGTGTTTATGGCGCATACGGATACGGTGTTTCCCGATACCGATCCCTTTGAAATGACAAGTGACGGAAAACGGTTTTACGCTCCCGGTGTGGGAGACGACACCGCCTGCCTCGCCGCTATGCTGACGGTAACAAAATATCTGATCCATCATGACGTAAAGCCAAAATGCGGTATTCTCATCGTTGCCAACTCCGGTGAGGAGGGTCTGGGCAATCTCAAGGGATCCGGACAAATCATGAGAGATTACCAAGGACGAATCAAGAGATTCTATACCTTCGACGGTTACTACACGCACGTTATCTGCGGCTGCGTAGGCTCTCACCGCTACGAGGTGGAGTGTCTGACCGAGGGCGGTCATTCCTTCTCCGCCTTCGGAAAGGCAAACGCCATAGCAGAACTGGCTGAGCTGATCAGCGACCTGTACCGAATCGAAATCCCCGAGAAGCCGGGAACAAAAACCACCTATAACGTGGGAACCATCGAAGGAGGCACCTCAGTCAATACCATTGCCCAGCAGGCAAAAATGCTCTACGAATACCGCTCCGACGACCTGGATTGCCTGGAATATATGAAACAGCAATTCACAAAAGCCCTGGAACGGGCAAATGCCAAAGGAACGGCTCGCTTCCAGGCAAATATTTTGGGAGTTCGTCCCTGTAGCGGCAAGGTAGATCCCAAGGAGCATGAGCAGATGATTGCCCGCTCGATCTCGATTTCCGAGGCACATTCCGGAATCCCCTGTCACCGAGAGGTAGGTTCAACCGATTGCAATATTCCCATGTCCATGGGAGTTCCCTCGGTTTGCGTGGGAACCTACACGGGAGGCGGAACCCATACGAGAGAGGAATACGTGGATATTGCCAGCCTACCCATCGGTCTTCGGATCTGCTTCGATATCATGTTGGATTACTTTGAGCCTTGACCCCAAAAATCCAAAAGCAGTAGACCGCCGCGTGACGGTCTACTGCTTTTTATGATGTTTTACTGGTACAGCGCGTACATCTGCTCAAGCTTGCCGGGAAGCGAGGTCGCAATGGCAGCCCACTGAGAGGAAAGATCCTTATTATACCGGAAACAAGTTCTGAGAATGTGGGGATATTTATCAAGAAATACACCAAACATGTAGGTCGTATCCAAGGACTGATTCTTCATGACCAGATCCACCATACGGGCGGTGTCAGGGTCCTTAGAGTATCTTTGCTTCATCAGAATATCATAGAACTTCGGATACAGAGTCTGAGAGGACTCGGCACACAGTGCGTCAGTAATGTGAGCAATAAAGTCCACGTCCGCGTTGGCTACGTTCTTGCCCACACACCAAATAGCGTACTGCTCAAACAGCTTAGTCAGATACTCGGGCTGATCCTCGTCTTTCTTGGGTGCAGGCATAATTCCGTAGTCCTCTACACCCAGCTCCTCGGCAAACTCAGAGGCATAGGACAAACGGGTGGTGATCATAGCGGCTCTGCCCTGACCGAAGAAGTCATCCTCGTAGTCCGCCTTATCCGTACCGTACCCATAGCTCACCACACCGGGATTCTCATGGTAAAACTTTCTGATCATGTCCACCACGTCTATGTTTTCGGGAGTGTACAGGGTGGGGGTAATGGTATTATTCTCATCACGGGAGGTCAAGGAAATGCCAAACTGCGCAAACCAAATATCATGAGAGTTGTCTGAAACGGTTACGTATCCAAAGGTATCTCCTATGCTCCTCTTGTTGTCGTAGTCGGTGTCAATATAGATGTCCTTAACGATATTCTCAAAGACCTCAAAGGTCCATTCTCCCTCATCGACCATCTTGTACAGATCCGCGGAGGAATATCCCAGCTCGTCCAGCATACCGACGTTAAAAAAAGTTGCCATGGCACCCTGTAGCTTGGAGTAGCCAAGGTCACCCGTCAAACCGTACAGAACACCGTTGTAGGTTGAGTCAGTGTTAATGATTTGATCCCAACGCTCTGCCTCCAGGTCGATCATATCGCCCATTTCATACCAGTTCTTGTACACCCTTTTGGATACGGCTTTATACAGCTCAAAGGCATTGTGTCCGTAAACGGCGGTGGTCACGCCTCCCGTGGTGTTCTCATTGGTTACTGCCGTCCAGTAATCTCCGTCCGGCACGAGAGAAATGATGTCCACTCCGTACTTGGTCTCAATTTTGCTCAACCAAGCGTAGACCGTATCGTTGGCAAGGTCTCCGGTCAACTCATCCGCGGTAACCTCTTTCTCGTGATTCGACTGAACGGTCATAATGTATTCCCGACCGTTATAGTTTCCCTCCGGAATGGTATCCAGAAGATCCACAACTCCTGTTTCCTTGGTACCCTCATCCTTTGCGATGTCCGAGTTACCGACTTCGGATTGGTCGTCCTTCTTACATGCTACCGCCATGGGCAGAAGCATGAATATAACCAGTACAAAACATAGAACGCGTTTCATAACAAACTCCCTTCATTTTTCCGTTTTTTATTTTCTATGCTTACTACAACAATAGTATATCATTGTTCAAAATGTTTGTCAACAGAACGCAAAACGAAAAAATTTACGAAAAAATGTTGTATAATTTGACAAAACGGACAAAGAATTTGTATATGTTCGCTAGAAAGTTAAAAAAAGAGCTCCGAGGCTATTTCGAGCCTCGGAGCATATATGTTTGGTAAAATGATTCTTTCGCAAACATCTCACCGGATTATTTTTCACACCTTTTTAAGGAAACGGATTCCGTTGGAAGCAATGGAAAACACGGTGCCTGTCTCACCGGTCTCCCGATCCTGCCAAGACTCAGCCAAAGTGATCCGGCAGGCATCTGTACCGTAATTGGAAAGGGTCATGTACAGCTCCTCGTTGGCAAATACAGACATGCAGGTATTCTCAGGCAAAGGTGCTCCCAGGAAACCGCTTTCCTTTACATCCACGTAAACCAGACTGTTTTCGGTCACCATGGGACGATACAGGGAGTAGTAATAGCTCCACTTCTCCCCTTCCTTGGGATCGTCGGGAATCGAGGACCAAAGGCTGTATACATAGGGACCCTCGGGGTGCTCACGCATATAATCGCGAACCTTTTCGTAGAAATTCTGCTCCATACCGCCGTAATAGGTAACTCCGGGAAGTTCCAAATTTTCCCCGCGAACAGGTCTGCCGCACTTCAGCAACGGAAATTGAAGGTAAGGAACGGTTCTGGCAATATACTGCTCAAAGGTCAGGTGATTTTCACTGTTCACCATATCCATACAGGGAACAACGTAGGTGGGGTAATTTTTTCCGACACCTACCGAGTCCGCATCCTGGGAGACCGCCTCACCGATCCACAGATAATCGTATACCCGATCCCGACAGGGAGGCTGGTTGTTTCGGTCGGCGTGAAGCTTGTAGATACCGCCGCGGCGCTTGACCTCGCTGTAGGTCAGCCGCAGAAAATCCTCAAGCTCAGGATCGTAGGGCAATTGATCCACGATTGCCGGGCGAAGTGCCACCTTGTCGTATCCCCAGTCGTTAAAAATACCGTCGAAGCCGTAATCGTCCATGACATGGGCGATCTTGTCCAACAGGTAGGTTCTCCAAGCAGGGCTTCCCGCTGTGCACTTTCGATAATGGAGGCAATGAGCGGTGTACCACAGACGCTTGGGCTCCAGAGTGGGCTCCCCTTCATAGGAGCGAATAAAATCCTCTCTGAAATCGGGATCCTCAAAGGGGAAGAAGCCGGTGGACAAATACGCGATGACCTTCATGCCGAGAGAGTGACACTCCTTGATAAATTCCTTCAAGCCCTCGGGGTCGGGAGCGTCAAATTTATTTCCACCGTGCAACCGATTGGCATCGTTCCACTCCTCGTGAAGTTGGATCAGCTCCACGCCATTTTCAGCTAATTGCCGCAAAAGAGCGTGATCGTAGTCCGTAGGTCTTGCTGAAATTTTTTCAGGATAATCTCCCAGATTGTAAATAGCTTGTCCTGCCAAATAGCTTTCCACGCGAATCCGACGGCAGTAATTTTGATTCTTCTCCTCCGCCAATCCAATGATGCTGAGTCTCTTTTCTTGACTGATTACCGACATGATAGGTCTCCTTTCATATTTTAAAATAACGAAATCAGTATAGCACATTTGAAAATACAATGGAATTGCAAAAGCAAGCAATTTGCATTGCATTTTTGAGCAAAAAAAATAATAAAAATAAAGCCAATAGATCCCTACCTCTGCCCCACAAGCTGTTCCACACAAACCGAAAGAAAGATATGAAGAAATACAGAAAAAATATAGAAAGAAATATTTTAAAATTCTTGACAAAAAACCGGTTTTGTGATATGATAAAAGAAATAAGGGAGTAGTCAACACTTTGTGTGATAAAGTCAACATCACGGATTATCTTGGCTTTGTCTTAAATGACGAGACTTATCTTTATTGCTAAAGATGGGTTTCGTCTTTTTTTATTTTCGTTTCAGTAAAAATTAAAATATTAGGAGGATTTGAAATTGAAATTTTACTGTGAAGACCAAGAGAAAGTCTTGGGGGAGCTCGGGAGCACGAAAGATGGCTTGACCTCTGAAGAGGCTGCGAAGCGCCTTGAAGCAAACGGTAAGAACAAGCTTGCCGCCGCTAAAGGCAAGTCCCTCATTCGCCGTTTTCTTGAGCAGCTTGCCGATCCGATGATCATTATTCTGCTCGTTGCGGCACTCATCAGCGGTGTGCTTGCCGTAGTGGAAAACGAAAGCTTTGCCGACGTCATCATCATTCTTGCTGTTGTTATCGTAAACGCGGTTCTCGGTGTTTATCAAGAAAGCAAGGCAGAAAAAGCAATTGAAGCCCTGCAGGAAATGTCGGCGGCAACCTCAAAGGTGTTGCGTGACGGCAAAGTACAAGTCATACACAGCGAGGACTTGGTCGTTGGCGATATCATTCTTCTTGAAGCGGGGGATGCTGTTCCCGCAGATGCGAGAATCCTTGAAAATGCAAGTCTGAAGGTAGAGGAAGCTGCGCTCACAGGCGAATCTGTTCCTGTAACCAAGTTTATCGATATTATCAATCTCAAAGATGGAGAAAAGGATGTTCCTCTCGGCGACCGTAAGAACATGCTCTATATGGGCTCCACAGTCGTTTACGGTCGTGGAACTGCTGTTGTTACAGCTACGGGTATGGATACCGAAATGGGTAAGATCGCAGGTGCGCTTCAGCAAGCGGAAGACGGCGAAACGCCTTTGCAGAGAAAGCTGAATCAGCTCTCAAAAATTCTTACTTGGCTCGTTCTCGGTATCTGTATTATCGTATTTGGCGTACAGCTTATCCGCGCGGGCAACTTCAGCTTCAGTGACACTTTGCTTCCTTCCTTTATGGTTGCAGTTTCCTTGGCGGTTGCGGCGATCCCCGAAGGACTTGCTATGGTCGTTACCGTGGTTCTCTCCATGGGTGTTACCAACATGTCCAAGAGAAACGCCATCATTCGCCGCTTGACTGCGGTTGAAACCCTCGGTTGCGCGCAGATCATCTGCTCCGACAAGACGGGTACTCTTACACAGAATAAAATGACCGTTGTAGACCATTTCGGTGAGGATGAAAAGCAGATCGCCTCTGCAATGGCGCTCTGCTGTGATGCCGAAATCGATACCGACGGAAACGTAACGGGAGAACCTACCGAGGCGGCTCTCGTGGTATGGGCTGACAAGCTCGGAATGAAAAAGTATGATCTGAAAAAGGAATTTCCCCGCTGCGGTGAAGCTCCCTTTGATTCGGGTCGAAAGATGATGTCCACCGTTCACGTATCTGACGGCAAGTGCGTTCAGTATACCAAGGGTGCGCCCGACGTTATTATCGGTAAATGCACCCATTATCTGAAGGACGGTGCTTCCGTTCCCATGACCGATGAATACAAGCAGTCGATCCTGAGCGCAAACAAAACGATGGCAGACAAGGCTCTGCGCGTGCTTGCCTGCGCTACGAGATTTTGGAGTGAGCAACCCGCCGATTTTGAGGCGGAGCATCTTGAATCAGACCTTTGCTTCGTTGGTCTTTGCGGCATGATCGACCCCGTTCGTCCCGAGGTTAAGGACGCGATCGTGGAATGCAGAAGCGCGGGCATCCGCCCCATTATGATCACGGGCGACCACATTGACACAGCGGTTGCCATTGCCAAGGAGCTTGGCATTATTACCGAAGGCACGTACGCCATCACCGGCGCACAGCTAAATGATATGAGCGACGAGGAATTTGAATCGAAATTCGAGGACATCAGCGTTTACGCGCGTGTTCAGCCCGAGCATAAAACGAGAATCGTCAATGCTTGGCGTAGCGCGGGATACGTTACCGCTATGACCGGCGACGGTGTCAACGACGCCCCCTCTATCAAGAGCGCGGACATCGGTGTGGGTATGGGTATCACGGGAACCGACGTTACCAAGAACGTTGCCGATATGGTGCTGACCGACGATAACTTCGCGACCATCGTAGGTGCGGTTGAGGAAGGTCGCCGTATTTATGACAATATCCGTAAGGCAATTCAGTTCTTGCTCGGCTCGAATATGAGCGAGGTGCTGTCGATCTTTACGGCAACACTGATGGGCTTTACCATTCTCAAGCCCGTTCATCTCTTGTGGATCAACCTCGTTACCGACTGCTTCCCTGCCCTTGCGCTCGGTATGGAAAAGGCAGAGCCCGATATTATGAAACGTAAGCCGAGAGAAGCTAAAGCAGGCATTTTCTCCGGCGGTATGGGCGTGGATATTGCATACCAAGGTGTACTCGTAACGGCTCTCACCATCGTTTCCTATTTCATCGGTCATTTTATGGAGACGGGCAATTGGGAGATCACCAACAGCGCACACGGTATGACGATGGCATTCTTGACCATGTCCATGGCAGAGGTATTCCACAGCTTTAATATGCGTTCCCAGCGCGGAAGCATGTTTACGCTCGGTTCCCAGAATAAAACACTTTGGATCGCGGCTATCGGTTCTCTCGTCGCAACCACGCTCGTGTGTGAGATTCCCTTCCTTGCAAACGCGTTCGGCTTTGCAAGCGTAGGTATTGGCGAATACCTGATTGCTATCGCTCTCGGATTGGTTGTCATTCCCGTTGTTGAGATTGTCAAGCTGATTCAGAGAAAGGTAAGCAAAAATCGCTGAAGCTCATAACAAATAATCAACGAACTGACATCGCTTTTCCGGCGGTGTCAGTTCTGTTATTAAATGAACACCCTCCTATGGTAGATATTTCTATTCTACCATAGGAGGGTGTTTTTCTATTGTCCGTTTTTACGGACTTGTGCCATGTGAGTCTGCGGTGTTTTTTTATTCATTGATGATACGGTTCGCCACACGGAACAAAAAGCGTCCTGCCTCGTCGTGGAGAGGATCAGGCAGTGCAGCGGGCGGTGCGGTCTCTAGGGAGAACACGCCGTCATAGCCGATCTCGTAAAGGGCATCCGCCAGCTCCTTCCAGTTCAGAGTACCGAAGAAGGGCATTTGATGCAAGTCCATTCCTCGACTATTGTCATGGACGTGGAGGGTGCGAAGCTCCTTTCCCAACAGACGAACACTGTCGCCAATGCTTAGGCTATCGTAAACATTCACGTGTCCTGTATCCAGGCAAACCTTGAAATGATCGTCATTCATCAAATGGACAAAACGCAAAATATCTTCCGGAGTTGAGATTGAAAACCGTCTCATGGGCATGTTTTCAAAGCAGATCGTAATATCGTACGATTTAGCAATCTCCAAAACCTTTGGAAAAAAGTCCGCATTGATCTCCCACGTTTCCTTTTCCTTTCCCAGATCCATATCCTTCGTGGTGAAGGGCATCAGGGGATGAATGATCCAATTCTTGCAACCGAGCACCGACGTCATCCAGAGAGAGCGTTCCATTTTCTCCAAGCGTTCCGCCCGATCCTCCGGCGTACCGTCCAGGGGAGGATATCTCCAGGGACCATGGACCTGAGAGATGCCCAAGCCCGCCTCCTCGATCCTTCTTTTTTCTTCCCTAAGAAACTTCTCTGCCTCTGCCATGGGAGGATCGTAGAGAATTCCTGACGTAGTGGACATTCCATAGTCAAGATAGGTAAATCCGTGTTCTCGAATCACTTCGAATCTACGCTCACCGTAACGTCGGTATCCGCTGCTCAGAACACTGTACTCAATTCCAATATCCATTTGCTCATTTCTCCTTTTCTGTGTCCCGGCATCCGTTCTCAATCAAGGTGTACGCACCGCTTCTGAGGGTACGAATCAGATCCTTTGGGGTCAGAATCGGTTCTTGTGTTTCAATCCCGCCCTTTCCAATCGCATGGGGACGATGGGTGTCTGACCCCGAGGTCATGGGCTTTCCGTAATGCTCAGCAAAGGACCGTGCCATTTGGTTCCGAAAGAGATCGGTTCCCCCGTTGTGAACCTCAATTCCCCACAAAACCGATGGATCCGCCACCACCATTTTGTTTCGGAAAGGATGCGCCTGCACCACACATACCTCGTCGGGCAAAATAGCAAGCATTTCCTCCACGTTTTTTAACTGATTCAGACGGGGTGCCTCGTAAAAGAAATCCTCCTCCACGCCATAAAGCAAATAGTCATTGGGGTATCCGTCAAACCTCACCTCGGCACCGGGAAGAACAGTAACTCCATATTCCTCCCCCGCCCTCTTGGCTGCCTCGTAGCCGCGGAGCCATCGTTTGATGCGCTGACGGTGATTCAAGCCAATCAGCTCCGCACCAAACCAATCGTCAAAGAGTGAAATATAGTGATCGGTCACCACAATTCCCTGATATCCCTGATCGGCATACATACGCACGAGCTCTTCCGCCGCTACGTAAGCAGTAATATCGCACTGGCTGGTATGAAGGTGAAGTTCAAATTTTGGCATGATCGTCTCCTTTGTGTTGTCTTGTCGTTTTTTGGTCAGCTTAGAGGGGACATAAGTCAGTCCACGAGAGAAAATACCGTCATTCTCAGCTTTCCCGCGCCGTAAGGATACAGCTTGATCTCCTCAACGTCCTGCTCCAGCTTCAGCTTGCTGTGAGGAACAAGGCGGGGCGTAAATACGTGTTTCCCCTCCACCGGTCTCATTTTGTGGCTCTTGGAATCCACACACATTTTAAAACGGTAAAGAGTCTGCAAACGGTAGTTGGAGATTTTCACTGCCTTCACAGTCAGATACGGCAAGGGTTTCGTCAGATCAAAGCCTTCGAATCTGTCACAAGGGGTATAGAAAGGCTCACAGTTCTTCACTGCGTAATTCCAAGGCTCATTGGCGTACATCCGGTATTTGGGGAAGGTCTTTCCCTCCTCGTACTCGGCAATCCGCTCCCCGATCATACCAAGGGAATATGTAAGCGCGCCTTTGGTAAAATAAACCTGATCCTTTTTCGTGTGCGCTACCACGTCACTCTCAAAGATGATCTCCACCCGACAGCTTTTATCAATGGACAGCCCGTTGAACTCACTCTTCTTTCCTCTCCGAACCCGCTTACCATCGACTGAGACACGGCAGTTCTTCATAAAGGAGGGGAAACGGTAATAAAGGGTAAAGGGTACTTCCGTTTCAATATCAAAGGTGACCGTCTCGATGACGGGATAATTGGTAGTCTCCCGAATGGAAACCTTCTTGCCGCCAATCTCACAGGTAAAGGTACCGGCTCCGTAGGTGTAACAATACACCCGATCTTCCTCAGCCCCCCACATGTTCAGTACGTAGTTCGGCATAAAGCGGTTCACATTTCCGGGACAACACTCCGTACCTGGATTGGGAGCGAACTGCATCCAACCGCTTCCCTTCACGTAATCATTGTGATTGGACTGCCCGTCACAGATCACCTGGTTAGCACTGCTGAAATACTGAAGAGCGCGGAAATCCTCGGTGGTGGCACCGATACCGGCATTGAACACACACCGCTCGATCCAGTCACCGTACTTGGGATTTTTGGTGATTCTCAGCAAGTACGCCAAGGACCAGGTCATGTCGCTGATATCACAGGTCTCAGTGCTTCGATAATAATGATTGCTCTCCATATATTCGTCGCTGCATACGCATCCGCCCGGCAGCATAAACATGCGGTTTGCTTTGTCGAATGCGTTCACCGATGCCCGCAAATACTCTTCCTTGCCCGTGGCACGGTACAAAATAGCACCCAGTTTGCTATATTCGTTATAGGTTACTCCATGCTCATGGGGCTTGTTCTGAGACAGGGCTACCCTGTCACAAGCGTCTCTTTCACAATGCTGGTTGTAGCGATCGTAAGCCTCTTGTGCCAAACGAAGAAGCTCTTTATTTTTCGTAATACCGTATACCCAAAGCATGATCTCCACGTTCATCACGTCGCGGTTCCTGCCATAATCCACCGGATCGTTCAGATAGTGAGCCTCCATTGCCTTTGGAATGGCTTCGTCTCCCGTGTAGTCGTACATTGCCATACACGCACGGAAAAACACCACGTGAGGCCAGCGGTGCCACCCCTCATCCGGCTCCTTGAGGAGAACGGGTCCTAAATAGGTACCGTCCGGATGATGGATCACGTTGTAAATGATTCGTTTCGCGTTGGCAATATGCTTCTCATCTCCCAACAAAATGGCGCATCGGGTATATCCGTCCATCCAGTAGGATACCTGCTCATACCGCCACCAGGTGCTGTTCTTTGTTTCAGGAGAATGATCGGGCTGTCCCCACTCCACACAGTTAAAGGGATATCCTGCCTCTTCAATATGACCGGTCAAGCCATCCATTTGAGTCTTTAAAAATTGCTTCAAAAAGCCGCTTACTTCAATGTTTGATCCCATTTTCTCTCTCCTTCAGAGTTTTTAAGTTACAGTACCATTCTATCACCAATCCAATCCTTTGTCAATGTAATAAAAAACTTCTTTTTTGTTTTTTTCAATCCCTTTATAAAAATTTTCTAAAAAACAACACCCGCCATTCTGAAACTCTGGCGGGTGTCGTTTCTAAAGAGACGACTATTTTACTTTTTTCAAACAGACAGCACTTCGAGAAGGAAGATAGATCGGAAATCCCAGAGAGCCGTCGCTCTGCTTTGCCACCCTGTATTCCGCATCCATTCCCACTCTGCCATATCCGCCGAAGCGTTCCTCATCGGTAGAAAGAACCGGAACATAGGTCCCTCGCTTGACGTTTTTCAGCAAGTATCCGTCATAGGAATGAACCGGACTAAAGTTGAAAGCAAAGACCAGACCGCCCCTTTCATACGCCAAAATCTGCTTCTCCTCATCGATATAAAGGCTGATCGGCTCCCTACGGAAGATTCGATGGGTAGAAATTAGCTCGATCATGGCACGGTCAAAAGAGAGAAGCTCACAGTAGTGCAAATTGGGATCATCCGCAAGATGCCATTGACGGCGGCAATACCAGTGACTCCAACCGTTCCCCTCTCTGGGGAAATCGATCCACTCGGGATGTCCAAACTCATTGCCCATGAAGTTGAGATACCCTTCTCCCCCCAGAGAGACGGTAACCAAACGAAGCATCTCATGAAGGGCAATTCCACGCATGATGACATCGCTTCGACAGCTCCGCTCCATACCCGTATACATTTCACTGTCACACAAGCGGAATATTACAGTCTTGTCCCCCACCAACGCTTGATCGTGGGACTCTACGTAGCCAATATATTTCTCACCGGGCCGCCGGCTCGT
This sequence comes from Clostridia bacterium, assembly GCA_017462035.1. Lineage (GTDB taxonomy): Bacteria > Bacillota > Clostridia > Oscillospirales > CAG-272 > HGM12713. The sequence goes on from JAFTRY010000012.1 coordinate 45,244, forward strand.
CAGCTCGTGCCAAAGATACCGCATGTTCCACTGCTCGTCCCTCTGAGTCTTGATCAACCGAATCCACATATCCGGGATTCCCATGGAAAGCCGATAATCAAAGCCTATTCCCCCGTCCTCGATGGGAAGACACATGCCGGGCATAGCAGACATATCCTCCGCGATCGTCAAGGCTCTGGGATTGACCTGACGGATCAGCTCGTTGGCAAGCTGAAGATAGGTAATTGCCTCCAGATGGGTGTTCATGGAAAAATAGGCATGATAGCCGTCAAAGGAGCGTCCCAGCCCGTGGTCGTGGTAGATCATGGAGGTCACTCCGTCAAAGCGGAATCCGTCAAAGCGGTATTCGTTCATCCAAAATTTCAGATTGGAAAGAAGAAAATGAATGACCTCGTTTTTGCCGTAGTTAAACAGCTTGGTATCCCAAGCAGGATGATACCCTCTCTCTCCCCGATGGAAGAACTGATCGTCACTGCCGTCAAATTGATTGATTCCCTCCGCAACGTTTTTCACAGCGTGAGAATGGATCACGTCCAATAGTACGTAGAAGCCCATTTCATGTGCCCGATCAATGAGACTCTTCAGCTCGTTCGGTGTACCGTATCGGGAGGAAGCGGCAAAGAAGGAGGAAACCTGATAGCCAAAGGAGCCGTAGTAAGGATGCTCCATAATTGCCATGATCTGAATGGTATTGTACCCCAGTGCCTTGATCCGAGGTAGGATCAGATCACGAAACTCCAGATAGGTTCCCACCGCCTCCTTGTCCTGCGCCATACCAATATGACACTCGTAGATGAATGGCTCCTTGGGAGGCTTAGGTGCCTTTGACTGCCATACGTAGGTAGGCTCGTCCAAAATCTCCGCACACCAAACGTAGGTGTTCGGATCCTGAATCACCCGCCTGGCATAGAGAGGAATGTGCTCTTTTCTGTATCCGTTCTTTTCCACCACGGTCTTTACCTTACATCCGTGATATAAGCTATACTCGCCTGTCAAGCGTAACTCAAATACACCGTTTTCCAAACGAGTCATGGGTAAGCCGGGATGTGCCCATCCGTTCATGTCACCCATCAGATAAAGGGCATCAGCGGCGGGTGCCCACTCCCGGTAGACCCAGCCATCCCGTTGCTTGTGGAAACCGAAATACTCATGAGCGTTAGCAAAGTCCAAAAGACTTAAACCGTCCTGTAAAAGCTCCCTGCGCTTTCTCTCATACTCTGACATTCTCAGCTCAATGTCCTTACGGTAAGGCAACAACCCCGGATCATATTCAAATATCTTATAGTTCATCCTTCGCTCCTTTCTCCGTCTGACAGTTGTGTCGACATTAGTGAACACCGGGCAATGGCAGAACCATTGCCATAATCTGTATTCATTATACCACACATTTTTTTCGTAAACAAGAGATTTTTGTCAAAAGTTAAACATAAACCCCTCATTTCTTTGAAATAAGCACCCTCACAGAAAAAATAAACCGTCTTGGAGAGGATTTTAAGTTCTCCAAACCATTTTACACAAAAAATTTTTTAATTATTCATTTTTTTCTTGCATTTTTAATAAAAATAGTGTATAATAGTGATACAAAAGATTCGCACGATCAAGGAGGATTCCCTATGCCCACTACCAACATCACAAAAATGAAAACTAAGCGCAGCAATCTGTATCTCCGTGTCGCTAAAGGACATTTCGCCACCAATCACTCTCACAGTAACTATTTTATTGATGTGGCGGCACAGAAATCCCGCCTTTCGGAGGCGAAGGCAGTGGCGCAGGCAATTTGCGATCATTACAACTATTCCACCCGTATCGTGGATACCATTCTCTGTCTGGATGGAACCGAGGTCATCGGAACGTGCCTGGCGGGAGAGCTGACAAAGAATGACTTTATGAATATCAACGCCCACCAGACGATCTACGTGGTAACTCCCGAAACCACCGGTGGCTCTCAGCTTATGTTCCGTGACAATATTGTACCCATGATTGAGGGTAAGCACGTGCTGGTGTTGGCGGTATCCGTGGCGACGGGATATACGGCACAGGCAGCCATCGATGCCATCCAATATTACGGTGGTGAGGTAGTCGGCGTGGCGGCAATCTTTTCCACAACCGACGAATGTGGCGGCTACACAGTGAATTCGGTATTCAACCCCAAGGATCTGGACGGATATTTCACCCTTCCCTCCCACGATTGTCCGCTCTGCAAAGAGGGAAAGAAGCTGGATGCCCTCATCAATTGCCACGGCTTCTCAAAGCTCTGATAACAGAATCAATACCCACCCGTGTGGCGAGCATTGCATTTTTTACATATCCTCGGCAAGACTTTTCCGCTTTTTCCACCGCCCCGATAGGAAGTAGATCAAGCTGGGTACGCCAAAGCCATATGGTGCTAACGCGTAACCTAAAACAAAGCCAAAGAATCCCCAGCCAAGTACTACTCCGAAGAGCCAGCTCAAACCGATTCTTAAAATCACCCCATCCAAAAGTGCCAATACCATACTGAGTCTGGCGTGACCGATCCCCTGAATAAAGGCACCGCTGCCCCGCATGATAGCAAAAGCGGGAAACATCCAAAGAATCGCTCGGATAAAGGTCCCTGACATTTCGTGGACTAAAGGATCGTCGGAGAATACCATAAACAGTTGCTTTCCGAAGCCCACATACAAAACCATGAAAAATACGGTCAACACCGTGGAGAAGATCCAAGCATGATAGACTACCTGCTTGGCTCTCTTCTGCTTTCCCGCGCCGATATTCTGGCTAATCATGGGGATAGCAGCATATTGAATGCCTTGTGAGATCTTATTGACAATATCGTCGATCCGCATACCCACGCCGAAGGTCGCGGAAGCAACCACACCCACGTTGTTAATCATGGAATTGACGAACAACATAGAAAGATTGATGCATCCGGATTGAATCGCCATCGGTGTCCCCAAACCGGCAATCATACCCGCATACTTTCGATTCATAATGAAGCTTTCCTTTCGGAAATCAAAGCCAAAAGCATCCCGATGCCGGAACAGATAAAACAGAGAAAACAGGAAGGACACCGCTTGTCCGATGATGGTCGCCCAGGCGGCTCCCGCTACCCCCCAACCAAAGATTCCGGTAAACAGAATATCCAACACAAGATTCACCGCAGAGGCAATGCCGATAAAGAGGAAAGGACGCTTGGCGTCGCCCATTCCCCGCAAAACGGCGGAGATCATGTTGTACCCTGCCGTAAAAATCAACCCCGCGGAGCAGATCACCAGATAATCCATTGCCATATCATAGGACTCAGCAGGCACGTTCATAAGGCTGAGAATCCCCTTGCGAAACACCAGGATCAATCCGGACATTACAAGAGAAAGAATGACTACGAATCCAAACAGCGTTCCGATCACGTCGTTCATTTCTTTCTTCTTCTTGGCTCCCAGAGCTTGGGAGATCAGTACCTGTCCGCCGTTGGAAAAACCAAGACAGACCATGGTCACAAAGTTCACGATCTGACTGCTCAGAGATACGGCGGAAAGTCCGGGGGTACCTACGTACTCGCCCACGATCACCATATCAATCGTGCTGTATAACACCTGCAAGGCGTTGGACGCCATAAAAGGGAGAGAAAAGAAAAGCAACTGCTTTGGGATACTTCCCTCTGTAAAATCTCTGGATAAACTTTTTTGTTTCACTGCTACGATCACGCTCCTGTCAAAACCATGGATTCTCGAATCCTATCAAATTATATCACACCTTGCCGGAAATTGCAACGAATTTCCTCATAAAAAGGAAGGCGTTTTTCAAACGAAAAAAAGAAAAACCTCCAAGACAAGAAATTTCTCAGGCGACAATCAAAAACAATCAAAAATGAGAATTTTCTATTGACACAAAAGGAAAAATATGATATAATAGCCGTTGGTAACTGAATATTGGGATGTCGCCAAGCGGTAAGGCACCAGACTTTGACTCTGGCATCCGTCGGTTCAAATCCGGCCATCCCAGCCACAAAAAAGCCTAACGCGCGAGCGTTAGGCTTTTTTGAACGAAATTTGCCCTTCGGGCAAGTGAAATAGCTTCGCTGTGAAATATTGCTTCGCAAATGTGAAATATTCGCTGACGCGAATGTGGGCAAATTTCATTTCACATTGCGACCGACGGAGCAATATTTCACAATTTCCGTAAGGAAATTATTTCACATTCGGCGTAAGCCGAATATTTCACTAAACCCTTCGACTTTAAAGTTTTTCAGAATTTTGTAGATGCATTTCGGCTCTGTAGGCAGCTTCGAACTGACGCACTCCTCCCTCCGCAAAAAACAATCATACGCCTCAAAAGATGCTTTTTTCTGTTCGGATAAATATTATTGACAAACACTTACAACTGTGCTATAATGACTATGTGAATTGGGGACGGCACCCATTACAAAAAACAGAATTCACTCATGAAACTCATTTCAAAGCAAGGGGGCGACACCCATCGAAAAAAACGTGATTGTTGTTGATGAGCAGGGTAATGAATATGAGGCAACCTACCCTAAGAGGGCTAAAGGTCTTGTGAAAAGTGGCAGGGCACGCTTCGTAAACGAAAATAAAATATGCCTTGCGTGTCCGCCAAACATAAATTTGGAGGATCATAAAATGACCGAAGATATCAAAATCGAAAATGTATACAATATTAACTACATCCTGTTGCAAATCGCAAAAATTCAGGAGCAAACCGAATACTTAAACAATGCAATCGAGAAGTTATCAGAAATGGGAGATGGCGAAAGCGGTCACCCCGGCTCTCCCGGCAACATTCAAGGACAAGCCAAAGCACAAGCGATGTGTGATATTGTAAGATGCCGTGAAACTACAAATCAGAAAATGTTGTCACTATACGAAAAGATGTATGATGATTTGAAGCCAACCAATAACAACAAAAAGTTGGATGTTCTTGAAAAATTAACTCAAATTGCTGCAAATACTGACGATTTTGCTTCTGAAAAATCAGAAATGCTTGACTCTATCAGACAAATATTTAGAGAAAACTTCAGAGATTAACACCTTCCCCTACCTCACTTAAAGAGGTAGGGGTCTTTATATAGTTTCGTTTGCAAGTATGGCGTTAAAAGCCCAGTAGAACGCGGATACTTTTAACTCCCATCATCGCCCCAAGGGGTTATTGTACCCTCTGCGAAACCCACGTGCATCTAAATCAGATACACATCACAAAAATCTCCTCAGACGAAGTAAGGAATGGCTTCTGCTATGTTGAATAAGATATTAGCCATTTTTGTAAGCACAAAAAAGACACATGCGTCAAAAGACGAATGTGCCTTTTTTCTGTTACAATCCAAAATTCGCTCTGGCGTAATCTGCCGCCTTTCGAATATCTGCCGAAGGATCGGCTCCGGTCTCACGCTCAATGGTAAGAAATCCGTCGTATCCAATATCCCTGAGAGCTTGAATATACGAACGAAAATCCACGTCTCCCTCTCCCACGGGAGTTTCAATGAAATAATCCGCCACGTTCAACGCCTCAATTCCACCCTCCGCAAAGCAACGGTAGATTTCCACAGGATCAGAGCGTTTCAGCATTTTTCCGTCCTTTAGGTGGGTGTGAACGATATGATCCTTCAACAAGTACACCGCCTCTGTGGGATCCTGTCCGGTAACCATCACAAAATTGGCGGGGTCGAGATTCACGCCTACTCCCGCCTCGATCTTGTCTACGAAGTTGGCAAGGGTGGAAGCCACCTCAGGACCCGTTTCAATGGCGAGAGTCACACCCTTCCCTGCCGCGTAAGAGCCGCACGCTCGGAGAGCGCTGAGCATGATAGCATACTTTTCACTCTTCTCATCTTGGGGGATCACACCGATATGGGTCGTCACTACGGAAGTGCCCAGCTCACAGGCAAGGTCCACGATCCGATTGGTCTTCTCGATCCGCCCGGGATTCTCCGAGGCGATCTCAAATCCGTGACCACCCAGATCTCCGCACAAGGCACTTACCGTCAAGCCGTGGTTTGTCAACAGCTCGCGATACCTCCGGATTCGTTCCGGATATCCAAGCAGCTGTTCCGGGCAAAACTCCCCACTAACGGCATACATCTGAATACCATCCAGCCGGAGCTCTCCTGCCAGCGCGATACTCTCCTCCATCGAGCGGCGAAAGCAATCACTAATGACACCAAGTTTCATAATTTTCTCCTTTTCAGTTCTCTTCTAAGTCACTCAAATCAAACCAAATACCGGGATTTTCCCGCGCCAGCAGAGCACCCTCACGGATTCGGGCTACCTCCAAAGTCTCCGCACCGTCAAAATCCGCCCATCCCGTCTCAAAAAATCGTAAAATCCGTTCCATCAAGATCTCAAAGTAAGAGGAGGTTACCTCACGGTAAACAGGACGAACCGCACCGCCCGTCCCGTCAGATAAATAAACGGTAAAGGGATAAGAACGGGCGAAGATCATGGTCGCCGTACGGTCATCTGGATAGGCAATGTGGAGAAAGGTCTGCTGTCCAAGCAGTTCTCCCCGCAAACGGACAGCCCCTATTCCCAGCTTTTTGACGATCATCTCAATCTGATGAATCACGTATTCGGGAAGATTAGCCCCGCTTCCCGTGGTAATCATCTGCCGACAGTTGTCATAGCCGTCCAGCTCCGAGGCATACCGCAACGCCGACGTGCTGAAAAAGGGTGTATCGTACTCCCGTCCCAAGCGAAAGATCGCTTTTGCCGTCTTAAAATCGGGTGCGAAGGTTTTGTCAATATAGGTGGGCTTTCCATACCTCAACACGGTCTCGGCATAGCCCAAGTGCTTTTCAGGATTGGTGGGGGCCAATATCAAAATCACATCGCTTTTCTCGCAAAGCTCCTCTAGGCTGTGACACGCTTCTACCCCATAGGTACGGCACCATTCCTCGGTACTGACACCATTTACGGGAGAGAGCTCCTGCTCCGCCCAGGCATAAGCCACCTTGTAGGAAAGCTCCAGGCGTTCGCAAGCTTGCGCCAACCACTGGGGATAATGATCCGCATGCCATTCTCCCAAGTAAAAATCAACAAATCCAATTCTTTTCACAAAGCTTCTCCCGTCCAAAAAAACTCAGAGGCTGATTTCCTGCTTCGCGTCCGCGGAAGCATAAAGAGCATCCAGGAGCTTAGCACTTTCCAGAATACTGTCAATGTGGTTGCGGTTCTTTTCCCCGGTTTGTACCGAATGAATAAAGTCGAGATCCTGGCAATAATACATGTTGGGAATGTCATAGTCAAAGTCTTCTGTCTCCAACGTATCTCCGTGACAGAAAACAAACTTCTTGCCATAGTCCAGCTTGGCTCCGCCCAGATCGCCTAAAAAATCGACAAACATGGCGTTTTCGTCCAAATTCTGCGCCCACGCGCCGTTGAAGGAAATGCTCGCCTTATCGGTACGGATATAACCGGTAACAAAGTCATCCACGTTATTCACACCGTTCTCCACATCGGCGGTGTCCTCCGCCCACATCTTCCGATACGTATATTCCTTCATATTTTTTGCCATCTCGCAATAGGTGTCACAGGTAACGTTTTTCAAGTTAGCGCCGCCCAGAACGTACAGGATCAAATCCAGGAAATGAATGCCCCAGTCGATAAGCACACCGCCGCCCGACTGCGACTTGTCGGTAAAGGGACCGCCAAGACCGGGGATGGAACGGAAGGAACGGAAGGAGCAATATACGTGATAGATCTTGCCGAACTTCCCTTCCCGATTCATCTGCTCCAGCATCTCCACCGATCTGTGATAGCGATTACATACACCAATGTTCAAAATCCTGCCCTGCTTCTTCGCCTCTTCCGCCATCTCGCGAGAAAGCTTGTAGTTCACGGTAATGGGCTTTTCACACATTACGTGCTTTCCGGCACGGAGGGCATCCATGGTGATGGTATAATGAGCGTAGTTGGGAGTGAGAACGAATACGGCATCCACCTCCGGGTCATTCAAAGCAACTTGATAATCGGTAATGACTTGCTCGATCTTGGGAAAATCCTCCTTCGCCTTCTCTGCCTTCTCCGGGATCAGATCGCAGGCGTATTTGATCCGTACCTCCTCCATTTTGGCAAGACTTGGAAGATGGGCGGCATTGGCAATTCTACCGCATCCGATAATCGCAATCGTAGTCATGATTTGCACCTCCGTAAATATCATTAAATTTCAAAATACTGACAGGTTCATTATACACCTACTTCCCCATGCCGTAAATAGCCGATCTTTGGCTTTTATTTAGCATTTTTTTGTTTTTTAAAACATTTTCAAAAGTTTTCAAAAAAAAGATTTAATATTTCTTGACAGCGTCTCCGCCGCAAGATATAATATTCATAGAAATTGATCGAAAAGGGGAAAAGACATGGCAACACTTTCTGTTTTACCCGCCGAGCTGGTAAAAGTGGAGGAATACCAAAAAAAATATCATCTGGACAAGCGTTATCTCGCCCACCCTCTCAGCTTTGGAAATTGCAGTCTGTTTCAGATCGGACGGCTGTATTGCACAGACACCACGGTAATCCCTAAGCACGCCCATATCAACTGGTTTGAGCTGACCATCGTCACCGGCGGCAAGGGAACGGTACTGACCAACGACGTGGGTATTCCCGTCCGTCGTGGAGATATTTATCTCTCCTTCCCCTGTGATTTTCACGGGATCGTGTCAGACCCCCGGGATCCGCTGAAATACGATTTCTTTGCCTTCAGCACCAAGGATCCCCATATGGCAGCGGACCTGGAGCGAATCGAGCATACCTACCTGCCAGCCGATCTTCGGCTTTTTCAGGACGATACAGTCTCCGCTCTCATTAGCCAGGCACTCGGTGAAATTGACCGCGACGCGCCCTACTCGGAGCGCCTCTTGAGCGCAATGTTTGAGCAAGTCATGATCCGAGTCATCCGAAGCTTTCAAGGAGAAACCAACCTGCCTCCCCGCGGCAATATCAGCCAGCCGGAAAGCCTGTGCTATTATTTGATGAATTACATCGATACCCATATCTATACCATGACGGGGCTGGAGGAGCTTTCCCGCGTCACCAACTACAATTATAGCTACCTATCCGCCCTCTTTCGTAAGATCACCTCGGGTACCCTCACCGATTACTACCGCAATCGGCGGTTGGAAACCGCTCGGCTTTTGATCCTTCAGCACGATCTGAGTATCACGCATATTGCCGATCTGCTGAATTATTCCTCTATCTATACCTTCAGCCGTGCCTTCAAGGACAAATACGGGATCTCACCCGAACAATACCGAAAAAAAACAGATGTGTAAAAAACACACCGTACTGTGCCTATAGGACACAGTACGGTGCGTTAACACTTTTTTATAGCCTCCACAATACGAAAAAGATCACACTAAGAGTATGACAAATGCTCCCCAAAAGCACAAAAATGTGGAAGATCGAATGGAAGTATTTTTTCTTTTTTCCCAGATGGTAGAACAAAACACCAAAGGTGTAGAACAATCCTCCTCCTAATACCAGCATGAAGCCCCACAGAGTCAAGCATTCGAGTGCCTGGCGAATACTGAATAGAATCGACCATCCCATTCCCACATAGCAAATCATGCTGAACACCTTGTATTTATGGAGGTCAATGGCGGTCAAGGTGGTGGCAAGCGCCGCCAGAGCCCACACCACACCAAAGGTTACCCAGCCGGCAACAGGATAAGCGGGAGCGATGCAACACACCAAAATGGGGGTATAGGTTCCCGCGATCAAAAAATAAATGGTACAGTGATCAATGATCTGAAATACTTTTTTCGCAAGATTGGGGCGAAGTCCGTGATACACACTGGACATGGTATACAACGCAGTCATGGAAGCACCGAATACAATGCTACACAATACACCCGCTACGCTTCCGCGAATGGCGGAAAGAATAATACAAAGCACCAAGGTGGCAATTCCCACCGCGCCTCCCACGATATGGGTCACCATATTAAACACTTCCTCCCCTTTCGTATAGGTAGGAAGGATCCTCTCTCTTAACCGAACCCGTTTTTTCGACATGAGCCGCCTCCTTTTTAAAAATAGTTTTCAATACTACGTCACACAGTTATTATAGCACGAACTCGCTAAAAAATCAAGTCTTTTCTCAAAAAAATAAGAAAGCAGAAGGGACGATGCTCTTAGCGGAGAAATCAAAAAATATTTGCCTAACACACGGTAGGTGCGAACTGCGTTCGCCCGCGGGCGTTCACAGTGTATAGTGTAGTAACATAGTATACAGGTAGTGCAAGGACATAGTATACAGTTTTATGGTAAAATAAAGGCATCAAAAAATCCAAAGGAGAAGTAAAGATGCCTTGGAAGGATAAAACTGTGGAAGA
>JAFTRY010000013.1 GCA_017462035.1 Clostridia bacterium
AGGATAGGAATGGAATGGGTAATTGATAAATCCGTATTTGATTTTTCTTTTTTTGATAAGTCAGTTTTTGATATATCTTTATTTATTTGCGTTGGATTTTCCGACGTCGGGTTATCCGTTGTCGGATTTTCCAATATCGGCTTACCCGGTGTTGGATTTTCCAATATCGGACAATCCAATTCCGGCGTTGTGCTGCCGGGTGGCTGCGGCTGCTCATATATGGTGTACTCAATAGCGGTCATTTTACCTTTCTCGTCGCGCCCCTGCCGCCTTGTGATATATCCGGCTTTTTCAAGCTCCCATATCGCGGTACGGATAGCGTCGATACTTTCCCGGTTGATGTAGGACAGCCCCGCAAGGGTGTAGTCCCAATCCTCCGGCAAGGACAGCATTTGCGATAACAGCCCCTTTGCCTTTAAGGTCAGTTCCTTGTTGCGTAGGTGGTGGTTGCTCATTACGGTATATCCTGTGTTGCGCTCCACGCGGAAAACTGCCATTGCTTCATCACTCCTTTGCTGTGGTCTTGTTACGCAATAAAACGGTATTTTTGAGGGGTTAGGTATAAATCCCTTACCGCGTCAGAAATGCGCCCGCAAAGCCGCATAAATCAAGGGCTTTTTTGCCCCTACTGCGTAACAGAGGGCATGAAAAAAGCGGCGTTCCTATGTTCCCGTTGGGGAATTAGTAAACGCCGCCTGTGCGGTAGTCTATTCTGTTTCGTCCGCGATAATGTCCTGCATGACTTCGCCAAAGTCTGCCGTAAAGGAAAAAATGAAATAATCCAAAACGGCGGGGTCTGCGCCCATAGGCTCAGCTTCCTCGGAAAAGGGCAAGCCCATAAGCCCGTACAGCATTTTGATAACCTTAAAGAGCTTTTCCCGGTCTGCCGGGGTGTTCATGGTAACGAGTACGTCCGTCAAGCGGTTTACGGTTTCCATGTCGCCGCCTGTCGTTACCCATACCATTTCTGCGAATGGCTGCGTGATTGCTCCGTCTACAAGGTTAATCTTATCCTTGCTGATTTCGCCGGACGGAAGTATAATACCTTTATCTAAAAGTACGTTTTTCATGTCGTCCTCCTTATAATTTGTGGTGCCTAAATGGTGCCCGACTTTGCAAAACCACCTTATACGGAGATATGGCATGATATAGACAGATACGCGGAAAACCTTGATTTTAAGCCATTTTTGCAGGGTATCATAAACATTTGCAAGGACTTATAAGAAGATTTCCGTCTATCAAATCAATAAAAAATATTCACTTTTTATTCGTAAAGACAGATTTTTGAGCTAAAATAAAATAAAGTGAAAAATTTAAATAAGGTATTGAAATTTGGGTAAGGGGATGATATAATGGTAGCGTAATGACCGTAAACCAGCTGCGAGGACCGCCCAATGATGATAAAAGACGAAGTGAAAAAGTATACCATAGCGGAGGATGAGGAAGAGATCTACGCGCGGTTTGTCAGAAGCAGACGCTTTTTTGAGGACTTCCTTGTGTTCGACGTGTCGGACGACGGTCGGATCGTAGCAGGTCGGGCACCGGTTTCTCGAATGAGTTGGCTGGGAGACAGCCTTTGGAGCCATATGAGTTGGACCGATAGGGAGAGTGTGCGTTCCTTCTTGCTTAGCTACGAATCTCGTCCCATGATCGCCAAAACTGACCTGGGAATCGCCTTGATCCTGCCCGCGCTCATGCCGGGTGCCTCGGCGGGAGTCGCTGTATTTCCTCAAATGAATCCCTCTGCGCTGTTTCAATTGTTGATAAGAGATAAAGACTCGTTTTTGTGGAGCGGGGAACTGAGGAATCAAGAGAAGGGAAGAATGACGAAGGAGATGCGTCGCCGTGCACCGGAGCTTGCGGAGACTTTGCGAGAAATTCGTTTCTGCTTTGGTAATCTCGAGCCCTCAGAGATTCAAGCGGGAGAACGGATCGAAAGTGCTTTGATACAACGCGCTCGTCTGCTGTCCCGTTTCGTCGGTTGTCCCGTTCGGATCACGGAGTACGAGCCGCTGACGAATTACGGTGAATTTGATTTTTCTATGTTTTCCGCTTTCGTGCTGGGGGTGCTCTGCTTTTGCAGACGCTTGATCCCTTTACGGGAGGCGGAGCTTTTGCTGTGCCGGCATCCGGATGGAGTTTCGGTGACGATACGGATGGCATGCCACTGTCCCGGTGCCAAGCGAATGCCCGAGCTCATCTGGCTGGAATCCTTGGCATCCAGAAAATACATGTTATTGGAACAGTCTCTTTCTCCTTCGGTATTGCAGTTGAGAATGGTTCCGACAAGACACGATTGGTCGTATCTCGGGTTGAAGGAGCCCAATCAAATGCGCAGAAAAGAATTCGAAAACGGAGGAAGTAGGGAGGAGAGAAAATCATGACAGGTTTCTTTGCCGATATGGGCATAGATTTCTTCATGGAGCACGAGCGTCGGAGTGCTATCATGCCCTTTGTGCATATCCATCCCCAGTACGAATTGTATTTTTGTACGGATAATGTAGAACAGACGTCAGTGATCAACGGCGTAAAGTACGTCTACAAATATCCCTGTGCCATTTTATCCTGACCATATACCGTTCATTCCATGTCCTGTGAGGATCCGAATCGTTTTGAGAGGTATGTGTTCTATTTTGGAGAGAAGACTTTGTCCGGAGTGGAAAATCGAATGATCCCCACGCTACTTCAGGAAAAGAACATCGGAATTTTATTTCCGTTGACTGAGGAACAGGCACAAAATCTGCGGCAGATGATCGAGGCATGCCTTTCCTTCGGTGAAAAGACTACCGTAGAGGAAAGAGAACTGATGTTTTACTTTGTTCTCAATCGGATCTTTGATTTCTGTCCCGAGGAGAAACGAATCCGGATCGGAATCGCTTCTACGTATATTCAAGAGGTGTTGCAGTACTTGGCGGAGAATTATACCGCCTCCATTAACGTAGAGCAAGTGGCGGCAAGATTTGCCATCAGTGTGGCAAAGCTCAATCGGGATTTTCGCACTATTACAGGTCTTTCTGTTCACCGATTCGTGGAGCTATGCCGTTTGAATCAAGCCAAATATCTGTTGCGACACTGTCCGGATATTACGGTGGGTAAGATTGCGGAGAAATGTGGATTTGCCACGGAAAGCTACTTTTTTCCGTTTTTTAAACGGCATGCGGGGATTACGCCGGTGGAATTCCGACGGCGGTATAAGAAGCTGAAATCGGGGAAGTAATTATAACGTGATCTGGAGCAGAAGCCGTATCAGCAAATTTAATATAACAGTACGTAAAAAAATTCCCCTCGAAGAAAATACCTTCGAGGGGAATTTTTATGTTCGATCAAACGTTCAGAGTTTCCAGGTAGCTTACTACGTCACCAACGGTGGTGAATTTGCGAATGTCATCGTCATTGATCTCAATGCCGAATTTGTCCTCGCAGAGCATAACCAGATCGGCAAGCTCAATGGAGTTGATGCCCAGATCGTTGGACAGTTCAGCCTCCATAGTGATCTCGCTGCGTTCAATCTGCAGCTCCTCTACCAACAGTTCTACAAACTTCTCGTACATAATTTCCTCCTAATTTGTTTTTTCAGTTGACCTTAAAGCGCTGAATCTTTTTAGAAGTGGTGCGCTCAAATTTGTCGTATCTGACCTCGATCTTGCGGATATGCTTGAAAGAGGGCAACTTACGGTTAATATTATTTACAGCAGTTTTGATTTCTGCGTAAATTTCGTCTTTGTTCTTGCCGGCAAGAATTTCCTCGTTGGGGACAACGATGGCGGTAATGGTTTGCTCTCCTAAGTCGTTGGTTCTGGCGAGAACTACCGATTCCAGAATGGCGGGAACGGCGGCAAGATATTCCTCCAGTTCCTCGGGGAACACGTTCTTACCGTTGCTCAGGATGATGACGTTCTTTTTTCGTCCGGTAATGAAAATATATCCCTCGTCATCCATATAGCCAATATCACCGGTCCGGAACCAACCGTCCTCGGTAAATGCCTCCGCGGTAGCTTCCTCATTCTTGTAGTAGCCCATCATGACGTTGTCACCCTTGACCAAGATCTCTCCGGTCTCTTCCTCGGGTTTCTTGTCGATCATGACGGTACAGCCCTTCACAGGCGTGCCCACGGAGCGGAACTTGATCTTTCCGGGAGAGTTGACCGAAACCAGGGGAGCGCACTCGGTGATACCGTAGCCCTCCAGAACCGTAATACCAAAGGCATAAAAGTCCTTAATGAGATCAGGACTCAGCGGGGCTCCGCCGCATACAATACTCTTCAGATTTCCTCCGAAGGCGGCGTTGACCTGCTTAAATAGCTTGCCGCGGATATCCAGCCGAACCGAAAGCAAGGCACTGTTCATCTTGATCAGCGCACGCATCTGCTTTTCCAGCCCCTTCTTGCGTACCTCGTCCCAAATTCTCTTGTGCATAGTCTCCACAAAGAGGGGAACTAGCATCAAGGCGTTGGGTTGGAAGGATTTGAAGTTTTTTAGTACGTGCTTCAGACTATCATTGATGAAGATCTGGGCACCCAGATCCATAATGGCAAGGTGACCGCAGGTAATTTCGTACGTGTGGTGAGGCGGGAGAACCGAAACAAAGGTGTTGCGGTCGTCGTAAGACATGGAAAGTACCGACGCATTGGTAGCGGCGGTCAAATTTCTGTGGGAAAGCATCACACCCTTGCTGGTTCCGGTGGTTCCGGAGGTGAAGATCAGAGCGGACATTTTCTCCATTTCAAGGGAAATTTGAAGATAGGAATCATTTCCCTCGGAAATTGCTTTTTCACCCATTTCCAGGATCTCGTCTACCGTGTATACCTTGTCGGAAAAGCGGAAATCCTCCTCCGGCTCAATGGGAATGAAATAACGGATCTCGGGACAGAGGGCGGAAAGCTCCTTGGCTTTTTCGTTCTGGGCGGCGGTGTAAACAAAGCAGACGCACTCGCCAAATTTCAGAAAATCAGCGGTGGCTTCGGCGGAGAGCTCCTTGTCAATGGGGACGATACAGCCGTTACCGTTGATACATGCCAGATAGGTGGCGATCCAACGGGGATGGGTGTCACCGCTAACAGCAATGTGCTGATCCCCAATGCCCAAGAGGGAAAAGGCAGTTCCCAGGCGATTCATTTCGGTCAAAAGACGGGAGTAGGAATACTCGGCATATTCGCCGTTTCTTTCCTTGTAGAAATACAGGGTGCGGTCTCCGAAGCACTCCGCGCCCGAGGTAACCAAGTGGCGGAGATTGGAGATAACCTTGGGAGGCTTCGCTCCCTTGAGGTTGTTGATCATTCTCATATCACGTACATCCTTTTCTGTATTTTTTACAGCACCTTCTATTATATAATAAACCTGCCAAAAAGTCAAGTAAAATCTTTCTACCTCTGTAAATTTTCTGTAAAAAAGAAAAATAATCGTCTTTTTGTGCTTTTTTTCATAAGTTTTCGGAGGGAATTGACAGATTACGTTTTTTGTGGTAAGATGAAAGAAAAATGAACAATTGCAAGAAACAAGAAAGATGGGAGGAATCTATGGCACTTTTTGATCAACGACCCCTTTGCCTGTTCTGCTTCTTGTTCTACATCGCTTCTTTGCTTGTCTGGCGGCTTCCCATGTCCTTCCTGATCCCGCTTTTGCTGTTGACAGCCGCGGCACTTTGCTTTGTGGTGTGTTGGATGATTTTACGTCCGCAGAGTCGGCTTACACTCCTTAGCTGGCTTTTGGGGATTTTTTTCATAGGCGTTGCCATGCTGAATATTTTTCTTTCGGTGGATCTTCCTCAAAGGAGAGCAGCAGAACTGGAAGGGGAACGAAGGATCCTGGCGGAAATTTTGGATGAGAGAGAGTCAGGGTATCGGGTGAAGCTCCTTGAGACAGATGGAGAGAAATGCTCGGGCAAGGGGATCCTTTACTGTGATTTTGACGAAGAACTGAGGGTGGGAGATCGGGTCCTCAGCTTTGCCGATCTGCGTCCCGTTGCCGACCTGAGCGAGACTCGGGCAGAGGAGGGGATCGTCTTTTCTATATACATAGAACAGGAGGATCAGCCTTTGGTACAGAGACTGTCCGAGGAGAGATCGGTGTGGGAGCTTCTCAAAAGCAATACGGGCAGACGGATTCTCGCGTCGCGCGTTCAAGACGGCATTTATGGCATCCTCACCCGAGAACTGGGGGATAGGGTGGGATACCTGTCGGGGGCGTTTTTGCTGGGAGACACCGCCGAGCTTTCCGATGAAATCGTCCGTGATTTTCGGCGTTCGGGCACCTCTCACTTAATGGCGATCAGCGGGATGCATATTACGGTACTTTTGGGAGGCTTGGAGTGGTTGTTGATCAGGCTGTGGATCCCGAAAAAGCTTCGCTGTGTGATCGTGGCACTGTTTGCCCTTGGATTTCTGTTTGTCACAGGCTTTTCCATGTCCGCCTGCCGTTCGGTGTTAATGCTCTTTTCGGTGTACCTGAGCTTTATGTTTTATGAGGAAAACGATTCTGTTACCGCTCTCTTTGCGTCGGTGACCGTGATTCTTCTGATCTTCCCCTACGGAGTGAGCGACCTGGGACTTTGGATGTCCTTTCTTGCCACCTTGGGCATTTTGACCGTCTACCCTGTGGCGGAGAAGCAGATTCCGTATTCAAAAAATCCTCTTTTGCGTTTTTTGAGAAAGGGGATCATGCTTCTCTTGATGACGGTGGTGGCGAACTTGTTTTTGCTTCCTATTATGTGGGCGGTGTTTGGGGAAATTTCCTGGATCGGTCTCGTGAGTAATATACTCATGTCACCTTTGGCTGATCTGATTTTGGTGGCAACCGTGCCCCTTCTTCTGTTGCATGGCGTACCCTTTGCGGGCGATGGGATCCGAGCGGCGTTGTCTGCCGCAGGTGAGGGACTTCTTGCACAGCTTCGCTTCTTTTCGGGGATTCCGTACGGAACCCTGTCTCTTGATTACTCCTTTTCCTATCTGCTGATTCCTCTTTTCAGCATCGCCACGGCAGTGCTGTTGGTTGTCAGATTGGAGAAAAAACGATGGCTTGCCGTGCTGCCCTTGGCAACGGTGCTGGGATTGGCACTTTGTCTGACGGTCTATCACAGTGTGAATGCCACGCCCCGTCTTGTCTACGCCAACGACGGGAAACAGAATGAGATCTTCGCAGTGGAGGAAGGAATCACACTGTCGGTTTGCGACTGTACCTCGGGCGGGCTTCGTACCTACTCCGCGGTGAAAGAGCTTTTGAGCGAGTCTCACGCCACGGAGATCCATTCCTACGTCCTGAGCCATTATCACGGTAGAGACGTTCGAGGCTTAGAGCTGTTATTGCGGAAGACAATGATCCATACACTCTATTTGCCTGCACCTACTACCCAAGAGGAGGCTCAAATCGCGAGCCGTCTGTTTGATACGGCAGAGGAATGCGGAACTCGGGTGGTCTTTACCCATAACACGGAAGGGGTGAGGATGACTGATTCGGTAGCTCTGGGAATGACCCGGTCAGATGGCGGAGAGGATCTGGAGGGAGCGTTTGTTTTCATCGGTGAAGAGAGCTCACTGACCTATCTGTCCTCAGAGAAGCTTCCGATAACCGACGGTCTTCCCGCATCCCAAGGGATCCTCATCGGAAATCACGATCACCGCATAGCGCAGATGCCCGCGGAGAGCTCCGTGCCGGTGTACAACTTACCGAGGGAGAGAAAAAGGATCCAATTTTTCTTGCCGTAAATGCGGAATGTCCCTGTCAAAAGTGCTGTTTTTCACATATGCTGATACCAAAGCAGGCATCAGCATCCAGCCTGTGATTGAAAGGATTGTATGACGATGAACAGCAAAAAAAAGCTTGCGATGCTTGGAGGCGATCTGAGACAATATACGGCGGCAGTCATGCTTGGCAAAAAGAATTGGGACGTGAAGGTTTGGGGCTTGACAACAGCAGGAGAGGAGAGGAAAGGGGTCACCTTCTTTTCCAGTCCGGAGGAGGCGGTAGCTGAAACGGAGGGAGTGGTACTTCCTTTACCGGCATCGGTGGACGGTCTTCTGTTGAATTGTCCCTTTGATGCATCGGACTCCCGTTTGCGTCTGAACGACTTACTTTCTCTCCTCCCGCCGGGGCAGAGGATCGTAGGCGGAAAGATCCCGGAATCCTTTTCGGCAAACGCAGAGGCAAAAGGACTCCGTGTATTTGATTATTTTCATTCTGAGGAATTCCAAATTCAAAACGCGTATACCACGGCGGAGGCGGCACTGAGCATTGCCATGAACCGCCTGAACCGTACTCTGTTTGGTGCGAAAATTGCCATTACCGGCTACGGAAGAATTGCCAAGCACCTGGCACGGCTGTTACAGAATCTTGGTGCCACGGTTACCGTAGCGGCAAGAAAAAAGAGCGACCTTGCCTGGGCGGAATCTCTGGGATGTCTGTCTCTGGATCTGAGCAGAGAGGGCGCGATCCGCCAATTGGCGGATGGATATGATGTGATCTACAATACCGTTCCCCATTGGCTTTTTGACCGTGAATTTCTGGAACGGGCGGATCCCCGCACATTTTTGATCGACCTTGCCTCGGTGCCGGGCGGTGTGGATATTGGGGCAGCCAAGGAGCTTGGTTCCAACGTCCTCTGGGCAACCTCTCTTCCCGGAAAATACGCACCGGACAGCGCGGGGGAACTGATCGCCCACTGTGTGGATCGGATCCTCAGAGAGGAGGTGGAGACGGGATGATCGGATTTGCCATGTGCGGCTCCTACTGTACCCATCGATTGGCACTGGAGCAAATGAAGGCACTTTGCGAATCGGGGCAAGAGCTTTTGCCGATTTTTAGTGAAAACGTGTATACGACCGATACTCATTTTGGAAGCAGTGAGGCGTTGAAGGAACGTGTCACTCAGCTTTGCCATAAACCAATTATCCATACCATCGTGGAGGCAGAGCCCTTAGGACCGAGAACACCCCTGGACCTGTTGGTTATTTGCCCCTGTACGGGAAATACGCTGGCGAAGATTGCTATGGGGATTACCGATACGGCGGTAACGATGGCGGCAAAGGCTCATTTGCGGAGCAACCGCCCCCTGGTGATCGCTCTTGCGTCCAACGATGCCCTGTCCGCAAACTTGAAAAATATCGGACTGCTTCTCACTCGTAAAGGTGTCTTTTTTGTTCCCATGACTCAGGATGACCCGGATAAGAAGCCTCACTCCTTGGTGGCTGACTTTTCTCTCTTGCGAGCAACCATTGCCGCCGCTAAGGAAGGAAGGCAGTACCAAAAGATCTTTCTTTAATTTTCCAATAAAAAGCATACGAAAGGCCGCTTTTGCTGTCAAAGAAATGATAGTAAAAGCGGCTTTCTTTAGAAACAGAGAACGGTTCTTTTTTCTGAGGGAACGGTCAGATCTGCTTCCTCATATGCTCCAGAGCCCCTTTTTCCAACCGAGATACCTGCGCCTGAGAGATACCGATCTCCTCGGCAATCTCCATTTGAGTCTTGTTTTTGTAGTAACGGAGCTGTAGAATGGTGCGTTCGCGCTCGTTTAGCTTTTGCATGGCTTCCCGGAGCGCGATGTTCTCCAACCAAATCTCATCGGAACTGTTGGAGTCGCTGAGCTGATCCATCACGTAAATGGAATCTCCGTTTTCACTGTATACCGGCTCGTAAAGGGAAATCGGTTCGATGATCGCCTCCATGGCGTGTACGACTGCTTCCTTTTTCTCCCCCAGACGAGCGGCAATCTCCTCGGGGCTCGGATCATACTCCTTTTCCCGTGTAAGCTCCTCCCGGGCTTGAAGGGAGCGGTATGCAAGGTCACGGACCGAGCGGCTGATCCGGATGGAGTTGTTGTCTCTCAGATAACGGCGGATTTCCCCAATAATCATGGGAACGGCATAGGTGGAAAATTTTACGTCCAGCTCAATATTGAAGTTGTCCACCGCCTTCACAAGCCCAATGCAGCCTACCTGAAACAGATCGTCCATGCTCTCCTTTCGGTTGGTAAAGCGCTGAATGATGCTCAGCACCAAACGCAAATTTCCGTAGATCAGCTCTTGTCTGGCGTTTTGATCTCCTTCCTTTGTTTTTTTCAGCAGAGTCTTTTTTTCTTCATCGGTCAGAACCTTTAGGTTGGCGGTATTGACACCGCAAATTTCGACTTTGTTATAATACATCAAAAAATACTCCCGACATCGGCGGTGCTCCTTGGAGCATCAGCCTTTCTGTCAGGAGTATTGACGGTTCCCAATTTTGTTATTCAGCAGAGACCCTTCCACTTTTTTCCGACTCCAAACCGGTAACGGGGGAGCCTACCATGTGAAGTACGCAATCGCAGTAGTCCAGATCCGCCTCATCGTGGGTGACGAGGAGCACGGTTTTTTCACGGAGTGTCTGGAATACAAGGTCTGACGTTGCCAACCGTGTCTCCGCGTCTAAACCGCGGAAGGGTTCGTCCATTAAAACCAGATCGGGGGCGTACGCCAGCGCGCGGGCAATGGATACCCGTTGCTTCATCCCCCCCGAGAGCTCGTGGGGATATAGAGCGCTGATGTCTGAGTCGGGGAACAGACGCCCCAGAAAATACAGGGCTTTGGCTTTGTCTGGGCAGACAGCACTTACGTTTTCTAAGGCGGTCATCCAGGGGAAGAGCCGGGGTTCTTGAAATAAGTAGGCACACCTTTCATAGGAGCTTTGGATCCGTCCCTCAGAGGGAGTGAGTAAGCCCGAGATGACATGAAGCAGAGTAGTTTTTCCAATTCCCGAGGCCCCTAAAATTGCCGTGATCTTTCCCTCAGCAAAGGAGTAGCTCAGATCCGAAAGTACCGTCTTTTTTTGATACCGAAGAGTCAGATGTTCAATGTTCAGCATGGGCTTCTCCTTTCGGGATCATGCGCAGCTTTTTGGTTAGCCGCTCTAAACCGTAGACCAGCAGCTTTTCGATGATCAAGCTCAGTAAAATGACGATGAGTGTCCAAGCAAAGAGAGTAGGTGTTTCCAGATAGGTCTTGGAATAGTATAGCTCCTTGCCAATAGAATGATCCGGCGTTGCCAAGATCTCGGCGGCAATTCCCGCCTTCCATGCCATTCCCAAGGAGGATTTACATGCCGCCATAAAGTACGGAACGACCGAGGGGACATAAAGACGGAAGAGCTTCTTCCAAAGGGAGAAGCGGTACACCGTCGCTACCTCAACAAGATTTCTGTCTACGCTTCGGATCCCTTCGGATACGTTTGCCCAAACGATGGGAATCACGATCAGTGCCGTGATAAAAACGGGAAGGATCCCGCGCTCCATCCAGAGAAGTGCCAGAATGATGAAGGAGGCGACGGGGGTGGATTTGACCGCAGAGATGGCGGGACTGAGAATGGTGTCAAGGAATCGGGAGGAGGCGGTCAGATAAGCAAGAAGCGTGCCCAAGATCCAAGAGATCGAAATTCCCCATAGAACCCGGAGCAGAGAAGTGCAGGTAGTCAGCCAAAAGGACTTTTCGCCGATCAAGTGCCAAAGCTCGGCTCCTACGGTATCGGGGGCGGGGAAGAAAAAGTCGCTGTTCACACGCAGAGAGACCGCAAACCACACTCCGCCCCAGAAAACAAGAGCGACAAGGATCTTTATTACAGATAAGCATATTTTTTTTACGGTCATGGCGGTCTCCTTGTGTGACAAAATGACTTTGTTTATTGAGCGGCGTTGGCAGAGGTCAGCGCCACGGTTACCTTAGGCTCGGGAAGGACAGCGAGCGGTGCCTGCCCGGCAACGAATGCCGCCTGGAGGGCATCGGGACTGTTGTAAGAGGTGGTGTCCAGGGTCACGTCCTCACCAACCTTCAAGCCGGCGGATTGCACAAGGGCGGCGGTAATATACTCGGGGTTGGAGCCGGCACCGGGAAGGTAGATCGTCTTACCCTTCAGATCAGCAAGAGAGGCGATGGTTCCTTCACCGTTCTGGAGCAGATACAATACGCCGAGGGTGTTCAGAGCCAAAAGCTGAAGCTTCCCCTGAGACTTGTTGAAGAGCTTCACCGCTACGTTTGTGGGAAGAGCGGCAATGGCGCACTCACCGCTTACGATGGCACCGGTAATGGCATCGGCGGCGGTGTGAAGGGAGATGTTGTAGTTCATGTCAGATTTGTTGTTCTTTTCATTGTCGATCATCTGTGCCATGCCCAGAGCGGTGGTTCCGTTCAGCGCGTAGATCTTCATTTCCAGATTCTTGTCCGCCTTGGTTGCGTCGCCGGCAACGGTGTAATAGAAGCCGTCGGTGGGAAGAGCACCGCCAATGGAGGTAGCATCGTAGGAGAAGATCTTGTTGCAGAAGGTGTTCATGACAGGTTTCATATCAGAGCCCGCGATATAGCAGAGATTACAGTTCGGCAGAGCCTTTTTGGCAATGGCGGCTTTGGGAAGGATTCCGGCGTTCACGATCATGTTGATGGCATCCTCCGAGCCGCTTTTTACGGTGGTTACCGAGGCACTGTAATCCTGGAGAAACTTAGCGACCTCGTTGGGGTGGGCGGCGGCGAAGGCAGTGTTGATTACAAGACATCCCTGTACCAGCGTGTTTTTGCCGTTGATGGTTTCCCACTCGGCGGTCAGATCCAAAGCCACCTTAGCGGAGGCGTTGGTGCCGCTTTCGATTCCGGCGGGGTCGGTGTTGTTAGGGGTTTCTTCCTGCTTGGCACAGCCGATCAAAGCGAAGGGCAGTACCATGCAAAGTGCCAGAAGAAGGGTGATGAGTTTTGTTGCGGTGTGTTTCATTTTGAAATTCCTTTCTTAAACAAAATTAGTAATAAAATTAGTAAAAATAGATTTTTTAGCCAATAGTGCTTACGGTGTCTCATACCGCCGTTTCAGAGCGTCGGGATCTGGGAGAAAGAAGTCTTTGTCCTTCCTTTCCAGTAAATTCCCCTGAATCAGACTGTCCACGGCTCGGTAGAGGGAGGCCCGTCCGATCCCCAGCTGGTCGGCAAGCCCGCTCATGGAGCAGGGAAGCGTAACCTTCCCGTTTATTTGCCGGTCCAAAAGAAAGAGGGAGAGTTTTTTTTCTGCGCTTCCGGCGGTGAAGGTCAGAATTTTTCGGTTCAGATACATTAGCTTTCCACTCTGAAAGGTTAGGTAATTGCGAAGAGCACAGTGGTCGTTCTCGATCCATTGCCGAAAGGCATCGCCGTCAATGAACAAGACCTGTGCTTCCCCCGCAGAGACGATCCGAGTGGGAAAGGGCTCCTGTTGGGCGTACAGATTGGCGACTCCAAACATGTCCCCCTCTCGCAGTGTATTCAAAACCGCGTACTCCTCGGAGCTGCCTGCCTGAACCTGAGCACTGCCGGAGCACAGAACCCCCACGTATAGCTTTTCCGATTTGGAGGAATAAATCACCTGGTTGGCGAGAAAGTTTGAAAGCCGTAGAGTGTTCGGAGTGAGAAAACGGTTTACCGAGTCTGGTTGCGTACCCGCAAAAATGGAGTTTTTGGAAATTGCGGGAAAGTAAGTGTAGACCGTCATAGCAACCTCCTTTCAAAAAAGTGTCTCAAATGAGACAAATGAATTATAGCATGGATCATGGAAATTGTCAATAGCTTTTTGAAAAATTCTGTTATTTTTTTATCAATCCGTGTATTGTAAACAAATTGTTAATTAGATTCGAAACTTATTTTCAATTTGTTAAAAAAATGGTATAATGACATTTCAGAGAAATAGACAGATCAACGGTGAAAATGCTGACCGTAAAGAAAGGAAATCATTATGACTCTCGTAATTTTGGCAGCGGGCATGGGTTCGCGCTACGGAGGACTCAAGCAACTGGATCCCATTACTGACCGCGGTGAATTCATTATTGATTTTTCAGTGTACGATGCCATTCGCGCAGGCTTTGACAAGGTGGTGTTCGTGATCAAGGAAGAAAATCTGGAGCTGTTCCGCCAGACCATCGGAAGCCGATTTGAGTCGAAAATTCAGGTCAAATACGTGTTCCAGGATCTGAAGGATCTGCCCGAGGGATTTGCAGTACCGGAGGGACGGGTCAAGCCTTGGGGAACCGCCCAGGCGTTGCTGGCGGCAAGACATGAGGTGCATGAGCCCTTCGCCGTGATCAATGCGGACGATTTTTACGGCAAGAGTGCCTATGAGCTGTTGGCAAAGCATCTGTCCGCCCCAAAGAAGGAGGGCGAGTCGGAATACTGCATGATCGGCTACGTGCTGGAAAATACATTGACTGAAAACGGAACGGTATCCCGTGGAATCTGCTGTGTGGGCGAGGACGGGTATCTGGTGGACGTGACGGAGCGTACAGCCATCCGCCGAGAAGGGAATCACGCCGTGTTTTGCGAGAACGGAGCGGAGTCCGCTCTTCCTTTGAACGCCATCGCTTCTATGAATTGCTGGGGCTTTACTCCCGATATTTTCGCCGAGGTAGAGGCGGGATTTAAGAGTTTTCTCTCTGATCTGGGACCCAATCCCCAGAAGTGCGAGTACTATCTGCCCTTTGCCGTTCGAGAAATGATGGAGGCGGGAAGGTGCCGCGTGAGAGTATACGAATCTGACAGTGCCTGGTATGGCGTTACCTATCATGAAGACAAAGAAAAGGTGCAAAATAGCTTGGCGGAGCTGAAGGTACGGGGCGTATATCCCGATTCCCTCAGCAACGCGTAAGAATCAATCAGAAGGAGAAGAGACATGGCAATTTTGATTACCGGCGGAGCGGGTTATATCGGCTCCCATACGATGGTGGAATTTCTGAATGCTGGAAGAGAGCTTGTGGTTGTAGATAACTTTCTGAACAGTAAGCCTTGCGCGCTGGAACGGGTCAAGCAGATCACGGGAAAGGACTTCAAGTTCTATGAGGTAGATCTTCTGGACAAGGAGGCGCTGGAGCGCGTTGTTTGTGAGAACGGCATCGACAGTTGTATTCACTTCGCGGGTCTAAAGGCTGTAGGTGAGTCCTGCCAGAAGCCTCTGTGGTATTACCATAACAATATTACGGGTACGCTAAATCTGTGCGAGGTTCTGCAAAAGTACAACGCCAAGCGGATCGTGTTCAGCTCTTCCGCTACGGTTTACGGTAATCCCTCCAGTGTTCCCATTACCGAGGATTTCCCCCTGTCCACCACCAACCCCTACGGCGAGACAAAGCTGATGATCGAGCGGATCTTAAAGGATCTTCACACCTCCGACCCCGAGTGGAGCATTTCCATTCTCCGTTACTTCAATCCCATCGGTGCTCACAAGAGCGGGCTCATCGGTGAGGATCCCCAAGGGATTCCCAATAACCTGCTCCCCTACATTACTCAGGTTGCCGCCGGAAGACGGGAGCGTCTGTCTGTGTTCGGTAACGACTATAACACGCCAGACGGAACCGGTGTCCGAGACTATATTCACGTAGTGGATCTGGCAAGGGCACATTTAAAGGCAATTGAGCGGGCGGAGAAGATCACCGGCGTGGAGCACTTTAACATTGGAACCGGCGTGGGCTACTCGGTGCTGGATATTGTTCACGCGTACGAGAAGGCAACGGGTATTGCCATCCCCTATCAGATCACTCCTCGCCGTCCCGGTGATATTGACGAGTGCTACGCCAACCCCGCTAAGGCAGCGGAGATTCTTGGCTGGAAGGCGGAGTATAACATTGAGGACATGTGCCGGGATGCCTATAACTGGCAGTTGAAGAATCCCCGCGGTTACGATGACTAAGGAGGAGAGTATGAGTATCCAGAGGCAATTATTCGGGACACTTACTGACGGACGTAAGGTGTACGCCTACACCCTCCGAAACGAAAACGGAATGACGGTAAAGATTCTAAACTATGGCGGTGTGCTGGCAGAGCTGAGGGTGCCGGATCGGAACGGATGCATGACGGATGTGATCGGAGGTTATGATTGTCTGGATTCTTATGTTCGCGGAGACGGCTACCAGGGGGCACTCATTGGACGTTGGGGCAATCGAATTGCCCGCGGAGCCTTCACGCTGGAGGGGAAGGCTTACAGCCTGTTTATTAACAACGGTGTCAACCACCTTCACGGCGGTGAGTACGGCTTCAATACGAAGCTCTGGGATGTGACCGAGATCGATGGTGACGAACCGTCCCTCGTGTTGCATATCCTTTCTCCCGACGGAGACGAGGGATATCCCGGCAATCTGGATCTGACGGTTACCTATCAGCTGACGGCGCAAAACGGTTTGTCCATCCGTTATGTGGCAACTACCGACCAGACCACCGTGCTGAATCTGACCAATCATACTTATTTCAATCTGCGCGGCTACGCCTCAGGCAGTGTTCATCCGCTGATCCTGTGGCTGGATGCCGATACCTATCTGCCTACTGACGATACACTGATCCCTACCGGCGAGCTGCGGAGCGTAGAGGGAACTCCCTTTGATTTTCGTACACCGAAGACGGTAGGACAGGACATCGGGGCAGATGACGTGGATCTGAAGCAGGCAGGAGGCTATGACCATTGCCTCAATTTCCGCGGAGGAGCCACCCAGGAGCCTGTGAAACGCGGGGAACTGTACGATCCCGAAAGCGGAAGGGTCATGGAGCTTTTTACCAACCAGCCCTGCGTGCAGTTTTATTCCGGCAATTTCTTGACGAATAAAGAGTTTCCCTTTAAGGGAGGCTACGGACAGGCTCCGCAGACGCTCCTTTGCCTGGAAACCCAGCACATGCCGGACAGCGTGAATCACGAGAATTTTACGAATTGCGTCCTAAAGCCGGGAGAAGTTTACGACTTCTTCACCGAATACCGCTTTTCAGTTAAATAAAACAGAGTCGGCTTGCCTCGGTAAGCCGACTCTGTTTTGTCTGCGGCAAGATTCATAATGCTCTGCGGCGGCGCATAAAATGTGTCGAGGTGATGAAGGTGAGAAGTGTATTATTGCTCAAAAAACGGACAAAAATAGGATTGAGCTTGTCAAAAAAATGGAGAAGGAGACTGTGCGGTTTGCTCCTTGTGATATGCCTGATTTTGCCGGGGAGGCTACCTGTCGCGGCGGAGACAGTGCGTGCCGACGGGGCTCCCACGCCCGACTGTAAGTCCGCCATCCTCATGGAGGCATCTACCGGAATGATTCTCATGGAGCAAAACGCGGACGAACCGTTACCTCCCGCTTCGGTGACGAAGGTTATGACCCTTTTGTTGGTGATGGAAGCCATCGAAGGAGGACGGCTTCGCTATGAGGATATGGTGACTGCCAGTGCTCATGCCTGTTCCATGGGCGGTTCCCAGATCTATTTAAAAGAAGGGGAGCAGATGACAGCGGAGGATATGATTAAAAGTGTGGTCATCGCCTCTGCCAATGACGCGGCGGTTGCTCTCGCCGAGCATCTTGCGGGTAGCGAAGAAGCCTTTGTGGAGCAGATGAACCGTCGGGCACGGGAATTGGGAATGGTGAATACCAATTTTGAGAATACCAACGGTCTTGACGATACCGCCACAAACCACGTGACCTCTGCCAGAGATATTGCCCTTATGTCAAGGGAGTTGATCAGGCACAAGAAAATAACCGAATATAGCTCTATTTGGATGGATACCGTGCGAAACGGTAGCTTTGGATTGACGAATACCAACCGATTGGTTCGCTTTTACAGGGGAGCCACCGGGCTGAAAACCGGGTCCACCTCCAAGGCGGGCTTTTGTGTGTCCGCAACTGCGGAGCGTGACGGCATGACGTTGATCTGTGTCATTATGGGTGCTCCCAGCCGAGATATTCGAAACGGAGCGGCAACCGCTCTTCTGGATTATGGATTCGCGAATTATACGGTTTACGCCCAAGAGGGCAAGGAGTTAGAGCCTTTGTCGGTGCTTGGCGGACTGCGGGAGGTGTGCGGCGCATCCTTCCCTCACTTCGAAACTGTGATCAAGAAGGGGGATGGAAAGCGAGTGGAATACGTGGTGGATCTGCCCGAAACTCTGACCGCTCCAATTGCAAAAGGGGAGAAGATCGGAAGTGTGGAATATCGTTTGGATGGTAAGGTCATTGGCAGCGTGGAGATTACTGCCACCGAATCGGTACCCAAAATTCGCTTCGTGGATGTACTGCTTCAATTGCTGAAAAACCTTGTTGGATTTTCATAAATCGTTACAAAATGTTCATAAATTGTTCTAAAAATAACGGAGGATATGTTATATAATATAGTCCTAAGTTTTTTAATTTAAAAAGGTGGGAAAAAGTAGAAATGGCACTGAAATTAAACGACGCATACGTAAAAAATTTTGTGAAGGCGGAGGATTGGAAGGAAATCTGTCCCGAGGTTCTGAAGGCTCAGAAGACCTTGTTGGACGGAACCGGCGAGGGAAATGATTTCCTGGGTTGGGTGAATCTGCCCACCAACTACGACAAAGAGGAATACGCGAGAATCAAGAAGGCAGCACAGAAGATCCAAAATAGCTGTGACGTGTTTATTGCCATCGGAATCGGAGGCTCTTATCTGGGTGCCAGAGCAGTGATTGAATTCATGAAGTCACCTCTGTATAATAATTTGAAGAAGGATACCCCCGATGTGTACTTCGCGGGATGCAATATCAGTGCTCAATCACTGAACGAACTGCTCTCTATCTGTGAAGGCAAGGACATCTGCATCAACGTGATCTCAAAGTCGGGTACTACAACCGAGCCTGCCGTGGCGTTCCGTGTATTCCGTGAGCTTTTGGAAAAGAAGTACGGCAAGGAAGGTGCCCGCGAGAGAATTTTCGTGACCACGGATAAGGCGAAGGGAACTCTCAAGCAGTTTTCCGATGAGGCGGGTTACGAAACCTTCGTGGTTCCGGACGATGTGGGAGGACGTTTTTCGGTTCTTACCGCCGTGGGTCTGTTGCCCATTGCCGTTGCCGGAATCGACCTGGACGGTCTTATGCAAGGTGCCGCTGCGGCTGCCGAGAAGTTTGCCGCTGTGAAGGACGTAGAGGAGAACGACTGTCTGAAGTACGTGGCTTACAGAAATCTGATGTACCGTCAGGGCAAGACCACGGAGATCCTGGTCAGCTACGAGCCTTATGCCGCTATGCTGAACGAGTGGTGGAAGCAGCTGTACGGTGAGAGTGAAGGAAAAGATGGAAAGGGTATTTTCCCCGCCTCCGTGATCTTCTCCACAGATCTGCACTCCCTGGGACAGTTTATTCAGGACGGAACCAGAAATTTGTTTGAGACTGTGGTTCGTGTGAAGGAAACCGATGAGAAGCTGGCAGTTCCTTACGACGAGGCAAACGTAGACGGTCTGAACTTCCTGGCGGGAACCGACCTAAACGAGATCAACAAGACCGCCATGCAGGGAACCATTCTGGCACACATCGACGGTGGTGCTCCCAATCTGCTCATCGAGCTGGATCGCAAGAACGAATTCTGCTTAGGCTATCTGCTCTATTTCTTTGAGTTTGCCTGCGGTGTATCCGGCTATTTGCTGGGGGTGAATCCCTTCAATCAGCCCGGCGTGGAGGCATATAAGAAGAATATGTTCGCTCTCTTGGGTAAGCCCGGCTATGAGGACCGAAAGAAGGAATTGGAAGCAAGATTAAAATAATTTGAAAATTTTTAAAGAATCTTAAAATAATACTTGAAAAATTTTCCGATATGCGATATAATAGTATTGAGCAAACAAATGCTCAATAAATTAATCGGAGGTCCGGAATGTTAAAGTTAATTATCGGTGTAAAGGGAACCGGAAAAACAAAGGCGCTCATCAATTTGGTAAATACCGCTGTGGATCATTCTCAGGGTGATGTGGTTTGCATCGAGAAGGGTGTAAAGCTTCGTTACGATATAAAGTATCAGGTAAGACTAATTGATACCAATGAGTATTTCATTACTGACGCACAGTCTCTGTACGGCTTTGTGGCAGGCATCCTGGCAAGTAACCATGATGTGACCGATTTGTTTATCGATTCCGCTCTCAAGATCTGCAACAATGACGCCGCGGCATTCGATGTTTTCGTGGAAGAGGTTGCCAAGATTGCCGAGAAGCTGAACCTGAAGGTGGTTATGACTTCCTCGATTCCTACCGAGGAAGCATCCGAAACCGTTAAGAAGTACATCTGACCGAAATAGATAGAAAACGATGAAGCCATAGGTATTTTATGCCTATGGCTTTACTTTAAAATTACAGGAGAACCAATATGATCTTGATCATTGCCGAAAAGCCAAGTCTTGGCAGAAATATCGCAGCCGGTCTTGGAAGCTTTCAGCGACGGGACGGATATTTGGAAAACGAAAGCTACGTGATCACGTGGGCGTTCGGACATCTGTTTTCACTGGTGGACATTGAAGCTTACAATCCCTTACCCGAGGCACAGGGACGTTGGAGCATGAAGAACCTGCCCTGTTTTCCCGAAACCTTTCGGTTTGAGCTTCGGAAGGGAAAGGATAAACAGACCGACGGAGGGGTTCTCAAGCAATTTCGGATCATTGAAGCACTTTGCAACCGAGAGGACGTGGATACTGTGGTCAACGCGGGAGATGCGGACCGAGAGGGCGAGATCATTGTCCGAACCTGTATTCGGAACGCGCTGAAGCATCCAAAAACGGTGAAACGGCTCTGGTTGCCTGATCAGACACCTCAGACCGTCCGTGCGGCGTTTTCTGAGATGAAGGAAGACGAGGCGTACGACAATCTTGCCAACGAGGGTTATGCCAGAACCTACATTGACTGGTTGTATGGGGTGAATCTGACCCGTTACGCTACCTTGAAGTCGGGGAGTCTGATGCGTGTGGGGCGGGTCATCGTTCCCATTGTACGTGCCATTTATGATCGTGATATGGCGATCAAGCATTTTGTTCCGGAAACATATTATTCCATTGCCAGTAAGGAAAAGACAGGTGACGAGGTGGTGGAGCTGCAAAGCAAGAAGCGCTTTTCCGCCGAGGAGCTGGAAAAGGCGAAGAAAACCTGTGACGCTTACAACGCTTGTGATGCTATTGTGACATCGGTGAAGCGCAGGAAGGATATTCTGTCTCCCGGTAAGCTCTATTCCTTGTCTAAGCTCCAAAACGTGTTGGGAAAGAAATATAAAATGTCTATGGCGGAGAGCCTTGCCATCGTGCAAAAGCTGTATGAGGAGGGTTTCTTGACCTACCCCAGAACCAACTCCGAGTATTTGGCAACAGCGGAGAAGGGGAAGATCAAGACGATCCTGGAAGCCTGTGCCAAGCTGGGATACCCGGTGGTATTTAAGGACAAAAAGACGATCTTTGATGACAGCAAGATCGAATCCCACTCTGCTATTACGCCCACCTATAAGATCCCCGACAAAAGCCGCTTGAGCGAAAAGGAGATGCAGGTCTACTCCACAGTGTTCCGTCGGTTTGTGGCGGTGTTCTGCTCGGAGGACTGCGTGGCGGAAAAGGTGGAGATCACGGTAGCCGTGGGAGATCTGGAGGAATTTGTACTCAAAGGCTTGTCCATTCGGGAAAAGGGTTGGATGAAATACGACGACGCAAATCAGAGGGACAAGCTTCTTCCGGCTCTGCAAAAGGGAGATCGCGTCAATATCCGCTTTACTCCCGTGGAAAAGGAGACCTCGCCCCCCAAACACTACACGATTGAAACGCTGAACAATTATCTGAAAAATCCCTTCCGTGAGGAAAAGGCGGCGGTAGACGATTCCATGGGTGCCGACGATGCCGAGGAATACCGCGCAATGTTCGAAGGCATCGAGCTGGGAACCGAGGCGACTCGAACAGGCATTATTGACAACGCCAGAAACAGCGGATATATTCAGCTGAAAAAGGACGTATATACCATTCTTCCCGGCGGGATCTACCTCATCGAGTCTCTGGAGCGAATGAATATTCGAATGGATAAGTACAAGACCTCGGAGATGGGAAGAGCACTGAAAAAGGTGTATCGAGGGGAAATGGCGGTGTCGGAGAGCGTCGACATGGCAAAAACGGAGATCGCGCAGTATTTCACCCCCGATGTTCCGCTTCCCATTGAGGAGGACAGAAACGTGGGATTCTTTGGGGACGTGATTGGTGTCTGCCCTCTGTGCGGTGCTCCGGTGAAACGATATAAAATGAGCTACGGATGCAGCGGATACAAAAACGGATGCAAGTTCCAGCTGAGTCTGTATATTTGCGGAAGAGAGATCTCGGTGGCAAATGCCCGTCAGCTATTGGAGACCGGCTCCACTTCCAAGATTAAGGGCTTTATTTCCAAAAAGGGAACCCCCTTTGATGCCGTTTTGCGACGGGAGGGGGAGAGATGTGTATTTGTTTTTAATGACGAACGGAATGATTGAAGGCTTTGAAAAGGAGAATGTGATGAAAAAAACAACGGTATTGATTTTATCCGCGGTGGTTACGGTACTTTTGGGAGCTTTGGGATATTATATCTTCTTGCCGGCTCTAAACGTGTTCAGCCAGGGCTTTTGGGTGTTTTTGCTTGCCCTGACGCTGATCTTTGCCGCGGCGTATTTTGCCCTCAGCGCTCCTCAGACCATGAAGAGGCTGTTGGGAGGCGGTATAGCTACGCGTTCCAAAAAACAGACCCGAGGAGAAATGCCCCGCGGTATCACGGGGAAGATCATTTTGATCATTGCCGCCATTCCCGTAGCGGTACTCCTTGTGGGAAATCTGATCTCTTCCACCTTCCTAAACGCCACAAAGTATTCCAACATTATTTCGGTGACCGAGGCGGTATTTGAGGAGGATATGCCGGAGAGTGACCTGGTGACCAATATTCCTCTGATGGATTCGGAATCTGCCAATATCATCGGTAACCGTACCTTGGGGGCTTTGTCCGAGGTGGTTTCTCAGTATCAGGTCAACGGAACCTATTCCCAGATCAACTACGGCGGTGTGCCGAGGAAGGTCTCCAATCTGGAATACGTAGATTTCTTTAAGTGGATCAACAACCGTCAAAGCGGAATTCCCGGCTTTGTTATGGTGGATCCTGTGAACAGCAGCGCGGAGTATATCAAATTCGAAGTACCCATGAAGTACGTGGACAGCGCGTACTTTGGAGACGATCTGAACCGAAAACTCCGTTTCTCCTATCCTACCAAGATCTTCGGCTCCTGTATGTTTGAGCTGGATGAGGCAGGAAAGCCTTATTACATCGTCTCTTGTATGGAGCCCCAGGTTGGTCTGTTTGGCGGTATGGACGTAACGGAGGTCATCATTTTCAATCCTTGCGACGGAACCTCTCAGCTCTATGCTCTGGAGGAGACACCCAGTTGGATCGATAACGTGTTTACCGGTACCCTGGCATCGGAGAAATACGACTGGTACGGAACGCTAAAAAACGGCTTTTGGAACAGTGTGATCGGCAACAAGGATTGTAAGGTTACCACGGATGATTACGGCTACATTGTACTGGGCGATGACATTTGGTTCTTTACCGGTGTCACCTCGGTGAGCAGTGACGAAAGCAATATTGGTTTTATTATCAGCAACGCCAGAACCGGTGAGTATAAGTTCTATCCCGTTATCGGTGCGGAGGAATACTCCGCTATGGGAGCCGCCCAGGGTGAGGTGCAGGAAAAGGACTACGTGGCTTCCTTCCCGTCTCTCATTAACGTATCAGGCGAGGCTACCTACATCATGGTTTTGAAGGATGCCAACGGGATCGTGAAGATGCACGCTTTGGTCAACGTGGAAAATTACAGCATCGTTGCCACCGGCGTGTCCCAGAGCGATGCCAAGCAGGCGTACGTGGAGCTTCTGCGGCAGGAGGGAATCATTGAGGCGGAGGATGCTCCTACGGTGCCTGAGGAATCTGTGGCGGAGGTCAAGAACCTATTGGTAAGGGACGTTCAATTTATCACGGTGGAGGGAAATTCCATCATATATATCAAGGGCTACGACGGAAATCTCTATAAGCAAAAAATCGCTGAGGATGAATCCCTGCTGTTTATTCAGAGCTCGGTCAGCCTGGATATTCGGTACCACGAAACCGAAACCAACGGAATCCGACAGATCGTATCCTGGAATTATCACGTTTATGAAGAAGGAGAGGGAAAGGGATAAAATGGATGTTTGCGAAATTATGAAATTCGTAGATCACACGCTTCTCTCCCAAGCGGCAACCTGGGAGGAGATCCGGGTGGTTTGCGATGACGCAAGGCGGTACGGTACGGCATCGGTTTGTATTCCACCCTCCTTTGTGAAACAGGCGGCGGAATATCTGGAGGGAAGTCTTCCCGTTTGTACGGTAATCGGCTTTCCCAACGGATACCAAACCACAGAGGTGAAGGGCTTTGAAACCATGGACGCTCTGCAAAACGGAGCTGCTGAGATCGATATGGTAATCCACGTGGGCGCGCTTCGTGCCGGTCAATATGATAAGGTGTTAGAGGAGATCCGCACCATCAAAAGAATTTGCGGGAGTCATATTCTGAAGGTTATCATTGAGACCTGTCTGCTGAATGAAAGCGAAAAAATGGAAATGTGTCGGATCGTAGCGGAAGCGGGGGCAGACTTCATTAAGACCTCCACCGGATTTTCCACGGGAGGAGCTACCTCCGAGGATATCCAACTGTTTGCTGAGCAGACGAAGGGAACAATCGGGATCAAGGCGGCAGGAGGGATCCGCAGCTTTGAGGATGCGGAAAAATTCCTGTCCCTGGGAGCCACGAGGCTGGGCACCAGCCGTCTGGTAGCCATTCTGAAAAAGGATCCTTTTACGAAAAATTACTGATCCAACTCATGAACGCCGGAGGGCGGTTATCGGAATACAAATGAAACGAGGCAGACTCATTTGAGTCTGCCTCGTTTCATTTGGGGTGGGTTAGCTTGCGGTGCGAAGCTCCTCCCACTTTTTGTTGTAATATTCCTTGGTAGCCTTATCCAGATCCTTGTAGCAGTTTTGATCGTAGGATGCGGCAAAGTCAAATTCTGAGGGGTAGAGGATCTCGTAGGCTTCCTCACCCATATCCTCCTTGTAGGTCTCGCTGTTGAATACCAGAGAGTTGGGAGAGGCATAGCAGATATACTCCGCGTTGGCAATTGCCACCTCTTCGCTGAGCATGAAATTGATGTAGATCTCCGCAAGCTCCTTATTCTGTGCTCCCTTGGGAATACACATGGCATCCACAAAGAGATTGGTTCGCTCAGGGTAATAGAACTGAAGGTCTACGTTCTCCGCCTGATTGTCAACCATGGTCAGGTAGTCGCCGGCGTAGTAGGCGGCAATTGCCGCTTCACCGGATTCCATCATGTTGTATACCTCGTCCATGACCAGCTTTTTTAGCAGGGGGCGTTGCTTCTTCAATTCCTCAAGACCCCGATCCCACACGGAAGTATCCGTGGTGTTCACATCCAGTCCAAGCTTATAGAAAGCCGTTCCAAAGGCATCGCGGGGATTGTTGAACTGAAGAATCTGCTTGGAATATTTCTCGTTCCACATCAGATCCCAATTGCCGGTGTCGGCTTCGTCTACTACGTTTGCGTTGTAGATGATGCCGACCATGCCATAGGTATAGGGAACCGAATATTTGTTATCGGGATCATAGTAGAGCCCACGAAAGTCCTCGGGAATACAGGTTTCGTAATTGGGGATGTTGGAGAAATCCAACTCCTCCAGAAGTTCTTCGGAGGCGAGGCGGGCAATCATATAGTCCGAGGGAATAACCACGTCATAGCTGACAGCACCGGTAGAAAGCTTGGCGTACAGATCCTCGTTGGAGGTGTAGGTCACATAGTTGACACGTACCTTTTTACCCAGTACCTCTTCACAGTATCTTTCGAATTCTTGATTGGTGTCCAGTGTACCCTCCGAGCCATCGGAGATGTACTCACCCCAGTTGTAAACATTTAGGGTCAGTGTTTTTTCTCCGTAAAGACCGATGGCTACGAAGACGGAGATCGCAATGGAACAGGCGCAGATAACGGCGACCAGCTTTAGATAGAAAGAGGGCTTCCGCCTTTTACGCGCCAGCAGAGAAACGGGCTGTTCCTCCTGGAGCTTACCCTGTCTTCTTCGTTTTTGAGCGCGGAGAATTGCCTCCTGTCTCTTCTTTTCCTCCTTTGCTTTTTTCGCGCGGATCCTCTCGTCAGAGTTTTTCTCAAGGTTAGATAGGAGAAGCATGACCAGGATGATTACGAAAATAATGGTGGAAAGAGCGTAGATGGTAGGCTTGACGTTCTTCTTGGTCATGCTGTAGATCAGTACGGGCAGGGTCTGGAAATCTATGCCCGAGGTGAAATAGCTGATAACGAAGTCGTCAAGGGACATGGTAAACGCCATAGTCAGACCGGTGAGAACACCGGGGAGAATGGCAGGAAGCTGTACCTTAAAGAAGGATTGCATGGGGGTGCACCCCAGATCCAAAGCCGCCTCTGGCAAGGACTTGTCCATTTGCTTGAATTTCGGAAGAACATTGAGAATCACGTAAGGTAAATTGAAGGTTACGTGAGCGATCAGCATGGTCCAGAAATTCAGTTTGGTTTTGAGTCCCAGCATACCTCCCACGAATACGAAGAGGAACATAAGGGAAATGCCCGTAATGATCTCTGGATTCATCATGGGAATATTGGTGGCTGTCATAAGAGAGCGGCGGAGGTGCTTGTTTCTCATGTGATGAATACCAAAAGCCGCAGCCGTTCCCAAAACCGTCGCGATCAGTGAAGAACTGACGGCAAGGATCAGGGAGTTTTTCAGTGCTCCCAGGATCTCACTGTTGCGGAAAAGCTCCAGGTACCACTTAAAGGAGAAACCTGTCATGGTCGAGGTGCTGGCACCCGCATTAAAGGAGAATACGATCAGAACCGCAATGGGAGCAAAGAGAAACAATAAAATGAGGGCGATGTAGAAGGTAGAGAATTTTTTCATGGCATCATACCTCCTCCGTCACTGTCGGAATATCGATTGACAATTGCCAATCCCACCAGTAGGATCAGCATGAGGATCAGGGAGAGAGACGCGGTCATATTGTAATTGGAGGCGGTATATTGCTGTTCAATTACGTCACCGATCATCAGCATATCGATACCACCCAGCTTTTGGGAGATGTAGAAGGTGCTGATAGAGGGGACTAAAACCATCGTTACGCCTGAAATAACACCGGAAAGACTCAGCGGAAAGATGACCTTACGCAACACCTGAAAGCCGTTGCAACCAAGGTCTGCCGCCGCCTCTACCAACCGATAGTCCAGCTTGGTCATGACCGAATAGATGGGGAGGATCATGTAGGGCAGATAGTCATAAACCATACCGATAATCACTGCCGTTTCGGTTCCCAGGATGTGAATGGGTTCGATACCGAAATTACCAAGGAAGGAATTGATGATACCCGTGTCCTGGATCAGTACCATAATGGCGTAGGTCCGAATAAGAAAGTTCATCCACATGGGAAGCATCAGAAGAAGGATCAGAGCCCGCTGGGTCTTCGGCTTGCACCGAGAGATAAAATAGGCAATGGGATACCCTAAGAGCAGACAGATGAGGGTAGCAATAAACGCTAGCTTCAGCGAACGGAAAAAAATCTTTAGATAGGTGGGGGTGAAGAACTCCGTTACATTGGAAAGGGTGAAGCCGCCGTCTCCATCGGTAAAGGCGTAATACGCGACGAAGATCAAGGGGGCGATGACAAAGAGAACCGACCAAACCACGTGAGGAGCCGCCGCGTAGCGCTGAAGCAGGGAACGGTTGCTCTTTTTGACTTGCTTTGCTTTGGTCATTCTTCCTCGTCCTCCGTAACATCCGAAAGATGCTCCATTTCTTCGGAGAATGTGGAGTAGTCACCGAACATATTGGAATATTCGGATTTTTTCATAATGTGAATGGCATCGGGCTCAATATAAACACCGATCTCCGCTTCGGGGGCTACGTAATCCGTGGTTTGGATCATCCACTTAAAGCCCTTGATGTCCACGATGATCTCGTAATGAACGCCCTTGAAGGTAACGGAGGTTACCTTTCCGGAGAGCATACCCCTCTCAACGGGTACCACGTCCACGTCCTCAGGACGGATCACCACGTCTACCGCCTCTCCCTGGGCAAAGCCTCCGTCAAGACAGGAGAAAATATGACCGGCGAAGCGAACGCTAAAGTCCTTTAGCATGACACCGTCTAAGATGTTGGACTCGCCGATAAAATCTGCTACAAACGCGTTGATGGGTTCGTTATATATATCGGTGGGAGAACCGATCTGCTGAATCTTACCGTTTGCCATGACCACTACCGTATCCGACATAGACAGAGCCTCTTCCTGGTCGTGGGTTACGTAAATAAAAGTAATGCCGGTTTTGGTTTGAATATTTTTCATTTCTACCTGCATGTCCTTGCGGAGCTTCAGATCCAAGGCACCCAGAGGCTCGTCCAAGAGGAGGACCTGGGGCTCGTTGATCAGAGCTCTCGCGATGGCAACACGTTGTTGCTGACCGCCGGAAAGCAGATTGACGTTTCGTTTTTCAAAGCCGCGAAGGTTCACCAGCTCCAACATCTTGGAGACACGGGCGCGAATCTCGTCCTTATTGACCTTTGCCAGCTTTAATCCAAAGGCAATGTTATCATAAACATTGAGATGGGGAAAGAGGGCATATTTCTGGAACACCGTATTGACCGGACGTTTGTGGGGAGGAACGTCGTTGATCCTCTCACCGTTGAAATATACGTCGCCTACATCGGGGGTCTCGAATCCGCCGATGATCCGCAACGTGGTGGTTTTACCGCATCCGGAGGGACCCAGGAGGGTGATAAATTCATGGTCGTTGATATAAAGATCAACATTGGAAAGAATTTGTTCGCCGTCAAATGCCTTACAGATATTTTTCAGCTCTATCAGCTTTTTTTTCATTCCACATAAAAACTCCTTTGAATATGAAATACGGGGATAAGGGCAGAATTGTACACGCCTGCTTCGCGTGTATAACGCCGCCCTCATCTGCCGTTGCGAATATTGTAACAGATATTGATTGAAATTGCAATAACTTTTATAAAAAAATTTGATAATTCGGCATTTTTTTTCATCAATTGCCGCAAATGGGCATTATTTGGAATTTTTTTCGCTTTTTCTCTGTTTTTCGCGGGCTTTCTTCCGAAATCGTTGGATTCCTTTGTTTTTATGCCTCACCGTCCTCGATAAAAAGTTTTACAAACAGGGAAAGGGAAAAAACGAAGAGGGAAAGGGATGCGGCGGCGCGGAGCAGTAGGTAGACAGAGAAGCACCACATAAGGAAAACGCATAGAAAGGAGAGGACACGGAGAAGACGGTGGGAGAGGGAGGGCGAGAGCTTTAGGGAGAGAAAATGAGAGAGAATCCGCCCGCCGTCGAAGGTCTGAATGGGAAGGAGATTGAGCAATCCGAGAAAGAAAGAAGAAAGTATGAAAGCAAGAATCAGATCTGAGGCGGGAAGAAGAAGGGCGAGGGTGCCGAGGACCAAATTGGTCAGTGGACCCGCGAGACAAAGCAGAATTTCTTGGCGGTAGGAATAGGTACCGTAATCGGGCGCGAGTCCCGCTCCGAATAGACCTATACTACATTCTCTGAGACGGATATGACAGAGTTTTGCCATGAGAATATGTCCCAGCTCATGAAATAGGGCGGCGAGAAATGCCGCAGGAGTGAAAGGGGAGGGATTGAGTATCAGGGTAAGGGCGAGAAGAATCGTGAAAAAACCGATTTTCAGCTTCACGGCGGCGACTTCCTTTCTTCAACGACGTATTGTAATTTTATGAATAAGGTGACGGAATTATGGCGGTATACTCGGAAACTTGAAAAACCTTCCGACTTTTTTTAAAAAAGGTATTGACAAATGAGGAAATCAAGTGTATAATATATGAGTCGCCGAAAGCGATATGCGAGAGTGGCGGAACTGGCAGACGCGCACGTTTGAGGGGCGTGTGGTTCACACCGTACGGGTTCAAGTCCCGTTTCTCGCACCAAAAAAGAACAGTCCAAACCTTGGTTTGGGCTGTTTTTTTTGATTTTGACTGAACCGACGCCGAACCCCTTCAATCCGCAAGGATTGGATCGCTTTGCGCTGACGATGCGATACCTCCCAATCCCCAAGAAGACCTGAACAAACGGTTCAGGTCTTCTTGGCGTTAGCCATAAACTATATCTTTCACACTCAACACATCCTTATCAGCCGAATATAAAACTCAACAGCTTTGGCTACTGCTTCCGTTCGGATTCGTTCGTTGTTTCCGTGAATGGTGGCGCGCTCCTCACTTGTGAGCTCCATGGCAGAGAAGCGGTATACTCTGTCGGAAATTTTGCCCCAATGGCGGGAGTCGGAGCACTGAACCATCAGATAGGGGGAAACGATGCATCCTCGCCAGGTGGAGCCAACGGCAGAGGCTACCTTCTCCCAACCCTCGCAATCGGTGCGGGAGATGCGGCTGGGGTTCATACCGCGGAGACAGGAGATCTCAACCCGTTCATCTCCCACTATTTTTCGGATATAGGAAAGGGCGGAATCCATATCGTCGTCGGGATTCAGACGGATATTGGATACCATGGCGGCGGTAGGAGGGATAACGTTGGAGGCATCAGAGCCTTGCGCCTGGGTAAACGCCACGGTGGTTCTCATGAGAGCGTTCATCTCGCCGCCCTTTTTACAGATCATATTCAGAATGGGAAGAAACAGCTTAATATTGGCAAAAATAATTCTGTATCCGAAGGAGGAATGCCGCCCCAAGGTGTCGAACATCTTTGCCACAGGGGGCGTGAGGTGACAGGGAAAGGGCTTTTTGAGAAGTCTTATACAGGATTTGGATAAGAGGTCAATGGGGGCGTTGGGCTTGGGAGCGGACGCATGTCCGCCGTTGGATGTTACCGTATATTGTACGTCCATCATACCTTTTTCTGCGATTCCGATCAGACCGCAGGCGGCATTAACTCCGGGAAACACATTTTTTACCACGGCACCGCCCTCGTCCAGGACAAAGGAGGGATGAATTTCATGCTTCTCGAAATAGTCAACAATGTGTACCGCGCCCATTCCGTTGACCTCCTCGCCGCCGGAAAAGGCGAAATATATATCTTGTTCGGGAGTAAATCCTCGATGGATCAAATGGTCGGCAGCACTGAGAATGCCGTTGAAGGTCACCTTTGTGTCCAAGGTTCCCCGTCCCCACACGCATCCGTCTTTCAGAATCGCCTCGAAGGGAGGAAGCTCCCACGCCTTCTCATCGGCGGGCACTACGTCGTAGTGTGCCATCATCACGGCAGGCATTTCCTCCTTCTTGCCCCGCCAGCGAAAGAGTAGGGCACGGTCTGGAAGCTGTTGAAATTCACAGGTTTCAAACACGTGAGGATAAAGCTGGGGCAGAGAACGGATCAGCTCATCAAACTCTCGATCGTCTTCCCGATTTTTGTCACGGTAGGAGACGGTTTTAAAGCGCACCAGTGTCCGCAAATTTTCAACGGTTCTTTCCTGATCAAAGGCTTCTACTCTATCTGCGATTCGTGGGTGCTTCGTGGGTTTGAACATAGCCGCTCTTAGAATCATCACTGCCACAAAGATTACGAGAGACAAAGGAATTAGCATGAAAAGCCAAGTCATAGATCATATACTCCTTCCTACGTAAAATTCTTGAAGAGAACGCCGTAATGACCGTTTCCGTGAGATCCAATGCCGGCATTTAGGTGTTCCGCGCGGAAACGAAAAACGGCATGGCGTTATTGTCCTTCTTGAAACGCTATGATCATTATATCATGAATGCCCGAATTTTACAAGTCGAAATCATCTGTTTTGCTTCGTGGCGAAAAAATAACAAAGTCTTGCAAGGAGGGTTATATTTTACGCATTTCTTTTATAAATTTCCCAATTCATCTTGATTTGAAGCGGTGACCTTGCTATAATGTAGACGATGTCGATTTCTATGGCGGAGCTCGATTGATCTTGGGCAGATAACTCACGACTGAAAGGAGCCAATTTTATGAATCTTAATAACCAAATAGACAGCACGGCGTACTTGCAATCCTTGTTGGATCAGCGGGGGGAAGTGAAGATTCCCGGCGGTGTGTATACCATTTCTCAAACCTTGATTATTTACGACAACACGAAATTGTCTCTTGCTTTTGACGCGGTAATTCGTCTCGCTGACGGAGCCAACTGCGTGATGCTGAGAAATCAGGCTTGCCAGACTACGGGCAAGAACCGCAATATTCTCGTGGAGGGCGGTACCTGGGACGGAAATAACAGAGGACAGGCTCCCGATACCAAGCCCGAGGGAAAACCCTATTACTTTGGGGTGATTCTTCGATTCCAGGAGGTTGAGGATCTGACGATCCGTGACGTGACCGTAAAGGACCCTTGCCGCTACGCCATGCAGATCATGCATGCGGATCGTTTTACTGTGGACAATATTACCTTTGATTACAATATGTATCAGAAGTGTATGGACGGTGTTCACGTGCAGGGTTGGGCAAGGAACGGAATGATCCGCAATATCAAGGGGGCTACCAATGACGACCTAGTTGCCCTGAACTGTGACGATTACTACGACGACGGAGAGAAGAGAAGCATCAGCCAGGGAGATATTGAAAACGTGGTGGTGGATGGCTTATATGCCGACAATGGGTATACCGCTGTTCGTCTGCTCTCCTGCGGAAGCCGCATGAGAAACGTAAAGATCCGAAACGTGTTTGGTACCTACCGCTTGTACGGTGTGTCCTTTACCCAGCACGATATTGTTCCCGGAGCACCTGTTTGGTTTGACAATATTGACATTGACGGTATATATTGTGCCAAGCAGCCTCAGGATCCTCCGGTGGATCCCAAATTCATTAACGGAATTGACAACTACTATTCAAAGGGCAGTCATGATCGGAATATTCGGAGAAGTCCCATTATTTGGTTTGCCAGAGGGGTCACCTGCGGCAACGTATCGATTGTCAACGTTCACCGGGATGAGGAGACGGTGACCGAGGCAAATACCATTAAGATCGACCCGAACGTCCGGATCGAAAAGTTGCTCCTACAGAATATTACGCAACGATTTCACAATTGTCCCGAGGTTCCGCTCATAAGGAACGAAGGGGACGTTGAAAACTTAATTGAATTGGCATAAGGAAAAAACAGCTGCCTTACAATGGGTAAGACAGCTGTTTTTTATTATTTGTTGTGCTCAGATCGAGTCAATATACCGACAGGCGGCAAGGGCGGCAACGGCACCGTCCGCTGTGGCGGTGGTGATCTGACGAACACTCTTGGTTCGGCAATCTCCGGCAACAAAAATGCCCGGGGTACGGGTCAGACAGGACTCGTCCGCCATGACGTATCCCGCCTCATTCAGAGCGGCAACGTCGGCGAAAGGCTCATTTTCGGGTTGTTGACCGATGGCAACGAACAAGCCGTCCGCAGAGATGGCATAATCCATTTCCAGCTTACTGTTGTGTAGAACAATCTCCTTCAGTTCCTCCTCGCCCACAAGCTCGGTGACAACTGTGTCGTATACCATGGAGACATTGTCTTTCGCTGAGAGCGCGGTGACCAGCTTAGCTTCTCCGGTCATGAAAGAGAGATTTTGGATGATGGTTACGTGAGTGCAATATTCGCTGAGCATCATTGCCTCCTGAAGTGCTGTGTTTCCGCCTCCAACCACGGCAACCGACTTGCCGCTGAAAAAGGCACCGTCACATACGGCACAATAGG
This sequence comes from Clostridia bacterium, assembly GCA_017462035.1. Classification (GTDB taxonomy): domain Bacteria; phylum Bacillota; class Clostridia; order Oscillospirales; family CAG-272; genus HGM12713. The sequence continues at coordinate 33,494 of JAFTRY010000013.1, forward strand.
AAACGCCCTTTCCAACCAGCTCGTCTTCGTTGGGAAGTCCCAAATGGCGGTGCTTGGAGCCGGCGGCAATGATGACCGCCTTCGCCTCAAATTCGCCCTGATCGGTAACCACAGTCTTTTTCTCTCCTCCGTCTTGGATTGCCGTAACCTCAGCAAGCTCGATTTCGGCACCGTGCTCCATGACCTGATCCAGCATCATCTGAGCCAGTTCGCTTCCGCTTACCTTCATGAGAGTGGGGTAATTTTCTACCTGGGGCGAATAGGTGATCTGACCTCCAAAATTTTCTTTTTCGATTAAGAGAACTGATTTATCCGCTCTTCTCGCGTACAGGGCAGCCGTCATTCCGGCGGGTCCCGCTCCGACAATTATGATATCGTACATAGAATGTCCTTTCATGTATTTGAATTCACGAAACGAAGGCATTGCCGGTAAATAGGGATTTCCGGCAATGCCTTGTTTAGCATTTGCGATTTTCCTTCAATGGATTCCGGAAAATTATGCCTTAATGGAATCTACGAATTTACGGATATTGGAGACGTTTTCGATCTTCATCACCGTTCCGTTTGTAATATGGATCAGAGTAGGCGCCTGCTTGATTCCAAAGCGGCTGACCTGGTCGGGAGCTTCGTCCGCATAGACCTTTGCGTAAGCGATACCTGCCTCGGAGAGGAAGCGCTCAGCCATCTTACAGTTGGGGCAAGTGCGGGTAGCAAAGAGCCAGGTCTGGGTTCCTTCCATGGTGATCACGGGAGATGCCACGGCGGTGTCCACCGTTTCCTCAGCCTCGCATACGCAGGGCTCCTCCACGGGTACGCTTACGGGAGCTTCCGCTACGGGAGTACCCACCTCACCGCAGCTCAGATCGGCATGCTTTTCCATAGAGGATGCGATGTTGTAGAGCTTACGGTTCTTATATTCCTCGGACTTACCGTCGTTCCAGTTCTGAACGGGTCGGTAGTAACCGGTAATACGGCTGTAAACCTCGGTCTTTTCGCCGCAGAAGGGACAGGTGAACTTCTCCCCGGCGATATATCCGTGTGCCTTACATACGGAGTAGGTAGGAGACAGGGTATAGTAGGGAAGCTTGTAGTTCTCCGCAATCTTGCGAACCAGGGTAGCCGCCGACTTCCAGTCGGGAAGCTTCTCGCCTAGGAATGCGTGGAATACGGTACCGGAGGTGTAGAGGGTCTGCAGCTCGTCCTGGATGTCCAGAGCCTCGAAAATATCCTCGGTATAGCCAACAGGCAGGTGAGAGGAGTTGGTGTAGTAGGGGGTGTTGCCCTTTTCGGAGGCGGTGATGATGGCGGGGAATCTCTTTACGTCGTGCTTTGCCAGACGGTAAGAGGTAGACTCGGCGGGAGTTGCCTCCAGGTTATAGAGGTCGCCGTACTTTTCCTGGTAATCGGACAGACGCTCTCTCATGTGGTTGAGTACGTCCTTGGTGAACTGCTGTGCCTCAACGGTGGTGAGATCCTTGCGGACCCAGTTCGCGTTGAGACATGCCTCGTTCATACCAACGAGACCGATGGTGGAGAAGTGATTGTCAAAGGTTCCCAGGTAACGCTTGGTGTAGGGATACAGACCCTCATCCAGCAGCTTGGTGATGACGGTACGCTTGATCTTCAGAGAACGAGCGGCGATGTCCATCTTATGATCCAGTCTCTCGTAGAAATCAGCCTCGTTTTCAGCCAGGTACGCGATACGGGGAACGTTGATGGTAACTACGCCCACAGAACCCGTGCTTTCACCGCTTCCGAAGAAGCCACCCGACTTCTTGCGAAGCTCACGAAGATCCAGACGGAGACGGCAGCACATACTTCTGACGTCGCTGGGCTCCATGTCGCTGTTGATGTAGTTGGAGAAGTAGGGAGTACCGTACTTGGAGGTCATCTCGAACAGCAGACGGTTGTTTTCGGTATCGGACCAGTCAAAGTTGGAGGTGATGGAGTAGGTGGGGATGGGATACTGGAATCCGCGTCCGTTGGCGTCACCCTCGATCATGGTCTCGATGAACGCCTTGTTGATCATATCCATCTCGCGCTTACAATCCTTGTACTTGAAGTTCATCTCCTTGCCGCCCACGATGGCATTCAGCTCAGCGAGGTCAGCGGGAACGACCCAGTCCAGCGTGATGTTGGAGAAGGGTGCCTGCGTACCCCAACGGGAGGGCGTGTTCACACCGAAGATAAAGGATTCAATGCACTTCTTGACCTGGTCATAGGACAGGTTGTCTACCTTTACAAAGGGGGCAAGGTATGTATCGAAGGAGGAGAATGCCTGCGCGCCTGCCCACTCATTCTGCATGATGCCGAGGAAGTTGACCATCTGGTTACACAAAGTAGCCAGGTGACTGGCGGGGGCGGAGGTGATCTTGCCCGTTACACCGCCCAAGCCCTCCTGGATCAGCTGCTTCAGGGACCAACCCGCACAGTAACCGGTGAGCATAGAGAGGTCGTGGATGTGGATGTCTGCATTGCGGTGAGCGTTGGCGATCTCCTCATCGTAAATTTCGGAAAGCCAATAGTTTGCGGTAATGGCACCCGAGTTGCTTAAGATCAGACCGCCTACCGAGTAGGTAACCGTAGAGTTTTCCTTGACACGCCAGTCAATGTTCTTTACGTAGCTGTCCACGATATCCTTGTAGTCCAGAATGGTGGACTTCATGTTACGCAGCTTTTCTCTCTGCTTTCTGTACAGAATGTAAGCCTTGGCAACGTCGGCGTAGCCCGCCTGTACCAGTACTGCCTCCACGCTGTCCTGAATATCCTCCACTGCGATCAAGCCTTCCTTGATCTTGGGTTCAAAATCCGCGGTGACCTTCAGAGACAAAAAGTCGATCACGGAGGGATGGAACTGTTTTTCTTGGGCTTCAAAAGCCAGCTTGATGGCATAGGTGATCTTGGAGAGATCAAAATCAATTACCTTGCCGTCACGTTTTAAGACCTGATACATGAGATTCTCCTTTTTTGATTACATATTTTTCAGCATATATAGTATAAAACAAAATCAGACGTTTGTCAATTGTGAGTTGTTACAATATATTGGGTCGAAGATTGGAGAATATCACAATATCTTGTATGTTTTTTGCTGAATTTGCTACATATAGAATCATATGCCGCGAAGGCGCGCGGAGGGGACGAGAGTCTGTATCTCGGGGAGAAACGCTCTCGTTTCTTCCTCGGAATAGGCGGAAAGCCCCGTTCCGATGAGATCCCCGGAATCGGTAAAGCTCTGGAGAAAGTATCTTTCAGCTCCCCGAATGATTGTTGCCAGCTCCGTGAGACTTTCCTTTGTGTGAAGCTCACGGACTACCGTTGTGCGGAATTCGTAGGGAAGTCCGGAGGACATGATCAGACGGATACTTTCTTCGATTCCATCTGGCACGTGATCCAACCCACAGGTGATGGGATAAAGGGGAAGGGCGTTCTTGATGTCCATGGCAATGTAATCCACAAGCCCCTCACTTAGCAAGCCGTTGAGCCGTTCTGGGAAGGAGCCGTTGGTATCCAACTTGACCAGAAGCCCAAGATCATGAATCTTTCGGCAGAAGCGGGCAAGGTCGGGCTGAAGCAGAGGCTCGCCCCCCGTTACGCATACGCCGTCCAGAATACCTTTTCTTTTTTTTAGGTAAGAAAAGATCTCCTCCTCGGGAATGGTTTGCGCAGGATCTATGTGGGTCACGAGAGAGGCGTTGTGGCAGAAGGGACAACGAAAATTACAGCCTCCTGTGAATACGGTGCAGGCTACCTTTTCGGGAAAATCCAAAAGAGTTGTTTTTTGAAAGCCGTGAATCAACATAATTTTACCTTCTTTCTGTCATAATAATAGTACCTACGAAACACCGGAGGAATGGTATGAGTGTGTTTGATCTGTTGGATCTGCTTTTGGGTGTGGCACTTTTTTTATTTGGTATGCATTGTATGGGAGAGGCACTGCGCGAGAGTGCCGGTAACCGTCTGCATTACGTTTTGGAGACGCTGACGTCCAAATCTTGGCGTGGCTTTTTGTTTGGGGCGGCAGTCACCGCCGTCATTCAATCCTCTTCAGCGACCACAGTTATGGTGGTTGGCTTCGTCAATTCCGGGGTGATGAGCCTATCGCAGGCAGTGGGGGTGATTATTGGAGCTAACGTTGGAACCTCCGTTACCTCTTGGATCACTGCTTTGTCAGGCATACGGGGAGGGGAATCAGTGGGAAGTCTGATGAGCTGGTTCAAGCCTTCCGCTTTTACGCCAATCCTTGCCGTGCTTGGCATTGTCTTCTATATGTTCAGCCGACGGGGAAAACGCAGGAATCTCGGCTTGATCCTTCTTGGCTTTTCGGTTTTAATGGTAGGAATGGATACGATGTCGGAGGCGGTATCGGTTCTGGAGGATCATGAAGGCTTTCGTTCCGTGTTGCTTTGGTTTGAAAATCCCATTCTCGGTGTTCTTGCCGGAATGATTTTGACCGCCATCGTGCAAAGCTCCTCCGCATCCATCGGGATCCTACAATCCTTTGCCGCCACGGGTGCCATCCGATTTGCCAACGCCGTCCCCATTATCATGGGGCAAAATATCGGAACCTGCGTGACCGCTCTGTTGGCATCTGCTCCGGCGGGAATCAACGCCAAGCGAGCATCCTGGATCCATTTGAGCTTTAATGTGATTGGAACCGTTTTGGGACTTACAGCGTTTCTGATCATCCGCGCTCTCGGTCTCTTTTCCTTTTGGGAAGAACCCATCGATATGTGGGATATTGCAGCCACTCACACAGTATTCAATCTTGCGACGGCACTGATCCTGTTCCCATTTTGTTCGTCCCTTGAGCGTTTGGCATGCTTGGTGATCCGAGATCGAAAACAGGGTGACACAGACCGAAATTCTTCAAAATAGTTCATCACATTTACCTTTTTTTGCCTGTGATACTTGATTTTTGGTGTTCGATGTGATACAATGAATGCATCAAACCATAGGAGATCAGGATGAATATTGGTGAAAAAATAAAAAAACTTCGGACGGCGAAGCTAATGACTCAATCCGAGCTGGTGGGCAATGAGATTACTCGGAACATGCTCAGCCGTATTGAGCACGGTGCCGCCAATCCCTCTTTGGAGACCATCTGCTATATTGCCTCCCGTCTCAATGTTTCTCCCGGCTTTTTACTGGCGGAAGAGGGAGACGAGGAGATTTATTTCAAGCACAATGAGATCGTTGGCATTAAGAAGCTGTATCTGAACGAGGACTATCAGCTGTGCCGAGACATTTGCTTGCACGCTGAGAGTGCCCGGGACGACGAGATTCAGATGATCCTGGCGGAGTGCAATTTGGCGATTGCCGCGGAGGAATTTCATAGGGGAAATTTAAGGGCTGCCTGTTCCTTTTTGGACGAGGCGGTGGAGTGTTGCGGAAGGACGATGTACCGCACCGATCATATTCCCGCCGCGGCAGGCTTGTATTTTCAATACATGCGGAGGATTTCCGCAACCCTTTCCTCCAACGTGATAGATGATGAAGAGGTGAATGTGTATCCCGCACTGACCGATGACTTTTGTCGATATGCGGCGGCATGGGAGGCGAGAGAGCAAGGGAACGAGCAGGCGGCGGATATCTTGATGAAGTTCAGCCGCAAGGATTGTCCCTATGTTCTCCACTACGAGGCAAAGGCGTTGATGGAGACGGGGGTATACGATAAAGCTTATGAAAAGCTCCATGCTCTTCTGCGGGGAGATGATTCCTTGCCGGAACCGGTCCTTTATTTCGTTTTTTGCGATTTGGAGATCTGCTGTCGGGAGATCCAGGATTTCAAGGGCGCGTATGAGTACTCCATCGACAAAATGGAACTGGCGCAAAAGCTTTTGGCATAGGAGGCTGTATGATCTACGATCTGACTCAGGAGTTGCTTCGATCCGTAGTATATCCCGGCGATCCGGCACCAATGGCTTTGCCTATTCTGCGCATGGACGAGGGAGACGATATCAATCTGACGGCACTTTCTCTCTGTGCTCACAACGGTACCCACGTGGACGCTCCCCGTCATTTTATCCGCGACGGAAAAAGCGTAACCGATCTTCCTCTTTCCGTCTTTGTCGGAAAGGCGGAGGTGATAGCCTTTGAAAACCGTGAAAAAATTCTCGCATCCCGATGCGAAAGAATTCTGCTCAAGGGATGCGAGGAAATCGGGGAGGAGCTTGCGACCCGTCTTTGCAAAAAGGAAATTTGCCTGGTAGGCTTAGAGGGGCAGAGCGTGGGGAACGCAAATGTTCACCAGTGTCTGCTCTCGCGGGAAATCGTACTTTTGGAAGGAATACGCTTAAAAGACGTTCCCGAGGGAATCTATACCCTGGTGGCGGCTCCGTTGAAGCTTTCGGGCTTCGAGGGCTCGCCTTGTCGGGCAATTTTACTGGATGAGGTCAATTGACCTCATCCGCTTTTTCTTTTTTGACTGCGTTCTTCTTTTCCGTATAGCGGAATAGCTGATTTAAAACAAGAATAGAAAGAACGTAAAAGATGACCGCGAGGAAAAGGTCGGACAGGTAGTATACCGCCATGATCATAACCTCAGCGAAGTCGGCGGGGGCACCGTAATCCACGTCGTAAAGAATACGGGTGATTACCTTAATTACCGCCAAAATGACGGATAGTGCCGCTACGTGAGCCTGGAGGTGATTTTTTATATCAACGATTTTCCGGAAGGGGTAAAGGGCATCCACAGAAAGCTTGGGGGAGGCATCCTTGAAGAGCAGATTCGCCTTGGCGGTGAGTGCCATTTTTTTATAGTACCGATTTGCCTTGCTTCGCGCCAAAAAGAATGCGGCGAGAGTGAGCGCGGTGTCCAGTAAAACGTAGACGATGGCGTAGGTCAAGTCCAGCGAATCGAGAGAGCCGTAGAGGAGCCATACGCCAAGCAGATCACAGGCACGGCGAAACAAAACGGCACTTAAAAAGATCCACACCAGAGAGAGTCCCGGTGCACCCTCATGCACATGAAACGCTGAAAACAGCAAAATCGAGAAGCAGATGGCGTATATGGCGATTTCGGTCAAGTCAATCAGTATTTTTACTGCATCCGGAAGAACGGATGCGTAAAGGACAATGTCGGTGTTACAGTAATTATAAAAAAGGGTAAATCCCAGAGAAAGGATGGCGAACAGTCCAAAGGAAAAGATTGCCAGAACTGAGCGAAGCCAGCCGAAGGATTTGATGGGTTTGGTATCGGTATGTTTCATAATTCTCCTCTGTGCCAATGTGCCGATGATTTTCTTCCTACATTGTACCACAGGAAAGAGGAAAATTGTTTATTGATTTGTAAATAATTTTTCAAATTCTCATTTTTTTCGCAAAAAACACATATTTTTTATCACAGAAAGAAGAGGGAGGAGCGCAAGCAAGATGACACATTCCAATCAATCGGTAGGCATCCGCACCGAAAAAAGCCTCATAGAATACCTTCATCCCCTGGATCATGCCTGTATGATGGAGACGATCAATGTCCTTTGCGAACGGTATTCTTTTTTATCGGTTTCCTACGTGGGGGAATCCATCTTAGGACGAGGGATACCTTTGGTGACCCTGGGAGAGGGAGAAAAATCGGTTTTATATGTGGGAGCTCATCGAGGAGACGAATGGATGAGCTCACTCCTTTTGCTGAGGATGATTAACGAATACTGTGAAACTATGAAAAACGGCGGAAAGCTGCTTCATTACAATTTGCGGTATCTGTTTTCCTCCCGAACACTCTATATTATTCCCATGCTGAACCCGGATGGCGTGGAATACGCGCTTCACGGAGTACAGGGGGATCACGTGATGTATGAGAGGGTAATGGGCATGAACGGAGGAAATCCGGATTTTTCTCTGTGGCAAGCCAACGCCAGAGGGGTGGACCTGACACAAAATTACGCCACTGATTTTGCTGAGTATAAAAGATTGGAAATCGAACAAGGGATCTTAGGCGGTCAACCCTGTGGCTACGGAGGCGACATGCCGGAAAGTGAACCGGAAGTGGCTCAGCTTTGTAATTGGATCCATTATCACGGGGATATCCGACTTGCCATGGAGCTGCGGTCAGGCGAGAAAGGGGTATACGTGGCGGAGGAATTACCGAAGGGCATGGAAATGGGAGCATCGCTTTCACGCGCGGCAGGGTATTCTTTGAAACCTTTATCGTCTCGCGGGATGAGCCAGTGGTGTACCGGAGAGCTGGGAGTTCCCTCCTTTCACGTATCTTACGGAACGGGAGAGCGTATCAAAACCGTGAGAGAATACTTCTATTATTACGCGAAGCTCAGACAAATGCTTTTTCTGGCACCTTCCTTGATTTAAAGTCCGACCTTTTATCCCATCCTTCCGAAAAGCTTCTTGACAGGACACTGGAAATGTGGTATACTGATTTCAGAAATAGGGCGTGAGCCTGAGGAGGAACGTATGATAAGAAAAGCATTTAAAATGAAGCTGTATGAGGGCATGGAAGAGGAATACGAGAAACGTCATAACGCGTTGTGGCCTGAAATGAAGGAGATGATCCACGAGTTTGGCGGAAGCAACTATTCCATCTTTTTGGATCGTGAGACCTTGACCTTGTTCGGATATATTGAGCTGGAAGACGAGGAGAAGTGGGCGAAGTCCGCGGACACGGAGATCTGTCGGAAATGGTGGCATTACATGGCAGATATTATGGAGACCAATGCGGATGAGAGCCCGGTGTCCATCGATCTGCAAGGCGTATTTCATTTGGATTAACTCAAAAGGCAGAGATTGCTCTCTGCCTTTTTTCATAGGAGGATGGTATGAGCTTGTGCCGTTGCGGATGGTGTAATTTGAATAACGAGACATATGTGGATTATCACGACAGGGAATGGGGCGTGCTTTGCTTGGAGGACGATTACCTGTTTGAGATGCTTTTGCTGGAATCCTTCCAAGCGGGACTTTCCTGGGAGTGTGTATTGAACAAGCGGGAGAATTTTCGCAGGAGCTTTGATGGCTTTGATTGGCGGAAGATCGCAAGCTATACGGAGGAGAAGCTATCGTTTTTGCTGGATGATCCCGGAATCATTCGCAACCGTCGGAAGATTTACGCCGCCGTAAACAATGCGAGGATATTCGGACAGATCCTTGAAGAACATGGCTCCTTCTCCGAATATTTGAAACGGTTCGTTCCCGCCTTTCCTCTGTATGAGGTTGGTCTTACCTCCTCGCCGGTGTCAGATGCCATATCTGCGGATCTGCGAAGACGGGGGATGCGCTTTGTAGGCTCGACCATTATCTATTCATATCTTCAAGCGGTGGGAATGATCTGCTCACACGAGGAGGGGTGCTTTTTGTACGTTACCCGATGTGAGGAACAACGGTAAAAAAGAAGAGAACAGCCTCTGTTCTGTCCGTATCATTGACAACGGTACAAGATTATGGTATAATGGAGAGAGAACGAATTGACTTTGAAGGAGGCGGCGGAATGAGTTCGATTCATAGTATTTATCTTGCGTTGGATATTCTTGGTGCCATGATCACGTTGATTATTTTTCTCGGCTGTATGGGAGATACCCGAGAAAAAGATACCCATGACGGAGCCTTTATCGGATATTTGATTCTTTTGCTTTTAGTGTTGATTTCGGACGGGCTTTGTCACGCTTTGGACGGGAACGAGAGTCTTAGGCTTCTCACTTATCTTGCTAACACCGTTAGCGATTGTGCCGAATATGTGCTTTTCGTGTTTTTTATGCGCTATCTCGCTCAGCGCCTGTATCAGCGGCGACGGGAGATTTCTCATCTTATCTGGGTGCTTGGCGTGCTTTGCGCTTTGTCTGTGGCAATGTCTATTGCCAACCTTTGGTGCGAATTTCATTTTACCGTGGACGGCGGCGGAGCTTACGTTCGAGGCGCATATCCTTGGGTTTCCCGTATTTTTCCGCTCCTTTGTCTGTTTACGGCAGCTGTGACCATTGCGATCAATCCGAGCTTGAGTGGAAAAGACCGCGCGATCTTTTTCTGTTATCCGCTATTTCCGTTGACGGGTCTGTTACTGGATTATTTCGTGCTGGGAGCATCGTGTGTGTATATCGGTGTCTTGATCAGTACGGTGATCATGTACACCAACACTTATTCTAAAAAAAGGAGAATGATCGTAGAGCAAAGGACCGCGTTGATGGTGTCACAGATCAATCCGCATTTCATGTATAATACATTAACCACCATTGCGTCGCTTTGCGAGCTGGATCCTCCGCGGGCAAAACAAATTACCCTGGAGTTCTCCTCGTTTTTAAGACAAAATTTAAACACTCTTACTACCAATCAGCTCATTCCTTTTGAGCAGGAATTGCACCACGTAGACTGTTATTTGAAAATTGAAAAGGCACGTTTTGGAGATAAGATCAATGCGGTGTATGACATTCAAACGGAAAATTTTTCTATTCCCGCCTTAACGATTCAGCCACTGGTTGAAAATGCGGTGCGATACGGTCTTTCTGCCAAAGCAGAGGGCGGTACAATCAAATTGTCTTCCTATTCTACGGAGGATTCGTATATTGTGGAGGTCAAGGATGACGGTGTTGGATTTGATATGGAGGAGGCTGTCTTTGACGGAAAAAAACACGTGGGAATCGCAAACGTGCGCACGAGACTTATGGATATGTGCGGCGGTAGCTTAACCGTCAAGAGTATGGTAGGTATCGGAACCAGGGTGGTAGCGGAGATTCCTTGCAAAAAGAAAGGAAGGGGCAAATGAACATTTTAGCGGTAGACGATGAGATTCACGCTCTGAGCATGCTGGAGGATGCTATATCCGAGGCGGTGACGAATGCCCGCATCTACCTGTGTCAAGACGTACAGGTTGCCTTAGAGACGGCGAAGCTGGTAAAAATCGATATTTGTTTTTTGGATATCCATATGCCTAAGAAGAGCGGTATTGAGCTGGCGGCGGAGCTGAAGCTACTAAACCCGGAAATCAATATTGTCTTCGCCACAGCGTTTTCGGAGCATATGAAGGAGGGAATTGATCTTCGGATGAGCGGGTATCTGCTCAAGCCTGTTACGGCTCAGGCGGTGAAGGTGGAGCTGGAAAACCTCCGCCATCCCGTGGAGTGGGACGAGAGCAAGAAATTACGGGTATTGACCTTTGGTAATTTTGAGGTCCTCATCGACGGTGTTCCCGTTAAATTTGAAAGAAAACAGGCAAAAGAGATTTTAGCTTATCTGATCGACAAACGGGGAACGTCGGTGACCTACGCTGAGTTGGCATCCGTTTTGTGGGAGGATGGCGCGTATGATCGTACTCAGCAGAAGAATTTACAGGTGTATGTGGCATCTCTGGTAAAAACTCTGAATACTCTCGGAGCCAAAAAAGTCATTCGTAAAAACCGTACCTCCATTATGGTGGACACCTCCCAGGTGGATTGTGATTTTTATCGCTTTTTGGAGGGAGACGTTCGAGTCATCAATTCCTTTACAGGACAGTACATGAGCTCGTACTCCTGGGCGGAATTTACTACGGGGTACCTGGATGCTCAAATACAAAAATTAAATTTGTAAACGAAGCAAGAAGAACCAAATAAAAAATCACCTGCTATCGCACACGGGATAGCAGGTGATTTTTGTTGTAAATCCGGTCAACCAAAGAAAATTGGGTCGGGCTTGCGTTACTTCTTTGAGAGCCGGGGAGGGAAGAGCCTTTTATTCCTCCGGTAAGCTTTGGATAATACTGTTGAGGGTTATATTGGTTCGATTGCCGTTTTCGTCCAGCTGTCTCCACGTATCCGGATCGAAGGAATCGTGAGCGTAGGTACTTCCCAACAAATAACCAATTGCTTGCGCGCTGCCATGGTACATGTCCCCGACCTGATACCATTCGCTTCCGTTCGCGTCTTTGGTGTATACCACGGCATAAACCTCTACGTATGAGCCGCCGGAAACAGCGGTAAGGTCGTCAGCGGTCATAAAAAGGATCATCTCGTTTCCGTTTACGGTTGTGGTTGTCGGATTAAACCAACCGCTTTGATAAGAATAGCTGTCTCCGGTGGTTTCGTCACCGTCTACGTTGCTTCTTTGAATGACCACGGTAACCGGTTTGTTCTCACCGTCGATATTCAGTTCCAGCGCCACGCCAAACAAATTCTCAACTGTCTCAACGTCGTTATTCAATCCCAAAAAGCCAACCACGTTGCCGATGTAATCGGGATGCAGTGTGTTAGCGTCCAGAGCATCGGTAAGCTGTTGGTAATCCTCCGGTGTATTCAGGATCTCAGGGAATCTTGCCAATACGCCGGAAACCGCCGCCACGTCACTGCTTTCGGGCTGCTCTAATCCAAATTGATACTCAATGGTGGAGGTTAGTGTCAAGTCGGAGGTGTCCGCTCCCTCAGCAAAGGTTGCGGTAACTGTTATGATCCTTTTCTCGTCCGGAGCGATTTCCTCTCCCAGCTGAATATCCGCTTCCATTTGTATGTTGGGATTGGAGTATGCCACGATCTCTCCTGATTCATCCGTGTAGGTTCCCCGGACCATAGCCAGATAATAGTAGGGAACCGACGTATTATTCCATACCTCGATTTGGTATACCGCTTTCATGACACCGTCTGTTCCTTCTTCTAACGTGACCTTGCTGGTCAATATCGTGTCGGAGAAGAGCAGAGTCTCCTGATCCAACTCGCCAACAGCCCCCTGCGTTACACCCGTAATAAATATCTCTTTGGGCGGTGTGGCAGAGGCGTAGCCCTGAATGGAAACGTCGGTGGTGACCTGTGCGTATCCCACGAGCATGAAACAACACATCAAGGAGAGCGTGATGCTTAAGGCAATCTTAATTCCTGTTTTCATGCTTCCCGCTCTCCTTCCTTTTTGTTTTTCTTAAATGAAAATCAGTTGTCCTTTGTTTCTTTCTGGTTTTGGTCATCCTCGGTATTGATCATGGCGGTAAATACCTGTTCCGCTTTGCGTCTTACCACGCCGATGATCTTTTTGAGGGGGTGATTCAATGTGTCGGGATCTACCTTGTAATTGCCCTTAGCTACCTCCGCCTCGCGGATCACGTCTTTATCGCTTGACACGTCTCTGGTTGGAACCAAAACGACGTCGCCTGCCTCAACGGCTTCACCGTCCGGATCGTAGCGGTAGGTCTTATTGTCGTTGTTTCTCTCGGGCCAAAATACGTCGATCACGTCAATCCCGGTTTCCTCAACCGTCTCGCCAATGACCTCTTCCACAGCCGCGGTGATCTCGGGCTCCAGAATCGGCTCGGGAGTGATCTCTGCTACGGCTTGGGGCTCGGTCTCGGCGGCAATTTCCGTCTCAACCTCTGGGGCTGTCTCCGGGGGGATCTCCTCCTCCGTTTCCAACGTCGGTTCGGTCTCTGCCTCCGGTTTGGGAGTGGGCTCAACGGCGGGCTCGACGCTCGGTGAGGACTCAGCTTTCGCTTCGGATTTCAGCGCGACTACCACGACCTTCACCTCGGGCTTTCCTTCTGCTTTTTCATCCTTCTTTTCATCCCTCACCACGCTTGGCTGCTCCGCCGGGGGGGGAGGTGTTGGCGTGGAATCAACAAATCCCGGAATTTTGATCTCGTAGAGATACAACAGCTTGTTGTCCGTAGGAATGATGAACTTCGTGCAGGTCTTATCCTCGTTTTCATACATCAAAATGGGTGCCTGGATGGTGTCGCGAATCTCCAACATCTCCTCAAAGGTATCCACCCACACGGTCTGATAACAGGATACGTCAAAGAGATTGTGAATCTTTTGAATATAGGATTTGTACTGCGACAGAATTTTCTTGATACGGGCGGTATAGGTAATATCCTCCGTTCTGGTCAGATAGATAAACGCCACGAGGAAGAGAACAAGGAGCAGATCGACAATGCCCAGAACGATGGCGGTGGTCTTGAATACCTCACTGCCTACGCCTCTGGTACAAGCGATCATCTTGGTTTCGCCCTGAGGAACACTGGAGGTCATGTTGATATTGACCGTCTTGGTGGTCAGGGGGATTCTCAGCTCGGATACGTAGCTATCGGAGCTTCCGCCGGTAAAGGCGTTGCAATCACTGATCACATCCACCTTAAAGGTCACCACGATATTGCTGGTGGTTTGATCCAGGGAATACGCTGCCAGGAATTTATTTGCCAGATCGTTGTACTGGTCATAGTCAAGAACCGCGATCTCGCTAATCTGCAAGCTACTGTTGCTCGCCTGGGATACGTTGGTCTGTGACTTAATTTCCTGAGCATGGTTGAAAATCGCGGCACCGGAGGTATTGTCAGTAATTTCCAGATTGGCTGTGATGCTATAGGAATAACGGTAATAAACATCCTCGGCGTTCATATCCAGCTTGTAATTGAAGGTCGTTATGATATGATCGACCAGAGAGGCGACGTAGGATTGATCCTTTTCGAGATAAGGCTTCTCGTAGAACTCGTTGTCCTTCAGATATACCTTATAATCGATATTTCCGCTATCCGTATAGTCAATATAATAGGTCTTGTTGAGCTGATACGCGACCAATGACGAGATCAGAACAGCTAAGGTAAGAACCACGACCAGAATAGACTGTGTGAAGATCCATTTTTCACGGTGCTTTCGGTAAGAGAACCTTTTTTTCTTTTCGGCTTCTGACATATATCTCCCTCCTTTCATTTATTTTGTTCAATGGCTTCTCTCAGCCAAAGGGTAGGGTGTCCTACATAAGCCACTTTGAAGCAGACCGTTCCAACGATCTGTCCGGCTTCAATGTAGCCCATGTCCATTGTCTCATTGGCATCGCCCTTGGTGTAATACCGTGTGGTTCCGCCGATCTGCGTAATTTGAACTACTCGATGGACGATTTTGGCGTCGCCCTTGGAAAATACGATGACTTGACCCTCTTGGATCGCGGAGCCGTCGTATCGCTCATAAATAATGACGTCGCCTTTGTTGATCTCACCTGTCATGCTCTCGGTGGCGATCACCAGAGTGCCAAACCGGAACTGACAGGAAATAAGCATTACGATTGAAATCATAACAAGGACAGCGGCAACTATACTAATGCCGTTTGCTGCCTTTTTCGCTTTTGTGTGTACCCGTTTCCGTTTCCTCTCAAAAAGGGCGGCAACCAGTCCCCAGACGGCAAGGGGAGTCAAGAGCCTTATGGCTGCCATCAGCGCGTCGGGGATCGCCGGTGTGGTGGGGAGCAGGTAAACGTAAAGCGTTGTAATCGATCTGTATACAATGTTGGGAATTTTTCCGTACCGTTTGGAAATGAAATGGTACAGAAGATTGGCGGTGATCGCCGGGAAGAAAAACAAACCGACCAGATCCATAAATTGATTGAAGCTCTTTAGCCCTTGCAGGTTCGAGCAGATCAGGAGCTCGGCGACAACAGAGGCGAGATAGCTCGTTATCTCCGCAAGCTTGTTTTTCTGCGCCAGCAAAACGCTTCTTATGATTTCGATCGTAATGATTATGATCGAGATCGGTAAAATATACTTTGCGAGGGACGAGAGGGACAGGGGATAGACGGAGTTGTAATAGCCAAACCATATACCGCTTATTTGGATCAGAATGGCGTACAGTGCCGCGATGACCCCCATCAACAACGTGACCTCTTTTTTGCTGACTGCGTGGGAAACTCTCTTTCTGACCAAGAAACAGGTCAGGAGGGTCAGCGGAAGCAGCAGGATGGCAGTAAAGATCCTGCCGCTTCCCACATCCACAAAGAGAGACAGAAGGAGGACCGCAAGGACGGTAATGGAAACCGCATACAGAATTTTTTTATCTCTATTCATTTGCGATCCTCCTTTCCCGGGTTATTTTCTAAAGGGTTTCGTTAGCTGTTAGGTAGTACTTGCTGTCTGTGTTCCGGCAGACGCGTTGAAGGTGATGGTGAAGTCCTCGTTGATGGCATCAGCGGAAGGGGTGAGAAGCTCTACGGTTACCTCAAAGGTAACGGAGGGGGCATCAGAGGTCAAGGTCTTGGCGGCAGTTCCCCAGGTAGTTGTAATTTTGAATGCAGATCCCTGTGCCTGAGTGATTACAGGTACGGCAACTGTGACATCGTACTCATTATCAGAGGTAATGGTGTAAGTGGCGGTCAATTTGTCACCCGCCTTGCTCATTCCCGAAGCGGTCAGAGAGATCGTGATATCACCTGGTGTACCTACGCCAGAGGTGGTTTCGATCGTTCCCTTTCTGGCGGTATCCTCAGCTTCGCTACCCAAAACGGTAGCCTCCTTGATCGAAGCCGCAGAGAAGTATACGTCCAGGTTGTGGGGGGTGGATTTTGCTTTACCGGTGATACTAAGGTCTCGGGCCAGACCTGCGTAACCAACACCAAGGCAGAGTGCCGCGATCAGCAAAAATGCGATGATTGTTCTTCTTTTTTTCATGTTTTTTTCTCCTTTGTAGAAAGTTTTATAATTAACTAAAGCCTTCGCTTTATTTAATTCAAAATCGATACGGATGGCAATTTTGCCATTTTGTAAGTCCATTATAACAGTGTATGACTACAACAGGACTACATAATCGGTGTTTTTATAAAAAAATACTGAAAAAAGGAAAAAAAGGGAAAGTTTTTGACCGGTTTCATGGATTTAATAGTTAATAAAGTACAGCAAAAGGCAGTTCAAAATGAACTGCCTTCTTCCATAAATATTCTTATTTTGTGTTTTTTACTCTTTGAATCATAAAGTTTACGTCATCACAAGCATTGATAATATTTAGTATAGCGTCAGGATTGTTTTTCTTCCATACAACGAACAATTCATGGCAGAATGCCTGACCAACTTCCTCAACGCCCGAAAAATCCAAGGTTATTTCTTTGAAATCGGAAACAAGTTCTCCGAGACGTCTTGCCTCGGAGCGCGAAATAGGATTGCCGTAAGCAAACATATGTGATATTGGAATATGAGTACGAATAAAGCCTTTTTCAATATCAGAGAATCTATCAAATACTTCCTTGGTCGTTTTCTTTGTTTGGTTGTTTAATGACATTGATACAAGTGTGCTTTTAATACTTCCGGATATTTTCACAGTAGCGTCGTTGAAATTATCTCTGGAGAAGAAGATGTTGTCAGAAAGAATAAAGAATTCATCCATTAAATGGGAGGTGAAGAAGATACCTTCTCCGGAATGACAGCTTTCTGCTGTTGTGAATTTCCCGGCAAACAAAAGAGAAACACATTCGTCAAGAGTAAGCTCCTCGTTTTTTTCTTCCTTGAAAAACATTTGAATGTTTTTGAAAATACCAATTCCATTATCGGCTATTACTATTCGTGTTTCCAACGGATTGCTTGAAAAGGCTACCATTATTTGAGATGCCTTGGAATGCTCTATTGCATTGTTCATCATTTCTGTAAACGCATATTGCCAAGCTGAAAACACATTTTTTTCATAGCCTTTCAGTAAAGGTTGAATATCGGTGCGGAAAATTTTATCTTCTCCAAGTGAACCGTTGTTATTATAATGAAACTTGTGAATGACAGTAACTATTTTATATGGCGGGACAGCTTTTTCAACTTTTTTGAGAATTTTTTCTTCGCACATCTTTTTGACATAGTTATAAACAGTTGACTTTGAAACACCAAAATATTCAACGGTTTTATGTGCAAAATCCTTATCTTTGGCATCAATAAGCTTTAGAATGTATTGCTTGATTTGATGCGCGTTTATGTTTGACATAAAGAATACCTCCTTTTATAGTCAACACCATTATAACATATTTTCCAAAAAAGTCAACAATTATTCCAAATAATCAAAAAAACATTCCAATATTACCCATAAGATGTGACGATTTTTGATGTTCACTACGGCAAATATTTATAGCCATATCGATAGTGCGAGTAAAAAGGAGACGCGCAAGCGATTGGAGAGTTGCTGGGGTGAGTATAAACAGAGAAGGGCTACCGTGGGGTAGCCCTTTGACATCAGTCACTTGGGGTGAGATATCATTATCCTTTTGAATAACTAACTTTAGTATAGAGAAAAGTACCGCGGGGTACGCCCGAAATATTACTTTCGTCGATGATGAGCCAAATGCTGTCAAGTCCGAATTCAAGTCTTCCCGAAATCTCTTCGGCATCAAATGTTGCTATATTTCCGTTAAGTGTGGCTTTGACAGACACCTTGTGATGATATGGTGAAGATAAAGTATCATACAAATCAATCGATACAGTACGGTCGGTAAGGTTTGATATGGACAAGGTGTTTTCGTTGTAAAAACTGTTCCAATCCCATGAGTAAATATCAGGCAGATATAAATTCAGCTCTCCGAACAACCGTATAAAATCAAATTGTGCATTAGTCTTTGTTATGATACCAGCGTCATAACCGGATACCCACCCGTGCGTTAGCTCCGACCATTGGGATTTTGGTATGCGTATTTTTTCTCCGTTTGTGATATCGTAACACTCATCGTGATTATAATAGTTATAGCGTACGTACAGATATTTTTCGTCCAGTACCAAATTATCGTATTCGTTCAATGAATATATCTGTGTATAAAGATTGGATGATTCAAAGAGTTCGGTATAAAATCTTCCTTTTTCATCAATTCGACAGTAGTAATTTCTTTCGTAATTGTCAAGCAGTAATTTTGGTTGGTTTTCTTCCATTGAAAAAACAGCAATAATATCGTACAGATCGGTGAGAAGTATAAGTTCCTCGCTTCCGTTTTGGTTTAAATCTGTTATGGTATAGCCGAAATAATTTCTTCCATCTTCCTGATATTTGTATGCATATTCATCAAGATAAAATCTGTATCCCGAAATGAACAGTTTTTTATATAGCTCTTTTGTTTCTTCCTCGAGAATAGCATCAATGCCGTCGCATTTATTTGAAAGCATTTTCTCCTCGGTATAGGAAGGATAAAGATTCACAATCTGCTTGCACATAGTGATAATATCATCATAGCTTAAAACATCATCGGTGGATACAGAGTTTTTCATAATGTTTTCCGTAGATCCAACTGTATTTTCAGGTGTTGTATTTATGTCATTTTGCGTTGCATCACAAGCGGTAAGGGCGGATAAAAGTAATGTGAAGAGCAGCAATAAACACAAGAATTTTTTTCTCATATATCCTCCATTTTTTTTTTATATCCAAATACAATATATCAAACAGTTAAAATTATTTTCGAACGATTGCTACGTATTCATTATATCACAAGAGCAGAAATAATACAAGCAATTTTTTAATGACGGTTTTATTTTGGGGGAGGGAGCGTGCGATTTAGGAAAGTCCGCACAAGAGAGGGATTCGTTCTTGAATTTTGCAAAGCATTTCGGATTGGATTTAAGGTTATGCTTTGCAAAATTCTTCGGTCACCGTTCCAAAACAACTCACCGGGTTGTTTTGTTTACTGCGTTCGAATCCCTGTTTATATTCTCGCAAAAAACAAGAAGCACCCTCTGTTGAGGATGCTTCTCGCTTTTTGGCGGAGAGAGAGGGATTCGAACCCTCGTGTGCTTGCGCACAAACTGATTTCGAGTCAGCCCCGTTATGACCACTTCGATATCTCTCCATAGTTATGATGCACAAGTGTGCATCATAACTATGGAGCCCCGTGAGATGCGGCTCAATGAGCTTTGCTCATTGAATCCACTTCGCATACCCCACCCGAAGATCGACAAGCTCGCTTGTCAGGCGCAGGGTGTGGGTATCCTCGCCGTAGGCGAGATATCTCTCCTTGATGCGTACTGTGCATATTTAGTTGTTGGAATTTTGATAGAAAACTGTCGACCTGCCTCTGAAAATTCTGCACTTAAAATCCCGAAAAAGTGAAGTATTTCAAGGCTTTGCGGAGAAGATTTAGTGACGAGGACAAGCCGCTTTCGAGTCAGTCCCGTTATGACCACTTCGATACGCTTTCGTATTGAAATTTAACAACGAAAAACATTATACCACAGATTTGTAAAAAAAACAAGTGGTTTCCAAAATTTATTTTTCCTTTTTTTATTTAAGGACTAAAACTATGAGGCTGAACCGCGGTTCAGCCTCATGCAAGAAAGCTTCTTAAGCTTCGACGACCTCTTCGGATTCCTCCGATTCGGTGGAGAGCAGGGAAACCTGTACTTCCTTCGTCATCTGATCGTCTGCCTCGGTCACACAGATCAACAGATTTTCATATTGGAAGGAATACCCCTTTTCAGGAATACTGCCGCACTGCTCAGTAATCCAGCCGTTTACTGTAGACGATTGAATTTCATCATTCTCCGGTAGCGAGAAAAATTCAAAGAATTCCGCAATGGAGGTGCTAGATAGGACACGGTAAGTATGCTCATCGGTAGCAAGAATCGCTTCGATCGCCTCGTCCTGCTCGTCCCAGATCTCACCGACCAGCTCTTCAATGATATCCTCCATAGTGACGATACCCATGGTCAAACCGTATTCATTCAAAACCACTACCATATGGATATGCTTGTCTCGCATATCCTTAAACAAGACATCCAGGTGGACGGTTTCCGGAACAAATTCGGGGCTCAGAAGAACGCTTTCAATGGAAAAATCGGGGTCCCGATACGTCAGCAGATAACGTCTGACGTGCAAAATTCCCACAATATTATCTACGGTACCGTCATATACGGGAATACGGGAATATCCCTCCGTGTCAATAACCTCAAGCAGTTTTTCCGTCGTGATATCCTTCGGAACTGCAATCATTGCCGTTCTGGGTGTCAGAATATCCGCTGCGTTACGTCTCTCCAGTTTAAAAACATTTTTGATGTATTCAATATCATCCTGCTTCAGCGTTCCTTCATCGGCACCGGCATCTAACATGACGACGATATCCTCTTCTGAAACCGCCTCCTCTTTTTCGTGAGGATCCATGCCGAACAGGCGAAGACAGGCGTTGGTAGACAGTGTTAAAAACCAAATGATAGGCTTCAAGGCGGTGGTTAAAAAGGTCATTACACCACAAACGGAGTTTGCCAGCTTCTCCTTGTGCTTCATAGCCACTCTTTTGGGAACCAACTCGCCCAGAATCAGGGTGAAGTAAGAAAGGATCAGCGTGACCGCTACGACGGAAACCGTATGGATCGTTCCTACCATGGAAGGGGATAGATCAAAGGTTCTCACGCACCAGCTTGTGAGACGCTCCGCAAAGTTATCCGCGGCGAACGCAGAACCGAGAAATCCGGCAAGGGTAATTCCAACCTGGATCGTAGAGAGGAATTTCGTGGGATTCTCGATGATTTTTAACATTTTCTTTGCTTTTTTGTCACCGTCCTCCGCCATGGCTCGAACCTTCTTTTCGTTTAAGGAAATCAAGGCGATTTCTGTAGCGGCAAAAAAAGCGTTTAGGGCAATTAGAATAATTTGTAATAATAATTGTCGAAATAAGGACATATAAACCTCCAAAAATTATTTGTCATTTTTTGTAAATTTCAAAGCAAACAGATTGTCAGCACCGTAGGCTTAAAAAATTCATGTCAAAAAAGACAAGCCTTTTCGGAAGATATCCCAGACATAATCGTCCCTCTTCGGGGCAACTTCGGGGCAACGGATCCACAAAACCAACTCCTTTCCAATTACAATTAATTTAATTATAACACATTTATCAATCAGAATCAATACCAAAAAGCATATTTTTAATTTTTTTTAAAATTCATCAGTTGGATTGACAGTGCTGAAAAAACATGGTACAATAATATAATAAGCAAAAATGAGAGGAGGATGCTATATGAGTGAAAAATATGACCGTCTTGGTGAATTGGATCGCTTTTGGGATCTGTCGGAACTGACACCAAAGCCGGCGAGCGGAGCGAGACCGATCAGGCGTCCTCATTCCACCGAAGGGGTAGAGATCACTGCCTCTTCCGGAATGTCTGAGCCTCCCGTTTCTTCCGGTAGCGGAACGGTGTTGACTCGGTACATTCCCCCGAGATCCACGGGTACGCAATTGAGTGCGGCATCCCTGACCCATGTGTTGACCTATGCTCCTACAGAATCCTTGATCCATAAGGTGATTTTGAAAAAATGGAAATGCTCTTACTCGTATTACAGCGAATTTCTCTCTGATGCTATTCGATACTTAGATCGGGAAGGAACGGAATGTGACATTGTGCCGTTTTTCTCCTACGTGCCTCAATATAATCAAATGAGCGACGCGCAGCTTGCTTGTTATTTTTGGTTTCGTCACTGTGCCCGCGGAGGCTGTTATCTAAAGGTGGATTGCAGTTATGTGCTGCTATACGTATTCGAGCTGATCAATCTGGGAGAGCGGTTGGATCCGAAAGAGACTCAAGATCAGTTGGTGGGACTTTGGAACGCTTACAGCGAAGCATACCCGGGAATTTCGGTGAAGTTGGCGGATTGGATCTGTGATTACAGTCTGATCCATCGGTTGCCGCCGCCCGCCCGGGGACGTTCACGCCTGACTGCTAAGGTGATTGCTCTGAAGGAGTTTTTTATTCCCATGCCAAGGGGAGACGTGGAGGGATGTACCCGTTCCTTGCTCCGTTTTTGCAATTCATACGACTACAAAACCAGCAAGTTCGCTACCCCCGAAAACCTTCCGCTTTTTGACCGCCATATTTACGAGGCATTGCTTCGGGCGGTACGATATTATTCCGCTGACGGAAGACTCTTGTCCGGTGTTGCCTTTGAGGATAGCCGTCTGGCGCGTGATGCGTACGCCGGCGCACTTTGCGTAGCGGAGGAAAAATACCGTTTGGAGGTGGAGTATTGTTCTTTTTCACGTTCCAACGAGCTTCGGTTCTTGATCGGAGATTTGGTGAAATATGCGGAGAACAAGCTTCGGGGACACCTGGGGATCAAGTCTCGCATGACGGTATATTCGGTTCCCTCCGAGGTTGCCAAGCTCCTGGATGAATATTTTGCCGAAGCACTTCCCGGACGGATCCATACTCCGAGGGAGCGAGAAAAGCAAGCGTATGAGGCTTTGTACGACGTTCCTCACAAGCCGTTGTCTCTTTCTGACGCGGCAAGGATCGAGGAGGAATCCTGGAGTACCACAAGGGAATTGGTGGATGCCTTTGAGACAGAGGAAGGGGCGGAAGCTTCGGTTACGGTACCTTTACACCAATCAGAGCCTTCCGTAACTGCGGAAGCTTCCTTGGCTGAGTCCGCCGAGGAACCCGCTGATGAATGTGGGGAATGGAAGCGTGCTTTGGGAGAGCTTTTCGCGGTTCTGGTACAGACGGCGGAAGGAGACTTGGGCGCGCTGGCAAGGTATGCCCGTACAGAAGGCAGACTTTCCGATACGGTTGCGGAAGTAATCAATGAGGCAGGATGGGATCGGATGGGAGACGCGATCCTGGAAGAAAGAGACGGCGGCTATGCCGTGATAGAAGATTATCGTGAAGAGCTTTTAGGACAGCTCCGAGCGGAGGAGGATTTGTGATGAACGAAAAAGACAGGGAGCTTCAAAAAATACCTAAGCGGATTCTCAATACACTTTTGGTTTCGGTGTCTGCGGGGGTGGTTCCTCGGGTCGGTGCTCCTTATATTGCCATTGGTCGAAAGGATGAGATTGCCGCGTTACTTTCCGATCTGGAGCAGGTGAACGAGGGGTGCGGTACCATGCGCTTTGTGGTAGGGCGCTACGGAAGCGGTAAAAGCTTCTTGATGCAGCTGATCCGCGGCTATGCTTTGGAACGAAATTTTGTGACGGCGGATGCCGATCTATCACCCGAACGCCGATTGTACGGAAGCTCCGGCAGCGGTGTGGCAACCTATCGGGAGCTGATGAAGAATCTGGCAACGAAGACCTCTCCCGATGGCGGTGCTCTGCCGAAGATCATCGCGCGGTGGATCGAGCTTTTGAAATCCCAGCTGGTCAGCGAAGGGGTGGATCCCGAGAGTGACCGCTTTGACGGGGCGTTGCACGCCCTTGTGTCAGAGAAGCTGAGAGAGGTAGAATTTATGGTGGGAGGCTTTGATTTCTCCCGTGTGATTACCGAATATTACCGCGCTTTTCTGGAGGAAAACGACGAAAAGCGAAGTGCCTGCTTGCGCTGGCTCAGAGGAGAATATTCCACCAAGACCGAAGCGAGACAAGAGCTTGGCTTTTCCGTATCGGTCATTATCGACGACGACAACTGGTACGATTTTATTAAGCTGTGGGCGGTCCTTTTGCGGTTTATCGGATATCGAGGCTTGATCGTATTGATCGATGAATGTGTCAATCTTTATAAGATCAACCATCGGGTAAGCCGAGAAAACAACTATGAAAAAATTCTTTCTATGTTCAACGATACCCTTCAAGGAAGGGCACCGGGCTTGGGACTGATCTTAGGAGGTACGCCTCAGTTCATGGACGATCCGAGACGGGGACTTTTCAGCTATGAGGCGCTGAAAAGCCGCCTATGCGACAGTCGGTTTGCCTCGGAGGAATATCGAAATTTCCTGGGTCCTGTCATTCGTTTAAAGCGTTTGACCGACGACGAGCTCTTTGCTCTGATTGCTCGGATCACAAAGCTTTACGCTGTGAATTATGGACACCAGCCCAGGATCACCCAAGAGGAAATGGTTCGTTTTCTGAACACGGCTCTTGCGCGTACGGGAGCTGATCGGATGATTACTCCCCGGGAAATGCTGCGTGACTATATGACGGTGTTGAATATACTGATGCAGAATGATACCGTGACCTTTGACCAAATTCTTGCCGGTTCCCTTGGCGGAACGGAGGAGCCTGTCCGTGAGGAAAGAGAAGCTTCCGAAGCAAAAAAGAGTGTTGCCTTTACGGCAGAGGATATCGAATTTTAACGGATTTCATTCAGACAGGAGGAGTTATGACTGAGGCAGATCGTATTTTTGAGCGGTTTCCCGTCTTCATTCGAGAATTTATATATTCCCACGGATGGGAGAATCTGCGCCAGGTTCAGCTGGAGGCGGCAAGGACGATTTTGGATACCGACCATCATTTACTGCTGACCTCTTCTACGGCGAGCGGAAAGACTGAGGCGGCTTTTTTTCCGATCTTGACGAAGATCGGAGAAGTGCCATCGGAGGGGATTTCTGTGCTCTACATCGCACCTCTTAAGAGCTTGATAAACGATCAATTCGCCCGTATGGACGAGATTCTTCGGGAAAGCGGAATCCGTGTGACTCACTGGCACGGCGACGTGGCGCAATCTCAAAAAAGAAAGCTGTTGGAGAGACCGGAGGGGATTTTACAGATCACGCCTGAGTCATTGGAAGCTATGTTGCTCAACCGTCCCAACGACATTGTTCGTCTGTTTTCGGGACTTCAGTTTGTGGTGCTGGATGAAATTCATATACTGATGGGAACTGATCGGGGAAATCAGATCCTTTGTCAGCTGACACGCTTGGAGCGCATGATCGGTACCTCTCCCCGACGGATCGGACTATCGGCAACAGTGGGAGATCCTGCCGGTGCCGCAGAGTGGCTCAGCGCGGGAACCGATCATCCCACTGACGTACCTCTGTTCTCGGAGGAGAAGATTCGTTGGCGTTTGGGAATGGAGCATTTTTTTATTCAGAATCCCAATTTTGACCAGACAGAGAACGCTTTGACGGGTAGGGAAGACAATCGCGCTCTGATGGACGCGGGATATGAGTTCGTTTACGACTGCGTCAGGCAAAAAAAATCTCTTGTCTTCTCCAATTCTCGGGAGGAGACCGAGTACGTTTGCGCCACTTTGCGGCAGATCGCCGCCAAGCGAAAGGATCCCGATGTATTCCTGATCCACCACGGCAACCTTTCCGCCTCTCTGCGTGAGGAAGCCGAGCTGAAAATGAAGGACGAAGATTCCTTTGCGGTCACCTGTGCCACCGTGACCATGGAGCTTGGAATCGATATTGGACGGTTGGAACGGATCATGCAGATGGATTCCCCCAATTCGGTGTCAAGTTTCTTGCAGAGATTGGGGCGCTCGGGACGAAGAGGACAGCCGCCGGAAATGATGATGGCGTTCAGGGAGGAAGAGCCTCTTCCCAACGCTCCTTTACCTCAGCTCATTCCATGGAGTCTGCTTCGTGCCATTGCCATCGTTCAGCTTTATATTGAGGAGCGGTTCGTGGAGCCGCCCTCGGATAAAAAAGAGCCCTTGAGTCTTTTGTTCCATCAGACCTTAAGTGTGCTTGCATCCAAGGGGGAACTGACAGCGGCGCGGCTTGCGGGAGAGATACTGACTCTTCCTCCGTTTCGCAAAATTTCCAAGGAAACGTACAAAGCGCTGTTGGTCAGCATGTTGAATAACGATTTTTTGGAAATGACCGAAGAGAAGGGACTCATTGTAGGTATGGCAGGCGAACGCTTGCTGAACAGCTTTAAATTCTACGCTGTATTTCAAGATTGTGAGGATTTTACCGTCCGATGTGAGTCGGAGGAGATCGGCACCATTACCACACCGCCTCCCGTGGGAGACCGGTTTGCTTTAGCGGGACGTGTATGGGAGGTAGTAGAACTGGATGCTCCCAGACGGTTAGTCTACGTAAAGGGCGTAGAAGGGAAAATGGAGGTATCCTGGCCGGGAGAATACGGAGAGATCCATACCCGCATTTTGGAACGGATGAAGCAGGTGCTTTCGGAGGATACCGTGTACCCTTATCTGAAGCCAAACGCGGCGCGCCGCTTGGAAATGGCACGTCGTGTTGCCGCCAATACGGGAATGACCCGTCGGTCTTTGATCCACCTGGGCGGCTATACCTGGTGTCTTTTTCCATGGTTGGGGACTCGGTCCTTCCGTACTCTGCGAAAAATGATCGGCTCGGTTGCTTCGGAATTCGGAATTTCCGGAATGGACTTTGAGGGATGTAACTACATGACCTTCCGCATGGAACGGGGAAATGAAAGAGCCCTTCTGGATGGATTGCTGTGCCGTTTTTCAGAGGTTGACGAGCCTGCTCAAGAGCTGGTGAGCCCAAGGGAATTGCCGGTTTTTGAAAAATACGATCAGTATATTCCCGGAGACCTCTTGCGCCATGCGTACGCCACAGATCGTTTGAATTTGTCGGAGGCGAGAAAACGCTTATCCCAGATTGTACAGGAAGAGACGGTTGATTAAAATGTCAAATAGATCGGTGGATTTTCTTGTTTTATTGTGAGAAATAACTATTGACATTTTTCGCAAAAAGGAGTACTATAATAAGGTATAGAGATGCAATGACGGGGAGCGACCGGGCACCTTCTTTTCAGAGAGCCGTTGGCTGGTGGGAAACGGTAAGAGTTGCCTGAGTTAAATCACCCCTGAGCATGTTGTCGAAGGGAATCGCGAAGCGAGGACAGGTAGAGCAACACGTATTTCTGCGTTAAAGAATAATGTATGAGAGTACATGAGTGGTTCGTAGGAACAAGAAGAGTGGTACCGCGGAGTTTTCAGCCTTCGTCTCTTTTGAGGGAGACGAAGGCTGTCTTGTTTCCCGCTGAAATTCAATTCCATTGGTTTGAACGAAAGGAAGAAAGATGCTGACATTAGACAAGGTTTATCAAGCCGCATTTGTATTGAAGGACGTGATTCGCGAAACCGCCCTTACCCCCTCTCCGAAGTTGAATCCGACGTGCAAAAACGTGTATTTAAAAACGGAGAATCTCCAGCTTACCGGATCCTTCAAGGTTCGTGGCGCCGGCTATATGATCTCTCAGCTTAGCGCGGAGGAGAAGGCGAAGGGAGTGATCGCCTGCTCGGCGGGAAATCACGCGCAGGGCGTGGCTCTCGCGGCGGCAAAATACGGGATCCGCTCTGTCATTTGTCTCCCTGAGGGTGCTCCGATTTCCAAGGTGGAGGCAACCAAGAGCTACGGTGCGGAAGTGGTGATGGTGAAGGGTGTTTACGACGACGCGTACAAGCATGCCTTGAAGCTGAGGGACGAGATGGGATATACCTTTGTACATCCCTTTAATGATGACGATGTCATTGCGGGACAGGGAACCGTCGGTTTGGAGCTTTTGAATCAGTGTGCCTCTCTGGATGCCGTTGTCGTGCCCGTTGGCGGTGGCGGCTTGATTTCCGGCATTGCCTTTGTGATCAAGCATTTGGCACCTCATATTAAGGTGTACGGTGTTCAAGCGGCGGGAGCACCCAGTATGGCAAATTCCGTACGGGACGGCAAGATCGAGCGGCTGCCGTCGGTATCAACCATTGCCGATGGTATCGCGGTGAAGGAACCCGGTGATAATACCTTTGCGTTGTGTTCAAAATATGTGGACGAAATCGTTACCGTTACTGAGGACGAGATCTCAACGGCGATCCTCGCCTTGGTGGAGCAGCACAAGATGATCGCCGAGGGTGCTGGCGCTGTTTCGGTGGCGGCTGTCATGTTTGATAAGCTTCCCTTGAAGGATAAGAACGTAGCGTGTGTAATATCGGGCGGTAATATCGACGTGACCATACTCTCCCGTGTCATGGAGAGAGGTCTTCTGAAGTCGGGAAGGACCTGCAATTTGTGTATTGAGCTGATGGATAAGCCCGGACAGCTTCGAGACGTTTCGGAGATCATTGCCGAGCTGGGCGGAAACGTAATCTCGGTTCATCACGAGCGTGCCAGCGAAACGAAGGATATCAACGGATGCTTCCTTCGTCTGGTTCTGGAAACCAGAAACTATGAACATATCGAGCATATTACCGATGCGCTGAAGCGTGCCGGCTTCCGCTTGGTCTAACATAACGAACACAGGAGTACGAATATGGAAAAAGTATATACGAAGCAAGCCCCCGAGGCGATCGGTCCCTATACCCAGGCAATGATTTCGGGAAATCTGGTATTTACCTCCGGACAGATCGCAATTGACCCCGCTGACGGACAGGTTCATGCCCTTACCATTGAGGAACAGACCGAGCAGGTATGCAAAAATCTCTCCGCGGTTTTGCAGGCGGCAGGGAGTTCTCTTGACCGTGTGGTGAAGACCACGTGCTTCTTGGCAGACATGGCGGATTTCGCTGCCTTCAATGGAGTTTACGGCGCGTATTTTACCGGTAAGCCGGCAAGATCCTGCGTGGCGGCAAAGGCTCTTCCCAAGGGTGTACTGGTTGAGATCGAGGTTATTGCCGAGCACTGAGGGCATCGGAATTTTCTCTTTCTTGTTAAACCTTGCAAATATGTTGAATTATCTCGTTTTTTTGAGAAAAAGGAAGAGAAAACTGTGCAGAATCACCCAATTTATATTTTATTTTAAAATTCTCTTGACAAAGAAATGATTTCATGATAAAATAACCACAAATTAAAGGCGATAAAGGGAATTAGTAGTATGTGAGCGTTTACAGAAAGCCGATGGGTGATGGAAATCGGTAGCGTGAGCTTATGAATCTCCTCCCCCAGCTTCCGCTTGAAGACCGAGATCGGTTGTGTAGACGCGGACGGAAGTCTCCGTTATCTTAGACGGCTTTACTGTTGGGTGAAGTACGAGTGGCTGATATTTCAGCAATAAGAGTGGTACCGCAGAGTGTTTTTTATGACCTTTGTCTCTTTGTGAATCAAGAGATAAAGGTCTTTTTTGCTTAATTTTGTTTCATTCATAATAACATAACCTTGACGGCGTTTGATCCGTTAAGGCTACGGAGGAAAAAATGATTTTAAACGGTTCGGAAATTCTTGTCAATGTGTTACTGGAGCAGGGCGTGGATACTGTGTTTGGGTATCCGGGCGGTGCCGTGCTGAATATTTACGATGCATTGTACAAGTACAGAGATCAGATTCATCACTACATGACCGC
Organism: Clostridia bacterium; assembly: GCA_017462035.1. Lineage (GTDB taxonomy): Bacteria > Bacillota > Clostridia > Oscillospirales > CAG-272 > HGM12713. Next base: position 63,068 of record JAFTRY010000013.1, read on the forward strand.
TCATGAGCAGGGTGCCGCTCACGCGGCAGACGGCTATGCCCGTTCTACGGGAAAGACCGGCGTTGTGATTGCTACCAGCGGTCCCGGTGCCACCAACCTGGTTACCGGCATTGCCACCGCCTATATGGACAGTGTACCCTTGGTGGCAATTACGGGTAACGTTTCGACGCCTCTGATCGGATGCGATAGCTTCCAGGAGGTGTACATTGCCGGCATTACCATGCCCATCACAAAGCACAATTTTGTAGTTCGCAAGGTGGAAGACCTGGCGGATACGCTTCGGGAGGCATTTCGAATTGCCTCATCGGGCAGACCGGGTCCGGTTTTGGTCGACATTCCCAAGGACGTAACTGCTGAGCGCACAACATATACTCCTGCTCCTCGGACGGATCTCCACGAGCGTACCACCGATGTGGTTGGCAACGTGGAGGAGATCGCGGAGCTGATCAACCGCGCGGAGCGCCCCTTTGTGTACTTCGGCGGCGGTGTCCGTTTGTCCGGCGCATCGGAGGAGCTGAGACAGGTGCTTCTTACTGCGGATATTCCCGCGGCGTATACGTTGATGGCGGCGGGCGCGCTGAAGTACGGCGAGCGAAACAATCTGGGACTAATGGGCATGCACGGATGTTATTCCGCTAACTGCGCCGCCAATCGCGCGGACGTGCTGATTGCTATTGGAACCCGTTTTAGTGACCGTGTAGCACTGAACACCAGTAAGTTTGGGCATAACGCGAAGATTGTACATATTGATATTGACTCGGGCGAGATCAACAAGAACATCATTGCGGATTACAGTATTCTCGGTGACGTGAAGGCGGTGCTGAATGAAATGATGAAGTACATCAAGCCCGCTAAGCACGACAGCTGGTTTGCCCAGATCGAAAAGTGGAAGGAAGAGGATTATCACCCCACCGACAGCGAGGAGGTTCTCAAGCCGCATCAGGTGATCGAGACTGCTTGCCGTGTAGCGGGAGAGGATGCGATCTTTGTCACCGACGTGGGTCAGCACCAGATGTGGGCAGCTCAGTATCTCCATCATGTCAAGCCCATGAACTTCTTGACCAGTGGAGGTCTTGGAACGATGGGGTACGGTTACGGTGCCGCTATCGGCGCGCAGATTGCCAACCCCGAAGTCCCTGTGGTTCACTTTACCTCGGACGGCTCTCTTCATATGAACATGAACGAGCTTTGCACGGCGGTAAGCTACGGCGTTCCTGTAATCACTGTGATCCTCAACAACGCGGTGCTGGGAATGGTTCGCCAGTGGCAGGGCGTATTCTACGGACAGCGCTATTCCTCCAGTGAGCCAGAGCGCGTGACGGACTATGTAAAGGTAGCCGAGGCGTTTGGGGGTAAGGGCTTCCGCTGTAAGAATCCTGCTGAATTTGAGGAAGCGATGAAGCTCGCCATGAAGGAAAAGGGACCCGTTTGGATCGAATGTGAAATTGACCGTGAAGAAAAGGTTCTTCCCATGATTCCCGCCGGCGGTACCGTTCACGATACCATTTTTAACTGAGAAGGAGGAAGGACAATGAAAAAGCAATGCATGGTGATCCTTGTAGAGAACAATTCCGGTGTGTTGGCGAGAGTTTCTTCGTTGTTTATGCAGCGTGGGTTCAATATCGACTCCCTTACCGTGTCATCCACGGAGAATCCCAAAATTTCAAGAATTACTGTAATGACCACCGGTGACCAGAAGATTTTCAGTCAGATCTTGAAGCAGACGGGAAAATTGGTGGAAACCAAGATGATCTTTTCCGTAGAGCCCTCCTTCAGCCTGATCCGCGAGTTGCTTTTGGTAAAATTCGGAACCGATCATGGCAATATTGAGGCACTCAAGCAGATCATTGAGGACTTCGGTGCCAATATCATCGACATGACCAACGGATGCTTCGTGATCGAGCTTTCCGCATCCAGTGAAAAGATCGACGATTTCTTGGAAGCTACCGAAGCCTTTGAGATGATTGAAATGTGCAGATCGGGAGCCATCGCCATGGAGCGAGGCAAGGTGTCCTACGACATCGGCTGAGCTGAGACGTAAAAATTAAGTTGTATTTATATTTTTTATAATAAAAGGAGACAAAACAATGATTACAAAGTACTATGATTCTGATTGCAACCTCGGTTTGTTGGATGGAAAGACCGTTGCCGTGATTGGCTTTGGAAGCCAAGGGCACGCTCATTCCATGAACCTGGCTGAGAGTGGATGTAACGTAGTGGTTGGTCTGAGAAAGGGAAGCGGACACTGGCAGAAGGCTGCGGACTTTGCCGCAACCCATCCCAACTTCAAGGTCATGGAGGTTGAGGAAGCTGCAAAGGCTGCCGACCTGGTTATGATGCTGGTTCCCGATGAGCTTGCCGCTGATATTTATAACAAGCAGGTGGCTCCTCACATGAAGGACGGAGACGTTCTGATGTTTGCTCACGGCTTTAACATTCACTTTAACTTCATTCAGCCCGCAAAGAATATCGACGTGATCATGGTCGCTCCTAAGGGACCCGGACACACGGTAAGAAGCCAGTACCTGGAGGGCAAGGGCGTTCCCAGTCTGATCGCCATCCATCAGGATTACACTGGTAAGGCAAAGGAATACGCTCTGGCATATGCTTCCGGTATCGGAGCAGGCAGAGCCGGTATTTTGGAGACCTCCTTCCGTGAGGAGACCGAGACCGACCTGTTCGGCGAGCAGGCTGTACTGTGCGGCGGTGTAACTGAGCTGATGAAGGCAGGTTTTGACACGCTGGTTGAGGCAGGCTATGAGCCCGAGATGGCTTACTTCGAGTGTATCCACGAAATGAAGCTGATCGTTGACCTGATCAACAACGGCGGATTTGCTCAGATGAGATATTCCATTTCCAACACCGCGGAGTACGGTGACTACAGAACCGGTAAGAGACTGATCACCGAGGAAACCCGCAAGGAAATGAAGAAGGTTCTCTCCGAGATCCAGGACGGCACCTTTGCTTCTGAGTTCATGCAGGAATTCTCCGCCGGACGTAAGGCTAAGTTCTTGGCAACTCGCCGCAAGGAAAGTGAGCACCAGCTGGAGAAGACAGGCGCGGAGCTGCGTCAGATGATGAGCTGGCTGAAAAAGTAAGATGACTTGATTGTGGTGTGTGGGGCTTTGCCTCACACACCGCCTAAGAACCTTTTGAAAAAGCTTCTTAGGAAGTTTAAAAACTTTCAGGTAAGGAGGGGGTTATTATGCTGATGGCGGTAAACGTGGGAAATTCCCGCATCTCCGTAGGTGTATTTCAAAATGACGCGTGTGAGTTATTGTTCCGCTTTCAGATATCCACCGATGTGAATAAAACCTCCGACGAATACGCTGGGATTCTTCGCATGATCGCGCGAGAGCGGGGCTATGATCCGATGGACACGGAGGGATGTATTCTTTCCTGTGTTGTGCCTCAGCTTACCCATACGGTGTCTGAGGCGTTGTGCCAGCTTACCTCCATGACTCCCATGGTGGTGGGTCCCGGTGTGAAAACGGGATTTTCGCTGAAAATTGATTCTCCTTCGGAATTAGGAGGAGATATGGTCGCCAACGCGGCGGCGGTATTGCAGAACCAAAAAGAAAAGGGAAGTGCCCGAGGCGGTTCTGTAATCGTGGATATGGGTACTGTTACCACAATATCCGTGTTGAACCGTGCGGGAGAGTATATTGGGTGCTCCATCCTTCCCGGAATCCGAATGTCCTTCGATTCCATGCACGGAGCAACGGCACAGCTTCCCAACGTGGCATTCTCTGCACCGAAAAAACTGATTGGAAGAAATACTCAGGAGTCAGTGCGGTCCGGTGTGATTTTTGGAAATGCCATCATGCTTGACGGCTTTGTTCGGCAAATTGCCAGAGAATTAAGATGTCAAGCGGAGGATTTAAATTTGACAATGACAGGCGAGTACGCACCTACTGTTCTGGAGGTGTGCCGATCCCGATTTGAGTATGACGAAAATCTGACTCTCAAGGGATTGTTTTACATTTGCCGAAACAATACAACTCATGAATAATAGCGGTTTTACCGATATTATATAAGTTTTAAGCACCGTACCCACAAGGGACGGTAGCATCGGGTGGAAGTCCCGAAGAAAGGAACAGAATATGTTCAAAACAGTATTTGTTGAGACGGCACCTATGGCTGTACTTACCGGCAAGGAGGTAGCGATATGAGACGAGACCAGAAGATTCTTCGCATGGTTCAAATGGCGATGCTGATTGCTCTGGTGGTCGTTCTTCAAGTAATCAGTGCGATGATTCCTCCCATTGCGGGAACCGTATCTATTACCTTGACACTGGTCCCCGTGGTAGTTGGCGCTATTCTTTTTGGCAAAAAAGGCGGAGCTGTTCTTGGCTTTACCTTTGGCATGATCGTTCTGATCAACTGTATTTCAGGTTTGGACATCGGCGGAAATATTTTGTGGAACGCCAATCCCTTCCTGACGGCACTTATCTGCTTTGTGAAGGGATTTGCCGCAGGCTTTATTCCGGCTGTTCTTTATGAGCTGGTACGGGGTAAGGCAGAAAAAGCAAGCGGAGGCAGAAAATATGTAGCGGCAATGGTTGCTGCACTTTCGGCACCGATTGCCAATACGGGACTGTTTGTTTGCGGAATGTTGCTGTTTTTCATGGACACGCTTCGCGCTTGGGCAGGCGGAACCGATGTTGCCTCGTACATTTTGATGGGACTTGCCGGTGTCAATTTTTTAGTGGAATTTTTCATCAATATCCTTCTAACCCCCGCGATCGTTCGTGTTGTGGAGATCGTGAAGAAAAAATAATCTAATGTAGGAGAAAAAATCATGTCACTTCGTTCTGATAACGTAACCAAGGGTGCTGAACGCGCCCCGAACAGAAGCTTGTTTTACGCTATGGGATACACCAAGGAGGAGCTGGAACGTCCCCTCATTGGTGTGGTCAGCGCGCATAGCGAGATCGTCCCCGGTCATATCCATCTGGATAAGATCGCCGAGGCGGTCAAAGCGGGAATCCGTATGGCAGGCGGTACGCCCGTTCTCATTCCGTCCATTGGTGTGTGCGACGGAATCGCCATGGGACATATCGGAATGAAGTATTCCTTGGCAAGCCGTGAGCTGATCTGCGACAGCGTGGAGACCATGACTATGGCACATCAGCTGGACGGTCTGGTGCTGGTTCCCAACTGCGACAAGATCGTTCCCGGTATGGTGATGGCGGCGGTTCGCATGAATATTCCCGCTATTGTTTGCAGTGGCGGTCCCATGCTTGCCGGCACCTATAACGGAGAAGAGGTAAGCCTTTCCAAGATGTTTGAGGCGGTTGGTGCTTATAAGGCAGGTATGATCGACGATTGTCAGCTTCATGAGTGTGAGACCGGAGTGTGTCCCGGTTTCGGAAGCTGCGCCGGTATGTATACAGCCAACAGTATGAACTGTCTGTGCGAGGCAGTGGGGATTGCGCTTCCCGGTAACGGAACGATTCCCGCCGTCAGCAACAAGCGTGTGATTCTGGCAAAGCATGCTGGTATGGCGATCATGGATCTGGTGCGGAACAATATTTGTGCCAGAGATATCATCAATGAGCGCTCGATCCGCAACGCGCTTGCCTGTGATATGGCTCTGGGATGCAGCTCCAATAGCGTTCTGCATCTGCTTGCCATTGCCAACGAGGCAGGTGTGCCTTTAGACCTGAATCTCTTTAACGAGATGAGTGCCGTGGTTCCCAACCTTTGTCATCTGGCTCCCGCCGGTCCCACTCACATTCAGGATCTGGATGCGGCAGGCGGTATTCCCGCTGTTCAGGCAGAGCTCTTGAAGAAGGGACTTTTGGATGCTGACGCGCTGACCGTTACCGGTAAGACCGTTGGTGAGAATGTTGCGGGTGCTTATATCAAGGATACGGGATCGATTCGTCCCATCGATGATCCCTACAGCCCCACAGGCGGAATTCAGATCCTTTGGGGGAATATTGCCCAGAAGGGATGCGTGGTCAAGCGGAGTGCTGTTGCACCCGAGATGCTTTGCCATAGCGGACCTGCCCGTGTCTTTAATTCTGAGGATGATGCCATTGCAGCGATTTATGCGGGACAGATCGTTCCCGGTGACGTGGTGGTCATTCGCTATGAGGGACCTAAGGGCGGTCCTGGTATGAGAGAAATGCTGAATCCTACCTCCGCGCTTGCCGGTATGAAGCTGGATAAGACCGTTGCCCTGATTACTGACGGACGGTTTTCCGGAGCAAGCCGTGGTGCCTCCATTGGACACGTAAGTCCTGAGGCGGCGGACGGCGGCAATATCGCGCTGATCCAGGAAGGGGACATTATTCATATTGATATTCCAGGTGCTTCCATTAACGTAGAGGTGAGCGACGTGGAGCTGGCTCGGCGCCGCGCTTCGTATGTAGCACCCGAACCCAATGTGAAATCCGGATGGCTCTCCCGTTATGCACGTCTGGTCAGCGGTGCTGATCAGGGTGCGGTGATGAAGTAAAAGAAAACCCCCGCCATCCATACCAGTGAATATAAGAAAGGAACCGTATTCAAGGACATGATGAACAACGCAGATAAATATACAAGACAGTATTTTCCTGCTCCAAACGCGGAAGCGAGATGGATCAAGAAAAATTACATAACAAAGCCTCCCATTTGGTGCTCGGTGGATCTGAGAGACGGAAACCAGGCACTGATCATCCCCATGAGCCTGGAGGAAAAGCTGGACTTTTTTCGCTTGCTCGTAAAAATTGGATTTAAAGAGATCGAGGTGGGCTTTCCTGCCGCCTCGGAGACGGAGTACCAGTTCCTGCGCACATTGATTGAACAGAATATGATCCCTGATGACGTAACCGTTCAGGTTTTAACTCAATCCCGTGAGCACATTATCAAAAAGACCTTTGAGAGCTTAAAGGGTGCGAAAAATGCCATTGTTCATTTGTATAATTCTACCTCTGTGGCTCAGAGAGAACAGGTGTTCAAGAAGTCCAAGCAGGAGATCATCGATATTGCCGTAAAGGGTGCGGAGCTGTTCAATAAGTATAGCAAGGAAATGGGAGTCAATTACCGTTACGAGTATTCTCCTGAGTCCTTTACGGGAACCGAGCCCGAGTTTGCTTTGGAGATTTGCAATGCGGTGCTTGACGTTTGGAAGCCAACCAAGGAGCGTCCGGTCATCATCAATCTGCCCGTAACCGTTCAGGTATCCATGCCTCACGTGTATGCAAACCAGGTAGAGTATATGAACGACCATCTGAAATATCGTGAAAACGTAATTATTTCTCTCCATCCCCATAATGACCGCGGATGTGCTGTTGCCGACGCGGAAATGGGACTCCTTGCGGGCGGTGACCGCATCGAAGGAACCCTGTTCGGAAACGGCGAGAGAACCGGTAACGTGGACATCGTGACTATGGCGATGAATATGTACGCCCAGGGTATCAACCCCGGACTGGATTTTTCCGATATGCCCTCCGTAACCGAGCTTTACGAGCGCGTAACCAGAATGCAGGTCTACGACCGTACTCCTTACGCCGGAAAGCTGGTATTTGCCGCTTTCTCCGGATCTCACCAGGATGCGATTGCCAAGGGTATGAAGTGGCGCGAGGATCACACCTGCCGGTATTGGACGGTACCTTATTTGCCCATCGATCCTCAGGACGTGGGAAGGGAATACGAGACCGATGTGATCCGTATCAATTCTCAGTCGGGCAAGGGCGGTATTGGTTATCTGTTAGAGCACAACTTCGGCTACGTACTGCCTCCTAAGATGCGTGAGGCTGTAGGGTATACGGTAAAGAGCTATTCTGACCATTCTCACAAGGAGCTGTCTCCCGCCGAGGTGTTGGACATTTTCAAAAAGGAATACGTTAACATCAACGCCCCCATTGAGATGGAGGATTACCATTTTGTAAGAAAAGCGGATGGCATGAAGGCTATCGTGACCATTGCTCAAAACGGTGAGACCCGAGACATTTCCGGGGAAGGAAATGGACGCCTGGATGCTGTAAGCAATGCGATCAAGCGGCATCTCGGTATCGAATATTCTAATTTGACCTATACAGAGCACGCGCTGACCATGGAATCTTCCTCCCAGGCGATTACGTACGTAAGTATTACCTTTAAGGATGGAAGCACCAGTTGGGGTGCGGGTGTACATGATGATATTATTGCGGCTTCGATCTCCGCGTTGTTCTGCGCGATCAACCGTAAGCTTGCCGCAAACTGATCGAAAAGAGGAAATAGCAATGGGAATGACAATGACACAAAAGATTCTGGCTGCTCACGCTGGTCTGGAATCGGTGAAAGCGGGTCAGCTGATCATGGCAAACCTGGATATGGTTTTGGGTAATGATATTACCTCGCCCGTGGCAATCAATGAATTTTACAAGAACGGCTTTAACGAGGTTTTTGACAAGGACAAAATTTCTCTGGTTATGGATCACTTTGTCCCCAATAAGGATATTAAGGCGGCACAGCAGTGCAAGCAGTGCCGTACCTTCGCTAAGTGCTTCTCCATTACCAACTACTACGACGTAGGCGATATGGGAATCGAGCACGCCCTCCTTCCCGAAAAGGGGCTGGTGGGTCCCGGTGAGTTGGTGATCGGTGCCGACTCTCATACCTGTACCTACGGCGCGCTGGGCGCGTTTTCCACCGGTGTGGGAAGCACCGACATGGCAGCGGGTATGGCAACAGGGAAGGCTTGGTTTAAGGTTCCTTCCGCCATTCGTTTCACCCTGACCGGAAAGCTGAATCCCTTGGTATCCGGTAAGGACGTGATCCTTCATATCATTGGCATGATCGGCGTAGACGGTGCGCTTTACCGCTCCATGGAATTCAGCGGCGAGGGTCTTGCCTCTCTGTCTATGGATGACCGTCTCTGCATGGCGAATATGGCGATTGAGGCAGGTGCCAAGAACGGCATTTTTGAGGTGGATGACGTAACCCTTGCCTATGTAAAGGAGCGCGTGAACCGTCCCTTTACCGTGTATTCCGCTGACGCAGATGCCGAATATGACGAGGAGTACGTGATTGACCTGTCCTCTATTGAGCCTACGGTGGCTTGTCCGCATCTACCGGAAAATACCAAGCAGGCAAGAGAATTGACCGATATCGTTCCCGACCAGGTGGTGATCGGATCCTGTACCAACGGTCGTCTCTCCGATATGAAAGCGGCGGCAGAGATCATGAAGGGAAGACATATTGCCGATCACGTGCGCTGTATCGTCATTCCCGCAACCCAGAAGATCTATAAGGAATGTATTCGTCTCGGGTACATCGATGCCTTTATTGACGCGGGGTGTGTAGTTTCTACACCTACCTGTGGTCCCTGTCTCGGCGGATACATGGGTATTCTTGCCGAGGACGAGATCGCTGTGGCAACTACCAACCGTAACTTTGTGGGGCGTATGGGACACGTGACCTCGAAGATCTATCTTGCCAGTCCCGAGGTGGCGGCGGCTACCGCTGTGATGGGTAAGATTTGCGATCCCAGAGACTTGAAGTGAGGAGGAGAGAAACATGAACGTAAAAGGATCGGTACATAAATACGGTGATAACGTAGATACGGACGTGATCATTCCCGCACGTTATCTGAACACCTCCGACCACAAGGAGCTTGCCTCCCACTGTATGGAGGATATTGATAGCGAATTTACCAAGAAGGTAAAGGAGGGGGATATCATGGTAGGCGGTGCCAACTTCGGTTGCGGCTCTTCCCGTGAACACGCTCCCATTGCCATTAAGAAATCCGGTATTTCCTGTGTCATTGCGAAGACCTTCGCACGAATCTTTTTCAGAAACGCTATCAACATTGGTCTTGCCATTCTGGAATGTCCCGAGGCGAGTGAGAAGATCGAGGCGGGTGACGAGGTGTCGGTGGATTTTGACACGGGCGTCATCACCAATCTCACCAAAAACGAAATTTATCAGGCGGAGCCCTTCCCGGAGTTTATTAAGGAAATTATTCGGGCAGACGGGTTGCTCAATTCCATTGGAAAGAGGTAAGTGATGAAAAAGAATATTGCAGTTCTCAAGGGGGACGGAATCGGTCCCGAGATCGTAGACCAGGCGCTTCTTGTTCTGGATAAGGTGGCAGAAAAATACGGTCATGAGTTTTCCTATACCTCGGTGGATATTGGCGGATGCAGCATTGATAAGCACGGCGTTCCGATTACCGAGGAGGGAATGGCAATTTGCAAATCCTCCGACAGCGTTTTGTTGGGTGCCGTAGGCGGTCCCAAGTGGGATAACGTGGATCCCTCCATTCGTCCCGAAAAGGCTCTTCTTGCCGTCCGCAAGGAGCTGGGGCTTTTCGCGAACCTTCGTCCTACCAAGCTCTTTCCTCAGTTGGCAGAGGCATCTCCTTTGAAGGAGAGTATCGTCGGCAACGGTATCGATCTTCTGATCGTCCGTGAGTTGACGGGAGGCGTATACTTCGGTAAAAGACGTACCGAGGTGGTCAATGGAGAGAAGGTAGCTACCGACGAGATGCCTTACAGTGAGCACGAGATCGAGCGGATCGGCAGAGTTGCTTTCGAGACCGCTCGCAAGAGAGGCAAGAGAGTTGCCTCTGTGGATAAAGCCAACGTGCTGGACTCCTCACGCTTGTGGAGAGCTACTATGCACCGGATCAGTGAGGAATATCCGGATGTGGAATACTCAGATATTTTGGTGGACAATACGGCAATGCAGCTAATTAAGAACCCCGGTCAGTTTGACGTGATCGTGACCGAGAATATGTTCGGTGATATTCTGTCAGACGAGGCAAGTATGTTGACCGGCTCTATCGGTATGATGCCGTCGGCAAGTCTGTCCTCCGGAACTCTCGGTATGTATGAGCCCATTCACGGATCGGCTCCCGATATTGCCGGTATGGACGTGGCAAACCCCATCGGTACCATTATGTCGGTTGCCATGATGCTCCGCTACTCCTTTGATATGATCGAGGAGGCAGACGCGATCGAGGCGGCAGTGAACTGTGTGTTGGATGACGGATACCGTACGGCAGATATCTGGAGAGACGGATTCAAGAAGATAGGGTGCGCTGAAATGGGCGCGGCAGTTGCCGCCCGCCTGTGAGAAAGGAAGGATCGTATGTTGAATATTCAGTATGAACTCGTATCAGAAAGAAAGGTGAAGCCCGATTGGGATCACCTTGGATTTGGAAAGTATTTTACCGACCATATGTTTATGATGGACTATGATCAGGGTCAGGGCTGGCATGATGCCCGCATTGTTCCTTATCAAAATCTGTCCATGGATCCTGCTTGCATGGTGTTCCATTACGCCCAGGAAATGTTCGAGGGTCTGAAGGCGTACCGCACACCCGATGGAAGTATTCAGCTCTTCCGACCCGATAAAAATATCGAGCGTATGAACAATACAAATGCTCGTCTTTGTATTCCTCAGCTGAATCCTGAGGACGTGTTGGATGCGTTGAAGGCACTGGTTTCTGTGGAAAAGGAATGGGTTCCCACAAGCGAGGGTACCTCTCTGTATATTCGTCCCTTTATTATCGCCACTGACGTTCAATTGGGCGTTCACCCCTCCAAGAGCTATAAGTTCATGATCATTCTTAGTCCTGTTGGTGCATACTATGCCGAGGGCTTGAAACCGGTTAAGATCTTTGTGGAAAGAGAATACGTTCGTGCCGTAAAGGGCGGAACCGGCTTTGCCAAGGTGGGCGGTAACTATGCCTGCTCCCTGATCGGTCAGCAGAAGGCAGAGGAAATGGGATACTCCCAGGTTCTCTGGCTGGACGGTATCGAGCATAAGTATATCGACGAGGTGGGAGCCATGAACGTGTTCTTCGTCATCGACGGAACCGTAATCACTCCCGCGCTGGAGGAAGGGAACATCCTCCCCGGCGTGACCCGTGCCTCCTGTATTCAGCTTCTGAAGAAGATGGGATATAAGGTGGAGGAGAGAAAGCTCTCCCTTGCTGAGGTAGAGGATGCTTACCGTGCCGGAAAGCTGAACGAGGCATTCGGAACCGGTACTGCCGCCGTGGTATCTCCTATGGGGCTGCTGGATACCGAGGATATGAAAATGGTCATCAACAACGGCGAGATCGGTGAGATCGCGCAGAAGCTTTATGACGCCTTGACGGGAATCCAGTGGGGCAAGCGTCCCGATGAATTCGGCTGGACGGTCCGCGTAGACTGACGGATTTGGTCGCAGACGCAAAAGCGTCTGCGACCCTTTTGTGAGAATGTATACAGTTATGCATATATGCACAAATTATAGAGAAAATATTCGTTTTCAAATGTATACGTTTTTGCATGTTATTCATATTTGTGCAGAATTGTCAAATAAATGTGAGAAACCTTGGTAAATATCGTCAAGAGACACTATTGACAATTCTGCGGAATGGGTGTATAATATACACAAATAAATGAATATTATTCAATCTTGATCTGTTCTTCAAGAAACGGACAAGAGCAGGAGGAAAACATGGATAAGAAGAATATTAAAAAAGTCGTGCTTGCATATTCCGGCGGATTGGATACGTCCATCATCATTCCGTGGTTGAAAGAGAACTATAACAACTGTGAGGTCATCGCCGTCAGCGGTAACGTGGGACAGAGCGACGAGCTGGAGGGCTTGGAGGAGAAGGCGATCAAGACCGGTGCTTCTAAGATCTATGTAGAGGATCTGACTGAGGAATTTGTGGATGACTACGTGATTCCTACCGTTATGGCAGGCGCGAAGTATGAGGAGTATATGTTGGGGACTTCCTTTGCCCGTCCCGTGATCGCGAAACGGATCGTGGAGATCGCGAAGGCTGAGGGTGCTGACGCTATCTGCCACGGCTGTACCGGAAAGGGAAATGACCAGGTTCGTTTCGAGCTGACTATCAAGGCGTTTGCGCCCGATATGCCCATTATTGCTCCTTGGCGTGAGTGGGATATCAAATCCCGTGAAGAGGAGATCGAGTATGCAGAGGCGCACAACATTCCTCTGAAGATCAACCGTGAGACAAACTACTCCAAGGACAAGAATCTGTGGCACCTGAGCCACGAGGGTCTGGATCTGGAGGATGCGGGCAATGAGCCTCAGTACGAAAAGCCCGGCTTCTTGGAAATGGGTGTGTCTCCTCTGGAGGCTCCCGACGTTCCCACCTACATCACCCTGGACTTCGAACAGGGTCGCCCTGTTGCTTTCAATGGCGAGAAGATGAGCGCCAAGAATATCATCCTGAAGCTGAACGAGGTTGGCGGTGCCAACGGTATCGGTTTGCTGGACATCGTGGAGAACCGTTTGGTCGGTATGAAGTGCCGTGGTGTGTATGAGACTCCCGGCGGAGCCATTCTCTATGCGGCTCATAGCTATCTGGAGTCCCTTTGCCTGGATAAGTATACCGCTCATAAGAAGGACGAGCTCTCTGTGACCTTTGCGGATCTGGTTTACAACGGTCAGTGGTTTACCCCTCTCCGTGAGGCTCTTTCTGCCTTTGTAGAAAAGACCCAGGAGAACGTAACCGGTAAGGTAAAGCTGAAGCTCTACAAGGGCAATATTATCAAGGCGGGTGCTTGGAGTGACTACTCCCTCTACTCTGAGGAGATTGCTACCTTTGGCGAGGATCATGTGTACAACCAGGCAGATTCCGCCGGATTCATCAACCTGTTCGGTCTGCCTATCAAGGTTCAGGCGCAGGTTAACGCGAAGAATAAGAAATAATCGTAATAAGGAGTGTTTTGCCTGCCGCCGAGAGGCGACAGGCAAAACGTGTTCAATTCAGTATGGAAAAAATGTGGGCTGGCAGGTTTGCCAAGGCACTGGACAGTAAGGCGGATGATTTTAATTCATCGATTCGGTTCGATTGCAAAATGTATAAGCAGGATATCAAGGGCTCTATCGCTCATGCCCAGATGCTTGCGGCGCAGGGAATTCTCTCTTTAGAGGACTGTGAGCAGATCGTTTTGGGTTTGTGCGGGATTTTAGAGGATTTGAATTCGGGTGTTTTGGATTTTGACATGAACTGTGAGGATATTCACATGTTCGTGGAGGCAGAGCTGACGAAGCGGATCGGCGATGCCGGCAAGAGACTGCATACCGCGCGAAGCCGTAACGATCAGGTAGCCGTAGACGTGAGAATGTATTTGCGGGACGAGGCAACGGAGATCATTGAGCTCCTGGAGCGGTTGATCGTTACTATTACCGACCAAGCAGAGGCGAATAAGGACGTGATCGTGCCCGGATACACCCATTTGCAGAGGGCACAGCCGATCACCTTCGGACATCATCTGATGGCATATGCCATGATGTTCTTGCGGGACGTTTCCCGTATGAGGGATGCCATGGCGAGAATGAATTTCTCTCCTCTTGGCTCCTGCGCTCTGGCAGGAACCACTTATCCCACTGACCGCCGCATGGCGGCGAAGGCATTGGGGTTTGACGGAATCACCCTCAACAGCATTGACGGTGTGTCAGACCGTGATTTCTGCGTGGAGTTTATGAGTGCCTTTTCCTTGGTTATGATGCATCTTTCCCGCTTTTCCGAGGAGATCATCCTGTGGTCCAGCTGGGAGTTCCGTTACGTGGAGCTGGATGATTCCTATACAACCGGTTCCTCCATTATGCCTCAGAAGAAGAATTCCGATATGGCGGAGCTGGTACGGGGTAAGACCGGACGGGTATACGGAAACCTGATGGCAATGTTGACTCTTATGAAGGGACTGCCCCTGGCGTATAACAAAGATATGCAGGAGGATAAGGAAGCTCTCTTTGATTCCATTGAGACGGTCAAAATGTGTCTGGATATTTTTGCTCCCATGATCCGCACCATGCGGGTAAGGAAGGAAAATATGTATCGTGCGGCACAAGAGGGCTTTATTAATGCCACCGACCTTGCGGATTATCTCACCAAGAAGGGAATGCCCTTCCGCAGTGCTTACAAGATCGTTGGGCAGATCGTCGCGGAATGTATTGAGAAGCATTGTGTGCTGGATAATCTTCCTCTGGAGGCTTACCGTGCCCACAGTGAATTGTTTGAAGAGGATCTGTATCATGAGATCTCGTTGGAGACATGCGTAAGCAAGCGGATCTCTGAGGGGGGGACCTCGGTTGCCTCAGTGGAGGCGCAGATTGCCCACGTGAGAAAGGAATTGAATGGAAAATGAAGAAGGTTTTTATTGACGGAAGCGTGGGAACTACAGGCTTGAGGATTTATGAGAGAATCAGCAACCGTTCGGACGTAGAGCTGATGACATTGCCTGAATCGGAGAGAAAGGATCCGGAGGCGAGAAAGAAAGCGTTGAACTCTTGTGATATTGCTTTTTTGTGTTTGCCTGACGCGGCGGCAATAGAGGCGGTCAACATGATCGAGAATCCGGATGTAACAGTAATTGACGCTTCTACGGCGCATCGAACTGATGAGGGTTGGTGTTACGGTTTTCCCGAACTGTCTGATCAGATTGCCAAGGCACTTCCGAGTTCACGCAGGATCGCCGTTCCCGGATGCCATGCCAGCGGATTTATTGCTCTGATATATCCTTTGATCGAGGCGGGACTCCTTTCCTCCGACCGGTTGATCACCTGTCATTCCATTACGGGATACAGCGGCGGCGGAAAGAAAATGATTGCTGAATATGAAGCCGAGGAGCAAGATTTTTTGCTGGGTGCTCCCAGACAGTATGGGCTCACTCAGCAGCATAAGCATCTGAAGGAAATGAAAAAGATTACGGGTCTTGAGAACGCCCCTGTTTTCTGTCCCATCGTTGCTGATTTTTATAGCGGTATGACGGTGACTGTCCCTCTGTTTGCTAAGGATTTGAAGCTGGGAGGAATCGAAGAGATCCGAGAGGTATACCGTCGGAAATATAAGGGAACCATTGTTCGCTATACGGAGCAGGGCGACGAGGGCGGGTTTATTTCCGCTCACGCTCTGTCCGGTAAAGATTCTATGCGAATTACAGTTGCCGGCAACGAGGAACGGATCCTCCTGATTGCCATGTATGACAATCTTGGCAAGGGTGCCTCGGGTGCCGCTGTAGAATGTATGAACTACGTATTGGGAAGTGAACCGGAAACCGGTCTGGAATTATAAGAAGTCATCAAGAAAGGACGATTGACCAATGAAACAAATCAGTGGCGGCGTGTGTGCCGCAAAGGGATTTTTCGCCAACGGAATTCACTGCGGAATCCGTAAGAATAAAACCAAACGCGATCTCGCATTGATCGTCAGCTCCACCCCCGCGGCGGCGGCAGCCGTATATACACAGAATTTGGTGAAGGGAGCTCCCCTGACCGTAACCAAGGAGCATATCTCGGACGGCGTAGCACAGGCTGTGATCTGTAACAGCGGAAACGCCAATACCTGTAACGCAAACGGAATTGAGATTGCGGAGCAGATGAGTGAGCTTTTGGGAAAAGAACTGAATATCTCTCCTAAGGACGTGATTGTGGCATCTACCGGTGTCATCGGTCAGCCCTTGGATATTGCTCCCATTGCTGCGGGAATTCCTTCTTTGGTGGCAGGCTTGGGTGATTACAGCCATTATGCCTGCGAGGGGATTATGACTACCGACGTAAAGCCGAAGGAGATCTCCTTTTCCTTTGAGATCGGCGGAAAGACCTGCTGTATCGGCGGTATTGCAAAGGGAAGCGGTATGATCCACCCCAATATGGCAACTATGCTGGTATTTGTTACCACTGACTGTGCCATTACCGCTGAAATGCTGTCAAAGGCATTGAGGGAGGACGTAAAGACCTCCTTTAACATGGTCAGCGTGGACGGAGATACCTCTACCAATGATATGGTTTCCGTCATGGCAAACGGTTTGGCGGGAAATCCCGTGATTGATCGTGAGGGTGCCGATTTTGATACCTTCTGTGAAGCGTTGCATGCGGTGACCGTCTACCTCTGCCGTATGATCGCGGCGGATGGTGAAGGTGCTACCAAGCTGTTGGAATGTGTGGTGACCGGTGCGGATACCGAGGAAAACGCCAAGACGGTTGCCAAGTCCGTGATCTGCTCTTCCTTGTTGAAAGCGGCAATGTTTGGTGCCGATGCCAACTGGGGACGAGTTCTTTGTGCCATTGGCTACAGTGGAGCCGCTGTGGATATTCACGCGGTAGATGTGTCCTTCCGTTCGGTAAAGGGACAGGTAGATGTGTGCCGTGGAGGGGCAGGCGTGCCCTTTTCCGAGGAACAGGCTAAGGAGATTCTTCTGGAAAGCGAGATCCAGATCCTGGTAGAGCTGAACCAAGGCGAAAAGACCGCAACGGCATGGGGCTGTGACCTTACCTACGATTATGTGAAGATCAACGGCGATTACCGTACTTGATCACGGGAGGAACTATGGATATTAATAACGCGCAGCGTGCCCGTATTCTTGTGGAGGCACTGCCTTATATTAAGAAATATTATAATAAGATCATCGTGGTCAAGTACGGCGGGAACGCCATGATCAACGATGAATTAAAGGAAGCGGTGATGGGAGACATCGTTCTGCTTTCTCTCATTGGAATCAAGGTAGTTTTGGTTCACGGCGGAGGTCCCGAGATTACCGAAATGCTGGGCAAGATCGGTAAGAAGAGCGAGTTTGTGGACGGACTTCGGGTGACCGACAAAGAATCGGTGGACATCGTGCAAATGGTGCTTGCCGGTAAGATCAATAAGAACTTGGTCAACCTTCTGCAAAACAAAGGCGGAAAAGCCATTGGTCTTTGCGGCATCGACGGTCATATGATCAAGGCAGAGCAGAAGGATCCCCGTCTGGGCTTTGTGGGTGAGATTACTGACGTAAATGTGGAGCCGATTCTGGACGTGCTGGAAAAGGGCTACATACCTGTTGTGTCCACGGTTGGCTATGACAACGAAGGAAACACCTATAATATCAACGCGGATACAGCGGCGGCAAGAATCGCCGGGCAGCTACAGTGTGAAAGCCTGATCTCCATGACGGATATCGACGGTATCTTGCGGGATAAGAACGATCCCTCGACGTTGATTTCTAAAATCAATGTCAGCGACGCGCCTCAGTTGATTCGTGAGGGTGTCATCAGCGGCGGTATGATCCCGAAGGTCAACTGCTGTATCGAAGCCATTCGCCGCGGTGTTGGCAAGGTATTTATTATTGACGGAAGAATTCCGCACGCCATTCTCATCGAAACCTTGACCGATGAGGGAATTGGAACTATGTTCGTATCGGGGAATTATTATGGAAATTAAGCAACTGGATCAAGAATACGTAGCGCCTACCTACGCCCGGTTTCCTCTTTGCCTCACGGAAGGAAAGGGAGCGAGGGTGAAGGACGATGCCGGACGGGAATATATCGATCTGGGCACCGGAATCGCGGTAAACGGATTTGGCTTTTCCGATGAGGAATGGGTAGGGGCGGTTACCGCTCAGCTGAATAAGCTTCAACATACCTCTAATCTGTATTACAGTGAGCCCGGCGCAAAACTTGCCGAACAGCTCTGTTTGCGTACCGGCATGAAAAAGGTCTTTTTCTCCAACTCAGGTGCTGAGGCAAATGAGTGCGCCATTAAGGTGGCAAGAAAGTACGGAGAAAAGACGAAGGGAGCAGGGCATACTACTATTATTACTCTGAAGGATAGCTTTCACGGGAGAACATTGACAACCCTTGCCGCTACGGGACAGGATGTGTTCCATAAGGACTTTCTACCCCTGACTTCCGGTTTTGTACATGCCGAAGCAAACAATCTGGAGGACGTAAAACGACTGGCGGAGGAGAATCCTTGCTGTGCCATCATGTTCGAGGTGGTGCAAGGAGAGGGGGGGGTCCGCCCTCTCAAGGGGGAGTTTTTGCGAGGACTTGAGGCATTTGCCCGTGAGAAGGACTTGCTTCTTATTGCTGATGAGGTGCAAACAGGTAACGGAAGAACCGGTAAGCTTTATGGATATATGAATTTTGGAATTTGCCCCGATCTTGTTTCCACGGCAAAGGGCTTGGGAGGCGGACTTCCCATTGGTGCCACGATGCTTGGTGAACGGGTAGAGGATATCCTGGCACCCGGTATGCACGGTTCTACCTTTGGCGGTAATCCCGTATGCTGTGCCGGAGCGTTGAATATCCTCTCGCGCGTGGACGATGCGCTTCTTGAGGGAGTGGTCGCCCGCAGTCAGTACATTTTTGACGAGCTGACCGGTGCTGAGGGGATCCGAAGCGTCAGCGGCTTGGGATTGATGATTGGTGTGGAATGTGAAAAGGATGCCTCTGCGGTCATTGACGGTTGTCGGGAACAGGGTGTATTGGTAATCAAGGCAAAGCATAAGGTTCGGTTGTTACCGGCTCTGAATATAGATTGGCAGGACCTGAAAGAAGGGATCCGCGTATTAAAGGAGGTTTGTAAGGCATGAAGCATTTATTGAAGCTGATGGATCTGTCGGAGAAGGAAATCACGGAAATTCTGAATCTGGCGGATCAGTTGAAATACGAAAAGAAAAATGGAATTAAGCATCATATTCTGGAGGGAAAAACTCTGGGTATGATTTTTGAGAAATCCTCCACCCGGACCCGTGTGTCCTTTGAGGTTGGTATGTATGACCTGGGGGGATCAGCGCTCTTCCTCAGCTCCCGTGATCTTCAGATCGGACGCGGTGAGCCGATCGAGGATACAGCGCGAGTGCTGTCCCGTTATCTGGATGGAATCATGATCCGTACCTTTGATCAAGAAGAGGTAGAAAAGTTAGCGGAATGTGGCTCCATTCCGATTATTAACGGTCTCACGGATTATTGCCACCCCTGTCAGGTTTTGGCAGATCTTATGACCATTCGCGAGCATAAGGGTGTAATCAAGGGCAACAAGCTTTGTTACGTGGGAGACGGAAATAATATGACCAACTCTTTGATCGTGGGCGGCATTAAAATGGGAATGTCGGTTGCGGTTGCCTGTCCCAAGGGCTACGAGCCAGACGCTCAGCTGATGGCGTGGGCAAAGGAGAACGGCGATTTCCTTTGCACAGATGATGTACTCGAGGCGGCAAAGGACGCAGACGTTCTCTATACCGATGTATGGGCTTCCATGGGTCAGGAGTCTGAGGCTGAGGAGAGAAAGAAGATTTTCCGCGGTTATCAGATCAACGGTGATGTAATGGCTGTTGCCAAGAAGGATGCCATGGTACTTCACTGTCTGCCCGCACATCGCGGAGAGGAAATTACCGCTGAGGTTTTTGAGGCTCACGCCGCAGAACTCTTTGACGAGGCAGAGAACCGTCTGCACGCGCAGAAAGCTGTACTCGTAAAGTGTATGTCTTAAGCTAAAAAAGAATCTGTCGAAAGAATTCTTTTAGAGTTCTTTCGACATTTTTTGTTTTTTACATAAAAAAAGAAGGACAAGCGCGCTAAACTTATGCAAAACTCCAAAGTGACAAAAAATTAACAAACAACATTGACAAAAGATTATCAATGTGATATAATGACCATATTGGAAGCCAGGTTGAAAATATTTTAGCTTTGGCTATAGTTTGAAGAGATAAAGAAAGGTTGAAGATCATCATGAACAAAGCAGCTTACGAAATAGTAGACAGCGTGGAGAAATTGAACGAAGCGCTGGAGAGGATGAGAGAAGCGCAGGGAAGGTATGCGAAGTATACGCAGGAGCAGGTAGATAAGATTTTTCTTGCGGCAGCATCGGCAGCGGATAAGGCAAGAATAACGCTTGCGAAGATCGCC
>JAFTRY010000014.1 GCA_017462035.1 Clostridia bacterium
ATTCCTACAAAGTATCCTATAAGTGAATATTCGATTATTTAGCTGTAAAAACAGAAAAGCGGTTGGTTCTTAAGAACCAACCGCTTTTCTGTTTTTACAGCTAAATAATCGAATATTCACTTATAGGATACTTTGTAGGAATTGACGCAAACGGGGATGCTTGGGATGATCGAAAAATTCCTCAGGGATTCCCTCTTCGGCAATCACACCGTCATTCATAAAGAGCACACGATCCGCAACCTCACGGGCAAATCCCATTTCATGAGTAACTACCACCATAGTCATACCATCCTGTGCCAGTTCCTTCATAAGATCAAGAACTTCCCCTACCATTTCGGGATCCAGTGCCGATGTAGGTTCATCAAATAACATTACCTTAGGATTCATTGCAAGCGCGCGAATGATTGCCACCCTCTGCTTTTGTCCGCCGGACAGCTTTGAGGGAAACTCATCTCTTTTATCCGATAAACCGATCCGCTCCAAAAGTTGTAACGCTTTTTTCTCTGCCTCTTCTTTTGACATGAGCTTCAGCTGAACCGGTGCTAACATTAAATTTTGAAGAACCGTTAAATTGTTAAACAAGTTAAAATGCTGGAAGACCATCCCCATCTTCTGACGAGCAAGATTAATATCCACACGGTATTGAGCTTCAATTTTCTTCAATAAACGCGCGTACTCTTTTCCTTCTTTATTTTTCAGCAAATCCTTGGCTCTGATTTCATGAACCAGTTCATCATCAAGAGCTTCTCTTCCATCTCGGCAGTTCTCCTCTACCATTTTTTGATAGGTTTTAGAAGCTTGAATCACATCAGGATGCAAATAGGGGTCGGGAGGAGTGAGTAACTCCCCATCCATCCAAATCTCGCCATAGGTGGGCTCCTCCAAAAGATTCATGCAACGTAAGAGGGTACTTTTTCCGCTTCCGGAGGGTCCGATGATAACTACCTTTTCCCCCTTTTTAATTTCACAGGAGGCACCCGCAAGAACTTTAATTTCGTTCTTTTTTCCAAAATATTTATAAATGTTTCTAACGCTTATCACTTGCACGCAACCTCCTCTCAATCAGTTTAATGATTCCGGTCACCGCAAGCACCAGAACGAGGTAAACCAAAGCAAGCATGATATAGGGTACGATATATTCATATGTACTGTTCGCAATATTCTGAAACGCTTTGGTAATATCAACTACCGCGATGAAGCTGACCACAGAGGTTTCCTTTAACAACGCGATAAACTCGTTACCCAAAGTGGGAATTACATTCTTGATAGCCTGGGGCAAAATGATTTTAATCATGGTTATCCGATAATTCAAGCCAAGTGCCCGCCCCGCCTCGGTCTGTCCGATATCGATGGAAAGAATTCCACCTCTAACGATCTCGGACACATATGCCGCGGAATTCAACCCAAAGGCAAGAATCGCCTCGGTCACGGCAGAAATATCCACGCCAATTGCCGGAAAAATAACAAAATGAATCAACAGTAACTGAACAACCATAGGTGTTCCTCGAAAAATCGCCACATAAACGTCCACAACACCTGACAGAATTTTAATCAGCCGATTGGTTCTGGGTAAAATCTTACAGGTTGCAAGTATACATCCCATCACCATGCCTATTAAAAGTCCAAACACCGCTATAAAAGCGGTGTTTTTCAGACCTTCAAGGACCTTTCTATAGCCTTCCAGTTCAATTAACTGTCTATAGAAAATTTCAAATGCGTTCATTAGTCTTTGTTCGTGCTTTCAGCAATCATGATTGCGGGCTGTTTATCCAGAATGACAGCGTCTATCTTCTCGTTGGCAAGATCCAGAACTGCCAACGCGCCGGTAGTGTATCCGCTGGTGGTCAGATTCTTAAAGCCATCGTATCCAAAGCCTTCATCACCTGCGGAAAACATATAGCCGGTGGTACCGTTCTGAGTTCCAACATTGAATTCCTTGTTCTGCTCAGAAAGCTTTGCGAGAATGTCATCCGCACTCTTACACTCGGCAAATACCTTGTCATCTTCACGGACGATCAGAACCTGAGCGGACTCATAGTACTCCGTGGTAAAATCAATGGTCTTTAATCTTTCCTCATTTACAGTCATACCTGCCATACCGATATCAGAATCGCCGTTCTTTACAGAGGTAATCACAGAGTCAAACTCCATATCATAGATGTAAAGAGTCTTTCCAAGCTTTTCAGCCAAGAGGGACGCAATCTTCATATCTACACCGGTCAGCTTGTTACCCTCATAGTACTCAAAGGGCGGGAAATACGCATTGGTTGCCACAATCAGGTAGTTTGCTCTGTCAGCACCGGTAGGAACAGTTGCCACAGGATTCTCATACACAAAGGTAGCGCTTCCATCAAAGAAAGAGTTGATGATTTTATCCAACTCACCATTCTCCTTCAGATCAGCCAGGAGTTCGTTAGCGGCATCTTTCAACGTGGTGTTTTCCTTCGCAACCGCAAAAGCATACTTTTCAGCGGTCAGCTCGTACTCTTTGTAAACCATAACCTTGCTCTGCTTTGCGCCGCAAGAAGCCAAAGAGGTGGCAACGCACATCAACATCACGGTTGCCAAGACGATAGCAAAAAGCTTTTTCATTGTTTTATTCCTCCATTGATAAAAATTTTACACAGATATTATATCGCATCTAATTCCTAATGTCAAGGCTTTTTGAATTTTTATTAGTCATAAAAACCCAACTTGTTCATCTTTATTTATAGTAATCAAAATTTATGCATAATCTTATACAAATATTCACCTGTATATGACCCCTTGCTCTGCGCGACTTCCTCGGGGGTTCCCAGTGCCACTACCCTTCCGCCCTGGTCTCCGCCTTCGGGTCCCAGATCAATGATATAATCCGCTGTCTTGATTACGTCCAAATTATGCTCAATTACAAGCAAAGAGTTACCCGCATTGCACAACCGTTGTAATACATCGATCAGCTTCGCCACATCGTCACTGTGTAAGCCTGTGGTGGGCTCATCCAAAATATACATGGTTTTACCGGTTCCTCGTTTAGAAAGCTCCGTTGCCAATTTGACTCTTTGCGCTTCTCCTCCCGACATGGTCGTAGATGACTGTCCAATTTTAATATATCCAAGTCCTACATCAAACAAGGTCTGTAACCGATTCTTGATCTTCGGAATACCGTCAAAGAAGAATAACGCCTCCTCCACCGTCATATCCAAAACATCGGAAATACTCTTTCCCTTATATCTTACCTCTAAGGTATCCCGATTGTACCGCTTACCATGACAAACATCACAAGTGACGTATACATCGGGAAGAAAATGCATTTCGATTTTCTTTAAACCGTCGCCTTCACAAGCCTCGCAACGTCCACCCCGAATATTAAAAGAAAAGCGTCCCGATTTATAGCCCTTTGCTTTAGCTTCTGCCGTACTGGCAAATAAATCCCGTATATCTGTAAAGAGCCCCGTATAGGTCGCAGGATTGGAACGGGGCGTTCTGCCAATAGGACTTTGATCGATACTGATTACCTTATCCAAATATTCAATTCCCAAAATATCCTTATAGTTTCCATGAGACCGAATAGCGCCGTTCAATTCTCTTTCTAACGTCGGATTGATAATTCCATTCACCAAAGAAGACTTACCGGATCCTGACACACCGGTAACACACACAAAGCATCCTAACGGAATCTCCACATCTATATTCTTTAAGTTATGCTCATAGGCTCCCTTTATCTGTAAAAAGTATCCATTCCCTTTCCTTCGGTGATCAGGGATTGCAATTTGTTTCTTGCCGGACAAATAGGCACCGGTTATGGAGTTCGGATTCTCCATTACCTCTTGTGGAGTTCCGGCAGCAACGATCTCGCCTCCGTGAATTCCCGCACCAGGACCAATATCCACAAGATAATCCGACTCTATCATGGTTTCCTCATCGTGCTCCACCACAATAACCGTATTTCCTAAATCACGAAGCTTTTTAAGCGTACCAATCAATTTGGTATTATCCCTCTGATGCAAACCAATACTTGGCTCATCCAAGATATATAGTACACCAACCAAAGCAGACCCAATCTGTGTCGCTAAACGAATCCGCTGGGCTTCACCGCCAGACAGAGAGCCTGCCTTACGCGCCAAGGTCAAATATTCCAAGCCTACGCTCACCAGAAAACCGAGTCGACTTTTGATCTCCTTGATAATCTCGGCAGAAATTACCTTCTCCATTCCGTCCGGTTCAAATCGGGTAATAAAATCCAGACTTTTTGCTACTGACATCTGACAAAAATCGTCGATATTGATGCCGCCGACAGTAACTGCCAAATAATTGGGAGATAACCGTTTTCCGTAACAAACAGGACAGGGTGCTTCCTCGATGAACTGCTCGTAGTAATCGTCATTACCAGATTGTGCCGCCCTTGACTCAATCATTCGAATTACTCCGTCAAAGTGAGTTTTTTGTCGGTGAGCTTCTCCGCCAAACCATCGCTCGATATCATACAATTCCTCCCCGGAGCCATACAGCAATGTTTGATACGCTTCCTTTGTGAATTGAGAAATGGGAGTATCCACGTCAAAACCAAATCTTTGACCTACCGCTAAAAAAAGAGGCCCGTTCCAACTCTGCTCCTCCATAGTTTTGAAGCCATTCACTTGGATCGCACCTTGACGAAGGCTCAATCGGGGATCGGGAATCAAACGGTCTACCGCGATCCGTCTCATCTCGCCAAGTCCCGCGCAATGGGGGCAGGCACCTGCCGGATTGTTGAAAGAAAACATATGGGGCTCCAACTCACCGAAGGAAATGTTATGCTCTTCGCAAGCATAGCTCAGGGAAAACTCCAGTTCCTTTGACTCACCGTCTCTGGGAACAGTGACAATCATTAAATGTCCGTCCGCCAAGCGAAGGGCGTTTTCTACCGAATCTGACAATCGAGGGCGGAGATCCTCCCGCATCACCAAGCGATCAACCACTACCTCAACGGTATGCTTTTTATTTTTATCCAGATGTATTTCCTCGGAAATATCGTACAAGCTTCCATCTACCCGTACCCGAACGTATCCGCTCTTTTTCGCCGAGGAAAAGACTTTTTCATGCATTCCCTTTTGCGAACGAACCACAGGAGCCAATACCATAAAACGCTCCCCCTCAGGGAATTCCATAATCTTGTCAATGATGGTATCCGTGGATTGCCTCCGGATCTCTTTTCCGCAAATCGGACAATGTGGAATTCCGATCCGAGCGTACAGCAGACGCAAATAATCGTAGATTTCGGTTACCGTTCCTACCGTTGATCTTGGATTTTTGGATGTAGTCTTTTGATCAATAGCAATCGCGGGAGAGAGACCTTCGATCAGATCCACCTCCGGCTTATCCATCTGCCCCAAGAATTGTCTTGCGTAGGAGGACAGAGATTCCACAAACCTTCTGTGTCCTTCGGCATAAATCGTATCAAATGCCAGGGAGGATTTTCCGGAACCGGACAGTCCGGTTAAAATCACCAACTTATCCCGTGGAATTTCAAGATTGACGTTTTTTAAATTATTCACACGCGCACCGCGTATTACAATTGATTTCGGCATATTAGTTTCCTTTTCGTAATTCTGCAATTTTATCACGAATATAGGCAGCCTGTTCGAACTCCAGATTTTTTGCTGCCAGCTTCATTTGCTTTGTCATTTCTTCAATCATACGCTCACGTTCCTTACCCGACAAATTTCTCGTTTTTTCTTTGGGTACTTTTCGGTCAGCATGATCTGCCGATTTTCCGATCTCGATCAGATCTCGGACATCCTTGATGATAGTCTGAGGCACGATACCGTTTTCCTCATTGTATTGCATCTGGATCGCGCGACGGCGCTTGGTTTCAGAAATAGCACCTTCCATAGAACCAGTGATGGTATCAGCGTACATAATCACCTTGCCATTTGCATTTCTCGCGGCTCGTCCAATCGTCTGAATCAGACTTCGCTCGGCTCGCAAAAAGCCCTCCTTGTCAGCATCCAAAATTGCCACCAAAGAAACCTCGGGAATATCCAATCCTTCTCTGAGCAAATTGATTCCAACCAAGACATCAAATTCACCCAAACGCAGGTTTCGAATGATTTCCATCCGCTCCATGGTATCAATATTGTAGTGGATGTATTTCACGCGAATTCCGTCTCCCTGTAAATACTCGGTCAAATCCTCAGCCATTTTTCGTGTAAGAGTGGTCACAAGAACCCGCTCCTTTTTTTCTGATCGCGAACGAATCTCGCCCATCAGATCATCTACCTGCCCTTCAATGGGTCTAACCTCTACCTCAGGATCCAACAAACCGGTAGGTCGAATAATTTGCTCCACCGTATTCTCACTCAAAGCCTGCTCGTAGTCACCCGGAGTAGCACTTACGTAAACCGCTTGGTGAACTCTTTCTTCAAATTCGTCAAAAAACAGAGGGCGATTATCGTAGGCGGAAGGCAAACGAAATCCATATTCCACCAAGTTTTTCTTTCGAGCGGAATCCCCCCCGCTCATGCCACGGACTTGGGGCAGCGTCACGTGAGACTCGTCCACTAAGAGTAAATAATCCTCCGGAAGATAGTCCAGGAGAGTATAGGGAGTTGAACCCGCCGGACGTCCCGATAAAACACGTGAATAATTTTCCACACCCGAACAAAATCCAACCTCGCGCAACATTTCCATGTCATATTTTACCCGTTCCTCAATTCTTTGCGCCTCGATTAGCTTGCCTTGTGAGCGGAAGAACTCCACCCGTTCTATCATTTCCGACATAATTTCCTGTATGGCTTTTTCTTTTTTATCATCGGATACCGCATAATGTGTCGCGGGATAAATAGCAACATAGTTCAAGATCTTGAGCACTTCCCCCGTGACAATATTGATCTCAGAGATTCGATCAATCTCATCCCCGAAGAACTCTACGCGCCAGGCTCGATCTCGCATATTGGCGGGAACGATATCTACCGTATCCCCCTGAACCCGGAATTTATCCCGCTCCAAGGATAGGTCGTTTCGATCATAGTTAATTGCCACCAACCGTCGGATCAGTTCATTTCGATCCATCGCCATGCCGGGACGAAGTGCCAAAACCAGTTTCTGGTACTCCAAGGGATCTCCCAAAGAATAGATACAGGAAACGCTCGCCACGATAATCACGTCTCTTCGTTCAAACAGTGCTGACGTAGCACTATGGCGAAGCATATCGATCTCATCGTTGATCATGGCATCCTTCTCAATGTACATATCTTTCCCTGGTATATACGCCTCAGGCTGATAATAGTCATAATAGGATACGAAGAATTCTACCGCATTCTCAGGAAAAAATTCCCGAAACTCGGAACAAAGCTGTGCAGCTAAGGTTTTATTATGCGCCAAAACCAAAGTCGGTTTGTTGACATTCGCAATTAGGTTCGCCATGGTAAAGGTTTTTCCCGAACCGGTCCCCCCCAGGAGAACCTGTTTTGTCAATCCCTGCTTTACCCCCTCGGTCAGCTTCTCAATTGCCTGTGGCTGATCCCCCGTAGGCTGATAATTTGAGTGTAATACAAAACGATCCATAAAATAACACCTCAATCCTTCATCAGCAATTCATCCGCGCATGTTTTTTCAAACAAACTCTTCTTCAAGCTCTCGCACAGCATCCATGATATGCCGAACGCTAACGCCAGCGGCATCATAAATACTTTGTCCGTTCATTCGATGTGCCACAAAGGAATCCTCCGTCGCGAGAATTTTAAAACGGCGCAACCCACAAAACCGAGCCATGTAATCTGAAAGATTCATTCCCATACCACCGCTTCGAATTTCCTCTTCCAGAAAAATCACTCCGTGGGCACTGAGAGGCAATATATTGGCAACCTGTTGAGCACATTCTTTATACGGCTTAATTCGCTCCAACAAAACAATTCCAACCGATATTCCCTCTTCCTTTAACCGATCAGCCGCTCGAAGTGCTTCTTCCACAATTCTTCCATGAGTAACGATTACGCAAGATGGACTATCACTCTCTCGGTAATTGCAAACGACTCCCGGTTTTCCAGCAATCCCATTTGGGTAAAACGCATTCACTACTGCCTGAGATTCGCTCCCGTTGGGATATCGAATCGCACATGGCTTTCCTGAATCATATGCGTCCCGTAAAGCCATCGTCAAGGCGTTCAATGTAATGGGGGTATAAATACTCACATTAGGAATCTGAGACAGAAAAGCAACGTCAAAAATACCGTGATGGGTAGCACCGTCTCCGCCATTCAAACCGGCTCGATCCACGCAAACAATACAGGGTAAATTCTGCAAAGCAATATCGTGAACGATATTATCGTAACCACGCTGAAGAAAGGTAGAGTAAATTGCCGTGAAAGGACGCATGCCGTTGGCGGACAAGCCCGCGGCAAAGGTCAGCGCATGTTCCTCGGCAATCCCTACATCAAAAAAGCGGTCTGGATATTTCTCCTTAAATTCGCACAACCCTGTTCCGTCGCACATAGCTGCTGTGATAGCTGTGATGCATTGATCTTTCGCGGCAAGTTGACAAATGATACTGCCCATGTACTGAGAAAAAGTCTGCTCTTTATTTTTTTGAGCCCATTTGGGCACCATTCCGTGATAGACATCGGGAGCCAACTCCGCCGGAGCATATCCCTTACCCTTTTTTGTTTTCAAATGAAGCACTACACTTTCGTCCATTTTTTTGGCTTCGCGTAATAGGTTTTCCACCGCCTCATAATCATTTCCATCAATAGGTCCTAAATAGGTCAATCCCATGCTTTCAAAATAATTGGATCCGTAGAGAACATTTTTGATGGATTTTTTTACACCTCGAACTACGTAAAACAGCCGTTTACCCACCCAAGGAATTCTTTTTAGAAAGACACCGGTTGCTTTCTTAGTTTTAAAGTACCCCGACTTCGTACGCAGTTTGGCGAGGTTTGTGGCAAACCGTCCGATATTTTTGGAAATAGACATTTCGTTCTCATTCATAATAATGATTAGCTTCAGATCCTTTTGGCAATTATTCAATGCCTCGTGAATCATACCTCCGGTATAAGCACCATCACCGACCACCGCCACGGTATAGGAATCTGATCCTTGTAAGCGGTCAGAAATCGCAAAACCAAGAGCGGCGGACAAGGAAGTAGAACTGTGCCCTGTCCCAAAACAGTCATATTCACTTTCCGAACGGTTGGGAAAACCGCTGAGTCCTCCTGCTTGTCGGATAGTTTCCATGCGGTCATAGCGACCCGTGAGCATTTTATGCACATAACTCTGATGCCCAACATCAAAAATGATATGATCCTTGGGACAATCAAACACTCGATGTAGAGCCAAGGTCAATTCAACGACCCCCAAATTGGATGCCAAATGTCCTCCGGTACCCGAAACAATCCGAACCAATTCCTGGCGAATCTCCTCGGCGACCCGAGGCATCTCCTCTCCAGAAAGCTCCTTAAGATCCTTGGGGGAATGTATATTACTCAGATAATGATAGGAATGAGATTCCATTGTATTCATTCGTCACACCTTTCCAAACGTATGTTCCGATAATAGTTTCACATCTTTTTTATTATACCACAAAATGAAAGGAAAAGGAATAGATTTTTTATAATCCAACAAGATTTCTTTGTTCATTTCAAAAAAAAACGGTCTGCTGCCTTAGCAACAGACCGTAGATCTTTTCCGTCAGCAATTTTTCTCAAATATCTGACGCATATTTTGCAGTTTAATTGACGCTTCCTCGCGAGAATTTGCCACCACACTGAAATAAAACTTACACTTGGGCTCTGTTCCACTGGGACGAACTGCAACCCAGCTTCCGTCTTCCAAAATAAAGCGAAGAACATTAGACTTTGGGAATCCAGCATCTATCATAATTTGAGACTCATAATCCTCCAGCTTTACTACAGCAACCTCGCCCGCTTTCGCAGGAGGATCTTTTCGCAGACCGTCTACCAACGCGGTAATCTTCTCCGCTCCATCTAATCCCTTAAACGTAAAATTATCCAGGGCATCTTGGAAGAAACCGTACTTTTCATACAGATTCTCAAGGGCATCAATGAGAGTCATTCCCTTTGCCTGATAGTGCACAGTTGCCTCGCACAACATCATGGCTGCCTGCACGGCATCTTTATCGCGAACACAATCGGAAATTAAGCAACCGTAGCTTTCCTCGTATCCAAATACAAAAGTCTTGTCTCCAGTCAACTCATGACGGTAAATCTTATCTCCTATGAATTTGAATCCGGTCAGCGTCTTCTCTACACTTACACCGTAATTTTCACAGATTCGGTCACCCAAGTCCGAGGTCACGATAGTATTGAACATAACCCCGTTTTCGGGAAGCGTTCCCTGAGCCGCGCGCTGAGATAAAATATATTCGAGAAGTACCGCG
Source organism: Clostridia bacterium (assembly GCA_017462035.1). GTDB lineage: Bacteria > Bacillota > Clostridia > Oscillospirales > CAG-272 > HGM12713. The sequence continues at coordinate 10,358 of JAFTRY010000014.1, forward strand.
GCAGACTGGTTACCGGTCATACGAATATATTCACCCTTATGCTTCACAGCCACACCCAATCTGTCACAATCGGGGTCAGTAGTGATTACAATATCTGCATCCGATCTCTTGGCATATTCCAACGCCAGTGAATATGCTTCCGCCGTCTCGGGGTTGGGATTCAATGTTTTACTGAATTCGGTATCAGGTACACACTGTTCCTCCACGGGAATCACACAGTATCCTAATCTTTTCAACACGGTACGAACGGGAATATTACCGGTTCCGTGCTGAGGAGAATATACGATCTTGATCTTGCTTTTGTCCAAATTCGGTTGCAACGCGATCTTCATCACTGCCCGGTAATAAGTCTCGTCAAGTTCTTCGGGCAACACCACGATCAGATTTCCTGCCTCCGATCTATTCAAAGAGCGAATGGAAAGAGGATCCGTAATCTTGTCGATCTCAGCCACAACCTTATCGTTCTCAGAGGGAATCAGCTGACATCCCCGTTCATCATACAGCTTATAGCCGTTGTACTCGGGAGGATTATGGGATGCAGTGATAACCACGCCACCATAAGCCTTTAACTCACGCACAGCAAAGGAAAGCTCGGGCGTAGGGCGCAAGGAGTCAAACAGATAAGCACGGATACCGTTGGCAGCCAATACTCCTGCCGTTTCCTCAGCAAATTCTATGCTAAAACGACGGTTATCGTGAGCAATGACCACGCCGCGCTCCATTGCCTCGGGAGCAACCGCTTTGATATATTCCGCATATCCTTGAGTTGTCTTACGAATCACGTATTTATTAATTCGATTCGTTCCGGCACCAATCACACCGCGCAGACCACCGGTTCCGAACTCCATCTCGCGGAAAAAGCGTTCCTTAATCTCTTGATCATTGTCTGCAATCGCTAAAAGCTCCGCTCTGGTTGCTTCATCAGCATGAGCACACCAATGTTGATACTTGTCCTGATAGGTCATAACATCCACCTCTCTTTTTTATTACACACTCATTATAACACATTTTTCTTTAATTTTCAATATGCCTCTTCAAAATACTTTCCAATTTTTTGAAGATTAATTCGACAAAAATATTTTACTTATTTTCCGAAAAACTATTGACAAACTTATTGTCTCGTGGTATAATACAATCACTTTATCATAATAAAGCGATAAACTATTAAAACGATTGCAAAAAACATTTTGCCAGAAGGCACGGAGGTATTGAGTCATGAAAAAAATATTATGTTTGGTATTGGCGGCAATGTTCTGCCTGTTTGCGTTTGCTTCTTGTAGCGCCAAAGAAGATAAGTTGGTTATCGGCTACACCATTTATGAGCCAATGAACTATACGGACGACAGCGGAAAACTGATTGGATTTGACACTGAGCTTGCCGAGGCAGTTGCGAAGAAGCTGGATATGGAAATTGAATTTCAACTGATCGAGTGGTCAAAGAAGTATCAGGAACTGGATGCCGGAACGGTAACCTGCCTATGGAACGGATTTACATCCAACTGTGCAGATGACGACGGTGTGCAGAGAAGCGACAAGGTTGATTTTTCCTATGCTTACATGAAGAATGAGCAATGTGTTGTAATTCGTACGGAAGATGCGGCTACCCTCAATTCCAAAGACGCGCTTGCCGGTAAAAAGGGAGCGGCTGAGGATGGTTCCGCGGGTGAAACTGTTGTAAAGGACTTTATCGGTGAAAACGGGGAGTACATTGGATGCACCGCACAGACCGCTACCCTGACTGAATTGATGGGAAAGAAGGTAGATTTCGTCGTAATCGACAAGACCATGGCGAAAACCCTGATTGGACAAGGTGACTACGCTTCCCTTTCTATGGTTGACACGATTGAAATTGCGTCCGAGGAGTACTCAATCGGCTTCAAAAAAGGAAGCGAACTGACCGCCAAGGTTAACGAGGCTCTTAAGGAGCTTGCCGCTGACGGAACCATGATGGAACTGGCTAAGAAATACGGTCTAGAAAATTATGTGATCACCGACTTCAACTGATCAGCAAATAACATGTTAGAAAACAACAGCATCGCACTCAATAAGAATGCGATGCTGTTGTTTGAGTTAAAATACGTTACATACTAAGGATTTAATTATGGGTTTTTGGGAAGTTACGCTCTTTCTTTTAGATGGTTTTAAAGTAACCTGTCTTTTGTTTTTGCTTACCTTGATCTTTTCCCTTCCTCTGGGCTTGATCATCTGCATGGGGACCATGACCAAATTCCGTCCGATACGGTACATTATGAAGGTGTTTGTATGGATTATTCGCGGAATTCCGCTGATGCTTCAGCTCTTTATCGTTTTCTACGTTCCCGGTATGCTTTTCGATATTCGCATACCTGATCTGGAAATAAATGTGTTTGGCAAAACTCTTGAAATATCGGCTCGTTTCTTATCAGCGTTGATTGCCTTCGTTATCAATTATGCTTGTTATTTCAGCGAGATCTATCGCGGCGGAATTCAAAGCATTAGTCGCGGTCAGTATGAAGCCGGTCAGGTTCTGGGAATGACCAAAATGCAGATCTTTTTTAAGATCATTCTGAAACAGGTCATCAAACGGATCCTTCCGCCCGTGTCCAACGAAGTCATTACCCTGGTAAAGGACACAGCTTTGGCGCGAGTCATTTCCGTGGTAGAAATTATTAAACTAGCAGAACAATTAGCGAGCCGAGCCCTTCTTTGGCCTCTTTTCTATACAGGCGCCTTCTACTTATTGTTCGTAGGTATACTAACTCTGCTCTTTAACCACTTCGAAAAGAAATTAAGCTACTTCAAATCGTAAAGGAGAGAATATGTCATTACTGGAAGTTTCTAATATCAGGAAAAGTTTTGGTAAGACCGAGGTTCTGCGCGGAATTGATTTTTCGCTGGAAAAGGGGGATGTTCTTTCCATCATCGGCTCCTCTGGAAGCGGAAAAACAACACTGTTGCGTTGCCTAAATTTTCTTGAAACGCCGGACACCGGTACCATTTCTATTAACGGAAAAACGATCTTTGACGCATCACTGCACAAAAAATTAAAGGAAACTGAAATCCGAAGCAACCGCCTACACTTTGGGCTTGTATTTCAATCCTTTAATCTCTTTCCTCAATATAACGTGCTGGACAACATCACATTGGCACCCAAAATGCGTCTCAATGAAATGAACTATTCCAAGGAAGAAAAAAAGGAACATTTACAAGGCATCATCAAAACTGCGCAACAGCTCTTGGATAAGGTTGGCTTAACAGAAAAAGCAGCATCCTATCCTTGCGAATTATCGGGCGGTCAGCAACAGCGCGTGGCAATTGCCAGAGCGCTGGCGCTTTCTCCCGACATTCTCTGCTTCGACGAACCGACCAGCGCATTGGATCCGGAGCTTACCGGAGAGGTACTTCGAGTTATTCGTGATTTGAAATCCTCTGACTGTACCATGATCGTGGTGACCCATGAAATGGAATTTGCCAAGAATGTTTCCGACAAGGTAATCTTTATGGCAAATGGTATTATTGAAGAGGAAGGTAACCCTTACGATATTTTTGAAGCCCCCAAATCTCCTCTCACAAGAGCCTTTTTAAACAAATCTGTGGAAAGCTTTTAAAAACCTCTAAATAAACGGTTCTGTTGTATGAAGCGTTTGTTTCATAAGAACTTGTTAAAAATATGGTATACGATAATCGAGAAAGCATATGAATCAGATATGAGGAAGACATGAAACACGGATTAATTTTAGAAGGCGGTGCTATGCGTGGTCTATTTACCGCCGGGGTCATTGACGTCTTGATGGAGCATAATATTTCTTTTGACGGTATGATCGGTGTGTCGGCAGGTGCTGTATTCGGATGCAATTACAAATCCTGTCAGCCGGGGCGTGTTTTGCGCTATAACCTTGCCAACTGCAAAAATCCCAAATACTGCAGTATCCGTTCTCTCATTCGTACAGGAAATATGTTCGGGGTTGATTTTTGTTACCGCGAGCTTCCCGATAAGCTGGATCTGTTTGACAACCAACGATTTGCGGATAATCCCATGGAATTTTATGCCGTGGCTACCGACATCAACACGGGAAAGGCAGTCTATCACCGTTGTGACGCAATTACCCCTCAAACAATGGAATGGTTTCGTGCGTCTGCCTCCATGCCCTTAGCGGCAACCATCGTTTCGGTAGACGGCATGGATCTTCTGGATGGAGGGATCGCCGACTCAATTCCTATTCGATATTTTGAGTCCATTGGATATGAACGGAATCTGATCGTTTTAACGCAACCGAGAAGTTACCAAAAACATCCTGCCAGCATGCAGGGTTTGATGAAGCTTCGTTATAAAAGTTATCCAAAGCTCCTTGAAGCCATGGCATCAAGGCATCTGGACTATAACGCATCCAAGGACTGGATCGCAAAGCAGGAAAAGGCGGGATCTGTCCTGGTCATCGCACCGGATACCTCCCTTCCCATCGGACGAATTGAGCACGACCCGACAAAGATCCAGGAAACTTATAATCTGGGCAGAAGGGCTGCCGAGAAACAATTAGAGAATATAAAAGGATTTTTACGCACGGAAACGGGTCCTTCCGTAACCGAGTGAAAAGAAAAAGGAGGAGACAAATGAACAAAAACAAGCTTGGATTTCATCACATTGGCTTAAAGTATGCCGACCTTGAAAAATCCCTTCAATTCTACCGCGCCATCGGTCTGAGAGAGGTTGTTCGCTGGGGAGACGTTGGAAATGAAATCGTTATGCTGGAAATGGATGACGGCGGACGAATCGAATTGCTTCCTCACGGCGGAAATGAATTCTCCCCCAACGGAAAATGGTTGCACTTTGCCATATCAGTAGATGACGTGGACGGTGCTTACGAAACCGCTCTCGCAGCAGGTGCCGTTTCCTCCAGAGCACCTAAAACCGTTCCTCTGGATTCCAAGCCGGATAAGATATCTATCCGCGTTGCCTTCGTAAAAGGTCCCGACGGTGAGGAAGTAGAATTCTTCAAGCAAATGCCGTAATTCGTCTCTCGTACATAAAACACAGCCAAGAAATCAATCTTGGCTGTGTTTTATTCTATTACAGAAATCCGTTTTGAATGGAAAAATTCGCGAAGCAATTCCCTACATTCTGATTCACACACACCTCTCGTAAGAGAGAATCTATGATTAAAGGGGTATGCGTTCAAATCGATCAAGCTTCCACAACATCCGGCAACCGGATCCTTTGTGCCGTATACCACCCGATCCAATCGAGCGTTTATAATTGCCCCCGTACACATGGGGCAAGGCTCAAGCGTCACGTACAGGGTGCATCCGATCAATCGCCAACCGCCACAAATACGGCATGCCTCTTCGATGGCAAGGAGCTCAGCATGCGCAGTTGCACTTCCTCGTTTTTCACGAAGATTATATGCTCCAGCAAGGATCTCTCCGTCCTTCACAATTACCGCTCCAACGGGAACCTCTCCCTGCTCCCCTGCTTTTTTTGCAAGAGAAAGTGCCTCTCTCATCCAATGCTCGTCCTGATTCATCATACCGCCACCCATGATAACAATAAATAAATAACCGTCAAAGCTGTCGAAACTCCCGCCAGAACAAAATAAATAATCATTGTTGGCGAAAAAAACAAATACAATTTTCTTTTCTTTGTCACATGATGCGTCTCATATGTCAAAGAAGGCGCGAATATCACGCCAAAGCTTCCGTTCTCCTCCGGTTTCTCTTGTTTTGCGCGAAGAAAAAGAAGGACAAGGATGGAGATAACGCCCAATACCATTACCAACAACTCCAATCCCCCGTTTAATCGGGTCGCAAGATCTTGATCTGGCATGCTTCCCATGGATTCCTGCAATACACCAATTCCGTTGTTTACAAAGTGAATAAGCATACAAATCCAGATGGATTTTGTGCGCACATAGACATATCCTAAAATGATACCCAGCAAAGAAGTATAAAAAAACTGTAGAATGTTGCCATGCATCAAGCCGAAGAGTATGGCACTTCCCCAGATGGCAGTGGTTCTGCCAAAAGGAATCAGGTTTGACAGAATCACACCGCGAAACAATATTTCTTCGCAAAATGCGGGCACTACGGCAACGGAAAAGAATAAAAAAAGAAATTCATACCATTCCGTCATCACGCTGGTGGAATATAACATGCTTGAATCAGGTAAAGGAACCAAAATAGAAATCAAATACTGATTGAAATATGCCGCCGCAAAATTGATAGTAACTGTTCCGATCACCAAAAAAGGAGTCGTAGCAGGCATAGATTGTTTCATGATCGGAAGAGTCGAACCTCGCCGATCAATCATTTTATGTAAAATAAGTGCCGGTAACAAGAATCCGCAAAGATAAGCGACCATATATAATATCTCTGAAATAACATAAGCCGCACTGTCTATGAAAAACATCCACAGAAAAGTATCTAAACACCCCACCAGAACATTAAGCGCATTGAAAATAATCAAATGAAAAATCATGGCAAGACCAATTTTTTTCGTCATTGAACGAAAGGCTTGATCGTTTTCCGCTAAAACTGATTTATCTTTTTTCATAATTACTCCCATAAATGAAACGGATGAAACGAGGGAGACAACGAGATCACGGAAAGCATTGTCCCTCGCATACCATGGCTATGACGGTGAGAATAAAATTCCTCGGGATGGCAGCAAGTGCAGATTTGACAAAGATCAATACGATCTTTTTTAATACCATACCGCAAAAGAAGTTCTTCATTCACCCCCTGTAAATCCGCCATCCATATATTGTCCTTGTTGGAATGCGGTAACACATATTTTTCAGTCAACTCACTTCCAACAGAGCTTTGAAATGCATCGTAAAAATCCTTGCGCACTTCATAACAGCAACGACCGATGGCAGGTCCAATGGCGGCACAGATCGTATTCAAGTCAGCGCCCAACTCACAAAGATAATCTACCGCCTTACAAACGATCTTCCCTGCCGTTCCTCTCCATCCTGCGTGCACCGCGGCTACCGCACCGGAAAATCCGGTTTTATTCGACGGTGCGTACAGTAATATCGGTACGCAGTCAGCAGTTCGGACTCCCAGAACAATCCCTTGTTGATTGGTTACATAACCGTCACAAGATTGACCTTGAGGACGAAAAAAACCCTCACCCTTATGGTCTAGAGTAACAAAACGAATACTGGTAGAGTGAATCTGAGATACGGAGATCACATCTTGCGCGTCAAAGCCAAGTGCCTTACCAAATCGAGAAAGATTTTCAAAAACCGTCTCTTTAGGATCTCCTCGCTCCATTCCAAGATTAAGAGAAGCTGTATGGGTAAGCTGGCTAACGCCTCCGATGCGAGTGGAAAATCCATTCATACAGGGAATCATTTCCGAACGATAATACACCACTCCATTACTCGCCGTTATTCGCCTCACTTCACCGCGCTCCTCTCAAAAATATTACCAAAATTGTACTGTTTCTGATATCAAATTGAATAAATAGGGGTTCCTATAGAAAATCTCCACGCTATATTTGGCAAAAATCAGCATGAAGCAGTATGCTCCGCTGACAAACAGTGAGAATCGCATAAAAGAATGCAATCGTTTCCGTTCCGCCCCCAAAGTGCCCTCATACACAAAAAAGATCATTATGAGAGCGGACAAACACGCCAAGAAAGCAAAATCACTCACATACCGTTGCAAAAGTCCGGCACCTTGCGCGTCGAAGGCTCCGATAAAAAACGATAGTCCTAAAGGAAGCAAGCAAAGTGCCAGGAGCCTCTTCCTTTTTAATTGAGCACCTCTTGATGGCAGCAAAAAAAGGATCCAAAGTAAAGGAATGACCGCAAAGATTCCGCCAAACATGGGCTCCGTAATCGTCGTTCCCAAATAATTTGTATGAATGGTACTGGACTGCAAGAACGGAAAGGCAGCTGTTAAGTTAGGAAGCTGGAAGAAATAAGTGAAAATCGATAGTCCTACTCGTTCCACACGATATCCTCTTCCCGTCATATCGTTCGTGGTCAAATTGTAATTGGCACCAAAGTCAAAGACGGAGCCGAAACGGGCATCATTGTACCACATAATTCCTGCGGCAACCAGCAAATACGGCAAACAAATTGCCACCGTACTTCTCCATCCCTTTTTGGAGAACAGAGATCGGTCATGAAATACAGAATTCCAGAAAAACACCACTGCCATGGCAGATACCAACAGAAGTTGCGGGCGACAGCCTGCCACCAGCGCCATACAAAGTGAACCCATTCCCGCATAAATCGGGCAAATCTTCCCTTCCTGCGCTTTGGATTTCAGCCAAAAATACAAACCGAACATGGTAAACGCCAATGCGGAAATAATCGGAACGGAATAAAAATCGGGACGCTTTGCGATGAAAACGGCACCGGATGCATTAACAAAGATCAAGCATAGAATCAGATACGAGAGATATGGTATTCTGTTCTTACGAAAATAGGCGCGAAGTAACTGTCCGATGAACAAAAATGCTCCTACAACAAACAAACTCAAAAAGACTTGAATCGCTATTATATTCGCCATTGCTTGCCCAGTTAGTAACCGGAAAGGTAGGTAGAGCAAAAGCACAGGGACAACGCCAAAATATACATAATAGTGTCCGTCAAAATACGCGGCATCCCAATAATAGCTTTGTCCGTGGGCGCTGGATTGCTGTGATCGTTCCGTGGCATCGTAGGGATTCTCCATATTCGCCAAGAATTCCGGTGGTTCCTCCGATAAATAAAGCTGACCGTCTAAAAATGCCTCTGCCAACTGTTGATATTGGGCGGTATGCCGACTTGGATTGCCCGAAAAAATCGGATTTAAAAACGTGATGGTTAAAAGCAAAGCAATTTCGATGACAATAACACAGGCGGTCATAATCTTTTGTTTGCCGGAGTTTCCAAACACGTAACGGTAAAAAGGACTGGAGGGGCGAAGAAACCAGAACGAAAAAAGCAACAAAGCAACCGCTAACATTCGCGCCCAATTAAGTTGAAAGCTCTGAGGAACATTCACGTAAATCCCATTGATCTGATAGGTCTCTCCGTAACTGGTAGTCAGACCGAACCTAAGATCTTCGGTATTTCCATTAGTCATCAGATACAAATATTTAGTCGATTCCACCTCGGACATCACTGTTTGAGCCGGAACCTTCAAATAATTTTCATTGGATTCATCCGTTAAATAAACGTCCACATAGGCATTAACGATCCGGTCATAGGAATTTCTCGTGGTAAGATCAAGATAGATATTATGGATCTCCGTGTCCATATCATACAAATCAATATAGTGCTTGGTGCCAGTAATCGTATACTCATTTTCCCTTTCATCCGTAGCAACCAAGCTTTTGGATAGATAGTATTGGTCAGAAAAGTTGACCGGCTCATACTCATAGCTTTGGTAAAAGCGAAAATTGAATACCGTTCCCTCCAAAAAAACCGCTACAATACATGCCAACAAAAGCATTGACCATGCGGAATGACTGCGTCGAACCGAGCGAATACCCAACCGAATCCCATGAAACCCCAGGGAACAGATCGTCAAAGCAAGCAGCTTCAGCCAAGAAAAAGAAAGAAAGGAGCCAAAGCTCATAAATAAAATCATTTGCAGAACCAGAGAAAACAACGTACACAGTAAAGCGTTCAACCAAAACCCCGAACTTTTCAGCCACTGCGCCATTTTTTTATTGTCACCGAAGGCCCATTCAACGATCCCCGTCATCAAAAACGGGATTACAAAAAATATTGTCCACATAACATTCCTACCTAATATTCTCTACAGAATCATTTTACCATATTTTATGTGCCTTGTCAACTCAAACGGATAATTTCTGACAATCGATTTCTGGTACAAAATAATTTTACTCTTACGCAAAAAACCGACAGAACTTCAATCTGTCGGTTTTCCATTTGCTACCGAATCTACTTACGGTAATACACGTAATAAGCAATTACCGTACGAATCGTTCCGCCATGTTCATCATCAGGACCTGTTAACACCACACCGTCTTTGGACAAAAGCTCCCAAATCTGTAGCTCGTCAATCTTGCATCGAAAAAGAACATCCGCAGATGCATACAGAATCATCTCGTCGTTTCGGATATTTAATCCGCCGTTTCGCCCAATGACCTCATCTACCCCGTTCCGTTTTTCGGTCACATATCGGATATGCTGCCCACTAACCGCCAATGCCATTTCCCGTCGAAATTTTTTGCTATCCGGATTTTTACTTTTCGTGAAACGCTTCAAAAATCCCATGTTATTGCATGCCTCCATCCGCTTCCACAGATAACACAACTACTGACTCCGCAGGCACCCTTCCCTCATAGCGAGTTCGTGTAAGGAGATCATTTGCTTTCCCGGCAATGGCATATGATATCTCATGATGTTCCATATTCGCAATCACCAAAATTTTCTCATGTTTACTTTTTCTTGAAAAAGCAAGCACCGCACTCTCCGCTAGTTCGACGTAAAAATCACCATCAGCGAAGACGGCATGCTCCCTTCGAAGCTCGCCCAAGGTACGATAAAAAGCCAAAAGCTCCTCATCTTCTCTCCCCCATGGAAAAGGTCGACGGCAGAACGGATCATGGTACCCCTCTAGTCCTGCCTCATCACCGTAAAAAATAGACGGTACTCCGTATACGGTATATTGAAGTACAGCCGCAATTTTCAGTCTTGCAAGAGCGATGCTTCTTTTCTCGGGTGAAAGTCGCTTGCGCGCCAGGATATCGTTGGATTCATCCTGCAAATGCTTGTTTTCCTCTCCTAAAACCGTTAAAATTCGTTCGGTATCATGAGTTCCTAACAAATTCATCAAGGAATGGCACACATCCAACGGATAGGTTGCGTAAATTTCTTTGAGAATATTGGCAAAGAAACAGGCATCCCCGTTCAAAACGTAGTGAAGAACACCATTGCGGAAGGGATAATTCATCACACTATCCAGCTGTTTTCCTTGGAAATAGCGGCGTCTGGCACCGTATGCCTCTTTTAGAGCGGCATTCTCCCACACCTCACCAAGAATGATGGCTTCATTATGAGACGCACGCTTCACAGTATTACGAAGCTCGTCTAAAAAATCATTGGAAAGCTCATCAGCTACATCAAGCCGCCAGCCGTCAATGCCCATCCGGATATATTTCTCAGCCACGCCGCCTTTTCCCGCAAGAAACTCCCGACATGCTTGGCTATTGAGATTGAGCTTCGGTAGAATATCAATTCCCCACCAAGCCTCGTAATCATCGGGGTAAGAACGGAAACAAAACCAATCCCGGTACTCGGAATCCGGATCAGAATAGGCTCCGTGACCGCCGTAGGTTCCGTAACGGTCAAAGTATCGGCTATTGTCACCCGTATGGTTAAACACGCCGTCCAACATGATGCGAATATCCGCTTTCTTTGCTTGTTTCAGCAGATGTCGAAAGGCGGCTTCTCCACCAAACATTCCGTCAATTTCCAAGTAATCTCCAGTATCATACTTATGATTGGAGTAGGCTCGAAAAATCGGACTCAAATACAGGATCCCGACCCCAAGAGAGCGGAAATAATCCATTTTTTCGGCAACCCCCCATAGGTTACCGCCAAAAAACATATTGTTCGCCAATGGCTCACCGTTTTTCTTTGCGTACTGAGGGATACCATTTTCCCACTCTTCGTTGAGAATGACATCATCACGTTTTTCAACTTCCCCCTTGCCACAATAGAAGCGATCCACAAAAACATGATACATCACTTTTCCGCGGAACCAAGAAGGAACGGTATAGCCTTTTTCATAAACAGTCAGTGCAAACCTACCGGCAGAATGAGGAATCAAGGTAAAATCCACTTGATTCTGGGTATTGGTAAACAACGTGTCGAAGCCACGAAGAAATAAAAATTCATAAAAGAAAAGTCCTGCATCCTTTTGTCCGCAGAGGACGGCGGTATCGATTTTGCCCTCATAGATATCGATCCCAAGATCGGTAGAATGAAAACGCAACGGATAATCTCGATCCGCTCCTCCGTCCTCACAAAGACGCAGAACGACCGCTGAAGCCCCGAGTTTTCTCGGGACCTCAACGGTGAATTGAATATTGTCTCCCAGCGCAAAGGCTCCTCTGTACGAAGCATCCACACCGTTTACTGTTTTACGAATCGTCGGCATCGCCGACATCACGATTTTGGTAAGCATTAAGTTTCCTTGTCGTTTTGTTTATTTGTCTGTCATTCTCTTCAGATTCCAAATCTTTTCAGCATAATCGTTGATGGAACGGTCAGCGGCAAAGTAACCCGCGGAAGCAATATTCATCAAAGACATACGAGTCCACTTTCTGCGGTCTGCATAGTCTTGAACAGCTCTTTCTCTGGTCATACGATAAGACTCGAAATCCGCGAGACACATATAGGGGTCAGCAATTCCGGGACCGGAGAGGAGGTAGTTTGCGATATCCGAAAAGGACTCTCCGGCAAAGCCAACATTCATTGCCTGAATGATCTTCTTCAAGCGCTCATTGTTTGCGTAATACGCATTGCAATTATAGCCGCGAAGCCAAATATCATCCACCTCGGAGCTGGTCAAACCGAAGATATACATATTTTCCTTGCCAGCCGCGCTCAACATCTCAACGTTAGCACCATCCAGCGTACCGATAGTCAGCGCACCATTAATCATCAGCTTCATACAACCGGTACCGCTCGCTTCTTTACCAGCCAGAGATATTTGTTCGCTAATTTCTGCTGCGGGAATCAGCTTTTCAGCAAGGCTGACCTTGTAGTCCTCCAGGAAGACAACAGAAAGCTTCTCGCGTACTACAGGGTCGTTTTCAATCTCTCTTCCCAAGCAATAGATGAGCTTGATGATCTTCTTCGCCATATAGTAACCGGGTGCCGCCTTAGCACCGAAAATAAACGTCTGAGGCTGGAAGTCCGCATTGGGATTTTCCTTAATATCCAAATACAGCCCAATAATGTTCAAAACATTCAACAGCTGGCGCTTATACTCATGAAGTCTCTTAATGTGCACATCAAACAAAGAATGAGTATCCAACGCTTTTCCGGTCTTGCTATACAAATAGTTGGAGAAAGCAATCTTGTTTTCATGCTTAATTCTGCGCACCTCATCCAGTACTCTTTCGTCATCCGCATAGGCTGCGAATTTTTGAAGCTCAATAGGATTATGACGGTATCCGGTACCAATAGTCTCATCTAGCAATCCAGCCAGTTGAGGATTGGAATAGCACAGCCACCGACGGTGCGCAATACCATTGGTCACATTACAGAACCGATCAGGATACATCGCGTAAAAGTCTTTAAAAATGGACTTAGTCAGAATGTCCGAATGAAGCTTAGACACACCGTTAATAGAATGACAACCCACAGCACAAAGATTTGCCATACGAACCTGACCATAACCCAAAATACTCATCTTGGAAATGCGGTTCCAGTTACCGGGAAATGCCTTCCAAGCGTCACGGCAGAAACGCTCATTGATCTCTTTGATAATCATATAGATTCTGGGGAGCTTCAAACGGAATAGATCTTCATTCCATGTCTCCAGCGCCTCAGGCATAACCGTATGATTGGTATAGGAGCAGATCTTGATCACGGTATCCCAAGCCTGATCCCAATCGTAAAAATATTCATCAATCAGAATACGCATCAACTCGGGAATACACAGTGCGGGATGGGTATCGTTAATGTGAATGGCAACCTTATCCGCCAAATTTTCAAGAGTCCCATATACCGCCATATGATCACGAATAATACTCTGACAGGACGCAGAAACCATAAAGTACTGCTGAGAAAGACGAAGCAATTTACCTTCAATGTGATTATCCGAAGGATACAAAACCTTTGAGATTACTTCTGCATTGGTGCTCTCTTCCATTGCGCGAGCATACTGTCCTTGAGTGAAGAGTGCCATATTGAAGTTTTGAATATCTCTCGCTTTCCACAAACGAAGCTGGCTAACCGCCTTGCTGTCCGCCCCAGAAATCATCATGTCGTAAGGAACCGCCTCGATTTCCTCGCAGTTCTCATACAGGATTTCCAAGTGTCCATCTTTCCAGTTTTCTTTTACATGACCGCCCATCTTTACGTGGTAAATACGGTCAGTTCGGGGAACCAACCATACCTCGCCGCCTGGCAACCAAACATCAGGCAATTCAACCTGGGTACCGTCAACAATCATTTGCTTAAACAGACCGTATTCATAGCAGATAGAAAATCCCGTCGCAGGATAATCCAGAGAGGATAGTGAATCCATAAAGCAGGCAGCTAGTCTTCCTAAACCGCCGTTGCCCAAACCGGCATCGGACTCACATTCCAAAATATCTTCCATATCGAATCCCATGTCTTCCAAAACACCGCGGTAGGTTTCATCCAAGCCTAAATTACAAAGGTTGGTTTTCAAGGAACGACCAAGTAAAAACTCAATGCACATATAGTAAACGCGCTTTGCACCGTCTGCATTGACCTCCTGCTTGAAGTCACCTCTCTTCTCGGTCAAAATATCTTTGATGGTCATTGAGACTGCCTTGTATACCTGATCACGGGACGCATCCTTAGGTGTGCAGCCAAAATATCTCGATAATTTCGCCTCGATGTTCTCTCTTACTTCTGTTTTCTGCAAATTGTTGTCCATTTCTAATCAATCCTTTCATTCTTGCAGGCAAATGCCTACAAACTGCCACTCAGCAGGTAATTTTACAGAGACGCATACATCTCCAAATATTGAAAAGCAGACGCTCTCCAAGAAAAATCAGTTGTCATAATTCGCTTCACTAAAGCCTCTCTCTTTTTGGGGTCATTCCAAAGTGAAAGTGCGGCAGAAGTCCTCTCAGCCAACTCCGCAGATGAATAATTGGCAAAGGTAAATCCGTTTCCGTGGATTTTGTCTCCTTCCTCCCAGTATCCCTTTATAGAATCATACAGACCTCCGGTCTCCCGAGTTACAGGAATAGCACCGTAGCGGGAAGCAATCATCTGAGAAAGACCGCAGGGCTCGCTCTTTGAAGGCATCAAAAAGACATCCGTTGCCGCATAGATCCTCTTAGACAAATCTCTGTCATACGTGATCAGTGCACGAACTTGATCTGGGAAATTCTTTTGTAGCTCCACAAAAAAGGCTTCATACGCTTGCTCTCCTTTACCGAGAACAACCAATTGCGCATCATAACGACTCATTAAATTATACACCATTTCGGTAATTAAGTCAAGACCTTTATGAGAAGCCAAACGAGAAATAACGGAAATCATGGGAATTTCTGTGTTTTCGGGTAAGCCAATTTCCTTTTGAAGCGCCAATTTATTGTCAAATTTATCGGATAGTGTATCGACACCGAAGTTTTTGGCAATGATCGGATCTCTTTCCGGATTATAGTATACGTAGTCTATACCGTTGAGTATACCACAAAGCTTGCCCGCATTTTCTCTTAGGATCGGATCCAACCCGTGGGCGTACTCCCAACTTTGTATCTCCTGTGCGTATCGAGGACTAACCGTACTGACCTTATTGGCACATACGATAGCACCCTTCATCAGATTTATACAACCGTCATATTCCACGATATGTCGATCCCAATCACCCAATTCAAATACATCGTGCAAAATTGCAAAATCATATTTACCCTGGTATTCGATGTTATGAATGGTGAATACGGTTTTGATATACTCATACCCCTGAACCTGTCGGTACTTTTGATTCAAATAGATCAAGCTCAGAGCAGCCTGCCAATCATGAGCATGAATAATATCAGGATAAAATCCAATAATCCCTAACATATCTACCGCTGCTTTGCAGAAAAACGCAAACCGTTCTCCATCATCAAAGCATCCATACAGGGTATCTCGCTTAAAATAGTATTCATTATCTATAAAATAGTAGGTTACTCCGTCTTTTATCAGACTATGGATACCACAGTACTGGTTTCTCCAGGAAAGCGGAAGCATATACTCCGCAATTTTGGTCATTTGGCTTCGCCAGGTGTCGGTAATGGCACCATACAGAGGCATCACAACGCGAACATCCGCATCACCATCTGCCGCCGCCTGGATTGCCGCAGGAAGAGAGCCCATGACATCTCCCAAGCCTCCGGTTGCCGCAAAGGGCATTGCCTCAGCACCGATCAATAAAATCTTTTTCATAGTATTCCCTTTTCCTTGACTCATTCATACATGTATTTGAATTATTTTCCTTAAACCATGGAGCCTTTCGGAATAAAGAAAGGCATGGATTCATGTCCAGACAGCATTCTGCCGTCACGTACCACCACATTCTTATCGGTAATGACGCAATTCAACGTCACGTTGTTTCCGGTAAAAGTATCCTGCAACAAAATCGAGTTCTTTATTACAGTTCCCTTTCCTACCTGTACACCACGGAACAAGATGGAGTTCTCCACGGTTCCCTCAATCACACAACCGTCAGCCACGTAGCTATTTACTACCTTAGCATCCTTGGTATAGCGAGTAGGAGCTGAGTTGCGAAGCTTCGTGTAGACAGGGGTCTTTTCCGTACCGAAAATTCCATTGCGTACTGCGGGATCCAACAGCTTCATGGAGTTCTGGAAATAGCTCACCAGAGATGTGACCTGAATGTAAATTCCTTCATACAGATAACGGTAAAACTTAGCTTTCTTTGCGCGAGCGGCAATAATATCATGATAAAAGTCCGTATATCCATGGGCACCGGCATCACTGATCACATTCAACAGAAACATCCGATTGATTACCATAATGTTGGTACTGATCTCATCAGCCACCTCACCCGGAATATAGGAAACAATGTCACGGATCCTACCCTCATCGTCCGCAGTTACCACCTTGCTTGTCTCGGCAATATCCATTGATTCCGTAGATACCTTCCGAGTCACGATGGTTACATCTGCACCGTTTTCAATATGACTGTCAATTACCTTTGAAAGGTCCAGATTACAAATACCGTCGCAATCGGACAGCACCAGATAATCTTCGGTGCAACGGGAAATGAAGTTTGTAACTCCCATCAATGCTTCCAGTCGAGACGTATATAGTCTTCCTTTATTCACACCATCCGTCGTAATAAACGGAGGCAGGATCTTAATACCGCCTGAGCGTCTCGCCAGATCCCAATCCTTTCCGGTTCCAATATGATCCATCAGGGACTGATAATTGTTATGCGTAATGATACCGATTTTAGTAATACCGGAATTCACCATATTTGAAAGTGGGAAGTCCACCAAGCGATAGCGACATCCAAAAGGTACGGATGCCATTGTACGTACTCCCGTCAGCTCCGGAATCGAAGAATTATGAATATTAGAAAAAATCAAACCAGCAACTTCCATATTATGCCTCCTCCTTTTGCGTCAGATCCGCAATACCGGATATCATCTTATCATCCTCTACTACCGTTCCGTCTGGCACCCGAATCCCCGCGCCAATTACCGTAATACCAGCGGCTTCATTCTTTGACTTACCAATTGAGGTGCCCTTTCCGATCCAAGCCTCCTCGTCAACGATCGCATAAGTAACTCTGGCATTTTCACCAATCACTACTTTTTCCATGATCACGGCATCTTCAACCACAGCACCCTGTTGTACTTCAACACCGGCACCGAGAACAGAGTTTTTCACCGTACCATGAATCTCACAGCCCTCCGTGATAGAACTGTTTTCAATCTTTGCGTCAGCTCCCACAAACTGAGGAGAATGAGCCTTATGTCGGGAGTAAATGCGCCAATCCTCATCATTCATGCAAAGTGCCGGCTTCTCCCCAAGAAGATCCATGTTGGCCTCCCAAAGAGAAGATATAGTTCCCACATCCTTCCAATATCCGCTGAAGGGGTAGGCATACATTCTTTCCTTTGCCTGAAGCATATTGGGAATTATGTTTTTTCCGAAGTCATTGGAACTGGATGGATTCTGGGCATCCTCCGTAAGATAACGGGCAAGGACATCCTTGGAGAAAATATAAATACCCATAGATGCAAGCGTGCTATCAGGATTTTTCGGTTTTTCGGAAAATTTGAAGATCTTCCCTTCCTCGTCTACACTCATAATGCCAAATCTACTTGCTTCCTCAAGAGGAACGTCAATAACGGCAATGGTACAATCGGCATTCATCTTCTTGTGGTAATCAAGCATTTTGGCGTAGTCCATTTTATAGATATGGTCTCCGGAAAGGATCAAAACATAATCGGGATCATAACGATTAATAAACTGAAGGTTCTGATAAATGGCATTTGCCGTTCCTTTATACCAGTCTGCTCCGTTCTTTCCCTGATAAGGAGGCAAAATCTTAACACCTCCATAGGCACGATCTAAATCCCAAGGCAAACCGTTTCCAATATAATCATTGAGTACCAAAGGCTGGTACTGGGTCAAAACACCTACCGTATCAATGCCGGAGTTAACGCAATTGGAGAGCGTAAAATCAATGATACGGTACTTTCCGCCAAAAGCCACCGCGGGCTTGGCATTCTTCTCAGTCAGGGCATACAGGCGACTTCCTTGTCCCCCCGCCAGCAACATGGCTACACATTCTTTCTTTCTAAGCATAATTTCCTCCGTTGATTTATGTTATTTTACAAATTACTGTCTCGCAATATGGTACGAATCTCTATTTTCAAGTGGAATTCAAGCTTCTCTTTCGCTTACAGCGAAGAACCGTCATACCAAGAGGCGGCAGGGTCAGCCGCAATGAGTACGGAAGGCAATTCCAAGAGCGACCAGCAGTGAATATATCTTTTTTATTGACAACGCCACTGCCGCCGAACCGAATCTCATCCGAACTCAAAATCTCCTCATAGACTCCTGCATAGGGAACACCTAATAAAAAATCCTCCCGCACCACAGGCGTAAAATTAATAACAACGATAACCTCTCCGCCTTTGACATCTAATCTGCGATATGACAAAATGCTCTGTTCTCGGTTATCCGGATCGATCCACTGAAAACCGTCCCACGAATCGTCCGCTTCCCAAAAAGCCGGAGTTTCCAAATAAAGATGATTCAATTCGGACACGTAGTGTTGAAATCTGGCATGAGAAACGTAATCCAAAAGATTCCACTCCACCTGCTCCAACGGATCCCATCCGCGGAACTGTCCAATCTCATTTCCCATAAAGGAAAGTTTTTTCCCGGGATGTGTCATCAGAAAACCAATGAGCGCACGGTGAGTAGCAAACTTTTGCCAATAATCACCGAAGATTTGATTCTGAATTCCGCTTGTCTCACACATTCCATCGCTATAAGAGAGCGGTAAAACATATTTCTCAGCAAACGCATGGATCATAGAAAAGGTCATTTTTTCATGATGGTATTTCCGATAAATCGGATCCATTCCGCAATAGCACAACGCATCTCTCGTCCACCCCACGTTCCACTTCAAATCGAATCCCAATCCACTGTATCCGGATAAATTGGTAACGCCTTGCCAAGATGTAGATTCCTCCGCGATCATCAAAACATCGGGATAATTTTCCTTGACGCTCCGATTCAGCTGTCGGAAAAACCGTATTGCCTCCAGGCATCGATTATCGCCATATATGTTAGGGGTCCATTCACCTTCTTGTTTACCGTAATCCAAATAGATCACGGAAGAAACCGAGCGAACGCAAATTCCATCTGCGTGATATCGCTCAATCCAGAACATAGCATTGGAGATAAGAAAACTTACGACCTCCGATCGACTTACGTCAAATCGACGCGCATGTTCACCTCCGCCGTATTCCATCCGCTCCGGACTTTCATACTCATAAAGCGCAACACCGTCAAACTCACACAGACCATGCTCGTCCTTGGAAAAATACGCAGGCACCCAATCTAAGATGACACCGACCCCTGCCTCATGCATAGAATCAATAAATCTCATGAAATCCTTAGGGGTACCGTAACGAGACGCGGGGGCGAAATAGGAAGAAATCCGTGTCTCCCAAGGATTTCCACCTCCCTGTTCCATCACCGGCAACAGTTCAATGTGGGTATATCCCATCTGCTTCACATAAGGAGCAAGCTCCGATGCCATCTCACAGTAAGAATACGAGCTACCATCCTCATGCTTTTTCCATGATCCCAAATGAACTTGGTATATGTTCAAAGGTTTCCCGTGGGGCTTGGACACCGTTTGCTTGCGGTATTCCAACCAACCATCGTCCCTCCAAGCATATCGTTCTGTATCCTCTACAACCGTTGCCGTCCCGGGAACGGTCTCCATACAGGTGCCGAAAGGATCCGATTTATAATATTTAGCGCCTTTCGAAACAATCTGATATTTATAATTTTGACCGGGTTTAACCCGTCCCAAAGGAAGCTCGGCTTCCCATACGCCTCCGTCAGATATGCGAAACAAAGGATCTCTGGTTGTCCATTCATTGAAATCCCCCACAACATACACCTGTTCTGCATGAGGCGCCCAAACGCGGAATACAAAACCGGATGCGGAGCGATGCAATCCTAACAAATCATAAGATCTCTCGTTTGTTCCCTCATGAAAACTCTTGATGGCAGCATCCTGCTTCTTTTTCATAACGCTATCCTTTCTTTGAAATCGGTCAACCACCCACAAAAAAGCAAAACGCCGTTTGTTCAACGGCGTACACATTGCTTGAAACGAGTTCCTGCATCAGACAAGATCTTATCCAAATAAACATTTTAATCAAAGTGTATACCGATACTCAATGTGCTCGCTTTATTCCAACTCGGTATGAAAGATAATTTCATCCGGAAAGCACATTCCCAACTTTTCACGAGCAATTCTGATTTTAAACGCATCATCCAAAGGAGCATCGACCAAATACTGGAGTTGCTCGATTTCGTCATTCAACTGCTCAATGTAAGCCTCGTCCTCACGTTTGTCTTCCATGATCTTGTTATATTTCATCAAACTCCACAAAAAGAAAATCACCGAAAACGCAAAGAGAAATGCTAAAAAAACGGGAACCACGCGAGACACTGCTGTCTTTTTTTCTGCGAAGTACTTTCTTGCGGTCATATCTATTCCCTCCTTTTTACAATTCTACAGGAGTTCATCTTTCAAGAAGCCTTCTGCAACCTTTTTCTTCATACACTTTAGACTGTATATATTATACACTATTTTTCGTCTTTTTGCAATACCTTTTTTGAATTTTGTATATATTTTTTTCGAAATTCTTCCAAAAATTTCGACAAAAACACGAATTGGTCTAAAGAAAGCAGAAAATACCAAAAGAAAAATTTTACGTACAAATAATACGATAGGTTGTGACAATCGAAGCATCAGCTTCCCGATGGTAGAATAATATGCATAAAAGCCAAAGATCAACGCCAATACAGTAAAAAAACGAAATCGTCCTTGGTTAAATCGAAAACTGAGCAATACGATTCCAACCCCCGCGAATAGAAACAAAAATATGTCCTGAACGGCAACCAGGCAACCGCGCGCGATTCGAATCATTCCCCTCCCAGTAATCTCAAGAACAGCCTTCCTTCCTTCTTTATCTTTTTTATATCGAAGTCCCAGCATGATTCGAATCAAGCGATTGACCTCATGAAACATTCCTGAAAAAGTTCCCCAGACTACACAGCTTGACAACAGCCAGAACAACCGCAACGGTGAAATTCCCATGAGTAGTTACCGAGACCTTTTCCGAAAAAAGCCACCTTTTTCTTCTGAATGAATATCCGAATATAAAATTGCGTCAATTCGTCCGCTTAGCGTAACCAAACCACGATCCATATCCAACACTCCCACGTGAATGTCTTCTCCTTCTACAGTCATTTCCCCAGCCGTCGTTTGTAAAACCGCTCCGTTTTCGTCAAAGCTCTCTACCTCCCTCACACCGTTTACTGTCATTTCTTTCCGCATGAATAATTGAATTTGATGCGTTTGTTTATCGGTTGTTCCGTTCATATAAAAAACCTCCGCACAGGATTTATTCTATCCTATGCGGAGACAATCTGGAATATGCTTTTTATTCAACAATCTCGTACATGCTTGCCGCGTCCGCTTTTGCCACTGAGTCCTTTACAGTAAGAACCTTCAGCTTCAACGTCTTTTGACCAAAGGTAATCTGGATAATATCTCCTTCCTTCACATCATAAGAAGCCTTTGCCCGCCTACCGTTCACCTCTACATGCTCCGTATCGCATGCATCATTGGCAACAGTTCTGCGTTTGATAATACGAGATACCTTCAAATATTTATCCAATCTCATCTGACACCCTCCTTGGACGGGGAAATAAAGTGAGAGTGGTTAGTTCAATAACCACTCTCTACCATACAGGATTTCATCGAACCTCAATCAGTTTACGGAATCCTTCAGTGCCTTACCGGCAGTAAATGCGGGATGCTTGCTTGCAGCGATCTGAATGGTCTCGCCGGTCTTGGGGTTGCGACCCTCTCTTGCGGCTCTTTCCTTTACCTCAAAAGTTCCGAAGCCAATCAACTGAACCTTATCGCCTGCCTTGAGAGCCTCAGCAATTGCTTCAACAGTTGCGTTAACTGCTGCCTCAGCCTCTTTCTTCTTCAGACCGGTCTTAACAGAAACAACATCGATGAGCTGTGTCTTGTTCATGATTTTTCTCCTTTCCGTATTTTAAAATTCATCCGGGAACTCTCCCGTAAAACTTTACTTTAAAATTATATCATACTTTTTTTCAAATATCAAGGGTTTTTTTACTTTTTTCCCAATTATTTTATTTTTTTAGTATTTTTTTATGTTTATTTTCATCCCAGATTTGATTGAGTATATCGGAAGAAGTATTTACCATTTCCAAGCCTCGTTCTTCTGCCAATTTTTCTAAAACTTCAAACCGGTCAATAAATTTATTGGTGGCTCCATTTAATGCCTCCTCGGGGTCAACGTCCAGCTTTCGACAAAGAGAGCTAACGGTCAACAGCAGGTCTCCCATTTCTTCCTCAATCTCAGATCGACTATCTTTTTGTATGGCTTCCTTCAACTCTGTTAATTCCTCGTACAACTTATCCATCACTTCGTCCGAATTAGCAAAATCAAAGCATTTTGCTTTCTTTCCTACCTTTTCCGCTCGCATAAGGGCAGGAAGCATAGGCGGAATCGCTCGCAATTTATCGGTTATGGTACGGCGCTCCTTTTCCTCGCTTTTTATTTGTTCCCAGTTTGACAGCACCTTATCCGCGGTATCTGCCTGAACGGTTCCGAATACATGAGGATGGCGGTGGATCAGCTTAACACAGATATCATTTGCCACATCGTGAATATCAAATCTTCCCTGTTCCTTTTCAATCTCCGCGTGAAATACTACCTGAAGCAATACGTCACCCAATTCCTCACGCAATAGAACTGGGTTCTCAGTATCAATAGCTTCGATCACCTCATATGTTTCCTCAATAAAATCCTTACGAATACTCCTGTGATCCTGCTCACGATCCCAAGGACATCCCTGTTCAGAACGGAGAACCTCCAAGAGTAGGATCAAATCCTCAAAATCGTAATTTTCCTTGTCAAGCAACATCTGTATTTTTTCACTAACCGTCATTTGTTCTTCTCCTTTATGATTTTGCATTATGCTTTGCTTTTAAAATTCTTTTTCCAACAGGTAAAAAAGAAAAATCTTCTTTTGTAATCATTCCCATAGCAACTCCCAACACCAAATAAGAGACTACCGCTAATCCGCAAGCAATTATAAAAGCCAGGGACCCGTGATTCGTATGCCGAAAGACAGGTATATACCCAAGCAAGGATATAGAGATCGATATCACGGACGCGAGAAGGGGTTTATAGTATATAGACAGCATCCCTCCCGGAATTTTTCTGGAAGGAAAGCATTTTTTTAAAAAAAGAAGGTTTAAAACCGTTACCGTCACATTACACCCAAACGTACTGATAGGTGCTCCCATAACTCCCACAGAAGGATTTCCTATCAAAAGATACGCCAGAAGAATCTTAATCCCTGCTCCAACTGTCATGGATACAATAGGTTTGGTTTCTTGTCTGTAGGATTGCAGCATAGCGTTAGTGGTAGTAATCATACCGGAAAAGAGAATAGATAGCCCCAATACGGACAAAAGCGGAGCGGCGAGTGAGATCGCTTCCTCTTTCGCCGGGAAAAGAAGAGATAAAATGGGTGTCGAATAGACGCAAATTCCCATTCCGGCGGGCATGGAGAGCAGGACCGTCATTTTAAGGGCTCTCTCCACAACCGACTGTTGCTTCTCGCGTGACTTTCCTTCAATCGCGGCGGATAATTGAGGAACCAATGACAAAGAAATCGGCGTAATCAATGCGGGAATTAAACTAAAAACGGGAACTGCCAGAGTAGTATATGCCCCGTAAATTCGGTTTGCCTCCGCAACATTCATACCAATAAATTGCAAGCGTCTCATAATCAACGCCATATCGGATAGCTTAGTAATACTCAGCACCGCAGAACTAAGCGTAATGGGGATCGCGATGCGTATCAGCAGCAACATAGATGATTCTCTCTTCTTCGATTGTACAATCGGAGAAGAAAGGACCGGGGCATTTTTCCTTCCTCCCAACCACCGCACGGCAGACAAGTATATAACCGACAATACAGTGCCAAGAGAAATTCCCATAATGGCAGCGGCACTAACCATAGGAATTCCCCATCCCTGCTTGAGCGCCCAGGAGGCAAACCAAATTCCAAAGCCCAGTTTCCCCAGTGCTTCAATCAGCTGTGACACTGCCGTTGGGAGCATTTGATTGAACCCCTGAAACCATCCACGAAAAGCACTGGAAATACAAACAAAAAACAGCGCGGGAGCAATGGCGACAATGCAGAAACGAGCATCCGTGTTTCCGATCCACTCCGCGATAGAACGGGAAAACAAAACCATACAAGTGCTTCCCAACGCCCCCAAGAACAGAAAGAGAGTCATAGCCGAACGTCTAATCCGGCGAATCTCGTCCCAATCCTCGCGCTGACGCCCTGCGGAAATAAGCATAGATAACGCCACGGGAAGCCCCGCTGTCGAAATCACGCAAAGCATTGCATAAATCTCGTATGCAGAATTAAAATACCCCATTCCCTCAGTTCCCAAGTAGGAGAGCATGGGGATTTTATATGCCAAACCGATCACCTTAACGATCACGGTAGACAAGGAAAGAACGAGAACCCCTGACATAAAGCTACCGGATTCCCGTTGTTCCTTCATCAAAATCTTTCTTCGCAACACCGATTCACCGCCATTTTCCATCCAATGAGAAATAATTTTATGTACTGGCATTGTATTCGGTCCAGCCGTACAATATTCCCATTCTATGTAGGGACCCGCAGTTAAAAACCGCGGCGAACCACAGCGTGAAAGATGTCGATGCGTATTTTCAGATTAAATAAACTCTTTATAAAGCGAGCCCGGCAAAATAAGCTGATCCGAAATTTCGGCAACAGGTTCAAGCATCGCTAAAATATACTGTGCATGAGCAAAGTAAGGGCTTTGCTTTGAAACCATAGTCAAGAACCGTTTCAAATAAGGCTTTAAAATTCCCAACTCGTAGGGCATGGTGGAATCGATGCGGTAGGTGCAAACATCCACGTACGGAAAAATGTGCGCATCCTCATTCGAGCGTACACCATCCCACAAAGCAAAGGTCCTCTCGGGAGGCGTGTTTCGGAAATTGACATCCCGCACCAACCGACGTAACAGCCTCAGTTCATTGGGCTCTATGATTTCGTTTCCAACGGCAATTGAGGATTGGGGCGCAATATAGATCCCAACCACCTCTTCCGCACAAGACTCGAAAATCTCATTTGCCTCGGGATAAAGCACCTGAATTCCTTCAAACAGGAACACGTCTTCGGGACCGCTCTCCATGCTGCGGTAGCCAATCCTTTTTCCCTGTTTAAAGTCAAAGATCGGACATTCGCTTTTGTCGCAATTCATAATTTCTTTGGTAAAGCTACGGAGCTCTTCCCAATCGATGGTCTCCGCAGAATCGTAATCAATCTTCCCCGTTCCTTTTTTCAGTGAATTGGCACGAAGCACCTCATTGTCCAAATAGAAATCGTCAATGGACACGATGTGCAACCGCCTGCCTAACGCCGCAAAGCGCTGGCTCAGCATATTAGAGGCAGTGGTTTTGCCGGAACAGGTAGGACCAGCCAAGCGAAGCATATGATTATTTTTCTTAGCACAAATCTCATTCGCAATACTTTCCAGGTTCCGTGAGAAGTGCTCCTCGCACTGAACGATCCATTCCTGATCCGACTGATGGGTTCTTTCTAAATGTTGTTTCATAGTGTTCCTTTCTGCGGAACACTGAAGCTTTTATTCCAGCATTCCGTGGGTACGGTAAAAATGTTCAGCCGCGTCGGCAAAGCTTTGACTTCGATCCTCCGCCAGATATTCATAGGGATATTTTTGATGAAATAACCGCTCGATATTACGAGCCTCTGTTCCGTCCACTGTGTGATCCACCAATTTAGTCACCGCTCCGGCACCGGCGGCAAAAATGGAATGAATTTCTTCCATCATGTAAATATTATACAGTCCCTCATGACCGGGTAAAGAAAACCCGACGTTTTCATAGTTTCCCACTGTATTCTTCTGTCTATACATGTAGTAAGGAATATACCCTGCCTGATGACACTTGATCTGCGAATAATCCACGCATTTCCCCGCATCACCTCCGCGCAAGGAATAAACGTCCGAGTTACTTCGCAGAATCTCAGATGATTTCTTTACACAGAAGGTATGTACCGTAATGTTTTCCGGATTCAGCTGAAGCACTTGATCCATCGTTGCCGAAAAACGTCGAAAATTGTCTCTGGGCAGACCCGCGATCAGATCCACGTTGACGGTTTTGACCCCTGCCGCTCTGGCATCCGCAAAAGCACGGAAAAATTCCTCAGAATTATGATTTCTTCCAATTCCGCACAACACGTCATCGTTCAGGCTCTGAGGATTCACACTAACACGGGTCACACCGTATTCTTTGGCAATTGCCAGCTTCTCACTTGCGATGGTATCCGGTCTTCCGGCTTCCATCGTATACTCATCCAAAGCACTGACATCAGTTAACGAAGCAATATGGGACAGCAAATCACGAATCTGTTCCTCGCTCAAAATGGTTGGCGTTCCGCCTCCGATATAGATGGTACGCACGTGTAATCCCAATCGGTCAATCAAGGCGAAATTGGATCGAATATCCTCCTTTAAACGAACAAGATATTCCGGGATCAGGCTCAATAGTCTGTTGGAAGTATATGATACGAAGGAACAATACGTGCATCGGGAAGGACAAAAAGGAATTGAAATATACACACTACAATCCTTCCCCGAGGGAGCACCAACGATCTTCTTTTCAGTCACCGCAATCTCAGTTGCCAAAGCCGCCTTCTTGGGAATCACCAAATAATCGGAATTTAATATCTTTTTTACACGGGTCTTACTGATCCCCGCGTTCAGCAGCTCAGATGCCACCTTGGATGGTCGGACACCGATCAGCATTCCCCATGCGGGACGGTAGCCGATTCGTTCACCCAATGCGCCCAACACCGCTCCGCCAACCGCCAGCTTTAACATGCGATCAGCTGTTCTGCCCTCTTTTTTCTCCGCCAGATATTCAGCCTCACAGCACTTTCCCTGCCAATCGATCCTGGCATACGCATAGATTCCGTTCTCCTTCTGTTCGGATCGAACCAACAAAACGGGAATATTTTCATCCGCCTGCTCATTTTCCTTTTGTCCGAAGTGTTCCCCTGGAAAAAAGATCATGCTCAGCGTTTGAACATAATACCGATTTACCGGAGACTCCAATATAATTTTCATGTTCTTCCCCGCCCTTACAGCGGCTCCTTATCTTTTATCAAGATTGTGTTTTTCCTTTTGCCAACAGAACTCTGCTATCCATGACGATTGTCACCGGACCGTCGTCGGTATGCTGTATTTCCATATGAGCGCCAAATACACCGCATCCAACCTGTTTGATCTGTTTTTTGCACAAATCTACAAAATACCCATACAATCTATTGGCTTCGGCAGGTGCTGCCGCCCCCATATAATCAGGGCGTTTCCCTTTTTTGTAAGATGCCAACAACGTAAAGTTGGATACCACCAGCATCTCTCCGTCTACATCCTTCAGTGAAAGATTCATTTTATCATTTTCATCCGTAAAGATACGAAGATTTACAATTTTCTCCGCAAGCGCCTCCGCGTCCGCTTTGGTATCTCCATTGGCGACTCCCAGCAAGACATAAAGACCGGCACCGCACGCTCCCGTTACGTTGCCATCAACAGACACACTGGCATTCTTTACTCTTTGTAAAACCGCAGTCATACGAGCCTCCTTTTTACGAAAATCCTCGGGTAATATCGGTCACGCCGTCGATGGATTTCAGACGGGATACGATGGAACGGTAATGCTCTACGTTTTTACAGCTGATTTTCAGGTGAATGATAGAGCATCCGGAGGAACTGTTCGTTGTATTAATCTGAAGCAGGAAGACTCTCATTTCCGACAGAGCCACGGAAATATCGGCAACAATCCCCATACGATCACAAACATCCAGAGTAATCTGTGCCTCATACATGCTCTGATCAGAGTTATTGTCTCCACTCTCCCAATGAGCTTCTACCCATCGATTGGAATTTTCGGGGTTAGCGCGCCCCAATTTTACGTTGGGACAATCCTGCTTGTGGATGGAAATACCAAATCCTTTGGTAATAAACCCGATCACCTCATCACCGGGCAACGGATTACAACACCGCGCAAATTTGACCTGGCATCCGTGAGCACCATCCACCACGATACCACCGGTGGAATGAGGTCGCTTCGGCGAAACTGTCTTGATCTGCTCCACCGTCATAGGCTCCGAAACGCCCTCTGTCTCCAACGCCGCCATTGCTCTTTCATATTCATCGCGGAGCTTACCCGAAAGCTTGCCCATTGAGATGCCGCCGTATCCCAAAGTGTTGTATAGGTCGTCAGCACTCATAAAGCCCAGTCGTTTTCCTACCGTAGCCACGATCTCATTTCTGCGGCTTTCGGTACAAAGCTTGCTCCAATGACGGATCTCGGCATCGATCATGCTCTTACCGGCAATTATGTTATCCGCCCTCTTTTCCTTTTTGAACCATCCGCGGATTTTGGTTCTCGCTTCGCTGGTTTTGACAATGGTAAGCCAATCGCGGCTGGGACCCTTGGAAGAGGATGAGGTCAAGATCTCCACGATATCTCCCGTCTCAGGTACTCGGTCAATGGGAACAATCACTCCATTGATCTTAGCACCGATCATGGAGTTACCAACCCCGGAATGAATGGCATAGGCAAAGTCGATAACCGTAGACCCCTGAGGTAAAGCAATCACATCGCCCTTTGGCGTGAATACGAAGGTCTCGTCATGGAAAAGATCTGTTTTTAGAGCATGGAGAAACTCATCCGGATCCTTTGTGGCGTTTTCAGTCTCCACCAGACGGGAAATCCATTCCAGCTTCTTATCGATTTCTTCCTTGGATTTCTCACCGGATTTATATTTCCAGTGCGCCGCAATACCGTATTCTGCCACATGGTGCATCTCCCAAGTACGAATCTGTACTTCAAAGGGGATACCCTCACGTCCGATAACCGTAGTATGCAGAGATCGATACATATTGGGCTTCGGGGTAGAAATATAGTCCTTGAACCGTCCCGGCACCGACTTAAACATTTCATGGATCAAACCAAAAGCCGTGTAACACTCCAATTCGTTATCCACGATAATACGCAACGCATAAAAGTCATAGATCTGATCGAAGCTTTTGTTCTGGTTATACATCTTCCGATAGATGCTATAAACGGATTTGATTCTTCCCTCTAAGGTAAAATGAATATGATTTTCGGTCAACCGCTCGCTTACCGATTCCTTCAAGTGTTCGATGAAATCGATGCTTTCGCCGTACTTCTCCTCAATGTAGCCTTGGATTTCCCTATAGCCAATGGGATCCAAGTAAGAAATGCAGAGATTCTCCAACTCCTGTTTGATTTTCTGCATACCCAGACGGTGTGCCAAAGGCGCGTACACATGCATTGTCTCCAGTGCTGTAGCACGCCGTTTGGGATCCGGTTTTACCGCCAATGTTCGCATATTGTGCAGACGGTCGCACAGCTTAATAAAGATTACCCGAACATCCTTAGACATGGCGAGAAGCATTTTGCGGATATTCTCAATATGGGCTTCTTCTTTATCCTCCACATTCACATCCACCAGCTTGGTCAGACCGTCCACCAGCATGGATACCTCCGCGCCAAACATGGATTCGAGCTTCTTTAAGTCGGTCTGATCCGAGCAGTCCTCTACCGTGTCATGCAACAACGCGGCACAAATAGAATTGGTATCAAGCCCCAAACCAGCCACGATCTCTGCCACAGCAATAGGATGGGTAATATAGGGCTCACCGCTGACACGGAACTGCCCTTCGTGTAGCTTAGCGGCATACTCTTCCGCAAGCTTAATTTTTTCTATATTGTATTTGCGTCCGGATTCTTCCAAGAGCTTAAATAAGCGCTCACTACCCGAATATGTTCCATCAGACATCATGAAATTGCCTCTCTTATTGATCTAAATCTATAACGCTTCTTTACCTGATACGATCTAAACACTGATTCCTTAGTTTTTTCAGGATAGATGATTTTTCGATATTTGTCTTTGCGGCATTGTACACCACGTGAAACTCGTAAATATCCCGATCCAATTCTATGATCTCACAAATATTCAATTCGTTAAATATTCGTAGGATATACTTCAGTTTCACATAATTGATAATGGGAGCTTCCGCTGTCCCGTTCACCAGCTTCAAAATGCTTTTTTGATCCAGTACACTGGTGCCAAAACGATATTCCCGTCTAAGTACCTTATAAACACAGGCAAAATCCTCTCGATCCGGCAAGACGTTTTCGTCCGCGCCGAAGGTTCCGCCCTCGTTAATTTCAAGATACCTCTTCTTTTGTTCCGCTAAAGCGGTTGTGAACGCTTCGGCAACTCTGGCATCTTGTAGAATCATTTGCACACTGCGAATATTCTTATAATCGTTGATATCCAGATTAAAAAGAATATCAATCTGGTCTCCCGTTTCAAATCCTAAGTCACCTTCGCCCACTCCAAAATACAACGCCGTGATACAAATACCGTCCTTTTCCAAAAGCAACCGTGAGTGCTTTCCGCCCCCGATACCAGTAATTCGCTTCACGTGAATATTTTTCATCATAAATGAAGGGGACGTATTCCCCACACCAAAGGGCTCCAGGAGGGACATTTCTTGAGCAAGTTTCATGGTTACGTCAGACATGGATAACTCGCAATCGGCTTCGACGCAAATTTGAAAGACATCTTCCGAAAGAATATTCTTTGCGTACTCATTGATCTTTTTTCGAAAATCCGCCAGATTTCCTCGCTTCACCGTCAAACCGGCAGCCAGCTCATGACCACCGTACTTGACCAGCAGATCCTCGCAATAATTTAACGCCTCAACCAAATTCATTCCCTTAATGCTTCTTCCGGATCCCTTTCCGTCATCGAAAGGAGAAGCTTCGCTTCCGGATCCCTCAAATGAAACCAGGATCGAAGGCAACCCGTATCGCTCGGTGATTCTAGACGCGACGATTCCGATAATGCCATGCTTCCAATCGTTGCTATCCAAAACGATCACCAGATCGTTTTCAAAATCAGTAGTATTCTCAATTTGTTCATAAGCCTGAATCGCGATTCGATTTTCTTCCGCCTGGCGTTGGCGGTTGATCTCACATAGCGCTTCGGCTGCCGCCTGAGCACGGTTCCAATCCTCCTCCAACAAAAGCTTTACCGCAATGGATGCGTCGCTGATTCTTCCCGCCGCATTGATCCGAGGAGCTATGGCAAAGCCAATCATACTAGCAGTCATTTTTTTCTTTGTCTGATCGTCTCCGTTTTTACGGGTAGTGGATGCTTCAATCAGTGCCTTAAGTCCCGGACGGCGAGTATTCTCCATCAATCGAAGCCCCAGGCTCACAATCATACGGTTTTCATCCACTACAGGCATCACGTCAGCAATCGTTCCCACGGCAGTCAGATCCGCGTATTCCATGCAAATACGACGGACTCCCTGAATGACTGGTTCACCAGCCTCCCGGCAACGGTTCATCTCGCAGGCACAAATCACCTTGAACACGACACCTACTCCTGCAAGTTCCTTGAAAGGATAGGGACAATCCGGTCTGTGCGGATTGACTACGGCGCAGGCATTGGGCAGTTCTGCACGGCACTCATGGTGATCGGTAACCACAAAATCCACACCTAACTGCTTGGCGTATTCTACCTCGCTGTTAGCGGTAATACCTGTATCAACAGTAATAATCAGCTGAGTCCCCTCCTCCGCCAAGTGCTCAACGGCTTGACAGGATACACCATATCCCTCCCCGTCCCTGGTGGGAATCTTAATATCCACCTGTGCGCCAAGAGACATCAAATATAGATAAAGAACTGTCACGGAGGTCACTCCGTCTACATCGTAATCACCGTATATGCAAATTTTTTCATGCTCCTTCACGGCGCGTAGAATTCGTTCCACCGCCCGATTCATGTCTGCAAGCAAATAGGGATCATGAAAATCATTCTGCTCCAAACGGAGAAAGCGCTGTGCTTCTTGGACAGAATGGTATCCTCGGTTATACAGCAATACAGCTAACAGCTCAGACACACCCATTGTATGTGCCATCTCGCGGATCACCGCATCACGTTCTTTGTCTCCGAAGGTATACTTTACTTTCCACACCTTCTCACGTTTGATTTCCTTCATGGATTTACCTCAAATATTCTTGGTTTGCCAGCTTATTGGCATTTTATTTTGCTATAAACAACTGATCCTGCGGAGCAAATCGCTTTATGATCTGCTGCGCCACCCGTATTCCGTCCACTGCGGCACTGGTAATGCCGCCGGCATAGCCGGCACCTTCACCGCATGGAAAAATTCTTTCATGACCGATGGCATGACAGGTATCGCTTCGAAGGATCCTGACCGGTGCAGAGGTTCTTGTTTCTACTCCCGTCAAAACAGCGTGATTAGAGGCAAATCCTCTAATTTTTCGATCAAAACTAACCAATCCTCTGCGCAATTCCTCGCATACAAACGCAGGAAGGATCCGATCCATAGATCCACATCGAACTCTTCCGTCACGATAACTGGGTTGAACAACAGTAGGCTCACTTCCCTCCGTACGGTTCAGAAAATCGCCCACCGTCTGTATGGGAGCAGAGTAATCCCTTCCGCCCTCCAAAAAAGCCCCCTGCTCCAAGCGACGCTGAAAAGCAATGGCACCCTCCGCCGTTCCGCCATAATCCTCGGGGTGAATCGAAACGCAAACCGCAGAGTTCGCGTTTTTTCCATCTCTTGCGTAACGGATCATCCCGTTCACCACAACACTATCTTCCTCCGATGCCGCGGCAACTACCTGACCGCCGGGACACATACAAAAGGTATAAACTCCCCGTCCGGAGGAGGTGTCAGACAGATGATACTCGCCCCGCCCCAGCTTGGGATGACCGGCAAAATCACCATAAAGCGAGCGATCAATGTTTTCCTGTAAATGCTCAATTCTCACTCCCACCGAAATGGGTTTCGGTTCTACCATGTATCCATTTTTCAAGAGCATGGCATACGTATCTCTGGCACTGTTTCCAGGAGCCAGCACCAACGCGGAGCACCGCAAATCACCCTTTGTAGTTTTTGCGAGAATATCTCCGTCCGGCAATTCTCGAACGGAGTCCAGACGGCAACGGTAAAGGACCGTTCCGCCAAGGCTCTCGATATGTTGAAGCATACGATCAACCACGCCCGTCAGCAAATCCGTTCCAATATGCGGCTTTGCCGCCACCAGAATTTCCTTCGGAGCACCAAAATCACAAAAACGCTCCAAAACATATGAGGTTCTCGGATCGTTGATACGGGTCAGCAATTTTCCATCGGAAAAGGTACCGGCACCGCCAGCACCGAACTGAATATTACATTCGGTGTCCAAAATGCCATCTCGAACAAATCTTTCGTAAGCGCGGCTTCGCTCTGTAACCGAATCGCCTCGATCTATAATAACAGGGGCATATCCTTCTTCAGCCAGCATCAATGCGCAGAACAATCCCGCCGGTCCCATACCGACAACCAAAGGGGCAGAAGACATCTTTTCTATTCCTCGCTCTATCTTCACCGTTTGGCGATATAGAGGAGAAACAGAATATTTCAATTTTTTAGGCAAAGCAACGGCAGTATCATCCGCCGAACGTACTGCCACCGAATAAACCAATTGAACATGATTCTTTTTGCGGGCATCAACCGATTTTTTATAAATATCAAAACGAAGTCGTGCAGGGGAAAACCCTGCACGCTTCAATTCTGACGCAACAACGGAACATGCCTCAGATTCATCAGAATCAGGGGATAGACTAATTCCGTTGACCAAAAAGCCTACAATCGTTTCATCTGACATAGCTGATCTCCTCAAAGCTCGAAAACACTCTGAGTAATCCCCGCACGGTCTGGCTTGCTCGCTACGTTAGTCTGCTCCTCGGAGTCATTGTTTTCCACGGAAGAAGCATACAACCATATGACAAAGGCAACCAACAAGCAAATGATCAAGGAAAACAAATTATGCTTTCTCGCTTTTTTTACCGCGTGAGTTCCTTCGTCTCGCATCATTTCATTTTTCTCTCTTCTTGACATCATATCCTCCGACGTATCAATCACCCCAAAGCTGATTATTTTGCCTTTTTTTTGCGGTTCTTTTTTCCATGCTCGCTCACGCCTTGATGCACAAGCATACCGTTCAACGCTTGCTTCAACGAATTATAGTTATAATTTCGCTGAATATTTCCCTCCGTTACCACGGAAATCACTCCGGTCTCCTCGGAAACTACAATCACGATGGCATCGCTACATTCCGACAATCCTATTGCCGCGCGATGTCTCGTGCCTAAGTCTTTATCAATGTCCTCATTAGTTGACAAAGGCAAAAAGCATCCCGCCGCGCAAATGCGACCTGCGCGGATAATTACCGCGCCGTCGTGAAGCGGGGCTTTGTTAAAAAATATATTTCTCAAAATATAGGGCGAAATGGTAGCGTCGATAAAGACACCGGATTTAATATACTCCCCTAATTTCGTAGTTCTTTCAATCGCAATCAATGCGCCCACCTTATCTCTGGATAGATCGCTTGCCGCCGTACAGATGGCATCTATTTCAGCGTTGATCACAGCAAAATCCCTTGACTCCGTGGCAATGCTTCGGATTCCGGACCAAGATGTTCCTCCCACCTTTTCCAAGGCACTCCGAAGCTCCGGTTGAAACAGGATCAAGATGGCAATCACACCGATCTGTCGAAAGTCGCTGAAAATAAATCTTGTCGCAGGCATTTCCAGCGCGTCCCCCATCAAAGAAAGCACTAAAACAATACCCAAACCGATCAACAGCTTCCCGGCACGACGGTCGCGGATAAACCGATACAGGAAATAGAGGATCAATCCGAGCAACAAAATATCAACAACATCCAAAATTCCCATGGTTTTGACCGTGGAAATCACATACACATCCAGATAATTTCGAAGGTTATTCCACAAAGCGTTCACCGCATCTACCTCTTTTCTTGTTTCTCTTTTCCCCTGATTATTCTGTTACAGGTCGAAATGAATCCCTATTTTAAATTATAACATATTCATATTATGAATTCAAGAACTTTTTCAAGATTCCTACAAAAAAAATAAAACCAACCGTGTCCATTGTGAACACGGTTGGAAAAATCATTTATGTTGTATCAGAACGCAATTACCTTTTCGATGTAAGATTTCAGTTCGGCAATCGGAATACGAACCTGCTCCATGCTGTCACGGTCACGAACCGTCACGCAATTGTCACCTTCCTTGGTATCGTCTCCTACCGTATCAAAGTCTACAGTAATACACAGAGGGGTTCCTACCTCGTCCTGACGGCGGTAGCGCTTACCAATAGAACCTGCCTCATCGTAATCCACCATAAAGTACTTAGAAAGTTCTTCGTAGATTTCGGTTGCCTTATCACCCAGCTTCTTGGACAAGGGCAAAATAGCTGCCTTAAAGGGAGCAAGAGTAGGATGCAGATGCATTACGACACGAACATCATTCTTGGCAGGGTCTACAACCTCCTCGTCATAGGCATCGCAAAGAACCGCCAATACACTTCTTTCTACGCCCAAACTAGGCTCGACCACATAAGGAATATAGTGCTCGTTTGTTTCGGGATCAAAGTATGTCAAATCCTTGCCGGACACGGTCTGGTGCTGAGTCAAGTCGTAATCCGTACGGTCAGCCACACCCCAAAGCTCGCCCCAACCAAAGGGGAACAAAAATTCAAAGTCCGTTGTTGCCTTGGAATAGAAGCAAAGCTCCTCCGGATCATGGTCACGCAGACGAATGTTTTCGTCCTTCAAACCGATAGCCAACAGCCAATTGTGGCAGAAGCTACGCCAGTAATTGAACCACTCAAGATCCGTACCGGGCTTGCAGAAGAATTCAAGCTCCATCTGCTCAAACTCACGGACACGGAAAATGAAGTTTCCGGGAGTGATCTCATTACGGAAGGATTTTCCAATCTGCGCAATACCAAAAGGCAGCTTTTTACGGGTGGTACGCTGAGTGCTTACAAAATTGGTAAAGATACCCTGGGCAGTTTCAGGACGCAGATAGACCGTATTTTTCGCATCCTCAGTAACGCCCTGGAAGGTCTTAAACATCAAGTTGAACTGACGGATATCCGTAAAATTATGCTTACCGCAGGTAGGACAGGGAATGTCATGTTCCTCCACAAATTCCTTCATCTCTGCCTGGCTGAATGCGTCAATGGGTTTGGGAAGCTCCATTCCATTCTCCGCGCAGAAATCCTCGATCATCTTATCGGCACGAAAGCGCTCATGGCACTCACGGCAATCCATTAAGGGATCCGAAAATCCCGCCAAGTGACCCGATGCTACCCATGTCTGGGGGTTCATCAAAATAGCGGCATCAAGACCTACGTTGTATTTATTCTCCTGGACGAATTTCTTCCACCACGCCTTCTTGACGTTGTTCTTCAATTCAACGCCCAAGGGACCGTAATCCCACGTATTGGCAAGACCGCCATAGATCTCCGATCCCGGAAAAATAAAGCCGCGGGTCTTACACAGCGCAACAATTTTGTCCATTGTTTTTTCGGTATTCTTCATGTTTCTATTCCTTCCTTACTACAAAGACTGTCAAAATATATGATTGTTAATTGTATCACAGTTCCGAACAAAAGTCAACAGAAAAATCTTATTTTCCCGCAACGCTCATTTGTCGA
This sequence comes from Clostridia bacterium, assembly GCA_017462035.1. Taxonomy (GTDB): domain Bacteria; phylum Bacillota; class Clostridia; order Oscillospirales; family CAG-272; genus HGM12713. The sequence continues at coordinate 47,549 of JAFTRY010000014.1, forward strand.
ATCATGACATCAGGTGCCCCATATACCGTAAATCCGGATGGAATTCCGAAATGGACCTCGTTTGCCATTCCTTCAATTCCCTTCAAAAGCTCAAAAAAGTTCCCCGCAATCGTAAAGGACTTTATCGCTTCGCAAAGCTTTCCATTCCGGACTTTGTATCCCGCGCTTTCGATGGAAAAATCCCCCGTGACAGCATTGCATCCTGAATGAAGACCTTTCAATTCCGTGATATACACACCATCTCCCATCGTCTCTCTGAGCTCCGTCTCGGATACCGTTCCACCAGCCAAATAAAAGCTGTACGGACGGATTGTTACGTTTTCGGCATATCCTACTCGCTGCCCGTTACCGGTGCTCTCCACGCCTGCTTTGTACGCAGTAGCGAGATCATACAGCAGAGTATTCAAGACTCCGTTTTTAATCACTGCCTTACGCCGAGTGGCTACACCCTCGCCGTCAAAGGCAGTCTGCATGGGACAATCCTCGCGCAGAGGATCATCCATTAAAGTAACAATGGGATTTGCCACCAACTCCCCTTCCCGCCCCTTCAGCAAAGAAAGACCGAGCTGGGCGTTTTTTGCCGAGAATATAGGCGAAAAAGCGGAAAGCAAGGAACGCATTTGCTTGCCACCCAGGATCACGTCATATTTTCCGGACGAAATATCCACAGTGCCAACCTTGGATAGAGCCTCCTGCGTGGCACGAGAGGATACCGCCGTCAAAGAATCAGAATCCAGATTCAAGGTGAAATCGAAAGCGTCCTGAGACTCACCATCCTTTTGAATCACGGCTTGTGCATAAGCACCCGACATAGACACTCGGTGAGACAAATGCAGCCCATGAGAATTCATCAACTCCATAGAAATCTGATCACAGAACACGCCGGATTGGGTTCCATCCGTAATCCACTGGCTTTCCGAATACGTACGTTCTTGAATTTCCAATGCTATTTTTTTCACGGCTGCCGCATCCGGTATCAGGCTCTCCGGAACCTTTACGGTCTCATATCGCTCCGCTCCGGCATATAGAATCGCCCTGTCCTCATTTTCGATATACTTTGCCCCGTCCATAGCACGGGTGACCAGTGCCTTCATTTCCTCCTCGGTAAAAAGCTCTGTAGCGGCACTACCCATTTTCCCGTTGACCACACAACGAAAGCTGACCCCTCCGCTGACTCCTGAGGAAAAAGAAGAAATCTCGTTCTTCAACGTTTCGGTACTCATACCGGAGGATTCCATAAAGTAAACCTCGTATTCTTCAAGCCCCGCCCGATTCGCTTCTTGAATCAAGCAGTCTTTTACCGCATCAAAATCCATTGATTTTCTCCTTTCACCGTCCGCCAACGGTAATTTTTTTGACACGAATCAACGGCTGTCCCACATCCGTTGGCACGTTACCGCTGGATGAGCCGCACATTCCCTGTCCAGTCGCCAGATTCTGTCCTACCATGTCAATATCTTGCAAAATTTGAGATCCGGTTCCGATCAATGACGCGCCCCGAACCGGCTCGCAAATTTTTCCGTTCCGAATCATATACCCTTCCCGCACAGAAAAATTGAAGGCTCCGGTCAAGGGGTTCACCGATCCTCCCCCCATCTCCCTCGCATACAATCCGTATTCAATCGAGGAAATAATATCCTCATTACGATCAGGACCGTTGTCGATAAAGGTATTGGTCATACGCGAGGTAGGCTCATAAACATAACTTTGACGGCGGCTGTTTCCGGTCATAGGCATTCCCATCCGGCGTGAACCGAGACGGTCTATCATATAACCTTTAAGAACTCCGTTTTCGATCAATACGTTCCGACGGGTCGGATTGCCCTCATCGTCTACGTTTACCGATCCCCATGCATTAGGAATGGTTCCGTCATCAATGGCAGTAATTTTCTCATTAGCAATCTTCTGTCCCAGCTTTCCGCACATTTCAGACATTCCCACACCTACCTGCGTTGCCTCCAAGGAGTGCCCGCAAGCCTCATGGAAAATCACACCGCCAAAACCGTTCTCAATGGCAACCGTCATCTGTCCCGCTTTGCAGTAATCGGCACGAAGATTGACCAGTGCCATTTCCGCCGCCCGCTTTCCAACCTCAGAAGGATCAAAAAGCTCGAAAAGCTCCATTCCCATACCTCGTCCGGGCGCACAGCTTCCGGACTGATTTTCTCCGTCCTTAGAGGCAATAGCATTGACGACGATCCGAGTGCGAACATGCCTATCCTCCACCAGTAATCCGTCACTATTGGCAACCAGTATCTCATGGTCTACCCCCGCAAGAGTTCCCTGTACTTGGGTAATCAACTCACTGTGCTCCGCGGCGGTACAGCACGCCTTTTTCAAAATATTGGTTTTATACGAATTTTCCGCATTGCAAGGATTGATACGAACCGGATGACTGTCTATCACCGTCTGAGGCTTCAAGCAAATGGAAATCTGAGCATTCCCCTCGCCAAGCGCATCTGCCGCGGAACGCGCACACCGCAAAAGTCCCTCTCTCGTTAGATCCGAAGTAGAGGCATAAACCGTTCTCTGATTCAGAAACACGCGAATTCCCACACCGGACAACACGTTATCCGTGATCCGATCAATCTTTCCGTCCACAAATTGAATCCCGTTATTTCGGGTATGCTCGGCATAAACCTCCGCAAAATCACCGCCGGTAGACAGAGCCGCCGCCAGCAGTTCCTCCAGTAAATCACGCTTGATCATTTTGTTCTCCTTATCAGCTTTGACTCCGCTCTCCCAAAATAGTTCTATACTTCTGATAAAAGCTCTCAAAGCACCCGACATCCAAAGCCTTACGGATCTCGCGGGTCAAATTGTTATAAAAATAGAGATTGTGGGCAACCGCTAACCTCATTCCAAGAGATTCCTTCGCCTTTATTAGATGACGTACGTAGGATCGGCTGTAATGACGGCAGGCAGGACATCCACAGTTCTCGTCAAAGGGTCTGGGATCCTTTGCGTATTTCTCGTTCAGAAGGTTCATCTTACCATGCCAGGTAAACAGATTGCCGTGTCGGGCATTGCGGCTGGGCATGACACAGTCAAAGAAATCCACGCCCATATGAACCGCCTCCAGAATGTTGCAGGGGGTTCCCACACCCATCAGATATCTCGGCTTGTTCTTCGGCATATGAGGCTCTACTGCGTCAATGATGCGGTACATCTCCTCCGTTTCCTCGCCCACAGCCAAACCGCCAATGGCGTATCCCGCAAGATCTAACTCGGCGATCTTATGCATGTGCTCGATTCTTAGATCTTCGTAGACACCGCCCTGATTAATTCCAAGCAATAGCTGGTTCTTATTGATAGTTTCAGGCAAAGAATTCAGCCTGTCCATTTCCGCCTTGCAACGGAGCAACCAACGCGCCGTTCGGTCACAGGATTGCTTGACATAGTCATACGGAGCGGGATTTTCAATACACTCGTCAAATGCCATGGCAATTGTGGAGGCAAGGTGGGACTGAATTTGCATACTCTCCTCCGGTCCCATAAAAATCCGCTTCCCGTCGATGTGAGACGCAAAGCGAACCCCCTCCTCAGTTATTTTACGCAACTGAGAAAGAGAAAATACCTGAAATCCGCCGCTATCGGTCAAAATCGGTCTTTCCCAATTCATGAATTTATGCAGTCCACCCATTTCATGAATCAGCTTGTCACCGGGTCTGAGATGGAGATGGTAGGTGTTGGATAGCTCCACCTGACAGTCCAAGTCGATCAGCTCACGGCTGGAAACGCCCCCCTTAATGGCGGCACAGGTTCCCACGTTCATAAACACGGGGGTCTGAATGTCTCCGTGTACGGTATGCAAAACGCCTCTTCTGGCGCGTCCGTCCATTGTTAAAATTTCAAACATGTTTCAAATTCCTTATTCCTATGTACAATTTATTTGCATCTTATATTCTTTCAAATTGGCGATCCAGATCCTTTTTGGAGAGTTCCATTGCCACCGGTCTGCCATGGGGACAAACCGTAATATCGGGTAATTCCATAAGCTTGGAAACCACCCACTGAATATGTCCCTCCGGGTATTCTCTTCCCGCTTTGATCGCCGCCTTACAGGATGCCTGATAGAGTGCCTTCTCAAAGATAAGATCACGAGTCAGCTTAGCGGAACCTGTATTGCTCTTGATCCGCTCTGCCATAACGGTTAGCATATCGGGAACCGCGTCGGTAGAGATTCCCTCCGGAATGGCGGTTACATTTGCGGTATACCGTCCGGTAGTGAATTCGAAGCCAACCGCCTCGATCTCTTCTCTGAATTGTATCAGGGTTTGAATCTCGTCAGAGGTCATCATCACCTCCAGAGGAAACATCAGCATTTGGGATGCTTTTTGTTTCGCGTTCATACCTGCCTTCAATTGTTCAAATAAAATCCTTTCATGGGCAGCGTGCTGATCTATAATTAACATGCGATCTCCCTCCTCTACTAAAACGTAAGCATGAAAGACCGCGCCAACGATTCGGTAGCTCATGGTTTGCGCAGCTGGTATCGACTCTGTCTTCCGGTCCGCTTTCTTCTGTTCAATTATCCCCAAGCTTTGCTCGGTACTTTTCTGTTCCACAGACAAAACGGAGGGAACAGAATACGGAAGTTCTGCCTGACAGTCTGTTTTTTTCTTAGCAGACTCGCCGGATACCCTCGGCGGTTCCGTCATACTCTTTCCGGAATCCATAGGCGCAATCGACTGCTGAGTTCCTTTTTCGGACTCGTTCTTTTCCGTTTGCTTTTTTTCGGTATTCTTGTGCCCATATTGGTTCATGTACTCATCCGCGCTCATACTGGCAAACGCATCCCGTTTGGATACCGCAGACTCCGTGACAGAAGAAATCGGTGGTTGCTCCGGCACAAAAAGCTCCGTGGCAAGCTGGCGCTTCTTTAAGGATTCTCCCCTGCTGTCCTCCAGCGGTGCTTGCGCGTCTGAGAGTCTGTGCGCCATTCGGTCAAGCCGTCTGTCAGTTGGTTTAAGTTCAACGCTGGGTCTTGTCTGATTGGATTCCAACGCGTTTCGAACAGAATAGTAAACCGCTTCAAAAACCGGTTTTTCATTGGAAAATTTTACTTCCAGCTTAGCAGGATGGACATTCACGTCCACTGCCGCCGGATGGATTTTCAAAAACAACACACAGCATGGAAATTTTTCCGGCGGAATATAGGAGGTATACGCCTGTTCCAAGGCAGCGCCTGCCGTTTTGCTCTTTACGTATCTTCCGTTGATAAAAAAGTTCTGATAGTTCCGATTGGCACGAACATTATCGGATCGACCAATAAATCCGTTCACCTCGATACCGTCCAGCTGTAGCTCAACAGGAATCAGCTTGGAGGCAAACTCTCTTCCAAACACAGAATACACCGTGTTTTTTAAATTTCCATCTCCTACCGTTTCCAGCTTGATCGTACCATCCACGATCAAGCGAAAAGAAATATTCGGTTTAGAGAGTGCAAGCTTCTCTACCAACGCCGAAACCGCCATAGATTCGGTAACGTCTTTTTTTAGGAACTTCCGTCTTGCCGGAACATTGGCAAACAAATTTTCAACGATTACCGTGGTACCGTCCGAGCAAGCACGCTCCGAAACACCAAGAATATTTCCTCCGCTCGATTCCAGCATAGCACCCACCGTGGAGTCCTTGGTCTTTGAAATAATTCTGAGATCTGAAACGGAGGCAATGGCGGCAAGAGCCTCGCCGCGGAATCCCAAAGTGAGTATGCCGTCAAGATCCTTAGCCTCCTTGATCTTGCTGGTAGCATGGCGTCTGATGGCGATGGGAAGATCATCCGGCTCCATACCGCATCCGTTGTCCGAAACACGCATATAGGTCACTCCGCCGTTCTGGATCTCCACTGCGATTCGGTCTGCGCCCGAATCAATGGCATTCTCCAGTAATTCCTTGATTACCGAAGACGGTCTGTCTACTACCTCGCCTGCGGCAATCAGATTCGCCACGGCAAAGGATAGAACGTTGATTTTTCCCATCCCAAGCTCCTTTCTCTCCGTTATAATTTTTATCCGGTTACTTTAATCTCTTTTGCAGATTGAACAAAAAGCTCATGGCTTCGTAGGGCGACAAGGTATTGATGTCCACAGCCTTCAATTCTTCAATCACTTGCTCGTTTACACAATCGTCGAAGCTGATCAAAGAATCATCCTTTTCTTCTTCCACCGTGTCGGAGGTACGAAGCGCCCGTGCCGTTTTCTCTACCGAAGCCAAAACCTCTTTGGCTCGGCGGATGACCTCTGAGGGAAGCCCCGCAAGCTTAGCAACCTCAATTCCATAGCTATCGTCCGTAGAGCCGCGAATGATCTTTCTGAGGAAGGTGATATTATCTCCTCGCTTCTTTGCGGCAATATGGAAATTCACCACACCCTCCAGCTCTTCTTCCATGGAGGTTAGTTCGTGATAGTGAGTCGCAAACAGTGTTTTAGCACCGATTTTTCTGCTGTTGGTATATTCCACAATGGCGCGGGCAATGCTCATACCGTCAAAGGTCGAGGTTCCCCGTCCGACTTCGTCGTAAATAATCAGACTTTTCCGTGTGGCATTTCGCAGAATATAAGCCACCTCGTTCATTTCCAGCATAAAGGTGGACTGTCCCGATGCCAAATCATCCGATGCACCAACACGGGTGAACAGCTTGTCCACAATGCCGATTCTTGCGTCAGAGGCTGGAATAAAGGAGCCTATTTGCGCCATCAACACTAAGATCGCAATCTGGCGCATATACGTTGACTTTCCCGCCATATTCGGTCCTGTAATCAGCATTAACCGATTCTTCTTGGTATCCAGATCGGCATCGTTTGGCACAAAATAGGAATCCTTCACAAACTGCTCAACCACTGGATGGCGCCCATCCTTGATACGGATCAAATCGCTCTGATCCACCTCAGGTCGAATGTACTGTTGCTTGGCTGCTACTGTGGAAAGACTCAGATAGGCATCCAGCTTTGCCATGAGAGCGGCTGCCTTTTGAATTCTGCCGCTATTTTCCGCTACGAAGCTACGAACCTGGCAAAACAACTCGTATTCCAGGGAACAGACCTTGTCCGCCGCACCCAAAATGGTTGCCTCCATGTCCTTCAGTTCCTGGGTAATATACCGTTCGCAATTTGCAAGAGTCTGTTTTCGAATATATGTGTCCGGGACCTGAGACATAAAAGACTTGGATACCTCAATATAGTAGCCAAATACTTTATTATACCCGATCTTCAGTGTCTTGATTCCCGTCTTTTCCTTTTCCTCGTTAGCTACTCGCTCGATCCAGCTCTTACCGTCCTGCATCACGGAACGCAGATAATCCACGTCTTCGTGATATCCCTTCGCGATCATACCACCTTCCCGAGTGGAAAAGGGCGGATTTTCACAAATGGCGGAGTCGATCCGGTCATAAATGTCGTCAAGGGTCTCCAGCTCGCGGCACAAGGATGACAGCTCGTCTGAGCGACAAGCACCAATCAAGCCCTTTAACTCGGGCAACACTGAGATGGTAGATGCCACCGCGCGGAGATCCTTGGCATTCGCCGTACCGTATACAATTCGGGTAACCAATCGCTCAAGATCCAACACTCCGTCCAGAAGTGCTCCAATCTCCTCTCGCAGAATATAGTCACCGTAAAGCTCCTCCACCGCGTTCTGTCGGCGGGTAATTTCCCCTACGCTTAACAAGGGGTGTTCTATCCATTGGCGAAGCAATCTGGCTCCGGCGGCAGTGCGTGTTTTGTCCAACACCCACAGCAGAGAGCCTTTTTTCTCCTTGCTTCGCATAGTTTCGGTCAATTCCAAATTGCGCCGGGTGTTAATATCCAACTCCATAAATTGACCGTCGGAGTACACATTGAGATCCTTAATATACGAAATATCGTTTTTCTGTGTTTCCCGAATATAAGACAGCAAGCCACCCAAAGCACAGATCAGGGGACGATTCTCTTCCAGTTCGCGGCGGAATTGCTCTGAAAATTGAGCTTGAACAAGCTCAAGTGAGCTCTGAAATTCAAAGTCGGTAGGACGGTTTTCCGTCAGCATGGCACCTACCCGAGAGCGAATAAAATCCGAGACCTCCCCCAATTTCTTAGCACTGAGGTTAACAACCACTTCACTGGGACAATAGGTACCCAACTCATTTTTCAGACGGCTGTCAATATTATCACCACAAAAGGAAGTAGCATAGATCTGACCGGTGGATATATCAGCAAAGCTCACGCCACATTCAAATTCATTTAAATAGACAGCGCAAAGATAGTTATTTCTGCCCTCCGGCAGCAAATCACTCTCGATCAGGGTACCGGGAGTAATCACACGAACGACCTCACGTTTTACCAACCCCTTCGCCAGTGCCGGATCCTCTACCTGTTCACAGATAGCCACCTTAAATCCTTTTTCAATCAACTGCCCTATGTATGTTTCCGCGCTGTGGAACGGAACGCCGCACATCGGCGCGCGCTCCTCTTCCCCGCAATCCCGTCCCGTCAGGGTCAGTCCCAATTCTCGCGAAGCAAGAACCGCATCGTCGAAGAACATCTCGTAAAAATCTCCGAGACGGTAGAAAAGCAAGTGGTCCTTGTATTGATTTTTTACTTCAAAATACTGCTCCATCATCGGAGTCATATCCCTATTCCTCCACTCAGTCCTTTTTACGTTTGAAACCTTCAAAAATCAGTGCCCGCATCCTCCGCCGCAGGTAGAACAATTGTGTGTGCAGGAGGGCTGTTCCCCGGTAATATGAAAGGTAATCGTATTGTTGACCGCATTCATCAACTCATTGACCTCCGCCTGTGCCTCGTTCAACTCCACAAACACCGGGTGTTCCATGATTTCACGATAGAGAACATCGATTCGTTTCTGGATGGTTTCAATGAACAAGGTATCTCGCTCCTCCCGGGTGATCTCCCCTTGAAGCGCTTTTTGCTGTACCTCATATTCCACCATTTTCTTCTTTAGCTCTCCGTCCGACTCGTAAGCAGTCTTTGCCGCCGACAAACGAATCAGCTTTTCATCGTCTTTCAATGCCTTGCCAAGCTCGGCAGCCAGTTCAAAAATTCCCATATTTTGATTCCTTATCCTTCCGAAATATTTTTTATCCTTCCATATAGGGCAAAAGTATCGCCCCGCTCAATGTCAATTTCTAAAAATTCCCCTATGTGTTCGGGCTTTCCTTCAAAAAACACAATTTTACCGCCTTCGGTACGACCACTGTAAACCTCCTCCCGATTTTTACTGGGACCGTCACAGAGAACCCGCAACGTTTTTCCTTCCAAGCACTCGTTGGAAGCAAGGGATATCTCGTTTTGAGTCATTAACAAAGCATCGTATCTTCTGCTCTGCTCGTTCGGGGCGATCTGACAGTAAAGTTCCGCCGCAGGCGTTCCCTTTCTGGGAGAGTAGATGAAGGAGAAAATCATATCAAACCTGGCACGCCGCAGTGCTGCCAGAGTTTCCTCAAATTCCTCTTCCGTCTCCCCGGGGAATCCCACAATAATATCAGAAGTAATCACCGCATCCGGCATTTTTTCCCGAATATAATCCAAAATACCAATATATTTTTCAAAGGTGTAGCGACGGTTCATTGCATTTAGAACACGGTCACTCCCCGATTGCATCGGCAAATGAAAATGTCTGGCAATGTGCTGAGAGGATGCCATCACATCAATGAGCTTGCGGGTTGCGTCCTTGGGATGGCTGGTCATGAAATGAATCCAATATTCTCCCGGAATCTCATCGATCTCCGCAAGAAGATCCGCAAAATCGTATGATTCTCCCAGATCTTTCCCGTAAGAATTCACGTTTTGTCCCAACAGGGTAATGTCCTTATACCCCTCTGCCACCAATTGCTTCACCTCTTCCAGGATAGCCTCCTTGATTCGGCTTCTTTCTCGTCCTCTCACATAAGGGACAATGCAATAGGAGCAAAAATTATTGCATCCATACATGACAGACACCCACGCACGGAGCTTATTTTCTCTTCGAACGGGTACTCCCTCCGCAACTAAGTATTCCTCTTCCTCAGAGCAAAGTACTCTCTTCCCCGCCTGAAATTTCTTCCAAAGCAATTCAGGGAAGCGGTGAATCGAGGCGGTTCCAAACAAAAGGTCTACGTAGGAGTACCGCCGCTTAATATCCTGGATCCTGTGCTCTTGAACCACCATACAACCGCAAACCCCGATCACAAGATCCGGATTGTTTGCCTTCAAATGCTTAAACTGACCTATCATGGAAAGTGCGCGTTTTTCTGCGTGTTCGCGAATAGCGCAAGTATTCACCATAATTAGGGATGACTGCTCCGGAGCTTGAGTAATTTCATACCCCATAGCCTCCGCCATACCGGAAAGCTTTTCGCTATCCGCCTCGTTCTGCTGGCATCCAAGCGTCAGAATATACGCCTTGGGACGGCTGCCGGATTCCAACGCCGCTTTCTCATTTTTCGCCCGGATCTGCCATATAAATTGTCTCTGGTTTTCCATCTCTTCTAAGGAAACCTGGTTATTTTTTTTCATTTTCTCCATTATGTAACCATAACCTCGCCTGTATTCTCAAGCAGTGACAAAACGCATCATACAACATTTTGACCCTATCTGTTTTATTATAATATAAAATCAAAGTTTTGTCAAGTTTTCCCGGATTCTTTCTCGGGTAAGACTCCCCATTTTTTATAAATTCTCACCAGGCTATTTTGGAAATCTTCCATTAAGACATTCTACCACGTAATCTCCCGTATATGAGTTCCAAGAATCACCGAAAATTACTCGTTGCCAGTGAGATCCGGAACCGCCGTATACAACCGAATCCAGAGAGGAACAGTAGTAAAAGGCACTGTCACCGATGGATTGAATATCCGAAGAAAAGGTGACGGCTCGGATCATATCGCAGTAAGCAAAGGCATAATTGCCAATGGAGGTCACTCCCGATGGAATGACTAAGGATGTGATTTCCTCACCGTTAAGAAACAGCTTGTGGGAGTAATACAGAGGATTACTCAAATAATTTTCAAAGGAAATAGCGCACCAAGCCGCGGTGCTTCCCCCATAAACCGCTTGAAGCCCCGCGCAATCCCAAAAGGCATTGGCTCCAATCTCTGCGACGGTAACCGGAATGTAAATTTCCTCTAATTCCCGGTGCCCGGCAAATGCCTCCGCCTCAATGGCTACGACGGGAAATCCTCCATATTGAGCAGGAATAAATACACTGGCTTCCCTTCCCGTGTAGCCCGCGATACGGTAGCCATCCTCCTGCCGTTCAAATATTAAACCTATGTCCTTATATGGTAACTGACAAGCTTGACACATTAAATTTTTGTCTAAAAGCAGATGATGCCCGGTCGCCGGAATGGACACCTCCTGTGTCATAAAACATAGACCGCACTGCCTGGTTTTACTGCCTTCTGTTCCGCAACCGGGAGAATCCAGCACCGTCCAATTGCCAAAGGCATGTAATTCCTCATTTCCGCGCACCTCTCCGTGTCCGCAGAGCGTCCCGTACCAATGAGTGCGACCGTCATAACTCAGGGATGTGGAAAATTCATGTCCCAACGCTGCAATCTCCAACCATTCCCGAGTCGTACATATCTTACACGCTCGCTCCTTCCAACCAATTTCTGCGCATCCGGGAGACTGTATGATTTCCCAATCTCCGAAGGAATGTGTATCGCAAACAGGCTCCGACTCCATTTCGCCATCCGTCTCTGTTTCGGCATCCATCTCGGCTTCGGTATCTATTTCGGTTCTCCCGCCTGTTTCAGGTTCAGAATTCGTTTCAATTTCAGTATCCGGTTCAAGTTCAGTGTTCGTGACACCGCCTTCATCCGTCGCAGCTTCCCTTTCTGTTTCAATCTCGATTTCCCACTCTGAGGAAACGGTTTGCCTTTCGGATTCCCACACAACGGAATCTGCCGCTTCCGTTTCATGATATTCCGACGCTGACGGATCGGCACGCTCACCTATCTGTTTCGCGCAGGAAAGCAAAAGAAGCACGGCAGACAAAATTAAGAACATAAATTCCAACACTTTTTGTCTCATTTTTATTCTCCCCAGCATAATAACTCCTATTATACCACATTTTTCCGCAAAATTCAAGGGACTGCCTTATTTCGTGCAGATCGTACAGATCTTCCGCATCAAAATAAAACAATCCCTTTTGCTTATTTTATGTCAATGTTTCGTTAACTCATTCTTACAGATCTTGAGACCGGTTCGCTACAATATTTTCGGCAAAAGCCAACGCCTCGTCAATATTGGCGAGAAAATGTTCCTCTCCCACATCTTCGTAAAAGCCAGACTTTTTCATGACTGCCAGCGGTTGCTCGTTCACGTGAGAAAGGAGCAGAACAATCTTTTTTTTCTTGCAAATTCGACTCAAAGAAAGTAATTTCTGCATTGCAGTGGCATCCATACTGGGAACATTGCGCATCCGCAGAATCATTACCCAATCCCCCTCTTTCATGGGGAACGAGGTAAATTTATCGGATGCCGCGAAGAACATAGGACCGTCAATTTCAAATACTGCCGTATGCTCGGGAATCGTTTTCAGCCGTCCGCCCTCATTCTCAGAATACTCGTCTGCCGCCGACCACATCCGAACATGCGTAACGTCTGCCATACGCTTCATAAAAAGAATGACTGCCAACAAAAGACCGATCTCAATTGCCACCACCAAATCAAACACTACCGTCAGAACAAAGGTAACAACCAACACAAGAATATCGCTCTTTGGTGACGAACGGAAAATCTTTACAAACTGTCTCCATTCACTCATATTATACGCTACCATAAAAAGAACCGCGGCAATGCTGGGCATGGGGATCCATGCGGCATAAGGCATCAGAAGGACAAGGATCAACAGCAAAATTACGGCATGAACCATGCCGGCAATGGGGGTGCGTCCCCCATTTTTTACGTTTGCGGCAGTTCGGGCAATAGCACCGGTAGCAGGAATCCCTCCAAACAAGCCTGAGCAGATATTTCCCACGCCCTGGGCGATCAATTCGGTATTGGAATGATGTCTGTCCCCGATCATACCGTCGGAAACCACACAGGACAGCAGAGACTCGATTCCAGCGAGAATGGCAATGGTAAACGCACTGGGAAGCAAATCTTTGATGGTTTCTAATCGAAACTCCGGCAGAGAGAAGGTCGGAAGCTGCCTGGAAATGGTATACAGATCCCCAATCGTATTCACCTGAATGGGCAAAAGCTTCACCATCAGAACACCCACCACGACAGCAATCAGCGAGCCGGGAATCCGTTTATTGATCTTGGGCCATATGATCAAAATTGCCAAGGAAACAGCCCCAACCAACAATGCCTGCCAGTTCAAGGTGGCAAGAGATTTTACGATAGCGATCACCTTCTCCGATATCTCCACAGCGTGGGTACCGGAAGCAAAGCTCAATCCAAGAAAGTCCTTGATCTGACCAATCACAATGGTAACGGCAATTCCAGACGTAAATCCGGTAGTGATGGTATACGGAATATATTTAATCAAGGAGCCAAATCGGCAAAGCCCCATCAAGATCAGCATCACGCCTGCCATGAAAGTGGCAACCACCAAGCCCGACGTACCGAACTGAGCCACGATTCCCGCCACAATGGTGGCAAACGCCGCCGTAGGACCGGAAATATTAACGTTGCTCCCCCCTAAAAACGCAATAACGAATCCCGCAACAATTGCTGTATAAAGTCCTTTTTCCGGTGATACACCGGAGGCAATCGCAAGGGCAATGGAGAGCGGCAAGGCAATAATTGCCACAATGATACCGGCAACAATGTCATTAATCAGTTGTTTCCTACCATATCCTTTACAAGAAGAAAAAAGCTTAGGTTGAAATATTTTCATAGTCAGTCCTTCGTGTTTAATTTTGAATTATGAGCCAATGATCATTTTTAAGCCAACAAATACAAGAGGGATCGTAATCAGAGACAACAAATGGGATACAAGTGCCATTCCTGACGCCGTTGACACATCCTTTCCATAGGCACCGGGAATTACGATCGTATTCAGCCCCAAAGGCATGGATAGAGAGCATACCGTACAGATTGCGAAAATTTCGGGACATGGAATCCAGGCAAGCACCGCCAAAGCAATGGCGGGAATCAGCAACAACCGAATCGTCGTTACCGCATAAATGCTTTTCCGTTTCAGAACCTTCCGCAGATCCATTTGAGCCAGCGTAATTCCCGTTAAGAGCATGGCTATGGGAGACATACAGTTTCCGGATACCTCAATCACGGAAAGAATGCTTTCGGGAAGCGGAATCTGTAGCAAACCGATCACCATACCAAGGATCAAACCGACAAACATGGGGTTAAGAAGCTTTTTTAACCGCATACCAAGGGTTTGCTTTTCCTCGTCTCGATCTACCAACAAGGAAGGAACCGCCCACACGTAAATCAGGACCCACAAGGGTAAGGTAAACAGAATGTAGTTAGAAAAATGCTCGGGGAAGATAGCCTGCACAATAGCGTTTCCCATAAATGCGAAATTGGAAAAACACAATCCGTATGTATAGATCCTTTGCGTGTAAGCATCTTTAGCGCAGAGCTTGGAGACAAAAACGAGAACAGGAATCAGAATCAGCTCCAGTACGGTACTGAATAATAGAATTTTCCACGCGGTAGAAATACTCCGCATCGTAAAATTCTTAATAAACGTACCCATAACCAATGCGGGAATAAAGATCAGATTTTCCAGCTTGGATAGAATTGCGGCGGCGGAGGTCGACAAATGTCCCGTTTTCGTGACAATGTATCCCAAAAGGTTGAATATAAACAGGAAAATCATCTGATTCAGCGTTGGAATCAAAATATCCATGGTTCAACTTCCTCTATGCAAAATATCAGTACTTCATTAGGGTTTACAGATTCCGCAGATCATGTACCCTTGCTTCAGCAGATCATCCTTGCTCCCCTTATACTCCTGTCGGTTGTTCTCATCGATTTTAGAAATCGATGAGCAGGTAGGTAAGTGGATTTTTTTACTGCTTACGTTCAAAATATAATCGGGAGCACCGATGCCCGTCTCGGTCTGACTGTCCTCCGGTACGGATTCCCCGCCCAGCCAATTGTCTCCGGTAGCATAGTTAATGGTAATACCCGGCTGTACGTTATAAACGAATACATGGAAACAAATTCCCTCTCCGTTGTCCTCCACCGAGAACGCTTCCAGACGGACTCCGCTTGCCAACAGATTGGTTCCGACAAAGATCGGGGTGACACGGTACATTACGTGATTCCCTGTTTCTTTCACATAGTCCGCTACCATGTTTTCGAATGGAAGCATACCTTCTACGTTCATGTAGCGGGTTCCCGTAATCAGATTATTCTTATTGGCATTCTCGCCGGTCAACTGAAATCCGATCAAATGACATCGGTTGTATATGTACCCTCCGTCAACCAACTCCGTATCGTATTTTTCATTCACCCATCCGCTTGGCTTCACGCTGCTGATGCTTTCCCGGTCCTCGGTAGGCATCAGATCCTTTCCCACGCACGCCATGGTATATCCGCATCTGCCGAGAGAGTCCAGCTCACTATAAAACTCATAGGAAGAGGTCGTCAGCTCGGTTGCCGTAAAATCCGGCTCATTATCCTTTAATACTACGTAGGGTTCTCCCGAATAATCCGGAATTCCCTCCACCGATGCGAAACCAACGACAGAAATAGGCTCTTTGGTTCCTTCCTCAAGGGCAGGCTCGTTTACTTCCGAATTCCACAGAGAGGAAACAGCATCGCAACCTGTAAAGCAAAGACAAAGTACCAAAAAAAGTGTAAGCAATAAGCTTCGTTTCTTCATCTCCTATAAATCTCCTTCGTAATTTTTTCATGGGAGTATCCGGCAAATTCCCGGATGTCACATAAAAACAATCCATGCTTCTCCGGATACCAATCCAAACGAAGATCTGACGGATATACTCGATTCCAACGGTAAAGCACGACTTCTTGAATCTGTTCCGACCACAAGGAAAGTGTCCGGTCTTCTACAAAACACCAATCCTCTGTCTGAGCTAAATCCAAAAATTCTTCCTCAACTCTGATCTCCAACTCTGTCTCGGAAAATAAAGAAGCAGAATACCCATTCAAAAACAAGCATCCGTCTCCTATCGTCTCGGCGATATCCCGAATCACCTCTCGATCACGACTTTGGCGGCGATGATGAAACATCATGCCGCCCTTGTCGTCCAAACAAAGAATTATCTTCATAAAGGCAATTCCCTATTATTTCTTTTTTCTGTACTCAGCGATCATATCATGTTTGATCTGCCAAAGCTTTTCAGAAAGGTCTACATAGTAGTTGTGGGGATTGGTGAATCGGCGAACCTCGTCCCACATTCCCTCAATTTCTTCCTTGCAATGTTGACGGATCTCCTCTAACGTGGGACACTGATAAACCAACTCCCCTTGTTTGAAAATGGGGCGTTGGAGCTCGGTAGCGGTAAAATTGTCGAGGATCTTTCTCTTCCATGTATGGTCGGGATCGAACAGCTCGATGGGCTTACTGTCATCCACCGTCTCGTCATAAACGCAGATCAGATCCGCCTCTGCCTTTCCGGTCTCACGTCCTCTCAAACGGTAAATTTTTTTGAAGTGAGGCGTAGTAATCTTTCCCACATTTTCGCTGATCTTGATCTTAGGCTGGATGGTTCCGTCCTCACGTTCTATTGCGCACAGCTTGTACACGCCGCCAAAAACGGGATCGCTCTTTGCCGTAATCAAGCGTTCGCCCACACCAAAGGCATCGATCTCGGCTCCCTGACGGATCAGCTCACGGATAATATACTCGTCTAAAGAGTTAGATACTACGATCTTGCAATCAGTAAGTCCTTCCGCGTCCAATCTGCTTCGAATCTTCTTAGTCAGATAGGTAACGTCTCCGGAGTCAAGGCGTACGGCGCACCGAGTGATTCCTCGAGGTAACAATACCTCCTTAAAAGCACGAATCGCATTTGGCAAACCGCTTTCCAGCACGTTATAGGTGTCGATCAAAAGAGTGGCGTTGTTGGGATAAATCTCACAGTAGGTACGAAACGCGTCATACTCGCAATCGAACATCTGCACCCAGGAATGAGCCATCGTTCCGCCCGCAGGTACACCGTAAACCTCATCTGCGACGGTGCAGGCAGTAGAATTACAGCCGCCAATATAGGCAGCGCGAGCGCCAAGTATTGCCGCATCCGCCCCTTGCGCCCGGCGGGAACCGAACTCACTTACCGCGCGTCCCTTTGCGGCGCGGGTAATACGGGATGCCTTGGTTGCGATCAGAGATTGATGATTGATCATCATCAGGATATAGGTTTCAATAAACTGTGCCTCCATCACGGGAGCGCGTACCGTCATCAAGGGCTCTCCCGGAAAAACCACAGTTCCCTCTGGGATCGCCCAAATATCACCGGTGAATCGGAAGGTGGACAGCATCTTCAAAAATTCCTCCGAGAAGTATCTCTTCGTCCGCAAAAAGGCAATATCCTCCGCGTCAAAATGCAAATTTTGAATGTAATCCACGATTTGCTCCAATCCCGCGGCGATGGCATAACCGCCGTTGTCCGGATTGTCCCGATAAAATACGTCAAAATAAACGGTTCTATCGCGAATTTCGCTGTTAAAATATCCATTTGCCATGGTCAACTCGTAAAAATCGCACAGCATCGTCAGATTTCGGTCAATTTTGTTCATCTTGTTTCTCCTTTAATGTGTTTAGATTGGTTGATTTAAAATTCAAATTTTTTTTAAAATGCTATTGTAATTTTTCCAAGAAAAATGTATAATAAACAATGAACATGTGCAGATCATTTTCCTATTTTCTGCTTAACAGAAAGGACATTCCTTATGAAAAACGGTTTTGTAAAGGTCGGGACGGCAACCCCAAGATTATCCGTTGCCGATTGTAAGAAAAATCTTTCCGAAATACTGAATATTCAAAAAGAAGCTCAGCTTGCCGGTGTCCACTTGATGGTCTATCCGGAGCTCTGCCTTACCGGATGCACCTGCGCTGATCTGTTCTTCACAGGAGTTCTGCAATCCGCCGCCGTAAAAGCACTGGATGATTTTCTCCTGGCAACACGAGAATCCTCTGTAATAAGTATAATCGGTTTACCCCTCGTTGTCAATGATAAACTTTACAATTCAGCGGTAATTTGTCAAAACGGACAAATTTTGGGCGTGATCCCCAAAGGAACTATGCCAAATTACAACGAGCACTCAGAAGGACGCTATTTTGCCTCCTATACCGAAACCGTTACCGAGATCTCTCTGTGCGGACAGACCGTTCCCTTTGGCGCATGGCAAATCTTTACCTCGGATTCCCTTCCGAGCTTTCGGTTTGCCGTGGAGATCGGAACCGAGGCTTACTCTCCCCTACCCGCCTCCTCCCAGCTATGTACCGCCGGCGCTCTTCTCATTGCCAATCCCACAGCTATGGCGCAAACCGTGGGTGCGGAAGACTTTCAACGGCTGATGGTAACCTCTCAGTCTGCCCGCTGTGTCTGCGCTTATGCTTCTGCCGGTTGCGGGGATGGGGAATCCACCACAGATCTTGTCTTTGCCGGATATTCCTTAGTGGCGGAAAACGGGAAGCTGCTTGCGGAAAAACCCCCGTTCTTTGAAGGTACGGATTGGATCGCCACGGAAATTGACCTGGAGCGTCTTTCGGCGGAGCGCCGACGTCTGACCGATTATCCTCATCAGCCAGAAAAAAAATGCCATACCGTTTCTTTTCACACGGATCTACAAGAAACTCCTCTTACCCGTTTTGTGGATCCCCACCCCTTTATTCCGTCGGATCCCGCCTCGTGTGCCCGCCGATGTGACTCGATTCTTATGATCCAGGCAAAGGCTCTGGCACAACGTATGACCCGTGCCTACGCCAAAGCCGCCGTGATCGGCATTTCGGGCGGACTTGATTCCTGCCTTGCCATGCTGGTTGCCGCAAACGCTATGGATCTTTTAAAGCGTCCTCACACCGATATAATTGGCGTTACCATGCCCTGCTTTGGTACCACCAAGCGCACCAAGTCCAATGCGGAGTTGCTCTGTACCGAGCTGGGAGCGCAGCTCCGTTGCGTAAACATCAGCGCGTCGGTTCGCCAACACTTTGCTGACATTGGACACGAGGAATCCAACCGAAACGTGGTATACGAAAACGCCCAGGCAAGAGAACGCACACAGGTTATTATGGACATTGCCAACATGGAAGGCGGGCTGGTTGTAGGAACCGGAGACCTGTCGGAGCTGGCTCTGGGATGGGCAACCTACAACGGGGATCATATGTCTATGTACGGTGTCAACGGAGGAGTTCCGAAAACACTGATCCGACACATCGTTGCCACCTGCGCCGATCACGCGGAGACAAACGGAAAGCCCCGTCTTGCCGAAGTACTGCGTGACATCTTAAACACACCCGTCAGCCCGGAGCTATTGCCTGCCGATCAAAATGGAGATATCACTCAAAAAACCGAGGATCTGGTGGGTCCCTACGAGCTTCACGATTTTTATCTGTATAACATGCTTCGCTGGAACGATACCCCCGACAAGCTTTTCCGTCTGGCAAAGATCGCGTTTGCGGGTCGATACAGTGACGAGATTCTTTTGATGTGGCTTAAGAACTTTGTCCGTCGATTTTTTACTCAGCAATTCAAACGATCCTGTCTCCCCGACGGTCCCAAGGTGGGATCCGTAGGCTTCTCTCCCCGAGGAGACTGGAAAATGCCCAGCGATGCTTCCTCCAAGCTTTGGCTGGATGTGATCGAAACACTTTAATTCAATCTCAAAAGCGGAGCAATGCGGACACTCGTCCCTGCTCCGCTTTTTTCATTTAAATCCAAAACGTAAAATGAATCAAGACTTAGATACTGCAACATATTGTTGGAATTTTTTTGATTTATTTTTCAGTTTTTATTGGTTT
The DNA here is from genome assembly GCA_017462035.1 of Clostridia bacterium. GTDB lineage: Bacteria > Bacillota > Clostridia > Oscillospirales > CAG-272 > HGM12713. The sequence goes on from JAFTRY010000014.1 coordinate 67,436, forward strand.
TGTATAGACAAAACACCCAAAAAGGTGTATAATACCAATTGATATATCTTATTAGTTCTGCCGAACATGGAAATACTTTATGGTAGTTAGGTGATGTGAAATGAAAAAGTTAGATCCAACCGTATTACGGGAAACCCAATACATCGCTCTCTGGGTTATTATTTTCAGTATGATCCTACAGGCAATTTTCCTCATCATCGGGAAATGGAACTATACCGTTCTTCTTGGCAATGTGCTCAGCGGAGCTACGGTAATCCTCAACTTTCTGATGATGGGAATTACCATACAAAAAGCGGTAACCAAGGAAGGAAAGGAAGCCAAGGACACCATCAAGCTCTCTCAATCATTACGAAGTATCTTTTTGTTTGTCATTGCGGTGGTGGGGGTAATGCTTCCGTGTTTTAGCACCTGGACAACCATGATCCCCCTGTTCTTTCCCAGAATCGCCATCGCTATGCGTCCTCTTTTCCGCAAAAACCGTTCGTGATCCACGGATCTTCAATTGGAGGTGATTCACACCATGGAAGAAAAGCACCGTCTTTTTGTGGCGGTAGACATTTTGTATATTTGCATGATGGTACTCCCCATTGTTTTTGGAATCGTCCTGCGTATTCTGACAGCGCCTCCCACGGAGGGGATTTCAATTACGGGAGCACGAATTTTATTTACGGTTCCCATGCCCATTCAAGATTTACCCATTACCGAGGCACAAGTTAACTCTTGGTTGGTCATGATTTCCATTACCGGACTTTGTTTGTTTCTAACCCACGGTCTACAAATCAGAAAGGTTTCTAAGCGGCAGCATCTTGCTGAATGGATCGTAGAAAAACTTGACAACATGGTTCGAGAAAGTATGGGCGAGTTTTTCATGGTTTTTTCCCCCTTTATTGCCGCGATCTTTGCCCTATCCGCAATTTCCAGTTTGTCTTCGTTACTGGGTGTTTATGCGCCCACCGCCGACGTCAACGTGGTGGCGGGATGGGGAATTCTCGTCTTTATTTTGATCACGTATTATAAGCTAAAGGGCGGGCTACTCAATTATTTGAAGGGGTATACGGAACCGATTGCCGTAATGATTCCTCTGAACATTCTCGGAGAGATCGCCACTCCCGTTTCCATGACCTTCCGTCATTACGGAAACGTGCTGTCCGGCTCGGTCATTGCCGTATTAATTGCCGCCGCATTGCAAGCCTTGTCGTCTCTGGTATTGGGATGGCTTCCCGGCTTTCTTGGCGATATTCCCTTCCTACAAATCGGTCTGCCTGCCATTCTGTCTCTTTACTTTGACGTGTTCAGTAGCTGTATGCAGGCGTATATCTTCGCCATGCTGACAATGCTGAATATCTCCGGCGGTTTTCCCCAGGAGCTTTATGAAAAACGCATGGAGAAGAAACTGGCGAGGAAGAAGAAAGCAGCAGAAAGCATTTAAAAGAAAGCATTTAAAAAAGTAATTTAAAAATTTTTATCATTTTCATTTTGGAGGTATTTTATCATGGAACTCGCAATTGGTATTATTTTAGGTTGTTGTGCTCTGGGTGCCGGCATCTGTATGGGTATCGGAGCCATCGGTCCCGGTATTGGAGAAGGTAACGCGGTCGCCAAAGCCTGTGAAGCCATCGGACGACAGCCCGAGAGTAAAGGCGCGGTAACCTCTACCATGATTATGGGTTGTGCTATTTCGGAGACCACCGGTATCTATTCCCTGGTCATCGCAATTCTTTTAATCTTTGTGGCACCTAATTTGATGGTAAACATTCTGAAAAACGCAATCGGTCTTCTTTAAGAGAACCTTGTAATCGGAGAATATGCTATGCAGTCGTTAGACGTTATTTCGATAAACCTGTGGCAGATTCTGATTTCTCTTATCAATCTTTTACTGATTTTTTTTATTATCAAGAAATTTCTCTTTAAGCCCGTCAAAAAACTATTTGCCACAAGGCAGGCAGAGTTGGATGACCGATACGCTTCCGCGGAGAATGCCGAAAAGCAGGCACTGGTAAATAAGGATGCGTGGGAACAAAAGATGCAGAGTGCCGAGGCAGAAGCGAAAACGATCCTACAATCTGCAACCGAAAATGCCAAATACCGCGGTGAAAAAATTGTAGAGGAAGCCAGAACCCGGGCGGACAGCATCCTTCGCCAGGCAGAAATTGAAGCTTCTCTGGAGCGCAAAAAGGCTGAGGATGGCATCAGACGCGAGATCGTCGAGGTTTCGGGTGCTTTGACAGAAAAAATGCTGGGGCGCGAGATCAACACCCAGGATCACCGTGTGTTGATCGACTCCTTTATTGATGAGATAGGTAATGAAGATGACACAGATCGGTAAGGAATACGGAGCCGCACTGTTTATGCTCGGATGTGAAAACCATGCCAAACAGGAATATGCGGAGGCACTGGCATGCGCGGCAACCATTTTTAAGGAAAACCCCATTTACATGGAATTTCTTTCTTCTCCCAATATTTCCATGGAAGAACGCTTATGTGCCATCGACGAGGCGTTTGCAGCCTCCTTCCCTGACGAGGTAGTTTCCTATCTAAAGTTACTCTGTGAAAAAGGACGATTCCATTGCTTTGAAGAGTCCGTCGCGGAGTACAAAAAGCTCTTGGACACTTCGGAGCATATCTCGGAGGCCTGTGTCACAAGTGTTGTTCCCCTCACAGATGAACAAAAATCACGTCTAAAGGAGAAATTGGAGAAGCTTTGTAAAAATCATGTCACCGTAAAATATGCCATTGACGCGACCCTCATGGGCGGAATCGTCATTGAGGTAGACGGAAAGGTTTTGGACGGAAGTCTGCGTCACCGTCTAAATGAAGTAAAGGATGTGATCAGCCGATGAACGTAAGACCCGAGGAAATCAGTAATATAATCAAGGAACAAATCAAGACGTATCGATCTCGCATCGAAATGCGGGAAACGGGAACGGTCATTCTGGTGGGTGACGGAATTGCCCGTGTATACGGACTGCGGGAATGTATGGCAAGTGAGCTTTTGGAATTTGAGGACGGAAGCTATGGTATGGCGCAAAATCTGGAGACAGAAACGGTTTCCGTTGCGCTCCTTTCCAACGACAACAATATCCGAGAGGGCTCCGTGGTCAGACGAACCGGCAAGGTTTTGTCGGTGCCCGTGGGAGATGCTCTGCTTGGACGCGTAGTAAACGCTTTGGGAGCGCCCATTGACGGCAAGGGACCTGTAGCAACCGCCCAGACCCGTCCTATCGAATCAGATGCCCCTGGTATCATTGAGAGAAAGAGTGTATCCGTTCCTCTCCAAACAGGAATCAAGGCAATTGACAGTATGATTCCCATTGGAAGAGGTCAGCGCGAGCTCATAATCGGAGACCGACAAACGGGTAAAACCGAGATTGCCATCGACACCATTATCAACCAAAGAAATTCCGACGTAATCTGCATTTATGTGGCAATTGGTCAAAAGAATTCTTCGGTGGTACAGCTGGTAAATGAACTGAATCGTGCAGGCGCGATGGAATATACCATCGTTGTGTCCGCTTCCGCTTCGGAATCGGCTCCGCTCCAATATGTAGCCCCCTACTCGGGATGCGCCATGGCGGAATATTTTAGAGAACAAGGCAAAGACGTTCTGATCATCTACGACGATCTTTCCAAGCACGCCGTAGCATACCGTGCCCTTTCTCTGCTGATTCGCCGCCCTCCGGGACGCGAGGCTTATCCGGGTGACGTATTCTATCTTCACTCCAGACTGCTGGAGCGTGCCGCTTGCGTATCTCCTGAATACGGCGGCGGTTCCATTACCGCCCTGCCCATCATCGAAACACAGGCAGGCGATGTTTCCGCCTATATTCCCACAAACGTCATTTCCATCACCGATGGACAGATCTTCCTGGAAACCGAGTTGTTCCACGCAGGAGTCATGCCGGCAATCAATCCTGGCATTTCCGTCAGCCGTGTGGGTGGCTCCGCTCAGCTCAAGGCAATGAAAAAGGTATCGGGAGAGTTGAAGCTTCTCTACTCTCAGTACCGTGAGCTGCAAGCCTTTGCCCAGTTCGGAAGCGATCTGGATGCAGATACCAAAGCAAGACTGGCGTTGGGTGAGAGAATCGTAGAGGTGTTAAAGCAAAACCGAAACGCGCCCGTTCGCGTAGGATGCCAAGTTGCCATTGTTTACGCGGTAATCGAAGGTTATTTAAACGGTATTCCGGTAAAAGAGGTAAAAAAATACGAACAGTCCCTGTTTGAGTTGTTGGAAAATAAGTACAGTGGTTTTCTCGCCCGTATTGAAGGCGGTTCTTGGTGTGACGAGGATATCGAAGAGTTGAAGTGCGCCCTTGCGGAACTGGGGAGGTAAACGGAATGGGCGCGGATATTAAACAACTCCGTACACGCATAAAAAGCGTGGACTCAACATTGCATCTGACCAAAGCTATGGGTCTGGTTGCCTCTTCGAAGATCCGACGGGCAAGGTCTGGCATGCTTCGCGGACGTGAGTATGCCGATGCCGTTGGCAAAACCGTTTCTCAGCTGGTAAGCTGCCCAGAATGCGCCAAAAGTCCCTATATGGCTAAGCGGCAAACGAAAAGGATCAAGCTGATCGTCATTGCGGGAGATCGAGGTCTTGCGGGCGGTTATAACGCGAACGTTTTCCGCCTCCTCAGAGACTATCCTGAGGCAGATATCCTTCCCATTGGAAAGCGAGCGTGTGATCGATTTGGCGGAGAGCTTCATTATGCGGAGACCTTCGGCTATTCTGACGCAAAGGCGCTTGCTTCCCTTTTATGCCGAGAATTTGCGGAAGAAGCCTACGATCAATTGGGAATCATCTACACCAAATATCTTTCCATGATGTCTCAGGAAGCACAGCTTCAATGGCTCCTTCCCTTGTCCCGTCAGGAAGGGATATCGGAACACAGCGTGATCTTTGAGCCGGACGAAATCACGGTACTGAATACTGTGATCCCCGAATATGTTGCAGGAAACCTTTTGGCATTGGTAAGGGAGAGCTTTGCCAGTGAGGTGGCGGCGCGGAGTTTTGCTATGGATTCTGCAGGCAAAAACGCTCAGCAAATGATTGACGACCTCAATCTTGCCTATAATCGCGCAAGACAAGGTTCTATCACACAGGAAATCACTGAGATCGTCGCGGGAAGCGGCACTTAAGGAGGTGTAACAATGGATCATACAGCAAAAGGCATCGTCTCCCAGGTCATGGGACCTGTGGTAGACGTAAGCTTTCCGGAGGGAAACCTTCCCTCCATATACAATGCGCTGACCATGCCAAACGGCGACAAAAAGCTCACGGTTGAGGTAGCACAGCATATTGGTGACAATGTCGTTCGTTGTATTGCTATGTCCTCTACCGACGGCTTAAAGAGAGGAACACCCGTCACGGATACCGGAAAGACCATCCGTGTACCCGTGGGAAAAGAAACCCTGGGACGGATCTTCAATGTGCTGGGAGATACCGTGGATCATCAGCCTTTTCCGGATTCCGTGGAGCGATGGAATATCCACCGCTCCGCGCCGGCTTACAGTGAACTGTCTACGTCCACCGAGATCTTGGAAACGGGTATCAAGGTCATCGACCTGATCTGCCCCTATTCCAAGGGAGGTAAGGTCGGTCTGTTTGGCGGTGCTGGCGTTGGAAAAACCGTTCTGATCATGGAACTGATCAACAACATCGCAAAGCAACACGGCGGACTTTCGGTATTTACCGGTGTAGGCGAGCGCACCCGCGAGGGAAACGACCTCTACAACGAGATGAAGGATTCCGGTGTTTTGAACAATACCACTTTGGTATACGGTCAGATGAACGAGCCACCCGGAGCAAGAATGAGGGTAGCTCTTTCGGGTCTGACCATGGCAGAGTATTTCAGAGACGAAGAGGGGCAGGATGTTCTGCTCTTTATCGACAATATTTTCCGTTTCACCCAGGCAGGCTCCGAGGTTTCCGCCCTTTTGGGAAGAATGCCCTCTGCCGTTGGCTACCAGCCTACTCTGGCTACCGAAATGGGTAATCTGCAAGAGCGAATCACCTCTACGAAAAAGGGTTCCATTACCTCGATCCAAGCGGTGTATGTCCCTGCCGACGACTTAACCGACCCTGCCCCCGCAACCACCTTTGCCCATCTGGATGCTACTACCGTTCTTTCGCGCAGCATCTCCTCTCAGGGTATCTACCCCGCGGTAGACCCCCTGGAATCGACCAGTAGAATTCTCTCTCCCGAAATTCTGGGAGAGGAGCATTACACGGTAGCCCGTGAGGTACAGCGTATTCTTCAACGCTATCAGGAATTGATGGATATTATTGCCATTATGGGAATGGACGAGCTTTCCGACGAGGATAAGATGCTGGTACAGCGCGCCAGAAAGATTCAGCGTTTCCTGTCTCAGCCCTTTGACGTTTCCGAAAAGTTTACGGGTATTCCCGGTGCCTACGTTCCCCTTGCCGAAACCATCCGTGGCTTCAAGGAGATCATTGAGGGAAAACACGATAACCTCCCTGAGTCTGCTTTTCTGTTTGTCGGAACCATTGACGAAGCGGTTGAGAAGGCAAAGAAGGTGGCGCGATGAACACCTTTCCCTTGACTGTATCCACACCGGAGGGTAACGTATTTCATGATGACGCTGTCATGCTTTGTGTTCGGGGTACGGAAGGTGAGCTTGCGGTTATGGCAGGACATATTCCTTTCGTAACGGCGATTCGATCGGGAGCGTGCAAAATTGAGTTGCCCAACGGCACTTTGAGAACCGGACAAACCGACGGCGGTATCTTAACCGTTTCCAAGGACAGCGTGACCCTGCTTGCCGGTAGCTTCACAACACAATGACAGAAAGCTGTTTCCACGCTTTAGACAAGCGGAAACAGCTTTCTCTTTTGGATTTCATAAATCGGTAATGCCCATGGTAAGGTTGGCAAGACGAGGCGTGTCATAAAACGGAAATCCACGTAAAAACGATCCAGTAAATGCCATAAAAACAGTTAAAAATTGCCGTTCATATTTGAAAACAGGGTGGCAACAATAATATCAGAGTCGACGGAACGCAAACGCGTCCGACCCGACTCAAGATATAGAGAAAGAGATAGATTTGAGAAATTGCGTGAAATTTTACCGTGTAAAATTCAATGTAATTTCTCAGAACAGGAGAAAAATTATGGCAAGCAACAAGACTCTGGTTCCCGAAGCAAAGGCAGCTCTTGATAAGTTCAAGATGGAAGCTGCAAGCGAAGTTGGTGTAAACCTGGCTCAGGGTTACAACGGCGACTTGACCTCCCGTCAGGCTGGTAGCATTGGCGGTCAGATGGTTAACAATATGAACCCCGTACGAACTATGAGATTTGAACGTCATAACCGCATATCGCAAGGACACAAGATAACCGTTAAATACGCGTTTTCCCTTACGGTATAAGGTTTTGATGAAATAAAACGTACGGAGGAACAAACAAAATGAAAGAAGCAAAGACCATCTACCAACAGCTCGGAGGTACATACCGCGAGGAAAACGGCAGCCTCGTTCCCGACGTGGAGCTTCCCGAACAGAAGCCAATCGGCAAATACGGACGGATGCACCTCGACTACATCAAGCAACATCGTCGCGGAAGGTACTCCGCCCTGCTCGGTGAAGGACGGCTCAACGCCTACCTCTCCGAGATCGACGAGCAGGCATACGAAATGCTGACCACTCTGACGGTAGAGCTTGCCAAGAATCAAGGCGTCGACGAACACCTCAAGTCAACCGACCAAATGCGGTGGGTACAACTGATGAACAATGTTCACAGCTCTGCCGAAGAAACCGTAATGCGTGAACTGATACTCGCATAACCCGACAGCACGGGGCGTCACCAATCGTTACGCCCCGTGCTTTTATAAATTTTTTTATGAAAGTTTTGATTTTGCTGTTGAATTTTACGAAGAATTAGTGTATAATAAATACAGCAGAAACAAAGAAGGAGGAATTTATGATGCCAAACATTAAGCCCGTATCAGATCTGCGCAACTATAACGAGGTACTGCGAGATATCGCCGTTGGCGAACCCGTATTCCTCACCAAGAACGTTCGCGGA
>JAFTRY010000015.1 GCA_017462035.1 Clostridia bacterium
AGAATGTACGAGTTCATGGACAGACTCTTCAACTTCTCTCTCCCCCGCGTACGTGGCTTCAAGGGTATCAACCCCAACGCGTTCGACGGCAGAGGAAACTATTCTCTCGGACTTAAGGAACAGCTCATATTCCCCGAGATCGAGTACGACAAGGTTGACAAGATCCGCGGAATGGACATCTGCTTTGTTACAACAGCAAAGACAGACGAAGAAGCAAGAGAGCTCCTCAAGCTGATGGGCGCTCCCTTCGCAAACTAAGAGGAGGTACACGACGATGGCAAAGAAGGCTATGATTTTGAAGCAGCAGAAGGCACAGAAGTTCTCTACCAGAGAGTACAACCGTTGCAAGATCTGCGGCCGTCCTCATGCTTATCTCCGCAAGTACGGCATCTGCCGTATCTGCTTCCGTGAGCTCGCTTACAAGGGCGAGATTCCCGGTGTAAAGAAAGCAAGCTGGTAATCCGGCTATTGGGATTTGTATGGTTTCAAAGCGGTCTCGCTTTGAAACCGGAACGATCCTTTTGTTTCCGGGAAACCGGAAGCCCCCTAACGATCGGTAGGAAGCGAGTCTGAGGATGCGCTTAACCCCCGAACCGCCGCCGCTTAAAACGGCAGCAAGATCAAATAACTTGCATACAGGAGGAATTTTATTATGCAAATGTCAGACGTAATCGCCGATATGCTCACAAGAATCAGAAATGCGAACGACGCAAAGCATGCTACTGTGGACATTCCGGCATCCAACATGAAAAAGGCAATCGCAGACATTCTCGTTGAGGAAGGCTACGTAAAGAGCTACCAGGTAATCGAGGATGGCAAGCAGGGTGTTATTCGTGTAACCTTGAAGTACATGCCCGGTAAGCAGAAGGTTATTCGCGGTATCCGCCGCGTTTCTAAGCCCGGTCTTCGTATTTACGCAGGCTACGAGGATATGCCCAAGGTGATGAATGGACTTGGAATCGCTATCGTTTCCACTTCCAAAGGAATTATGACCGACAAGAAGGCTCGCGCTACCAAGATCGGCGGCGAAGTCCTTGCCTTTGTTTGGTAATGAAAGCGGGAGGTAATTGATATGTCTAGAATTGGTAGAATGCCTATCACTGTTCCCGCAGGTGTCACCGTCACCATTGCTGATAACAATGTTGTTACGGTTAAAGGACCGCTTGGAACTCTCACTGAAACATTTAACAGCCGTATGATGATAAAGCTTGAAGGCAACGAGCTTACCGTTACCCGTCCTACCGACGAGAAGGAAGACAGAAGCCTTCATGGATTGACCCGCGCACTGCTCAACAACATGGTTGTTGGCGTTACTCAGGGCTTCAGCAAGACCTTGGAGATCATCGGCGTTGGTTACAAGGCTGCGAAGGTCGGCAAGACCGTTCAGCTTTACCTGGGCCACTCTCTCCTGGCTAACGGTACTCCCCAAGCTCAGTTCTGCATTGAGGAGACCGATGGAATTACCCTGGAAGTCGCTGACAAGGCGATTCCGATTACCATTACGGTAAAGGGAATTGACAAGCAGGCAGTCGGTCAGATGGCAGCCGTCATCAGAAGCAAGAGACCGCCTGAACCTTATCATGGTAAGGGTGTTAAATATTCCGACGAGAGAATTCGCCGCAAAGCCGGAAAAGCCGGTAAGTAATGAAAGGAGTGGACACAAATGGTATCGAGAAAAGACGCTAATCAGGCTCGTCTCAAGAGACACAAGAGAGTCAGAGCTAAAATTTCGGGCACTGCTGCTCGTCCCCGTCTCTGCGTTTATCGTTCCAATGCGCACATCAGTGCTCAGGTCATCGATGACGTTGCAGGCGTAACCTTGGTTTCTGCTTCTACCCATGAAAAGGACTTTGAAGGTATTGGCAGCAATAAGATCGCAGCGAGAAAGGTCGGTCAGATGATCGGCGAGAGAGCTGCAGCTAAGGGTATCACCGAGGTGGTCTTCGACCGCGGCGGCTATCTGTATCACGGACGTGTATCGGAATTGGCTGATGGCGCTCGCGAGAGCGGTCTGAAGTTCTGATTGGTCTCCAATCAGTCCGGTTTGTACACTGTTCAAACACAAACTTTTGTATTGAACAAAATTTCAGGAGGAAAAACATGGCTACTAAAATTAACCCGGCTGAGCTGGATCTCAAAGAGCAGCTCGTCGCACTGAACCGTGTTTCCAAGACCGTTAAGGGTGGTCGTATCGCTCGCTTCGCTGCTTTGATGGTAGTTGGTGACGGAAACGGTCACGTTGGCGTTGGTCTTGGAAAGGCTGCTGAGGTTCCGGAAGCAATTCGCAAGGGAATCGAAGACGCAAAGAAAAATATGATTACAGTTTCTCTGAAGGGATCCACCATCCCTCATGAGGTTACCGGTGTTTACGGCGCAGGTAAGGTTCTGCTGAAGCCCGCCGCTCCCGGTACCGGTATTATCGCCGGCGGTAAGGTGAGAATGGTTCTGGAGGCTGTTGGTATTTCCAACATTCGTGCGAAGTGCCTGCGCTCCAATAACCCCACCAACGTGGTAAAGGCTACCATTGCAGGTCTGGAGGCTCTCCGCACCGCAGAAGAGGTTGCTAAGATCCGCGACATTACCGTTGACCAGGTTAAGGCTTGAGGAGGGAATTACCATGAAAAAAGTTATTCTCGTTAAGAGCCTTATCGGCGCAAAGCCCAATCAGAAGGCAACCGCAAAGTCTCTGGGACTTGTAAAGATCGGTGATAGCATCGTCCACGAGGACAATGCCGTCTTGGCAGGTAAGATCAAAGTGATCTCTCACCTGGTCAAGGTTGAAAACGCATAAGGAGGCAGAGACATGAAACTGAATGAACTTTCTCCCGCAGTAGGCTCCGCTAAGGCTTCCTACCGCAAAGGTAGAGGCCCCGGTTCCGGTAACGGCAAGACCGCCGGTAAGGGTCACAAGGGTCAGAACGCGCGCTCCGGCGGCGGTGTTAGACCCGGATTTGAGGGAGGTCAGCTTCCTCTTTACAGAAAGCTTCCCAAGAGAGGCTTCAAGAACAGATTCGCTATCAACTATGCTATCGTGAACGTTTCCGATCTCAACAAGTTTGAGGACGGTGCGGTAGTTGATCTCGAGGCTCTGCTCGCAACTAAGATCGTTCGCAAGGAGCTGGATGGCTTGAAGGTTCTCGGCAACGGTGAGCTGACTAAAAAATTAACTGTCAAAGCGACAGTCTTTTCGGCAACAGCCAAGGAAAAGATAGAAGCAGCAGGTGGAAAGACTGAGGAGGTATAAGGATGTTCAAGACGCTGAAAAACGCTTGGAGAATTCCGGAGCTGAAGAAGAAGCTCCTCTTCACATTGCTGATCGTCGTCCTTTACCGTCTGGGAGCTAATATTCCCGTTCCTTATGTTGATCCCCAGATCTTCCAGGATGCAAGTGCTATTACCAGCGGCACCATTCTTGCCTATCTGAACATTCTTTCCGGCGAGGCTCTTGGCAAAGCAACACTGTTGGCTTTGGGTGTTTCTCCTTATATTACGGCATCCATTGTCATTCAGCTTTTGACCATTGCTATTCCTGTTCTGGAAAGATGGTCGAAGGACGGCGAGAACGGCAGAAAGAAGATTACTGCCCTCACCCGTATCGTGACCGTTGTTCTGGCACTCATTACCAGTATCGGTTACGCCTTCTACCTGAACAACGCGGGCTTTTTGAACGTTGAGAAGCCCAACTTCTTCCACTATGCCGTGATCGTTCTCTGCTACTGCGCAGGTGCCGCCCTGGTTATGTGGATGGCTGAAAAGATCAATGATTCCGGTATCGGTAACGGTATTTCTATCATCCTTTTCGCCAACATTATCGCAGGCGCTTACTCTATGATCCAATCGATCTGGAGCAACATCCTTCCCGCTACCGGCTTCAGCGTGGTCGGTCTGATTCTTTCCATTGCGGAGATCATCGTTTTGGTTGGCATGATCATGCTGATCGTTTGGATGTCTGACGCGGAAAGAAGAATTCCGATTCAGTACGCAAAGCGTGTGGTTGGCAGAAAGATGTACGGCGGTCAGAACACTAACCTGCCGATCAAGGTCAATATGTCCGGCGTTATGCCCATCATTTTCGCAAACTCTATTGTGTCGATTCCGGCTACCATCGCAAGCTTCATGAACAGCGACGGTGGATTCGCTACCTGGGTTGCGAAGTGGTTTAACTATGACTCTTGGATCTATTTTGCAATTTTCTTGGTTCTCTTGATCGCATTCGCATACTTCTACGTGGCAATTTCCTTCAATCCCGTAGAGGTTGCCAACAACATCAAGAACAACGGCGGAGCTATTCCCGGTATTCGTTCCGGAAGACCTACGGTGGAATTCATCAAGAAGGTTTTGGGACGGATCACCATGGTGGGTGCTCTGCTGGTAGCGTTCATCGCTTGCTTCCCTCTGGCAGTCAACAACATTTGCACCATGTTCGATTTCACCGGATTTACCGCCCTCGCGTTTGGTGGATCCTCGATGATGATCGTTGTTGGTGTGGCACTTGAGACTACCCGTGATCTGGAAGCTCAGATGTCGCTCAGAAACTACAAGGGCTTTTTAGATTAATTCCGTGATCATCCGTTTGGAGGAAAACTTATGAAGTTAATTATTATGGGTGCTCCCGGTGCCGGGAAAGGCACTCAATCTGCAAAGATTTCGGAAAAATGGAATATTCCAGCGGTTTCTACCGGTGACATGCTTCGTGCAGCCGTAAAGGAAGGCACTCCTATGGGAGTGACCGCCAAGTCCTATATGGATGCCGGACAGCTGGTTCCCGACGAGGTCGTGATCGGAATTATCAAAGACTATCTTTCGTCAGATCAGTGTAGCAACGGATTCATTCTGGACGGCTTCCCCCGCTCCATTCCTCAGGCTGAGGCACTGGACGCTATGGGTGTGAAGATGGATGCGGTTCTCAGCATTGAGGTTCCGGATGAAAAGATCGTTGAGAGAATGAGCGGACGTAGAATTTGCTCCGGTTGCGGTGCATCCTACCACGTTCTCTACAATCCTCCCAAGGCTACCGATGTCTGTGACGCTTGCGGCGCATCACTCTATATTAGAGATGACGATGCCGCGGAAACCGTGCTGAAGCGTTTGAACACCTACCACGGAACCACCGAGCCGCTGAAAGATTTCTATGCGGCGAAGGGACTTCTGATCTGCGTAGAAGGCAGAGAAAAGGTGGAGGACACGACAGCCGCAGTGATGCAAGCACTTTCTCAGTTTGAGGCGTGAGCATGATTCAACTGAAAAATTCTGCTCAGATTTCTCTGATGCGGGAAGCCGGACGGATCACGGGCGAAGCTTTACTCGTCGCCCGTGAGCACGTCCGCCCGGGCATCAGCACCAAGGAGCTGGATACCCTGATCCGAAGCTACATCGAAAAATGCGGTGCTAAGCCCTCATTTCTCGGCTACGGAGGGTTTCCCGGATCCGCATGTATCAGTATCAATGACGAGGTGATTCACGGAATCCCCTCCAAGGATCGGATCCTTCAAGAAGGAGACGTGGTTAAGATTGACGTTGGTGCCTTCTACAAAGGGTTTCACGGTGATAGTGCTAGAACGATTCCGGTCGGAAACGTCAGCGAAGATGCCTTGCGACTGATCGAGGTCACAAGAAACAGCTTCTTTTGCGGCGTTGCGGCTGTCAAGGTCGGAGGTCGGATCGGCGACGTGGGACATGCGATCCAGTCCTGTGTGGAACAGGCGGGCTTTTCCGTGGTGAAGCGATACATCGGACATGGAATCGGGCATGAGCTTCATGAGTCTCCCGACGTTCCCAATTTTGGAACCGCCGGGCGAGGAACACGGTTGTGCGCCGGTATGGCGCTTGCCATCGAGCCGATGGTCAACATCGGGTCGGAGGAAGTTTATGAGTTGGCGGACGGTTGGACGGTGAAGACCCGTGACAAGAGTCTGTCTGCCCATTACGAAAACACGGTTGCTCTGACCTCGGACGGTGTGGTAATTACCACCCTGGTGGATCAGAGTTGGTAAACAATGTCACAGATCAAACTGCAGAGGAGGGATTATTCTGCCGAAGGATGATGTTATTGAATTTGAGGGTGTTGTTGTCGAGGCTCTGCCCAATGCCACCTTCAAAGTGAAGCTTCCCAATGAGCACATTGTGACGGCTCATATTTCCGGTAAGCTGAGAATGAATTATATCAGAATTCTGCCCGGTGACCGTGTTACCATTGAGGTTTCGGTTTACGACCTCAACAAGGGACGCATCACTTGGCGTGCAAAGTAATAAAGAAAGGGTTGGTGTAATAAAATGAAGGTTAAACCATCCGTAAAGAAGATTTGCGATAAGTGCAAAATCATCAAGAGAAAAGGCAAAGTTATGGTTATCTGCGAGAACCCCAAGCACAAGCAGAGACAGGGCTAATTGCCGAAAAATCTAACAGAGAGGTATAAACAGTATGGCTCGTATAGCTGGTGTTGATATTCCGAACAATAAGCGCGTTGAAATCGCCCTGACCTATATCTACGGTATCGGTCGCAAGAGCTCCAATGACATTCTGGCTAAGACCGGAATTGACCCCGACAAGAGCGCAAAGGATTTGACCGAGGAAGAAATCGCGAAGCTCCGCGACGAGATCGAAAATTCCTATACGGTTGAGGGTGACCTCCGTCGTGACGTTGCTCTGAACATTAAGAGAATGGTTGAGATCAACTGCTACCGCGGTATCAGACACAGAAAAGGTCTGCCCGTAAGAGGTCAGAGAACCAAAACAAACGCGAGAACCAGAAAAGGTCCCGCAAAGACGATTGCTAACAAGAAGAAATAAGGAGGCAGACAGATGGCTAAAGTTGCTAAGAAAGTTGTCAAGAGACGCCGCGAAAGAAAAAATATTGAAAAAGGCGCCGTTCATATCAGTGCAACTTTCAATAACACAATCATCACGATCACCGACGTTGCCGGAAACGCAATTTCTTGGGCTTCCGCTGGTGAGCTTGGCTTCAAGGGCTCCAGAAAGTCCACTCCTTTCGCTGCTCAGATGGCTTCTGAGACCGCAGCAAAGGCAGCAATGGAGCATGGTCTCAAGACCGTTGAAGTGTATGTAAAGGGTCCCGGATCCGGACGTGAATCCGCTATCCGTGCTTTGGAAACCGTTGGTCTGTCGATCACCATGATCAAGGACGTAACTCCGGTTCCTCACAACGGATGCAGACCGCCTAAGCGCAGACGCGTATAATTACAAATCGGAGGTAATAAAAATGGCAAGATATACCGGTCCTGCATGTAAGCTTTGCCGCAGAGAAGGAACCAAGCTGTTCCTGAAGGGCGAAAGATGCACATCAGGTAAGTGCGCGATTGACCGCAGATCTACTGCTCCCGGTCAGCACGGCGCAGCTAACAAGAAACAGAGAGAGTATGGTATGCAGCTTCGTGAGAAGCAGAAGACCAGAAGATACTACGGCGTTCTGGAGAAGCAGTTCAAGAACTACTTCGCTGAGGCTGACCGCAAAGAGGGTATGACGGGTGAGAACCTGCTCAAGCTCATCGAGCGTCGTTTGGATAACGTCGTATACAGAATGGGTATGGCAGAGAGCCGCAAGGAAGCTCGTCAGCTCGTTCTTCACGAGCACTTCGAGCTCAACGGTAAGAAGGTAAACATTCCTTCCATCATCGTTCGTGCCGGTGACGTAGTTACTGTTCGCGAGAACTTCCGTGGCTCCGCTAAGTGCAAATCCTTGGCTGAGGGTCTTCAGACCAAGACCGCTCCCAAGTGGCTGGACGTTGACAAGAACGGTCTCTCCGCAAAGGTAGTTGCTCTGCCCGCAAGAGAGGATATCGATTTCGAAATCAACGAGCAGATGATCGTCGAGTTTTATTCCAAGTAATAAACGCCCTTTGATTGGTTCGGTTCTTGCCGCACCAATACAACCGGCGTCGTTGCTTGGGCGACGGCGCAGGTGAGCTATATCATTGTTGCATAACAAAAATATAATTTTAGGAGGGTTTATTTGGAATGATCGAGATTGAAAAGCCCAATATAACAACGGTTGATCTAAATGAGGATGGAACCGTCGGTAAGTTTATCGTAGAGCCTCTGGAACGCGGTTTTGGTATTACCCTCGGCAACTCTCTGCGCAGAATTATGCTCAGCTCGTTGCCCGGCTATGCTGTGACCAGCATCAAAATCGACGGTGTTCTCCATGAGTTCTCTACCATTCCCGGTGTTACCGAGGATGTAACCGAAATCGTTCTGAACGTTAAGGGAATTATTGCAAAGCTTCACGGAAACGCTCCCAAAACTGTCGTTATCGATGTGATTGGCGAGCAGGAAGTGACTGCGGGTGATATTAAGGTGGATTCGGATATTGAAATTTTGAATCCTGCCCATCACATTTGCACTGTGGGCGAAAACGACAGATTCTACATGGAGTTGACGTTTGATCACGGCAGAGGATACGTATCTCAGGATCGCAACAAGCAGTTGGATGCTCAGATGCGCGGTTCCAATATTTCCGCTCCCATCGGAACGATCTTTACCGATTCGATTTACACTCCCGTCTATAACGTTCGCTACAACGTGGAGAATACCCGTGTTGGGAACATTACAGACTTTGACAAGCTGTTGCTTGAGGTGGAGACTAACGGTACTATTACCGCAAAAGAAGCGATTTCCTTCGGCGCCAAGATTCTCAACGAGCATCTCAACTTGTTTGTTGATTTGTCCGATGAAGCAAGAAACGTTGAAATCCTTGTGGAAAGAGAAGAGACCAAAAAGGAAAAGGTTCTTGAGATGACCATTGAGGAGCTTGACATGTCTGTCCGTAGCTTCAACTGCTTGAAGCGCGCAGGCATTGATACCGTGGAAGATTTGACGAACCGTACCGAGGAGGACATGATCAAGGTCCGTAACCTCGGAAAGAAATCGCTGGAAGAAGTGATTCAGAAACTGCACTCTTTGGGTCTGGAGCTTCGCAAAGAAGAAGACTGATGAGTGCGAGCGCTTAGTTTGAAATACGACAAAGGAGGGAAATATAATGCCCGGAACTAGAAAACTCGGCAGACCTACCGCGCACAGAAACGCAATGCTTCGCGGTATGGTGACTTTGCTGCTGGAGAACGGACAGGTTGAGACGACTCTCACCAGAGCGAAAGAAGTTCGTTCCATCGCTGAGAAAATGATTACTCTTGGCAAGAAGAATACTCTTGCTTCTCGCCGTGCCGCTTTGGCATACATTACGAAGGAGGACGTTGTAACCAAGGTGTTCAACGAGCTGGCTCCTCTGTATGCTGAGAGAAACGGTGGATACACCCAGATCTTTAAGCTGGGTCCCCGTCGCGGAGACGGAGCTGAAATGGCTATTGTAAAGCTGATCGATTACGTAAAGCCTGAGGCAAAGGACGCGAAGAAGGAAAAAAAAGAGAAGAAGGCTGACAAGAAGGACGCTGAGTAATCTTTCATGCCAATAAAAGAACGGCGTGTCTCGAAAGAGACACGCCGTTCTTTTGTTGCAATTACGCGTTTTGCGTGGGAGTATCCTTGGGTGTTTCCGCTGTTGCTTCCGCTTTTGTGCCTAAGAGAGTAGGGAGCTGCATCCCTGCCATGGAGAATACTTCATCCAGAGGGGGAACCGATTTCATCATACCGGAAATGAAGTTTGCCGTGGAGGTCTTTCCGTCTGCGTTCTGTCCGCCGTCCCATACGGTGACCTTATCGATCTTGATGTTCTTAACGGCATCAACCTGGACGCGCATCAGCTCTTCCAGCTTATCGGCAATGAGCAATCTCAAAGCGGCATCGGCATCTCCGCCGGCAGACTGAACGATCTCGGCAAAACCGGCAGCCTGTTTCTTGAGCATTTCTTCCATACCGCGTGCTTCCGCCTCCATCTTGGCGTAGATCGCGTCTGCTTCACCCTTCGCTTTTCTGCGGATCTGCTCAGCGGCAGCCTCGGCTTCCAGCTCCATTTCCTTTTTCTTTGCCTCGGCGCGAACGATGATGTCCGCTTCCAGGGTTGCCTGCTCTTTATTGCGTCTCGCCTCTTCCGCAGCCTGTTCAGCGGCATAGGATTCTTCCAGAGCCTTTGCGGCTTGGATCTTTTCAGCGGTGGTTGCGATCTTCAGAGCCTCTGCCTCTTTTTCCTTCAGGGCGGCATCGGACATAGCGATCTTCATCTTTGCCTCATTTTCACCCTGAATTGCTACCGACTCCGCTTCGGCTACCTTAATTCTTTGCTCCATCTTCGCGTTTGCCTCACCGATGGAACCCTCGCGGTCCTGCTCAGCAACGCTCTTCTTGGCATCGTTGATTGCCTTTGCGGCGGCTTCCTTACCAAGTGCCACAATGTAGCCCGATTCGTCGCTGATATCGGTGACGTTTACGTTGATCAGACGCAGACCGATCTTTTTCAGCTCGGTTTCCACGTTGTTGCTTACCGCGGTAAGGAACTTATCACGGTCCGTATTGATTTCCTCGATGTCCATGGTTGCGATGATCAGACGAAGCTGACCGAAGATAATATCCTTGGAGAGCTCTTGGATCTCGGAGAGCTGAAGACCTAACAGGCGTTCTGCCGCGTTTTGCATGACACCTGCCTCGGTAGAGATACCTACGGTAAATCTGGAGGGAACATCAATTCGGATGTTCTGGCGGGACAATGCGTTCTTGAGGTCAACCTGAATGGAGATGGGGGTCAAGTCCAGGTACGCGTAGGACTGGAAGATCGGAATGACGAACTCCGCGCCGCCGTGGATACACTTGGCACTGCGGTTGGTTCCGTCTTTGTTTTTACCGATGGATCCATAGACCACCATGATCTTATCGGAGGGGCATTTCTTGTATCTGGAGCAGATCCAGGCAATGAATGACACCACCACAAGAGCGACGGCACAAATGAGAATGATAACTTGGGGTTGCATATGAATTTCCTCCATTTATAATTATTTTCTTTTTACAACAAGAGTGGTTTGACCGCTGACACCGATGACCACGATTTCACAGCCGGTTGGAATCGGCTCGGTTTCGTCGGTAACGGCATCCCGCTCCACGTAGGAGCCTTGGAGCATAAGATGAACCTTACCTTCCCCTGTGCGGTATGCGGGGATCGTAAGCTGAACACGTCCGGAGGTTCCGATGGCATTTCTGTTATCGGTGTTTCCGTCGCTTCTCAGCCTCATGACGGCACGGAGCAGGACTGCCAGCGTGATCATCATTGCCAAGCCACTGAGGAAGGCTATGGGAATGGTGAGCCAAAGAGAAGCTCCGGTCGCGCCCATTGCCACGCCGACCCAGCCAAAGACCACGAAAAAGGCAATAATTCCGCGGAAGGTGAGGATCCGGAGTCCGTCCCATCCATGGGGATCGGGGTCTTCGGTTGCCAATTCTTCACCGAAGACACCGTCACCGGGGTCCGCGTCGGGTCCATCGGGAGCGGCATCGCCGCCTATGCCATCCAAGCCGTCGGCATCGTCGCCGATTCCCAGGAAAAGGAGAATGGTCTGGATGACCAAGATCAAGGTAGAGGGAATGGCAATACAGTAAAAGACCTGTACAGCCATACTGAGAGAATTCCACCAAGCAAGCATATGTTTGTTTCCTTTCTGAATATTCTTTGATTCCGATTGGTCTGAGTTGCGGCTACTCCAGGGTAGCCAGGATCTCTTCCGCTGAACGGCGGAGTCCCGCAGAGGCGTGGGCGTAAAACATGACCTGTAGCAGGCGCACCAGCTGAGACCGGGCATTGGGAGAGTGCTCCTCAAAGTCATTTGCCGCCGATTCAGCCGCCGATTGAACCGATTGGGGCTCGGTGGTGTGCAGCTTATGATCGGACAGGAGGTCTACGTAGCGGTGATAGAGCTCCTCGTCACTGATCAGATCGTCGCTTCGATCCGCCGTGCCTCTTCCAATAATGTGGATCAGATTGCAGATCTTCTCGATCTGTAGGGTCTCTCGCAGCATATTGATGATCACAATGCGCGCGAATTGTTGGCGGGAATACATTCGTTTGGAGGGGGAAGAAACGAATCCTCGCTTGACCCAGTTTTGAATCAGATAGGGCTCAAGTCCGGTCATGATGGAAACCTGGGACAGAGTAATTCCTCCGGCGGCGAACACGCCGTCAAACAGTTGCCGAGAGCATCTTTTTTCCAGGGAGCTGACTTCAACGGTTGTTCCCGGGAATGTGGTTGCCATTCGTACACCTCCTTCTGTTGCTGAATCTTACGCTATAATTATATCACACGGTCATATGACTGTCAATGGGGTCTGCCTGATTTTTTCTCGATTCTCTCTTTTGCACAGATTGAATTTTTTGTTTTTGGATATTTTTAACAATTACAGAGAGACGGATCAAGCTAGAACACCATGATTTTGGAGCTTCTTGGAGAAGTTGGAAGAAAAAATTGAAAAAAAACAAGAAAATTTTCATTTAGGTCTTGAAATTCTGAATAAATATGATAAAATAGAAGGTGGTATACATTATACTAACATTATCAAATTTGGAGGTATGTGATCATGGCATACAAGATTTCCGATACCTGCATCGCTTGCGGTGCATGTGCAGAGGCTTGCCCTGTTGGAGCAATCAAGGAGGGTGACTGCAAATACGAAATTAACGCAGATGAGTGCATTGAATGCGGTGCTTGCGCAGATGCTTGCCCCGTTTCCGCTCCCGTTGCTGAGTAATTTCGAGCTATCCTACATATAGGATTCGACAGATGGGCTGGTGTGTCTTGCACATCAGCCCATCTGTGTTATCATGCCGATGAAAGAGAGGGGGGAGTGACGTGCCGATCCTGCAAGAGGGAGAACGGTTGGATCAGGTGAACGAGGACATACGTCTGATCAGCAAGACCAGAGGGCTGACCTTTGGGACGGATGCTTTTTTGCTTGCCTCTTTTGTGCGTCCCGCACCGCGGGGCGTTGCCGTGGAGCTGGGTACCGGTACCGGTATCATTTCACTGCTGTGCGCGGCGAGGGGACGGTTTGCTCGAATTCACGCCTTGGAGATCCAGGAGGATTTCGCCACGTTGGCGGCTCGGAACGTGATCCTGAACGGTATGACGGATCGAGTATTGGTGCGGCACTGTGATCTCAGGGAGGTATCCTCGGAGAATTTTGGGGGAGAAGCGGAGGCGGTTTTTGCCAACCCGCCCTATATGCGTACCGACAGCGGTAAGCGGAATGATTCTGAATGGAAGTACATTGCAAGGCACGAGGTTTGCGGTACCGTGGAGGATTTCTGCTCCTGTGCCTGGCGTTTGCTGAAGCATGGCGGGAAATTTTACTGTGTGTGGCGTCCAGACCGTTTGTCTGAGCTGATGGCATCGCTGACACGGAATCGCTTGGAGCCGAAGCAGATGGTATTTGTTCACGGGGATCCCGGAGCAGAGCCCTCTATGGTTTTGATCAGCGCCACCAAGGGAGGTGCGCCTGGCATGAGGATCCTGCCGCCCCTTTTCTTACACGACCAAGCGGGTGATGGCGGCGGGGCGAGACCCTTGAGCGAGCGTGCCGCAAGGATTTACGACACCATGAATTTTCACGGAGCACCGTAGGAGAACCTATGCGGCGGCTTCCAATCTATATAACAAGGAAGAAACGATGGAACAGATGAAACGAGTGCTTAGCTTTGTTCGCCGAGCCGTGGACGACTACGACATGATTCGAGAGGGGGACCGGGTGGCGGTTGGTGTTTCCGCCGGCAAGGATTCTCTCACTCTTTTATGCGCGCTGGCGGAGCTGAGAAGATTTTACCCCAAGAAATTTGAGCTGATCGCCATTACGGTGGACATGGGCTTTGAGGGAACCGATTTTGGGGAGATACAGAAGCTTTGTGATTCCCTGGACGTGCCCTATCACATCATTCCTACCCAGATCTCTCAGGTGATTTTTGAGGTACGGAAGGAGAAAAATCCCTGTTCTCTTTGCGCAAAAATGCGCCGAGGGGCTCTTTACGGCGGTGCCAAGAAGCTGGGGTGCACGTCGGTGGCACTCGGTCACCATTTTGACGACGTGGTGGAGACCTTTATGCTGAATCTCTTTTACGAGGGGCGTATTGGCTGCTTCCAGCCCGTCACCTATCTGTCCAACACGGATATTACCATGATCCGTCCTATGATCTACATGCCGGAGAAGGATGTGCGGTATTTTTCCTCCAAGGTAAATCTGCCTGTGGTGAAGTCCAAGTGTCCCGCGGACGGTGCGACAGAGCGGGAGTCCATGAAGCGGCTGCTTGCTCAGCTGGAGCGGGAAAACAAGGGTCTACGGTATCGGATCTTCGGTGCCATTCAACGGGGTGAGGTGGACGGCTTCCGCATGATAGGAAAGATGCGGGGAATGAAGAGCTATGAGGAAGGACCCTCGGAGAAAGAGGAAGAATCGGATATTTGAGAGGAGGAGAGGAATCTTCCTCTCTTCTTTTTTGAGAAAAATTTGAATCCCTCTTGTAATGAGAGGGAATTTCTGCTATAATAATATGAGATGTTGGGGTTGACCGGAAAGGAGGAGAGAGGATGCTGATTACAGGCGCGAATATTTATCGGAATGACAGCCGTACCTTTCTGCGCGGTTCTCTTCGGATCGGGAATGGCAGAATTCTGGAGGTGGGAGAGTACCTTACGCCCGGGGAGGAAGAAGAAGTCCGCGACCTTGGCGGTGCTTTTGTGTTTCCCGGTCTTGTGGACGCTCACACCCACGGCAGAGCCGGCTTTGACTTCGGCTCCTGTTCTCCCGACGCTTACGGCGTGATGGCTTTGGACTACGCAAGGCACGGAGTGACCACGGTGATGCCCACCTTGGCTTCCTCTACCCTTGCTCAGATGGTGAGTGCTACCGACTCCATCAACCGATTCGTTCCACGGAGCGGAGAAGCGACCTTTTGCGGTGTGCACTGGGAAGGGCGGTTCCTCAATCCCGAAAAAAAAGGCGCGCACGCGCCGGAATTATTGGCACCCCTGCTGGCTTCTGATCTGGAGCAGGAGGTCTTCCGAATGTGTGGCTCTTTGCACATCTCCGCCGCCTACGAGCTGGACAGCGACGGAAGCTTTATGAGAAAGGCTCGTGAGCTTGGCGCTACCTTAGGCTTGGGACATACCAACGCTACCTACGAGGAGGCAAAGCTTGCCGAGGCGAGGGGACTTTCCTCTTACACCCATGTATTCAACTGCATGCCGCCCTTACATCATCGGAACGGAGGCGCGGTATGTGCCGCTCTTGAGGGCAACTGTATCGCGGAGCTGATCTGCGACGGAATCCACGTATCTCCCGAGATGGTTCGTCTGGTATATCGGGCGAAGGGAAGCGGAGGCGTGAGTCTCATCTCCGATTCTATGGAGGCTACCGGGTGCCCGGATGGAGCCTACTCCATCGCGGGAAATCCTGTAAGCGTGGAGAAGGGAATTGCCAGGACCCCAGAGGGTGCTTTGGCGGGCAGTACGCTGACCCTATGTGAGGCGGTGAACCGTTTGGTGGAATATGCGGATATTTCTCTTGCGGATGCCATTGTGTGTGCCACTGAGACCCCGGCGAAGCAGGTAGGCATATTTGAAAGCTGTGGTTCTCTGGATGCGGGAAAGCGGGCAGATCTGATCGTGTCCTCTAATCGAGATCGCCTGGTGATTCATCGTGTGATGGTGCGAGGCGAGTGGATGAAATGAGGGTGTCTATATGAAAAAAACACTGACGAGCAAGCAAACCGGAAGCTGTCTTGCCGGGCGGAAGGAAGTTCGGGTTCGGTTGGCAATTGCTCTTTCCTTGTTGCTTCTTGCCATTCTGCTACCCATGATTATTTCTATCGGTTTGACTTGGATGATATTTGGAAGCGGAGAACAGCTTCCGCCTGAGCTTGCCGGACGGGAGGATCCCGTCTTTTTGGGCGTTTGGTTGGTCTTGGGAATTTTTCTTACTCTCCCTGCCGTTTCTCTCTTTTATTCTTATACTCGGTACTGTTATTTACAAGCCAAGGATGCCTGCGGCTATGGAGGAATATTTCGAGCTGGCGGCTATGGAAAGCACTGGATTTTTGGCTTTTTTATATGTTTGCGCCCTTTGGGATGTGCGGTCATCGTACTGGGAACGGTATTTGTATCGGAGCAGACGCGGTATTTTTTGCATTTGCCTCTTTTGCTTGCCGCCATTGCTTTGTGCGCACTTTGGATGTGGGGAAGCGGCGGATGGTTCCTTCTCCCCTATGAGATGTGCCGCGGTTCGTCGATCCTTGCCGCTCTTCGAAAGAGCCGCAGGGTCATGAAGGGAAGGAAGGCTCTTTACGGGCGGTATGTGCTGTCCTTCCTGGGAGACGGACTTCTTTCTCTTGTGACGGTGGGAGTCTGGTTGGTATTCAACGCTCTTCCCAAATTGAATTTTACTTATTTTGCCCTTGCCGAGGAGCTGGACGGTGAGGGGACACAAAAGGAGACGATATCATGAACGAGAAATTTTATATTACAACAGCCATTGCCTATGCTTCCCGAAAGCCTCATTTCGGGAATACCTATGAGGTGATCATGACCGACGCGGTTGCCCGCTACAAGAAGGCAAGAGGCTACGATGTTTTCTTCTGCACCGGAACCGACGAGCATGGACAGAAGATCGAAAACTATGCTAAGGAGGCAGGGATCACTCCCAAGGAATACGTGGATCGGGTTGCCGGTGAAATTCGGGGTATCTGGGACAGAATGAACACCTCCTACGATTATTTTATCCGTACCACCGACGAGAAGCACGAGACCACGGTGCGGAAGATATTTACCCGATTCTACAACCAGGGAGATATTTACAAGGGTCATTACGAGGGATGGTACTGTACTCCCTGTGAGTCTTTCTTCACCGAGACCCAGGTAGTGGATGGCAAGTGTCCCGATTGCGGCAGACCTGTTCAGCAGGCTCAGGAGGAGGCGTACTTCTTCAAGATGAGCAAGTATGCGGACCGCTTAATGAAGCATATTGAGGAAAATCCCGATTTCATTCAGCCTGAGTCCCGCAAGAAGGAAATGGTCAACAACTTCCTCAAGGCAGGCTTGCAGGATCTATGCGTGTCCCGTTCCTCCTTTACCTGGGGGATTCCCGTGGACATTGATCCCAAGCACGTGATCTACGTTTGGCTGGACGCTCTGTCTAACTATATTACCGCCATTGGCTACGATCCAGACAAGAGTTACGAGGAGCAGTCCGAGGAGTTCCGGAAGTACTGGCCCTGTGATGTGCACATGATCGGGAAGGATATTCTCCGATTCCACACCATCTACTGGCCTATTTTCCTCATGGCTCTGGGACTTCCTTTGCCCAAGAAGGTATTCGGTCACCCCTGGTTTAACTTCGGCATGGACAAGATGTCTAAATCTAAAGGAAACGTGATCTACGCCGATGAGCTGGCGGAGCATTTCGGCGTGGACGGTGTCCGTTATTACGCTTTGGCTGAAATGCCCTACAATTCGGACGGTTCCATTACCTATGAGTCTGTGATCACTCGGTTCAACAACGATCTGGTAAACAATCTGGGCAATCTGGTGAAGCGTACTCTGGATATGAACAAGAAGTATTTTGACAAGGTGATCCAGGCTCCCACTGCGCCCGATGCTCTGGACGATGAGTTAAGGACCGCTTGCGCCACCGCGTACGCCGGTGTAATCGAGAATATGGACGGTTATCGGATCGCTGACGCGCTGGAGTGCATATTTACCATGCTGAAGCGTGCTAACAAGTATATTGACGAGACCACGCCCTGGAGTCTTGCCAAGGACGAGTCTCAAAAGGAGAGGCTGGGAACCGTTCTTTACAATCTGCTGGAGGCGATCCGTTGGGGAGCTGTACTGCTTGCTCCCTTTATTCCCGAGACATCGGAGGAGATTCTGAACGAGCTGAACACCGAGGCTCGTAGCTACGGCACCTTAGGCGACGCATCTGCCTTCGGTAAGCTGGTTTCCGGTGCGGCTACCGCTGACTCCAAGGTGCTCTTTGCCCGTGTGGACGAGGCGAAGAAGCTGGCTGAGTTTGAACAGCTCCGTCAGGCGCAGATCGCGGAAGCGGAGAAGGCTGCCAAGGCGGCACAGAAGCCTGAGGGATGCGCTTTGATCGGCATTGAGGATTTTATGAACGTAGAGCTGAGAACGGCTCAGGTTCTTGCCTGCGAGCGAGTACCCAAGGCGAAGAAGCTTCTGAAGCTTCAGCTGGATCTGGGCTATGAGAAACGACAGGTCGTATCGGGAATTGCCAAGTTCTACGAGCCCGAGGCGTTGATCGGCAAGAAGCTGATCGTCGTCGCCAATCTGAAGCCTGCCACCCTTTGCGGAATTGAATCCCAGGGTATGATCCTTGCCAGCGGTGAGGAAGAGGTTCGGGTGGTATTCTTGGCGGAGGATACGCCTCTTGGCGAACGTGTACGCTAATGAACGGTACTGAGGGGGATGGATTTACTGTCCCCCTTTTTCAAAAAGGAGATAACATATGAAAATTGGAGTAGTTGGATGCGGACGCTGGGGGTCCTTGATTACCTGGTATTTGGACCGTCTGGGGCACGAAATGACCTTGTACGGCAGAGCCTCCTCCCCTCACATGCAACGGTTTCTTGCGGAGCGACGGAATGATTTGCTGACCTTGGAGGAATCGGTGAAGCTTACCTGTGATCTGGAATGTGTGACTCGGGCGGAGATTATTGTGATCTCCATTGCTTCCCAAGGCTTACGGGGCTTCATGGAGGAGCTCCGTCCCTTGAAGCTGATGGGGAAGACCTTCGTTCTTTGCATGAAGGGAATTGAGGTGGGAAGCGGAAAGCGGCTATCCGAGATCGTTGCCGAAAACACCGATCCCTCCAACGAGGTAGCGGTATGGCTTGGTCCGGGACACGTTCAGGAGTTTTACGCGGGAATTCCCAACTGTATGGTGATCGACAGCGAGAACCCTTCGGTGAAGGCGCGTTTGGTGGAGGAATTCTCGGGTGAGCTGATTCGCTTTTACTATGGTACCGATCTCATCGGAAATGAGGTTGGTGCCGCCGCCAAGAACGTCATCGGTATCGCGGCGGGGATGCTGGACGGAGTGAAGCTGACGACCCTGAAGGGTGCGCTGATGGCTCGAGGGACCCGTGAGATCGGGCGGTTGATCGCCGCCATGGGCGGCAAGGAAATTTCCGCCTACGGGCTTTGTCATTTAGGGGACTATGAGGCTACGGTCTTTTCTCCATACAGCCACAACCGGATGTTCGGCGAGCGGTTGGTCAGAGGAGAGAGCTGTGATTTTTTGGCTGAGGGCTACTATACCGCAAAGGCTTTGGTTCAGCTGGCTGACCGCTATGGCGTGGAGCTTCCCATTTGCCGTGGAGTATATGAGGTTTTGTACGAGGGCAGAGATCTGCGTGAGGGGCTGGGCTCCTTGTTCCAGCGCAGTCTGAAGCAGGAATTTTAAGAAGCACATATGATGAAAGAAGAAACAAAAGTATGGTCTGCCGAAGGCTTGATCGATTCTCACGCTCACTATTTTGATAGCCGTTTTGGCGGTGAGGGAGATCACTCCGCGGATGAGATCCTTTCCCGTGAGGTGTTTGGCGCGGGAATTGCCGCCGCGGTCAACGTGGCAACCAATCCGGAGAACGCGCTTGCTTGTATTCGGCAGGCTCAGGTCTATTCGGGGCTCTATGCCGCCGTGGGGATTCATCCGGAGGACTGTAAGGCTTTGGGAGACGCGGATGAGGAGATCGAGAGGATCCGGGTTCTTGCCGACACCCCTGAAAAGCGGAAAAAGAACAAGATCATTGCCATTGGCGAGATCGGCTTAGATTATTATTGGGAGCCTTATGACAAGGCTCGGCAGGCGGAATTCTTTGAGAAGCAGATGCTTCTTGCCAAAGAGCTGGGACTTCCTGTTATCATTCATGATCGGGAAGCGCATGGAGACTGTTTTGAGACGGTTTTGCGGCACCCCGATGTGACGGGTGTATTTCACAGCTTCAGCGGCAGTGCTGAAATGGCGCGAGAGCTATGCCGGAGAGGCTGGTACATTTCCTTTTCCGGTGTGTTGACCTTTCGCAACGCGCGGAAGGTAAGGGAGGTAGCACAGGTTGTGCCATCAGATCGGATCTTAGTGGAGACCGACTGTCCCTATCTTTCCCCCGAGCCCTTCCGCGGAAGGTTAAACCATTCGGGGCGGATGGTTTTCACCGCCGCCGCCTTGGCGGAGGCGCGGGGTACGGACTACCAAACGGTAGTGTCTCAGACCTCCGAGAATGCCTGCGTTTTATTTGGTTTGCCGGATAAGGTGTAAGATCGCTGATGACAGCTGAGCGGAGCGAGGCTGTTATGCCGTCCGTCTTCTTTGATGAGAAGACGGACGGTTTTGGGTCTTCGTTATATTGCACAAAAAAAGAAGGGATATTTTTACGTTTCTACTTCTAAAAACACAAAAAATTCTCTTGAAATTTCTGCCAAACTATTGTATAATGGATGTAATGGTTGCAAGAAATTCTAAAAAACGAATCCTTTGCGTGCCAAATCATTTTTACAGATCTTTTCGCCAAACAGTTGCGAAAGGAAGGAGGAAAAGCCAATGGCTGTTGTTGAAACCAAAAAAATCAGAAACGTCGCATTGCTGGGACACGGAGGATGTGGAAAAACTTCTCTCGCAGAGGCAATGCTCTATATAACCGGCGGATCGGATCGTCTGGGAAAGGTAACGGACGGAAATACTGTTTCGGACTTTGACGCGGAAGAGGTCAAGAGAGGCTTCTCGATCTCGGCTTCCATCCTGAACATGACTTGGAAGGATTGTAAGATCAACGTATTGGATACTCCCGGATACCTGGATTTCGTGGGAGAGGTTCACCAGGCTCTTCGTGTGGCGGACAGTGCCATTATCGTAGTGGACGGTAAAGCCGGTATTGAAATCGGAACGGAGCTTGCGTGGAACTATGCCGACGCGGCAAATCTGCCCCGCGCTTTCTTTATTAATAAGTTTGATGACAACGACGCTCGTTTTGCGCGTGTGTTGGACGATCTGCACGTGACCTTTGGAAAGCACATTTGTCCTCTTACCATTCCTATGGTTAAGGACGGTGTTGTGACCGGATGTATTGATCTGATCGACGAGTCGGCTCACGTATTTGATGCCAACGGACGGCACAGCGTGGAGATGATTCCAGAGGAGTCCCGCGAGGCGGTGGAGAAGTACCGTGACATGCTGATGGAGGCGGTAGCAAGCACCGACGAGGATCTGATGATGAAGTACTTTGAGGGTGAGGAGATCACCCATATGGAAGCCATCAACGCCGTACACGAGGGTATTATCCACGGTGAGATCGTTCCCGTATTCTGCGGTGCTGCCGCAAAGCTATGGGGTGTATGGACCATGCTGGATAAGATCACCGAGTCCTTCCCCCGCCACACTGCCAAGAAGAATGAGATGTTGGCTGACGGTTCTGAGGTGGAGATCGTTACGGAGGGCGAGCCCGCTTTGTTTGTATTCAAGACTGTTGCCGATCCCTTTGTTGGAAAGATGTCCTTCTTTAAGGTTATGAGCGGTACGGTAAAGAGAGATCTTTTGATGAAGAACAACACCACAGGTGAGAGCGAAAAGCTGGCGCACATTTACGTGATGAACGGCAAGAAGCAGACCGAGGTCGAGGAGCTTGCCTGCGGCGATATCGGTATGGTCGCAAAGCTGAACGGAACCGGTACCAACCACACCTTGACCTGGAACAAGGAGATGAGCTATGCTCCTATCACCTTCCCCAATTCTTACTACGTAAAGGCAATGATTCCCGCATCGGCAAAGGATGAGGGAAAGATCTCTCAGAGTCTTGTCAAGATGCTGGAGGAGGATCTGACACTTGGATACGAGAACAATGCCGAAACCAAGCAGATGTTGGTTTCCGGTTTGGGTGACATGCATCTTGCCGTGCTTTCCGCCAAGCTGAAGAACCGCTTCGGTGTTAGCGTGAACTTTGACGTTCCCAAGATCGCTTACCGCGAGAAGATCACCAAGCGCGTGGACGTGGAAGGAAAGCACAAGAAGCAGAACGGTGGATCCGGTCAGTACGGACACGTAAAGATCCGCTTTGCGCCCGGTGAGGAGGAGGGTCTGACCTTTACCGTTTCGGTGGTAGGCGGTACCGTTCCCAAGAACTTTTATCCCGCTGTGGAAAAGGGCTTGCAGGATGCCATGGTGAAGGGTGTTGCCGGATTCCCGCTGGTTCAGCTGGCGGCTGATCTGTACGACGGTTCTTATCACGACGTGGACTCGGATGAAATTTCCTTCAAGACCGCTGCCAGCATTGCTTACAAGAAGTGTCTGGAGCAGGCGGCTCCCGTACTTCTGGAGCCGGTTGGAAATCTGGACATTACCGTTCCGGACTCGCTGGTGGGCGACGTGATGGGTGACTTGAACAAGCGCCGCGGCGCGGTGATGGGTATGGATCCTGCCGAGAAGAAGGGTTACACCGTAGTTCATGCCTTGGCACCCAAGGCGGAGCTGATGGAATATCCCATCATCCTTCGTGCTATGACGCAGGGACGCGGAAGCTTTGAATATGATGTGACCGGTTACGACGTTGTTCCCGGTAATATTGCCGCCAAGATCGTAGAAAATTATCAGAAAGCAAATGCATAAGCCTTACGGAATGGCTCACAGATTGTGAGCCATTCTTTTTTTATTTCTGAAACATTTCTCTGCCGCCCGGATCCGACAAATTTTTTGTAGGCAGTATGGTACAATGGGAATATCAAAACAGGAAAGGAAAAAAGCAGGAGGTCTGATATGTATGAACAACAAGAAACAGTGCAGTTTTGACGTGGAGCGAAGGGGAGGCGAGGTGGAACTGATCCTTCACGGAGAGATCGATCACCACTGTGCGGTTCGGGTCCGAACGGACATGGACCGTCTTCTATTGGAGGAGCATCCGCGCAAGGCGATTTTGGATCTGTCTCATATTGACTTCATGGACAGCTCCGGATTGGGGTTGATCATGGGGCGGTATGCGCTTATGCAACGGCTGGGCGGGGAGTTGACCCTGCGCAATCCCAATCCCCGGATCGTGAAGATATTTGAACTGGCGGGGCTTGGGAGAATGGTTAAAATTGAGGAATCTCCGAAGGAGGAACAGGCATGAAGTCGGAAAATCGAATGGAAAAACCATCTATGACGAAGGTGCGGGAGTTGAACGAGATGAAATTGAGGCTTCCATCCCTTTCCGTGAATGAATCGGTAGCGCGGGCTACCGTGGCGGCATTTTGCGCTCAGCTGGATCCCGGAGCCACCGAGCTTGCGGACATTAAGTGTGCCGTATCGGAGGCGGTGACCAACTCGATCGTTCACGCTTACAAAGATACCGTAGGCATGATTTACATAACCGTTGGTTTGTATGAGGATCGCCGAGTGAGGATCGAGATTCGTGACCGCGGGTGCGGCATTGAGGATGTTCGTATGGCGAGGCAACCTCTTTATACCACGGACGCGGAGGGGGAGCGCAGCGGTATGGGCTTTACGGTTATGGAAAGTTTTTGCGACAAGGTGAGGGTTGTGTCGAAATGGGGAAAGGGAACCACCGTGACACTATTCAAGCAGCTGGAGCGGCGGGAATGACCGAGCAGGAGCCAATTTGCGAAAAGAAAAGCGAGGGCTATGAGGACAACCGCCGCTGGATCCTCCTTGCCCAAGAGGGAAATTCGGAGGAAGCGGAGGAGGCTTGTGCTCATTTGATCGAGTCCAACCTGGGACTTGTGAGGAGCATTGCTTTACGGTTTCGGGAACGGGGCGTTGATTTTGAGGATCTGATGCAGATTGGAACCATCGGAATGTTAAAAGCCATCCGTAGCTTTGATCTGGAACGGGGCACCTCCTTTTCTACCTATGCTGTGCCGTTGATTTTTGGGGAATTGCGCCGCCACATGCGTGACGAGGGACCTATGAAGGTGGGACGAAGCTACAAAAAGCTGGGGGCGGCGTTGATGAGTGCCAAAAACCGAATTCTCTTAGAGGAAGGTCGGGAGCCCCACGTAGGAGAACTGGCGGAGCTATGTCAGGTATCTCCTGAGGAAGCGGCAATGGCGTTGGAATCTATGTCACCTATGGTCTCTCTTTCGGAGTATGCGTACGGTGAAGAGGAGGGGGTGGAGCTGGAGTCCATTCTTCCTGACGAGGAGAGCTCGGGAGAGATCGATCGGCTCTGTTCCCGGATTGCTTTGGGACAGGCGATCTCCCGCATGCCGTCCACATGGCAGAAAATTGTAGTTCTCCGATTTTATCGGAATCTTACCCAGCAGCAGACGGCAGACCGACTGGGTGTGACCCAGGTGAAGGTTTCTCGGGAGGAAAAGAAGATTTTGGAGTTTTTACGGGGAGAAATGCTGCCGTGAGGGAAAGCAAACGGACAAAGCCGCCCAAAGGCATGTTGCCTTTGGGCGGCTTTGCTGGAAAGTTAGACTTTTTTTGATTGCATAGTGTGCCAGATGGCATCTGAGAGAGTAGTGAATTCTTCAATGCTCAGTTTTTCGCCTCGGATGTTCAGGGGGTGACCGCACTGTGTGATGCATGTCTCCAGCTCTTCCTTAGTCAGCTCTCCGAAGCCTGCGGATAGGGAATTGGGGAGAGTTTTCCGTCTTTGCTCGAAGGAGGCGTGAATGGTACGGAAGAGGGTTCCCTCATGGAGGGGGCGGTAAGGCTTTTCCCGATAGAGCCGGATCCGCACCACCGAGGAATCCACCTTGGGCACCGGAACGAAGTTATCGGCTCGGACGGTGAAGAGCTTTTCAGGTTGTCCGTAGTAATTAAGCACCGCGGTAATGGCTCCGCAATTCTTTCCTCCGGGAGGGGCGCAGAGGCGGTCCGCTACCTCGGATTGGATCATGACGGTAATATCGGAAAAGGGAAGCCCCGATTCCAGAAGCTTCATCAAGATCGGTGTGGTGATATAGTAGGGTAGGTTTGCGCACACCGCAACGGGTCCCTTTTCAAAATAGGGCGCGAGGAGCGACGCAAGGTCTGTTTTCATGACATCCTCGTTGATCACCGTTATGTTTTGATAGCCGTCCAGTGTGAATTTCAGTACGGGAATCAGTCCATGGTCGATCTCCAGAGCCACCACGTGGTCGTAGCGTTCTGCCAGTTCTCTTGTGAGAGAGCCGATACCGGGTCCGATTTCCAGGATCGTACTGTGGGCGTGATCACAGCACTGATCGGCAATATCTTCCACCACCATATGATTGGTTAAAAAGTTTTGTCCAAATTCTTTTCGGAAGTTGATCCCGAACATTGCCATCACTTGCTTGATGGTCTTCAGATCACAAAGATTCATATCATTCCTTGCCTTTTTCTAAAATCTTGGGGTTACCCTTTTATTGTAACACAAAGAGAGGGGAAAATCAAGAGATTTTTTGGAGTGTGAAAGATACAGAAAAAGTGGCGGCTCAAATTTTTGCATTTGAGTCAGCCACTTTTTTCATTTGTGGAGCAGGGGAAGAGACTCGAACACACGACGCCTCTGTTACGAATTAGCCTTGCGAAGCATATCACTTCCGACTGTAAAAAACAAGACGGGTCGATCCCGTCTTGTTTTTTCTTTCTATTGTGGAGCAGGGGAAGAGACTCGAACACACGACGCGGCTGTTACGAATCAGCCTTGCGAAGCATATCACTTCCGACTGTAAAAAACAAGACGGGTCGATCCCGTCTTGTTTTTTTCTTTCATTTGTGGAGCAGGGGAAGAGACTCGAACACACGACGCGGCTGTTACGAATCAGCCTTGCGAAGCATATCACTTCCGACTGTAAAAAAAAGACGGGTCGATCCCGTCTTGTTTTTTTCTTTTGTGGAGCTGGTGATGTGACTCGAACACACGACCTGCTGATTACGAATCAGCTGCACTACCGACTGTGCTACACCAGCGTGACGACCCTATTATTATAATCTATATTTCGTCATTTGTCAAGATGTTTTTTTAAAATCGCAAAATTCGGAGAGAGTTTTTCCTCTCTCCGAATCCAAATTTCTTTTTTAGGGCTCTCGGCTCAATTCCTCAATCCACGCTTCCCGTTCCTGAGGAGTTTGAAGCTCGGTCAGCCGACGGACAAGACGGTGTCTTTCCTCCTCGCTTTTGGCAAAAAAACGGGTGAGCGCTTCTCGATTTTTCATAAACGCAAAGCCAAATCCAAAGGGATAATCCGCTTGCTCAATGTCCATGCTACTTCTCCTTTGCCGTTGTTGTTGGAGATAGTATGTCCCGGCGAAGCTTCTTCCATTCTCAAAAGGGGCTTTTTTAGAATTTTTGTCATCATGGCATAGAATTATGAGAAAAAACTTGATTTCTCACGGAAGTTGTTGTATAATAATTATGTATGCTTATAAACGCGAATCCTCAGATTCGGGAATGGAGAAAAAGATGGCAAGAGTTTCCAAGCACAATTATTATCTGGATATCGCGCAGACTGTAGCGGAGCGGAGCACCTGTCTGCGAAAAATGTATGGTGCCATTATTGTCAAGGATGATGTGATCGTTTCTACCGGTTACAATGGTGCACCCCGGGGAAGAAAAAACTGCAATGATCTGCAATACTGCATGAGAGACAAGCTGAATATTCCCAGGGGAGAGCGTTATGAGCTTTGCCGTTCGGTTCACGCCGAAGCCAATGCCATTATTTCCGCCGCTCGCGAGCGGATGCTGGGGGCTACCTTATACATGGTCTGCGTGAATCCTGAGGATCGTTCCTTGGTGAGCGGAACCAGCAGTTGTATGATGTGTAAGCGCTTGATTATTAACGCCGGAATCGCTACGGTAGTGGTACGGGATACGGAAAATGAGTTCCGCATGATCTGTGTAGAGGATTGGATCGAGAATGACGATTCCTTGAGCGGTACTTTTGGCTATTAAGATACATAGGAGAAACCCAATGAAGCAAATTCAGGCAAAACATCGATTTCTTGCTTTGTCCTTGGTGGCGGTATTATTGCTATCCTTCCTTATTTCATGCAGTAAAAAGGGGGATCGCTTCGGTACCGACGAGCAAGGACGGACGATGAATGAAAAAACCGGCGTGGTGTATCAAATCGCTCCTGATTGTTACGCTCCTATTCAGGTAGAGGAGGACGTATATGGCAGCAGTGCTTCCAACGTATATCACGCGATTGTAGGAGCAGACCCAACCGATTGGCTCTACGGCGAGCTGGGCATGCTTCTTTATGCTGAGGACGTAGTGCTTCCTTCCTTGAATCAGATGAAGATTGACCGGATCGGGGTGTACGATTCCTCGGATTCCCGGCTGGGAGAGCTTACCGACACCGCTGTGATCGAAAATGCTGTTTCTGGCTATCTGGAGGGCGAAAATCACCCTTACTCCGGATTAATTTCCCCTCTGGCGCATTATACCCTACGCTTTGAGGACAGTTCCCTGGGAATCTGTTACGTGGTGAATTATCTGGAATACGCGGGGGAGAGCGAGGAAGAGCGGGTTTTCTATCTTTACTGCCGTTCCGCGCAACGCTTTGTGCCTGTCAGCGACTCTCTTCGGAACGCGGTAGAGTCTGTGATCGGAGCGGAATGATGCGGAAGGGGGATCGGATCCTTCCCTTGGAGGAGGCGTATCTTGCCGACGTGGCGGAGCTGGAGCGGCTTTCCTTTGCGGAGCCTTGGTCTGAGCAGAGTCTACGGCTCCTTTTGGGAGAGAACGGTTTGGGTGTGGTCGTGGTTCGAGACGGCAATGCGGTTGCCTATGGAGGCATGACCGTAGTATTGGACGAGGGATCGGTGACCAACATCGCTGTTCATCCCCATGCCAGGCGAGCGGGGCTGGGACGGGCTGTGGTACGCGCTCTGATGGAGCGGGCACGGTCTCGAGGGATCGTCAGCGTATTTTTGGAGGTAAGAGAATCCAATGAGGCGGCTTTGTCTCTCTACCGTTCCGAGGGCTTCGTTCCCTGCGGAATCCGCAAAAATTTTTATCGGTATCCTACGGAATCCGCCATTCAAATGGTATATCATCAGCCCTCTTTGGCGGAAGAATAAAACATAAAGGAGAACAAGATGATTGTTCTTGGACTGGAAAGCTCCTGCGACGAGACCTCCGCGGCGGTGGTTCGCATGGAGGAGGGAAGGAGAGAGATCCTTTCCAATATTGTAGCGTCGCAAATTGAAATACACAGAAGGTACGGCGGCGTGGTTCCCGAAATCGCCAGCCGCGCCCATATTGAAGCCATCAGCGGTATTACCTATCAGGCGTTAAGGGAGGCGGGGATCGCCCTTCGTGACGTGGATTGTGTGGCAGTGACCTCCCATCCCGGCTTGATCGGTGCCCTCCTTGTGGGGGTGAATTTTGCCAAATCCTTGGCTTTCGCTCATAACATTCCTCTGGTTGGTGTGAATCACGTCATGGCGCACGTGGCGGCGGCATATTTGGAATATCCGAAGCTCGAGCCGCCCTTTACGGCTTTGGTAGTTTCGGGAGGACACACCTCTTTTTATCGGGTGGATTCCTACACCGACTTTTGCGAGATCGGTTCCACCAGGGACGACGCGGCGGGGGAAGCCTTTGACAAGATCGGCCGTGTCATCGGAATGCCTTATCCCGGAGGTGCTGCTATGGATCGATTGGCGTATGAGGGAGACGGGCATGCCATTTCGTTGCCTTCTCCGGCTCTTAGCGGAGACACGCTGGATTTTTCCTTCAGCGGCTTAAAAACCGCCACGCTGAATTATATCAACTCCACCCGTCAGAAGGGAGAAGAGCCCAATCATGCCGACGTAACCGCTTCCTATACCCGAGTAATCGTGGAAGCCATTGTGAAAAAGACCGACGAGGCGTTGCGCGTGACGGGCAGCCGTCAGCTGGTTCTCGCGGGCGGCGTTGCCGCTAACTCTCATATTCGAAGTGCCCTGGAGGCACTCTGTGACAAGCGGGGGATCGAGTTCTGCAAGCCTTCCCTCTCTCTTTGCTCGGACAATGCGGCTATGGTTGCCGCGGCGGGATATTTTGAGTATTTGGCAGGGCACTTTGCCGACACTTCTCTCAACGGTTCCTCCTGTGATTAAGCAGGGAGGGGAAAACAGAAAGGAGAATTAAAAATGAATGAACAAAAGAAGGCGGCGGACCAGGAAGAATCCCTGGAGCTGCTGAAAAAGGAAATAGACGGAAGAGACAGCTTTCGACCTGAGGTATCCCCCGCGGTAATCAAGCGGTTGCCTCGGTATTTTCGCTATCTGAGAGAGCTGATCCGCATGGGGAAGACTCGTGTCAGTTCCGCGGAGCTATCCCGTATGATGAATGTGACCGCCTCTCAGATCCGTCAGGATCTGAACTGCTTTGGCGGTTTTGGTCAGCAGGGGTATGGCTACAACGTCAACTATTTGTACACCAAGATTTGCGAGATCCTGGGCGTTGGCTTTGGATTTCGGGCGGCGGTGATCGGGGCGGGTAATCTGGGAAGCGCTTTGGTGCGCAGCCCCATGTTTGAAAAGCGGGGGGTAGACGTAGTTGCCATGTTTGACGTTTCCCGTGCCGTGATTGGCAAAAAAATCGGTAACGTCAAGGTTTACCCCATGGAGGAGCTGGAGGCGCGGATGCGTGAGTTTTCCGTGGATATCGCTATTTTGACTCTTCCTAAGGAACGCGCGGTGGAGGTTGCCAGACAGCTGACTCAATCGGGTGTTCACGGAGTGTGGAACTTTACCGGTAAGGAACTGGAGCTGGGAGATTGCGGCATTGTGGTGGAAAACGTGCACATGGGAGACTCCTTAATGACCCTATGCTACGAGGTAGCTCAGAAGTTGAACGATACCCGAAAGGATAGCAAGTGAGCTCCATGGGAAAGATAACGAAGGTTCTGATTCATTATGAAAAAGGGGTTCTGACTGATGAGACGGCAGGACTTTTGGGCAATGCGGACGAGAATGATCTGCGGATCCTGGTGGCACTTCTGATGCTGGTGGATCCGAATACAGCCATTGCCTCGACCTCGGAACTTGCGGAAAAGTTAGGAATCGCCCAAGCCGAGGTGGATGCCTCACTAAAATTCTGGCGGGGTGCCGGTGTTCTCTCTGCGGCGGGGAACAAAAATGCCGGAAAGGCTTCTGCCAAGGAGGGACGAACAGAGTCCCCCAAGGCAGGCACTGTGTCTTCGGGGCAGTCGGCTCATCGGGGCGGTGCGTTGGAGAGGAGTGGCGCGTTGGAAAACTACAGCTCCGCCGAGCTTGCGGAGCTGATGGAGCGCCGCCGCGTATCGGCGGAGTTTGTGGATGAGGCGCAACGGATCGTGGGGAAGGTATTTCGCGCCTATGATACGGGAATTCTGGTTGGTATTGTGGATCAACTGGGCTTTGAGGAGGAGGCGGTGCTTGCCATTCTCGCTTACGGTGTGCGCCGAGGAAAAAAGACGCTTCGTTATGCGGAGCAGGTAGCCATGGCAATGTACGACGACGGTCTGACCGATACCCATTCCGTGATGGAGCGCATTAGCCGGATTGAACGCTCGGGAGAGATTATTTCCAAGATTCGGGCACTTTTCGGGGCTTCGGACCGTGAAATGACCGCCACGGAGAAAAGGATGTTTACCGCTTGGACGGAAAAATACGCCTATGACATGGACGTGATCCGTCTTGCATACGATATTACCGTGGATACCATTCAGAAACCGGTTCCCAAATATACCAACAGCATTTTGGAAAAATGGCATGCGGAGGGGTTGCACACCGTTCGAGACGTGGAGCAATACATAGATCGGAACCGATCGGATCGGTCAGGTGAGTCCTCCTCCAAGAGCTATGACGTGGAGGATTTCTTCGAGGCAGCCCTTCAGCGAAGCTATGAGAATTTACAATAAAGAGAGGGAAGAATAGCCCATGAGTTACAATCGGGAGGATTATATTCGGATCAAAGCGGAATTTTCTCAAAAATACCTTCGGGCTCAAAATCGCGCCACGGAGCGCCGGGCGGAGCTGTATGCCGCCATTCCGGAGGTGAGGAAGCTGGATGGGATGCTATCCCAAACCGGCATGGAGATTATGGCGGTGATTCGCGGGGGGAAGGATACGGAGGAGCAGATTGCCGCCATCCGTCAGCGAAATCGGGAGCTGCTTGCCAAACGGGCAGAGCTTCTTCGGGAGCACGGATATCCTGAGGATTACTCCGACGTTCAGTACGACTGTGACAAGTGCGGAGATACCGGTTTTGTGAATACAAAAATGTGTGATTGCATGAAGCGGGCGTTGATCGCGGCGGGCTATGAGTCCTCCGGGCTGGGAGCACTGATCCGCACGCAATCCTTTGACAATTTTTCCTTGGATTATTACCGAGTGGGCGGTGCCAATTACGATGCCATGCGGCGTGCGGCAGAGGGCTTGCGGCGTTTTGCGGAGAGCTTTGACCGTACCGCCTATGCCAATTATTTGCTGATTGGCGGGACAGGATTGGGAAAGACTCACTTGTCCACTGCGGTGGCGAAGACGGTCATCGAGCGCGGCTTTGACGTGTTATACGTCAGTGCTGTGGGGATGATCTCGGATTTTGAGGCGAAGCGATTCAATGACGGGAACGGTATGAAGCACGATCCGGATCGATACGCTGACGCGGAGCTACTTATTATTGACGATCTGGGGACAGAGGTGAGCAATCAGTTTACCCTTTCCTGTCTCTACGATTTGTTGAACACGCGGATCAACAACCGTAGGTGTACCTTTATTAACACCAACCTTGCCTTCCGGGAGCTGGAGGCGCGGTACAATGAACGAATTACCAGCCGTCTGTTGGGCGAGTACAGTCCGATCCTGTTCTCCGGAACCGATATTCGGCGGCAGAAGATCCAGCGAGTGAAGTAAGGCGGATCTTCTAATTTGGACGCTTGAGATGACAGGAGGCAGAGATGAAGCTATATATCGAGCAACGAGCCTTTTCCTGGGGTGACATGTTTTCGATCTATGACGAGAACGGAAATCCGGTTTATTACGTCAAGGGGGAAGTATTTACCCTTGGTAAGAGGCTCCATCTGTACGATTTGAACGGCAATGAGCTTGCTTATATCGAACAGAAGGTATTTTCCTTCTTTCCAAAATACTTGATCTTTGTGGGTGGTCAACAGATCGGGGAAGTGGTTCAGGTCTTTCATTTCTTTAAGCCGAGGTATGCGGTGAATGGTCTTGGTTGGGAGATCATGGGGGATCTGTTCGCGCATGAATATGAGATTACCAACGGGATCACCACCATTGCGGCGGTATCTAAGGAATGGTTTTCCTTTACTGACGCTTACGAGATTCGTTTTGGTTTTGACGTGGACGAGGTTGCGGCTCTTTCCGTTTGTCTGGTGATCGATGCGTTTATTGATCGGAACGGAGGATAACAGACATCATCGGGGTTGTCTTACATTCGAAAATCGTTTTCATTTTTTGGGGAGCCTATACAAAAAACACTTGCATACCAATAGCGGTATGCAAGTGTTTTTTGTTGAATTCACACAAGGAAGCTCTCTAAACATTCCATGCAAGACAGCTCCGATGATTCGTTAATGGAAGGATCGGTAGTTCCCGCCGGGATTTTGGTTATATCGGTTTTGATTTTCGTTCTTGGGGTCGTTTTTCTTGTTCTTCTTTACCGTTTTTACGATCAGGACGATTGCCACCACTGCCAGGGCAATGAGGATCAAGATCGTCATGATATCCGAAAGGGGAAGTGTCTTCCCGAATACGTTTTCCATGGTGTCCACTACGATGACCGCGGGAATCCCCGTATCCTCCGTAAAGGAGCGGAGGGAATCATCCACCGTTTCCTTTGTTAAGGACAAGTCCGTGTAGTTGGTGAGGTGGGATTCCACCATATTGGAGTGATCCTTTTGGGTTTTAAAGGAAGAATCCAGGTTTAGCTGGTCGATGTGCTTCGCCATGGTTTCCATAGCGGTTGCCAGGTTAGAATCCAGGGAATAGGCGTAATATTCGCTGTTGACGCTTCCCAGCAGGACCCGACCAAAGGTGGTCGTCTCATCACCGAACATCTGATTGATGGAGGAGTCCACGTTGTCACCGAGCCAGGCAATGACGTAGTATCCGTCCGCCTCCTCATTGGTGAGAAATACGATCAGCAGGTTGTCCTCATATGCGGAGGAGGAAGAAAATTCCGCCGCGTACTGTCGATCCGCGTATTCCTGGAACACTGTCTCATCATAGGAGACAATGCCCCCTTGCGTCACGTTGGAAATGGCAGAGCCCACGTAGCCGAACAGTAATATACCGACTACGAAAAGCAGGAGAATGGGAAGCATGAGCACACCCAAAAGACCGCCGAGGCATCCGCCTCCGCCGTAGCCGTAATAGGGACGGTGGTACCAGCCGCCTCCCCAAAAAGGTCCACGGGGTCCGCGGGGTCCATGTCCAAATCCTCCGGGACCTCCGAAGCCTCCGCCGCGGGAGCCGCCACCGAAGCCGCCGCCTCCCCCGCCAAATCCTCCGCCGCGGGAACCGCCGCCAAATCCGCCTCCTCGAGAGCCTCCTCCTGGTCCTGGCATAATCCTTACCTCCTTATTTTTCATAAAAATTATCTTACGCTACTATTATACACGCATCTCTCCTTTTTTTCAAGAGCTTTTGAAAAAAAGCATGGTGTGAACAAGAAAAGCGGTAGGTACCCAACGATCCTGTGCTGGGAGTACCTACCGATCTTGTTTGGGGCGAGCGGTCATCATTGAATAAACAGCAGGAGCAGCAATAAGAGCAAAAGGTCGTCTTTCGTTTCTCCTTGGGAGATGAGGAAAATCAATCCGATGAGCAGGAGTTCCTCCATACCGATGCCGCCTCCCCGGTCACTTTTGAACAAGCGTCCCAGGTCCAGATGAAATCCGGGGGAGGAGAACAGTTTTCCGGCGGGCGA
Source organism: Clostridia bacterium (assembly GCA_017462035.1). Lineage (GTDB taxonomy): Bacteria > Bacillota > Clostridia > Oscillospirales > CAG-272 > HGM12713. Next base: position 33,784 of record JAFTRY010000015.1, read on the forward strand.
GGCTGTTTTCTCTGCGGGCTCGCTTTCTTGCTGAGGCGGCGCGGAGGTTGGTATTTCTTCCGCTTCTTTCTCCTCCTCAGGCACTGAGGGCACTTCGGTTACTTCCTCCGCGGCAAAGGCGTTTCCGCTGTAATTGGAGGGAAGCTGAAAGGGACGGGAAAATTTTCCCGTGGGTGGCTGGCGAGCGTACATATTGCCTCCTTACGTCAGATGTTTGAGTAAATCTGAGATTTGAGAAATGCGGATCATGTAATCGATTGCCTCCTGTCGACCGGGGCTGAGATAGGGCTTGAGCGCGCAGAGAAGATCGGATCGGGCATCCTTTTCCCGGCGAGGTGCCGTATGCTTTGCCTGGGAAAGCTTGGAGAGCATGGGCGACAAAGCAGCCAGGGAATCCGTCGGTTCCGTGGGCGGGGGAGGGGAGGGATCCTCGGTCGCCGCGGAAGGTTCCTCCCGCGGACGATCAGGCGCTCCAATTGCTGATGCTACCATGGAAATAAGCTCCGGATGCGCCATGATCTTATCAATGGCATCGGATAGAGAGGGGGCAAGCCCTTCTGATGCTTTGGGCGGTTGGTCCATTCCTCTTACCCCCGTTTCCTGCGGTTGGCTTCATACTGCTCCGCTACTCTCTTAAGATCTTCATCCGAGGCGGTGCGGAGTGCGGACCGAATACTTTCAATGCTTCCCGGATCGATGTGAAAATCCTTGGGATCAATGCCGCTTTCGGCTACCAATTTTTGAATGATGGCTTTCAGTTGACGGTCATTAAGAGTAAGCAATTTTTCCAGAGCCGAGCGATCAATTTGCATGAATGGTTCCTCCTTATTGGTAAATCTCCTGTGGGATGTTCTCGGTTTCATTATATGCGGCGAGAAAATGAAATGTGCCATTTTTTAAGGATTGACGGACACCGGTTTTTGTGTTATAATAGAATCGAAAAATGGGAGATCGCGCTTTGTAGAAAAAGGAAGCACAGCGTACTTCCGGGAGGTGTTATGAAATATTGCTTTATACTGAATCCCGCGGCGGGCAAGGGGGATCTATTGGAAAAGATCCGGGCTGCCATTACCGAGCATTCCGGTGAGAGGAAGAAGGACATTGAGCTTTACTTGACGGTGGGAGAAGGAGATGCCTCCGAGTACATCAAACGACGTGTAGCATTGGACCCCCAGGAGGAATACCGATTCTATGCCTGCGGGGGAGACGGGACTCTGTGTGAGGCAGTTAACGGTGCCATGAGCCTTCCCGATCACAGCCGTGTATCCGTGGGTGTGATCCCCTCGGGAACCGGTAACGATTTTGTTCGGAATTTTACCAACCGAGACAATTTCTTTCAGATTTCCTCCCAGCTGGAGGCAGAGGCTTATCCGATTGATCTGATTGCTTGCAACGATATGTATGCCGTCAACATGGTGAATATTGGTTTCGACTGTGAGGTGGTGGATCAAACCGCGAAATTGAAGCGGCATCCGCTGGTTCCTTCGGGTATGGCATACATGGTGGGATTGGCATTTACCTTGCTCCGCAAGCCGGGATTGCGCGCGAGGATCTCTCGTGACGGAGGGCGGGCAGAGGAATGCCGCTACCTTTTGAATACGTATGCCAACGGCGCTTTCTGCGGCGGAGGCTTTCATTCCAATCCCAAGAGCAGCTTGAACGACGGTTATCTGGATGCTCTGTTCGTCAACAATATTGGTCGGCTCAAATTTTTGACCTTGGTGGGAGATTACAAGAAGGGAACCCATTTGACCCCTAAGTTTGAGAAGATATTAAAAAATTGGAAGCTTCGGTCAGTTTCCTTTGATTTTGACAAGGAGACCAACGTCAGCGTGGATGGCGAGCTGATCCGTGTGAAGCATCTGGAACTGTCAGTTTTGCCGGGAGTACTGAAATTTTTGGTTCCCAAGGGATGCTTGGCGAGGGTGGAGGTTCCCGTATCATGACTCTGCTGGTGCTTTCCGACACGCACGGCAGGCGGGATCGGGTTCTTGAAGTGATTGCCCTTCACCCCGAAGCCTACGCGGTTCTGTTTTTAGGGGACGGGATCCGTGATCTTCCCGAAGAGCTGTTTGCTTTGGGAAGACCTATGCTTGCCGCTGTCAGGGGAAACTGTGACATGGTTTGGGGCTCTGAGCCGAGTCTTGGAGAGGAGCTTCTTTTGTCTTTTGGCTCTTACCGCTTTCTTTTGATGCACGGGCACCGCTACGGAGTGAAATCGGGTACCGGGAGAGCGGTTGCCTATGCTGCTGCTCGTGGGGCAGACGTTCTTCTTTACGGGCACACCCACGTGGCGGAGGAACGATATCTTCCGGAAGGCACGGATTTGGGAGGCAAGGGCAGTGAGAGACCTATGTGGGTATTCAATCCGGGGAGCTTAGGTGCTCCCGCTGAGGGGCACCCCTCCTACGGCTTGATCCAGATTCAAAACGGACAGCTGCTATTTTCTCACGGCAGCCTTTGACCTGCTTTTATCTTGAAAAAGAAAAAAGCGCCGCTTGTGCGACGGCTTTTTCCTTCGTTTTGATCAGACGATTTGTTCTACGGGTGCTTCATCGGAGGCATACTGCATCGCTTCCTCCGCGGCGGCAAGCTCTGCCCGATAGGCGTTGATCACCTCGGCTTCCAGCATGCTGCGGAACTGAGCGTTGATGGGATGTACGATGTCACGATAGGTTTCGTCGGGATTCTTTCTGCTGGGCATGACGATGAAAAACTTGTCTCTGGCGTTGATGACCTTGATGTCGTGAACCGCCAGCTGACCGTCAAAGGTAACCGAAACGATGGCTTTCATCGGTCCTTCGTCAAACAGCTTTCTGACCTTAATATCCGTAATTTGCATTTGTGATACCTCCATGTGAGAATTTAAAGATCTTGTTTTTTGTTGTTGGATAATTTTTACTTACTGAACATATTATACAATAGGAATTTGATAGTTATACAAAGGTTTTAAGTTTTTTTTGTGAACAACCTTGAAAAAAGAAAAAAGAAATTCGACGTTTTTTAACAAAACATGACCGAAGAATGAAAACTTTGTCCCGTTCTGCCAAGAAACGACAAATCGGGCGTGGGAAGGAGATGCACCATGTCAATCGAAAATACCCATTATGGCACCGAACGCATCGGAATGATGCTGGAGTCCTGTCGGCACATTTATTTTATCGGCATCGGCGGGATCAATATGTCCTCCTTGGCTCTGATCACTCAGAAGCGGGGATACCGTGTATCCGGATCCGATCGAGCCTCTACGGCGTTGACCGAGCGTCTGGAGGCGGCGGGAATTTCCGTGTTTTACCGGCACGACGCTTGTCAGGTAGAGGATGCGGATGCCGTTGTGTATACTGTTGCCATTTCTTCCGACAATCCCGAATATCTCCGGGCGCAGGAGAGGGGAATTCCTTGCTTGTCCAGGGCGGATTATTTGGGATATCTGATGACGGGATACCGTCGTCGCATCGGCATTGCCGGAATGCACGGAAAAAGCTCCTGCACCTCCATGTGCGCTCAGGTGATGCTGGAGGCGGGGCGGGAGCCCACGGTTCTTTCAGGTGCTGAGCTTCCCCTGATGGAGGGTGCTTATCATATCGGCGGAGAGGAAAACTTTGTTTTCGAGGCGTGTGAGTATATGGATTCCTTTTTGGACTTCAATCCTACTGTTGCCGTGATTCTCAATATTGAGATGGATCACGTGGATTATTTTCACAGTATGGAGCAGATTCGAAGCTCCTACGCCCGGTATGCCGCCCGCACGGGTGGGGAGGGCATTGCCATTTTGAACGGTGACGATCCGCAGGTCTTACTTGCCATGAAAGAATATTGCGGTCAGGTGGTAACCTTTGGTATTGATAACCCGGAGGCAGAGTTTCGTGCCTGTCATTTGCGTGCCGCCAAGGGACGGTACACCTTTGAATTATACCGTGACGGTCATTTTCTTTGTACTGTCGCGTTATCGGTTACCGGACGCCATCATGTATATAACGCTCTGGCTTGCGCGGCGGCGTGTACCCTTGCGGGTTTGACTCCGACGGAGATTTCGGAGGGCTTATCTCACTTTACCGGCGCAACGAGGCGCATGGAGTGGAAGGGAAGTCTGAACGGAGCCGATTTATACGACGACTACGGGCATCACCCTACCGAAATCCGTGCCACCCTGGAGGGGGCTCGGGAGCTTCCCGAGGAGGGAGGATGTCTGTTCTGCGTTTATCAGCCTCATACGTATTCTCGGACCAAGGCTTTATTCAGTGATTTTGCCTCCGCGCTCCAAGTGGCGGATCGGGTGATCCTGACCGATATCTATGCCGCTCGGGAGACCGACACGCAGGGGGTCAGCTCGGCACTTCTTGCCGGTGCTATCGGTAGCAAAGCCTGTTACTGCTCCGACTTCGGGGCAGTCGAGGAGGAGCTTGTCGCCCGTGTGGGAGAGAAGGACGTAGTAGTGGTCATGGGTGCAGGAGATGTGTACAAAATCTTTGATTGTTTGGGCGAACGCTTGGTGCGAAAGAAAAAAGAAAGGACAAAATCATGAGTGGATGCGAGGGATACGATGCCATCGCGGAGGTCTACGACCAACTGAACCGAGAGATCGACTACGAGGGATGGGCGGATTTTTTTGAACGGTGCTTTACCCGCTTTCTTCCCAAGAAGCCTGAGCTTGTGCTGGATCTTGCCTGCGGAACGGGACGGATGACCCGAACACTGGCGGCAAGGGGATATGACATGATCGGAGTGGACGGAAGTGCCGCCATGCTATCGAAAGCCTACGGACTGGGCGGAGAAGGGATTCTTTATCTGCTTCAGGACATGAGAGAGCTGGAATTATACGGTACCGTGGGAGCGGTGGTCTGTTGCCTAGACAGTGTGAACTATCTGCTTCGGGAGGCGGATGTTGAGAGAGTCTTCTCCCTGGTTCACAATTACCTGGATTCTGACGGACTATTTCTCTTTGATATGAATACTCCTTACAAGTTCCAAGAGATTTATGGTAATAACGCCTACATACTGGAGGATGACCTGGAGGGAGATGAAGGAGAGGCTTATGCCGTCTACTGCGGTTGGCAAAATGAGTATCATCCTGATACCGGAATTTGCGACTTTTACCTCAGCGTGTTTGAGGAGGTGGAGAAGGATCTATACCGCCGCTCTGACGAGCATCAGCAGGAGAAGTGTTATTCCCAGGAGGCAATAGAGGCACTTTTGGACCGCTGTGGATTTTCTCTTTTGGCTGTTTACGCTGACTTTGAGGAAAGCGAACCGGGGGAGACTGCCGAGCGTTGGTATTTTGTGGCTCGCGCTAAAAAATAAAAAGGAAAATAGAAGGAAGATAATATGGAAAAACAGTACGCAACCATTCTTCGCGCCATGACCGCTGACGGTAGCGCGCGGATTCACGTAATCAATGCGAAGCCTCTGGTGGATGCCGCCGTGAGGATTCACCATACGGCTCCCACCGCCACCGCCACCTTAGGACGGTTACTCACGGTTACCTCGATGATGGGGTGCATGATGGGAGACAAGGAAAGCTCCATTACCGTCACCCTGGGGGGCGACGGACCTGCTGGGCGTGTAATCGCCGTGGCAGATTATTACGGCAACGTAAAGGGATACATTCAGAATCCAGAGGTGGACGTTCCCAGAAAGTCCAACGGAAAGCTGGACGTGGGTGCCGCCGTGGGTAAGGGTCTTCTGACTATTATCCGCGACGAGGGCGGAAAGGAGCCTTATACCGGGTCGATTCCACTGGAAAGCGGAGAGATTGCTGAGGATATCGCGGCATATTATGCCAACAGTGAGCAGATCCCCACCGTTTGCGCTCTGGGTGTGCTGGTGGATACCGATTGCTCCTGCCGTGCCGCGGGCGGTGTTCTCATTCAGCTTCTGCCCTTTGCCAATCCGGAGACGGTTGACGCCATAGAAAAAAATATTCCTGAACTTGCGAATCTTTCGAGACTGTTTGATCGTGGGTTGTCCAATCAAGCCATTGCGGATCTTGCGCTGAAGGGAGTGGAATACGACGTATTTGACGAGCTGGAGGTGGAATACCGCTGTGATTGTACGAGGGAGAGGATCGAGCGAGCTTTGATTACCTTAGGTGAAAAGGAATTGCGCCGGATGCTTGCGGAGCAGGTAGCGGAGGGGAAGACGGAGGAGCTGGAAATTTCCTGCCGCTTCTGTGGACGCAAGGAAATTTTTAAACCCGGTGACGTGGAAAAGATGTTTTAAAATATGAAGAAAAATATGGAGAAAAATTCATAAACTGTCTTGACAAGCCGAAATGATTATGGTATAATAGTCAACGTTGACGGTTCGAATGTCAAAATCCCGAAAAATGCTAAAAAAATAAAAAAAGTTTTCAAAAGGGTATTGACAAAACGAAATGGCTGTGGTATAATATCAGAGTCGCCGCAAGGAAGACGTGGGAGCATAGCTCAGCTGGGAGAGCATCTGCCTTACAAGCAGAGGGTCATAGGTTCGAGCCCTATTGTTCCCACCATAAATGGCCCGGTAGTTCAGTTGGTTAGAACGCTAGCCTGTCACGCTAGAGGTCGTGGGTTCGA
>JAFTRY010000016.1 GCA_017462035.1 Clostridia bacterium
GTTGAGGACTAAGGAGGAGACTGAAAATGGGAAAGAAATATACAGACAGCGCAAAGCTGATTGATAAGAGCCGTGCATACGATCCCACGGAAGCTTTGGATCTGGTTTGCCAGACTTCCAAGGCAAAGTTCGATGAGACCATCGAGATCCACATTCGTCTGGGTGTTGACTCCCGTCACGCTGACCAGCAGGTTAGAGGCGCGGTTGTTCTCCCCAACGGAACCGGTAAGAACGTAAAGGTTCTGGTATTCGCAAAGGGTGATAACGTACAGAAGGCTCTGGACGCAGGCGCGGATTACGCGGGCGGCGCAGAGTACGCAGACAAGATCATGCAGGAGAACTGGTTCGACTTCGATGTAGTCATCGCAAGTCCCGATATGATGGGTGTCATTGGTAAGCTGGGTAAGGTTTTGGGTCCTAAGGGTCTGATGCCTTCTCCTAAGGCTGGTACTGTTACCCCCGACGTTGCCCGTGCGGTAACCGAGGCTAAGGCAGGTAAGATCGAGTACCGTCTGGATAAGACCAACATCATCCACTGCCCCATTGGTAAGGCTTCCTTCGGTGTAGAGAAGCTGACCGAGAACTTTAACACGCTGGTAGGTGCTGTCATCAAGGCAAAGCCCGCCGCTGCAAAGGGTCAGTACATCAAGAGCTGCGTGATCGCAAGCACCATGGGCCCCGGAATCAAGGTCAACCAGGCAAAGCTTGGCTAATTGATTTACAAAAAGAACCTCATTTGGCGTACCCGCCATAAAGTAGGTTGATCAAAAAGGACATGTTCAGTTTTGAACATGTCCTTTTTCTTGCAATCATTATGTGTTTGTGGTATAATATCTTTGGAAATCAAAGTAACGCTATACCTTACCTCACCAAACACTTTGTGGAATTATTTTTAAAACTTGATATAATAAAATCACAGAAGCGCTTCTGAATACTTTTTTGGAGGACGATATTATGCTTATTGGTTCAACAATCAAGCGTCTGCGCCGCGAGAAGGATATTACGCAAGAACAGCTTGCTGAATATCTTGGGATTACTTCGCGTGCAATCTCTCAATGGGAGTGCAACCGAACCGCTCCCGATATTTCCCAGCTTCCCGCACTATGCCATATCTTCGACGTTTCATCCGATGTCCTGCTTGGAATTAATATGGAGAAGAACAACGAAGAAATCAAAAAATATTTGACCGAAGCAGCCGAATTAGGATATCAAGGAAAAGGTGCTGAACGTACCGCGCTTCTCCGCGAAGCAAACAAAAAATTTCCGCGCGATTATAAGATTATGCAAAGCCTTGCCGATTCGTTGGTGTGTGAGTATTCCCGAAAAGGTATCAAGGACTATGATGAGGTGTTTGATCTTTGTAATCGGATCCTTGCGGAATGTACCGAAAGTGCGGTTCGATATGAGGCAATCGATACCCTTGGAACCGCTTACGGATATGCAGGCAAAAAGGACGAAATGTTAAAGCTTGCCAAGGAAATGCCACGCACTCACTTTTCGTATGAAAATTTTATGATGTATCATTGGAAAGGAGATTCTGATTTTAATGAATTTCAAAGCTATTTATCGTTTCTAATTTATCACACTGCTGAAATGATTGGACTTGCAGTTGGTCAGAGACACGACAACGGAGATTTTATTTATCCTCTTGAAGACAGAATTCATTTATGGAAAACAGAAGTAGGATTTCTTGAATTGCTTTTCCCAGACGGTGATTACCAATATAAAGCCCAGCTTGGAGAAATTGCCTGTAGCTTCTTGAGTACCGCATACCTCAGAAATCAGAACTACGAAGAAGCGTGGAAATGGTTGGAAAAGGGTGTGGGTTTCGCTATCCATATGGACACGTATAATTCCGATGCTCCTCATTCATCTGCTATTCTTCGCGGATATTCGAGCGGAGGTTGGATCATGGAAACTGAAGGCAACCGTTCGCAATCTATGCTTAAATGGTTGATAACCGATGACGAAGCTGCCGTTTTTCGTACTGACGCACGCTACGAAACACTTGTAAACCGTCTTAAAAATGTTGCAAAGAAGCCGTAGATTTTCGCCCCGCCCCGCGCGGGGCTTTCCCTTTGCATTCCCAAACGCAGTGTTTGTCCGGGAAAGTCGATGGACTTTCGGGAAGCACAAACCAAGGCTCTCCCGTTGGGAGAGCTCCCGCGCAAGGGGGAGAGGGTTGTTACGCAGGCACCCTCTCCGTCGGCTAAGCCGCCACCTCTCCCAAAGTGAGAGGCTTTTGAGGGATCGCCCTTTGGGAGAGCTCCCGACCAAGTTTTTGTAAGAAAACTTGCAACGCAGCGAAGCGGAGTATGTAGGCGGGTGAGAGGGCGATACAAAATTTTAGATGTTACAAAGTACTACGGGATTGATTTTTCGGCAGGTATAAACCTGCTTTATGGAAGGCGCCTCTTGAAGGTTTTTTTCTTTTTTTTGTAAGTACAAGGTCGGATTCTCCCAAACCTCTTGACAAGTTGTTGAAAATCGTGTACAATATTAGTATGTGTCAGAGAAGGCGATGTTGTACGGAGCCTGCGGGCTTGGTACTCTGTTGATTTTCTGAGGAACGGTTGCCCGTTCTTTTATGATACGAAATATTGAAAAAATTACAAAAACAAGGAGGTGCTTTATGGAAACATGGATGTTAGTTACCATTGCCGCGACGGTTGCGGCGGTGGTTGCCGGAACCGTTTTCGGACTGATCTTCTACCGCGTTGGCTACAAACGCCGACAGGAAAAGGCAGAAGCGGAAATCGGCTCGGCGGAGGAAGAAGCAAAGCGCATCCGGGAAGAGGGCATGAAAGAAGCCGAGACCCGGAAAAAAGAAGCATTGCTTTCCGCCAAGGAAGAGATCTTGAGACAGCGCAATGAGGCGGAAAAAGAAAACAAAGAACGCCGCGCGGAGATCTCTCGAATGGAACGCCGTCTGACCCAGAAGGAAGAAAATCTGGATAAGAAAACCGAAAATCTGGAACGGAAAAACGAACAGCTTGATAAAAAGCTGAAGGAAAACGATGCCCTTCGTGAACAGATCGAAGAGCTTCGCGCAAAGGAAATGGTCATTCTGGAGCAGATCTCTGGCGTATCTGCCGAGGAAGCAAAGGAAGAATTGATCACGCGGGTGGAATCTGAGGTGAAGCATGAGCTGGCGCAACGGCTTGCCGATCTGGAGACTCAGTTCAAGGAGGAAGCGGACGCAAAGGCGAAGAACATCATTTCTCTTGCGATCCAAAGATGCGCGGCGGACCATGTGGCGGAAACCACCGTGTCGGTGGTGTCTCTTCCCAACGAAGACATGAAGGGTCGAATCATTGGTCGCGAGGGACGGAATATTCAGATGTTGGAAAAGCTGACGGGCGTAGAGTTGATTATTGACGATACCCCCGAGGCGATCACTCTTTCCGGATTTGATCCCGTTCGCCGTGAAATCGCGAGGATTACGTTAGAAAAGCTGATTTCTGACGGAAGAATTCATCCGTCGAGAATCGAGGAAACGGTAGAAAAAGCAAGCCGAGAGGTGGATGCCGGTATCAAGCAGGCAGGCGAACGCGCGACCTTTGACGTGGGAATTCACGGAATTAATCCTGACTTGGTGCGGATGCTGGGACGTTTGAAGTACAGAACCAGTTACGGTCAGAACGTGCTGAAGCATTCGATCGAGGTGTCATTGATTGCCGGTATGATTGCCGATGAGCTGGGAATTGACAGTGCCGTTGCAAAACGCGCGGGACTTCTGCACGACATCGGTAAGGCCCAGACCCATGAGATGGAAGGAACCCACGTTGAGCTGGGTGTGAATTTGGCAAAGAAATATAAGGAGAGCCGCGAGGTGATCCACGCCATTGAGGCACACCACGGAGACGTGGAGCCTCAGACCATTACGGCAGTGATCGTACAGGCTGCTGACGCGATTTCTGCTGCAAGACCGGGAGCCAGACGGGAAGATCTGGAAAATTACATCAAGAGATTGGAAAAGATCGAGGAGATCGCCAAGAGCTTTGGCGGTGTGGATAAGGCGTTTGCCGTTCAGGCAGGCCGTGAAATCCGCGTAATGGTAAAGCCGGAAGAGGTCAACGACGACGGAATGAAGCTGATTGCCCGTGAAATGGCAGTCAAGATTCAGGAAGAGGTCAAGTATCCCGGACAGATCAAGATCAACTTGATCCGAGAAAGCCGCGCAGTTGATTACGCCAAGTGATCGAGACGCTCGAAATATCACTCAAATTCCCAAAGGGATTCATATAGACTTTATATAAAACCGTTTTGGTAGAACAAGCGGCGTTGCCGCTCCGAGATAGATATCAGAGTACACAGAGGCAGCTCATATTGCTATGAGTTGCCTCTGCTTCTTTTTATGGCTGAAAAACAGAAAAAGCTTACGGAAATCGTAAATACTTGTTGAAATTTTTTCATAGGTATGTTACAATAAGGGAGAGAAATCCTATTGAAACTTAGCGTAAAGGATGGTAGAATCATGAACCAGCAAATTCCCACGCGACAGCCTTCCCGAAGTCCGCAGAGAAGCCAGCCTCCCAGGACCCCCAATCAACGACAATATGTCCCCCGACAAAAGTCCGTAAAAATAGGTCTGGCAAGCACGATGATTGTTGTATTTGTTATTACACTGATCCTCCTTGTGATCAGCCTGGTGCTGCTGTGCGTTGCTTTGGCTGTGGACGGAGAGGACAAGCCGGCGGCTATTGAGCCTATGGGAAACGCTCAGCAGGAGGAAGTATCCAATACGCCTACGGGAAGTAAGAAGCCGCTATATTCCACCGTACCCTCACGGAGTGATTATTTCATTGAAAACAGCAGTTCCTACCAGACCGTCAGCGGAATCGACTCGGAGTATACGATCCTTTTGGACTTGAGCTCCTACGAGGCGGTTGCCGGGCTTAATGCGGATACAAGAATTTGCCCGGCATCTATGACAAAGATCATGACGCTCTTGATCGCTTGCGAGAATATTACGTCTCTGACGGAGAAGGTGACGGTCAGTGCCGCTTCGGTGACCTATCAGGCGAATCACGGCGCGTCGGGTCTTGCCTGGACGGGAGGGGAAGTGCTGAGCGTGGAGGATCTGCTGTATTTGATCTACTTCCGCTCTGATACGGTTGCCTGTTTGACGATGGCAGAATACCTGGCGGGCAGTGAGGCAAATTTTGTGAGTATGATGAACCAGAAAGCGGAAAAGCTGGGACTCCGGGATACATATTTTACAAACTCTACCGGCTTGAAAATTTCAGGAGAAAATTATTATACCACGTGCCGGGAAATGGCAATGATCATGGCGTATGCTCTGGACAATCCCTTGGCGAAAAAGGTCATGACACAGACAGGCTCCTGGTATCTGCCTGAGAGTGCTCCAGTGGAATACGTTCGTCCGACTTGGGTGACAGACCGTTTTGCCGGTAACGCGGTTTTGGATACTGTGACCATCAAGGCGGCAAAGACCGGTTGGGAGGACGAGCCGGGTGCTTGCTTGGTCAGCTATGCTGAGAGTGGGAACGGAAAGCAGTATATCAATGTCATTGTGGGTGGCAACGGACTTTCTGCCACGAAATCCACCGCGGACGTAAAGGCTATTTATAAAAACTATGCCAAGTGAGTAGATAAATAACGGCAAAATGGAGCAGAGCCAATCGCTGAGATAACAGCGATTGGCTCTGCTTTTTTAGTTTGTGTCAAAATCGGAAAGGGGCTCTACGGTGATTCTTCCTCGCAGTTGTTCCACATCCTCGGGAAAGGGAGGTCTGGTACCCTCTGTCAAACAGGCGGCACTGCCAAAGGCAACGGCGTTCTGAAGCCATTCTGCGGGATCGCTGCTCTGGGAGAGGGCGGCAAGAAAGCCGGCAATGGCACTGTCTCCCGCTCCAATGGTTGACCGTACGGAAAGCTTGGGAGCCCGTGCTAAATAGACCCCGTTCGGGGAAGCAAGAACAGCACCTTGCGCCCCCAGAGAGATCATTACGTTTTCAATTCCGCGAGAGCGTAGATACCGGGATGCCTCGGCGGCATCCGCAAGATTTTTTACCGCAATATTTGTGTATTCTCGGATCTCCTCTTCGTTCGGTTTGATCAGCCACGGAGAGGCGCGGAAAAGATCCTCCTTCTGAAAGGAGCGGGAATCAATGACGATCTTGCCCCCCTTGCTTTTCAGAGTATTCAGAAGGGATAGAATCCGATCCATGGTAATCCCGGCAGGATTTCGTCCTGTCAGGGTTAAGACGGTTTCGTTATCCAACAAAGGCAGAAGAAGGGCTTCCAATTGATCGATGAGAGCGTCTGAAGCGTAAAAGCCGGGAAAACTGATTCGGGTTTCGTCAGCATCTTGGGTATGGAGGGTAAGGTTTTCGCGGATTCGTCCGGGGACGGTCAATTCATGATAGGGAACACCGTCTCGACGCAAGCAGCTCCGAAAGAGATCCCCGTTTTCTTCTCCAATCACTACAAAGGCAGTGCTGGGTACCCCATTGCGAATCAATGCCCGAGAAATATTGATCCCTTTTCCCCCTGCGTCCCGGAAAGTGATTTCCGCGAGATTTTCACGGTGAAGGGTTAGATTTGGTGCGTTACAGTGTATGTCAAAGGCGGGATTTAACGTCAGTGTAATGATTTTCATGGCATACCTCTCGAATCCATTTAGGCTTCCTACTACCATTATAACACAAAATCGGCAGAGAAACAATCCCTCTGCCGATTTTGTGTATCACTCTTTAATATAACTTGTATTTCAGACGTAAATTGTCTGCGATCATGGCAATAAATTCGCTGTTCGTTGGCTTACCACGGTTGTTTTGGATGGTATAACCGAAGTAGGAATTGAGAGTATCCACGTCCCCTCGGTCCCACGCGACCTCAATGGCATGGCGAATGGCGCGTTCCACGCGGCTTGTGGTGGTCTGGTATTTCTTCGCTACCGAGGGGTAAAGGACCTTGGTCACAGAGTTGATCATATCGCTGTCACTGACCGTCAGGAGAATGGCGGTGCGGAGATATTGGTATCCCTTGATGTGAGCAGGTACACCAATCTGGTGAATGATGCGGGTCACCTGTGTTTCAATGTCCGGGGTCTTGGTCTGTTCTGTCTTGTCCTCGATCACGCCGTTTCCTCTTCCTGCACGCCCGGCTTCCAGAGAATGAATGTGTTGACAAAGGCTGTCCATGTTGTAGGGCTTGAGGAGACAAAGATCCGCACCGGCGTGAGCTGCCTCCAGAAAAATACTTTGATTGGATACCATGGAGACGATAATAAATGCAGGCGGAAGATCGTCTCCGAAATGAAGGGATTTGCAGTTTCTCAGGACACCAATACCGTCCAGCTTGGAAAGCCATATGTCCAGAATGGCAATATCGGGGTGATACCGCCCGATTTTAATCAAAGCCTCCTCGCCGTTGGACGCCTCCTCTATGTGACCGAACCCCGCTCGTCGAAGCTCGCTTGCCAGAGCTTGTCTTTGTGCCGGATTTTCGTCGGCAATCAGTATTTTCGTGTTATTTTCCATTTGATCCTCCCAATATTCGTTCGATATACATAGTTTACCATAATCTGGTAAAAAATTCAAGAGAATTACAAAAATTCCCAATTAGCAAAATGAACAAATATAATTGGCAAATATTGTAAAATACGCATACAAAGGTAAAAAGAGGAGCGAGGAAGGGTGAAAAAAAGAAGAAGCGCAGCCGCTTTTGCGGCTACGCTTCTTACATTCTTTAGATGTCTGCGTCCTTGATATACTCACTTCCGTGGAGGGCGATAAATTCCTTTCTGGCAGGGAGATTGTTCCCCAGAAGGGTATCGAAGATCTCTTCGGTCTTCTGCGCATCGGTGGGGGTAACCGAAATGAGTCGGCGGGTGGAGGGATGCATCGTGGTTCTGGACATCATCTCAGGTTCATTTTCACCAAGACCCTTGGAGCGTTGCAGGGTGTACTTCTGATTTCCCAGCTTCTTTAAGATCTCTGCCTTTTCAAATTCATCGTAGGCAAAATAGGTCTGATCCTTGGTGGTGATCTCGAACAGAGGGGTTTCAGCAATAAAGACCTTGCCTTCCTTCAACAGGGTGGGAAGGAGGCGGTAGAAGAGGGTGAGCAATAGCGTACGGATCTGGAAGCCGTCTTCGTCCGCGTCGGTACAAATAATGATCTTGGACCAACGGAGAGCATTGAGATCGAAGGTGACCAGATCACCCTTGACCTTCTTGCCCGTGATCTCCACGCCGCATCCGATGACTCGGAGCAGGTCGGTGATGATGTCACTTTTGAAGATCTGGTCGTAGGTGCTCTTCATACAGTTCAGGGTCTTACCTCGAACGGGAATGATTGCCTGGAAGTCGGCGTTTCTTGCCAGCTTACAGGAGGTCAGTGCCGAGTCACCCTCCACAATGTAAAGCTCGCGGACGTTCGGGTCCTTGGAGCGGCAATTGACGAACTTTTCCACACGGTTGGCAATATCCATGGTTCCCGTCAGCTTCTTTTTGATGTTCAGCCGCTCGGATTCAGCACTCTCACGGCTTCGCTTATTGACGAGAACCTGGTTGGCAAAGGTCTCCGCGGCAGTGGGGTTTTCCACGAAATAGATATCCAGATTTTCTTTCAAGAAGGCGGTCATTGCCTCATAGATAAAGGTGTTGGTGATCGACTTCTTGGTCTGGTTTTCATAGGAGGTCATAGTAGAGAAGCTATTGATTACCAGAAGGAGGCAGTCGGCAACGTCGGTGAAGGTGATCTTGGACTCATTTTTATTGTACTTGCCCATGGATTTCAGATATTTGTCAAGGGCGTAGACAAAGGCGACCTTAACTGCCTTGTCGGGAGAACCGCCGTACTCCAAAAAGCTGGAGTTGTGATAATATTCCGTGGCGTTCACGGTATTAGATACGCAGAAGGAGAAGTCAGCCTTCAGCCTGTATTCATCCTTATCAGCGCGGTCACGCCCCTGTGTTTCCAAATGCCACAGAACGGGGGCAGTCATTGCTGTTTCACCCGCCAGTTCGGTAATGTAGTCGGAGATGCCATTTTCGTAGAGGAATTTCTGCTCCTCCATTTTTCCGTCCTCTCCCTGGAGATCCAGGGTGAAGCAGATACCGGGGTTGACCACCGATTGACGGCGCATGGTCTCGATGAAGAAGGAGTGGGGAATCTTAATATCGGTAAAGACCTCCAGGTCGGGACGCCAACGAATGACGGTACCCGTACGCCGCGCGTTCTTTTCCAGAGGACGAACGGTGAGCTCGGTGACCGGCTCACCCTTCCGGAAGCTGATCTTAGACTCGTTGGTTCCGTCATAGGAGAACACGTCCATGTATTCGGCACTGTACTGGGTGGCGCAGGCACCCAGACCGTTCAGACCCAGGGAGAACTCATAAGCTGAGTCTCCGTTGTTATTGTCGTATTTACCTCCGGCGTAGAGCTCGCAGTAGATCAGATCCCAGTTCCAGCGACCCTCGGCTTCATTGTAGCCTAAGGGGACACCCCGTCCGTGGTCATCCACACAGATCGAGTAGTCATTATAGGCAGTGACGCGGATCTCGTTTCCGTGACCCTCTCTTGCCTCGTCCACCGAGTTGGAGAGAATCTCGAAAAAGGAGTGCTCGCAGCCCTCCAGACCGTCGGAGCCGAAAATCACTCCGGGACGTTTTCTGACGCGGTCGGCGCCCTTCAGTGCCTTAATGCTTTGGTCGTTATATTGCTTGGGTGTTTCTTTTTTCGCAGTCATAATACACCTTTCTCTTCGTAATATTTTTTAGGATTCCCGTGCTCGGCACAGATCCTCCCAGCTCTTGGCACCTGAGGCAATAAAGAGCTCTTCACAGGAGAGCCGTACAGCACTGTTGGCGGTGCCGGCGGCGGGGTACACGGTATCAAACCGTCGCAGAGAGAGATCCAGATAGACGGGTACGTTTTCAGGAAGGGCAAAGGGGCAGATCCCGCCCACAGGGTGTCCCGTCATAGCCGGTGCTTCCTCGTGGGACAGCATTTTGGGCTTGAAGCCGAAACGGGCTTTGAATTTCCCGTTGTCGATTTTGTGGTCACCGGCGCAAACCACAAGCACACAACTGCCTTCCTTACCGTGGAGAGAAATGGTTTTGGCGATTCGAGCACCTTCCACGCCAAGAGCGTTTGCCGCCAATTCCACGGTGGCACTGGATACATCAAATTCCTCGATCCGGTCGGAAAGACCCATCGGGGAGAGAAATTGTTTTACTCGTTCAATAGACATACGGAATCCTTTTTATAGATTAGATGGATCATCTTTTATATTATATCAAATTTTTTGCCGTTTGAAAAGGGCTTTTTTGCTTTTTCTTACAAGGTTTTGTGTTTTTTTCAAAAGTTATTGACAAGATATGGGGGGTATGATATAATATCCATGATTCCTGCAACTGACGGAACATGGGGTACCATGGGGGAACAGGAAGCATAAAGCCGACCGTCTGGGCATCCTTTGCAGGAAAAGGATGTCTTTTTGTTTTTTTTGTTTTAAATTTATCAAATTCATTGAGTGAAAGGAGAAATAAATATGAATCAATGGAGAGAATTTAAGGAAGGAAATTGGACTGAGGAAATTAATGTCCGTGATTTTGTTCAGCGGAATTATACACCCTATGGAGGAGATGGCAGCTTTTTAAAGGGTGCTACGAAGCGAACCGAATCGGTCAGAAAACGTGTCGAGGAGCTTTTGATCGCGGAAAACGCCAAGGGAGGCGTGTTGGACATCGATACCGAGCACGTGTCGTCCCTTTTGACATATCGCCCCGGATACATAAACAAGGACGAGGATCTGATTTTCGGTCTCCAGACCGACGCACCTCTGAAGAGAGCGGTGAACCCCTTTGCCGGCTACCGCAACGCGGTGCAGGCGTGTGAGGCATACGGCTATGAGATCGGTGAGTCGATCAAAAACGAGTTCCGGTACCGTACTACCCACAATACGGGTGTATTCCGTGTGTACACCGATACCATGAAAAAGGCAAGACACGCAGGCGTGTTGACCGGTTTGCCCGATGCCTACGCAAGAGGACGGATCATCGGCGACTACCGCCGTATTGCCCTGTACGGTATGGATTATTTGATCCAGGAGCGCAAGGCGGACAAGCAGAGAATCGGCGAACGGGATATGAACGCGGATACCATTCAATTGCTGGAGGACATCGCGAGACAGTTAGATTTTATGGGTCAGCTGGTGACGATGGCAGCCGAGTACGGATGTGATATCTCCCGTCCCGCGGAAAACGCCAGGGAAGCGGTTCAATGGCTGTATTTCGGTTACCTGGGTGCGGTGAAGGAACAGAATGGCGCGGCAAATAGTATTGGACGGATCTCCGCATTCCTGGATATTTATTTTGAAAGAGATCTGGCAGAGGGAACTCTGGATGAGCAGGGAGCGCAGGAGCTCATCGACGATCTGGTTCTGAAAATGAGATTGGTTCGCCATTTGCGGACTCCCGAGTATAACGAGCTCTTTGCGGGAGATCCCGTGTGGGTGACCTGCTCCCTGGCAGGTGTAGGTGAGGACGGCAGACCTATGGTAACCAAGACCTGCTACCGTTTCTTGCAGACCCTGTACAATTTGGGACCCAGCGCGGAGCCCAACCTAACTGTTCTTTGGTCCGAAAAATTACCCCGTTCGTTTAAGGAATTCTGTGCCAAGGTCTCCATCGATACCGACTCTATCCAGTACGAGAACGATGACGTAATGAGAAAAGACTTTGGTGATGACTATTCCATCGCTTGCTGCGTGTCCGCCATGAAGACCGGTAAGCAGATGCAGTTTTTCGGTGCTCGTTGTAACCTGGCAAAAGTGCTTCTCATGGCACTGAACGGCGGTAAGGACGAGCTGTACGGCGACCAGATCGCACCTGAGGGAAAGGTGTTTGAGGAGAAGCCTCTGGTGTACGAGGAGGTCATGGAGGCGTTCAAAACCTACGCCGCTTGGATGGCAAAGCTATACGTCAACACCATGAACGTGATTCACTACATGCATGACCGTTACGCTTATGAGCGGCTGATGATGTCCTTCCATGACGTAGAGCCTGAGCGTCTGATGGCGTTTGGAATCAGCGGCTTCAGTGTGCTGGCGGATAGTTTGAGTGCCATTAAGTACGCGAAGGTTACTCCCGTGAAGGATGAGAGAGGTCTCATCGTGGACTTCGTGACCGAGGGTGAATTCCCCAAGTACGGAAACGACGACGACCGTGTGGACGATATTGCCAAGTGGATCACCGAGTATTTCTACGCCGAGCTCTGCAAGACTAAGACCTACCGTGGCGCAAAGCATACGCTCTCGGTTCTGACCATTACCTCCAACGTGGTATACGGTAAGAAGACCGGCTCTACGCCCGACGGACGAAAGAAGGGTGAGCCCTTCGCGCCGGGTGCGAACCCCATGCACGGAAGAGATGCGGAGGGAGCACTTGCTTCTTTGAACTCAGTGGCAAAGGTGAATTACGCTTGTTGCCAGGACGGTATTTCCAATACCTTCTCTATTACCCCCGTCGCACTGGGGTGCGACGAGGCAGATCGCGTTGAGAAGCTGGTGGCGGTATTGGACGGCTATTTCGCTCAGCATGCCCATCACTTGAACGTGAACGTGCTGAACCGTCAGAAGCTTATTGACGCCATGAACGATCCTACCCTGTATCCCTCCTTGACCATCCGTGTCAGCGGATACGCGGTGAATTT
This sequence comes from Clostridia bacterium, assembly GCA_017462035.1. Taxonomy (GTDB): domain Bacteria; phylum Bacillota; class Clostridia; order Oscillospirales; family CAG-272; genus HGM12713. The sequence continues at coordinate 12,687 of JAFTRY010000016.1, forward strand.
CAACAAGCTGACAAAGGACAAGCAGCTGGAGGTCATTTCCCGTACCTTCCACGAGAAGATGTAAGATGGCTATGACCGGATGGGTACATTCCTTTGAGAGCATGGCTGCGGTGGATGGCGAAGGTCTTCGCTGCGCCGTGTTCTTAGCGGGCTGTCCGTTGCGCTGTGCCTACTGTCACAATCCCGATACGTGGTACCCGCGTACGGGAGCGGAGACTGATGCCGAGCAAATGGTGCGAAAGATCGCCCGCTATAAGCCCTATTTCGGTGACCTGGGTGGGGTAACCTTTAGCGGCGGTGAGCCTCTGTTGCAGGCAGAATGGCTTCGGGAGATGGTGCCCTTACTTGAAAAGGAGGGGATCCATTATGTTGTGGATACCTCGGGAGCCCTTCCCTTGACTGATACGGTCAAGGAGGTCTTGTCCGGTGCTCAAAGTGTTCTGCTGGATTTAAAGTTTTGGGACGGGGAGAGCTACCGACAGTATACGGGACAGGGTATAGAAAGACCGCTGGAGACACTGCGTTATCTGAATGACATCGAAAAAAAGACCAGGATCCGTACGGTGATCGTTCCCGGCATCAATGACCGTGAGGAGCTTCTTGAGAAGTATCTTTCCCACCTGACGGGAATGGCGTGCGTGGAGCGGTATGAGCTTCTTGGTTTTCATACCATGGGCTTTTTCAAATATGAAAAGCTGGGGATCTCGAACTCCCTGGCGAAAACCCCTGCGCTTTCTGAGGAGAGGCGGAAGGAATTGCAGAAATTTGTGGACGAAAGACTTTCGTTTACACGTATATAACCTCGAGTCATGGTGACGAGATCGCATCTTAGCAAATGTTTTGAAGGAGAACACGATGAGGGACGAAAGAGAGCTTTTGACGAGGCAGACGATTCAACGGAAATTGGAACGGGAAGCCAAGCACTCCATAGTGGGTACGGTGCTGATCTTATTTTTGGGTTTGGTTGTGCTCGGTGTGATGTTTCTTTTGTTGGCTGCCGTCGCTCCCATGATCTCCACTGTTACCGTTGCGGTTGAAACGGTCTTGGTTGCTATTTTTGTGCTGGTATGCATTCTTTTTATGATCCGCGGAGCCTCGCGGCTCAGCCGAGCGAGAAAGGAAACTTTCTCGGTGATAGAGGACGAGTTGGGCGAGGTGTGTGAAAATCACCTCAATCTGTGGCGTCTGCTTCTGACCGGAAGATTGTTCGACCGATCCTGCTATGAGCATGTTTTCGAATTCAAAAGCGGGAAAAAATATGTGGTGAATTGTAGTGAGAATCAAAATACCAGCTTGGATGCGGTAGCGAAATTTTCCTTGCCCGGAGACAAGTTTTACCTTGTTTTCTATACCGATTCTCCCGAAAAAGTCGTTCTGCTTTACGCTTCAAAGCTGTACCGATATCAGGCGTAAAGCAAGAATTCTATAAAGTGAAAAAAGCATCGCAGCCATGAGAACAAATCTCATGGCTGCGATGCTTTTTATACGTTGGCACTTCACCGTCGGATCCGTACCAGCGTGTCTAAATTTTTCTTCAGAGAAAGGTACAAGGCATCCAACTCCTCTTTAGTGTTCATATCGGAGAGACTGATTCTCAGAGAACAATCTGCTTCCTCGGTGGTCAAGCCAAAGGCAAGAAGGGAATCACTGGGGTGGGCGGAGTGAGAGGAACAGGCTGAACCGCTGGAGACAAAGATCCCGTCAGCGGAAAGTGCGTGAAGCATAGTCTCACTCTTGATAGAGGGGAGGGTAATGTTGAGAATATAAGGAAGGTAGGAGCCCTTTGGCTGGTTGATACGAAGAGGAAGAGGGGATAGCTTTTCCACTGCATACCGATATAATTCCTGTACATGAACGGAACGTTCATCCTTCCTTGTTCGCAGATCCGCTACGGACGCGCCAAAGGCAGCAATACCCGGAACGTTCTCGGTTCCCGAACGCAAGCCCTGTTCTTGACCGCCGCCCCGCAGGAAGGGAACGATCTTTTTTGCTTTGATCAGAGAGGCGGCAATATAGAGCGCGCCAACTCCCTTGGGGGCGTGAAGCTTGTGAGCACTGACCGTGACCAGATCCGCGGACAGGGTCGCCGGGGTGAAGGGAACCTTCATGAAGCCCTGTACGGCATCGCAGTGGGTGATGGCATCGGGATAGACCCGCTTTACCGTGCGGAACATTTCCCCTACGGGGTAAAGAGCACCGGTCTCGTTGTTTACCAGCATAAAGGTGGCAAGAAATATTTTTTTGTCCAGAGAAGCTCGAAGCACCTCCATGTCGGGTATTCCTCCGACGGTAGGAATTCGAATAATCTCAAAACCGTCCTTTTCCAAGCATTCCAGGACTCTCGCTATGGAAGGGTGCTCCGAGTTGGTGGTGAGAATTCGGTTTGCCTCTCTCCGCTCCTTGGCATAGGCGGTTCCAAAGAGTGCCAAAGAGGTGGCTTCGGTACCGCAGGAGGTAAAGACCAGGATGCCGTCCTTTTGCCTGGGACGAAGTCCAAGACCTCTGAGGATCTCCTCTCGCGCTTTCTCCAAGATAGCCTCCGCCTCCTGCCCCGCTGAATGGAGGGAGGAAGGATTTCCGTAGTGATCCAGGACGGCGATCATTGCCTCCTTGGCGGCAGAAGAGAGAGGGGTAGTGGCACTGTTATCTAAATAAATGGATCTGTTTGTTGTCATATCGTCTGTTTTATCGGAACGTAAATACGTCCATCATACGATTTACGTCTGCCAGATGCTCACTGAAGCGATCCGTCAGAGCCGTGTAGGTAATGGAATAGATGTGCTCGTTGTAGGCGAAGAGGGTCTGCATGATGGTGATCTGGGTTCCTTCTACCGTGGCGGTATAGGTGTAGGTGTAGGCGGAGCGTCCGGAAACTGTACGCTCGGCAGGCTCAGCGGTTCTTTCGTACGCAGGAAGAACGGTCTTGTACTCCTCTTCGCAACGCAGAAAATAATCCTTTACAGAGATAGAAGTCTCGGGAGCGTAGGAGGTCACGGTCACGTTGGGTTTGCCGCTTTCCGGATAGTAAGCTTCGGATACACCGCTGTCGGCATTGCATACCCATGCCTTAGGTACATAAAAGCGGTATTCGATCTGATCCGCTGAGGCAATTTCCATGCCGTCGGGGGTATTTTTGTCCACCAGCTCTTGACCGTTGTCCGTTCCTTTTTCACAGAGGACGAAGGAGGAGATAATCTTGTCAAAATCAGCGGAAAAGGCTTCATATCGCTCGGTCGGGCAGTAGCCGTTTAAGGACACCATATCTCCCCGATACAAGGCTGTAATTTGGAAGCAGGTCATTTCCTTTTCGTCCTCGGTCATTTTGTAGCTGAGCTTGACCGCGTTCTCCCCCCCCAACAGAGCGGCAGAACGGTCAGTGATGACGAAGCCCTTGAGAGTCTTGGCATATTGTTCACTACAGTAATCCATATATGCGTCCAACGTCATGTTGGCATCCTCGGGGGAAACGTACCGAGCCGTTACCATAATTTTCTCGGAGGAGGACAAATAAGCACCTGAAATACCGCTGACCGTATTTTCCGACCAGTTTGTGGGCACGTAAAGACGGAAGGGTTCTCCCGCGGCGGTTGCTGACTTCATGTCCTCGGGGGCATCGGGATCGGTCTGGCTACAAGCGGTGGCACAAAGAGCCAAAAGAAGTGCCAGCACAATTGCAAAGATTTTTTTCATCATGTGGTTTAGGGATCCTTTCTGTTTCGGAAGCATTTGCGGAAAGTGTTCCGCATGACTTCATTTTACTCCTACCATTATATCAAATAATTCTTACCATATCTATAAGAAATTGTTAATTTTCAAAGGCTTCCACGATTTTGCGGAAGGTATTGCCCCGTTCGGCAAAATTGCGGAAGGCATCGAAGCTGGCGCAGGCGGGAGAAAGAAGGACGCACCCGCCGGGGCGGGAGAGTGCTCTTGCCCGATGAACAGCCTCGGTGAAGTCTGCTGTGTATACTGCCTCCGGCTGACCGGGGCGATAGTTGGGGTGGGCGGTGAGGATCCGGCCGATCTTTTCTCCCGTAGCACCGGTGAGCACCACGGCGCGGACGTGCCGAATCAGGCTTTCCGCAAGAGGCTCAAAGGGGATCTTTTTGTCGTAGCCGCCGCAGATGATCACAATATCCCGTCCGTCCAGGGCGGAGAGGGCGGCGGCGGTTCTTGTGGGGGAGGAGTCGATGGAGCTGTTGTAATAGTCCACACCGTTCAGTGTCCGAATCCACTCCAATCGGTGCTCCACGCCGCGGAACTCTTCGGCTACCCGGCGGTATACCGAAGGGTCTGCTTGCCCGAAGGTCAAGCCGATGGCAGTCATAAAATTCTCCAGATTGTGCCGTCCCGGTATCCGAATGGTGTCGGTGGATAAAATGGGAAGCTCCTCATTCCGCCGAGCAAGGTAGATCGTGCCGTTACGTTCAAACAGGGCGCGATCCTCGGGATCCCCCTCTTCTCCGAAAATGTCGGTAAAGGAAGTCTTGTGGGAGGAAAAGAGGTACAGGTCGGGGGTGGACTTACCACGTCTGCGTCGGGCGAGCAACTCTTTTGCCAATTCCGCGGTTATAGGGCAGTCGGCACTGATTACTAGTCGTCGTGTGCGTGAGCCGATAATACGGGTCTTTGCCCTGATATACTCCTCCATATTTCCGTGCCAATCCAAATGATTGGGAGAAAGATTGGTAATGGCGGCATAGGTAGGAGCATGCTCCAGGGTCATTAGCTGAAAGCTGGAAAGCTCCATGACAATGGGGTCATTTTCATCCATCTCGGGCAGTCGGTCCAAAAGAGGCGCACCGATGTTCCCTCCTACGAATACCTTGCCTTGAGGGCGGCGAGCCATTTCGGCAGACAAAAATTTACCTGTAAGGGTAGTGGAGGTGGTTTTGCCGTCACTTCCCGTGATGGCGTAGGTGGTGTTGTTCGTCAGCTTCAAAAAAAGCTCGATCTCAGAGGTCAGTTCTGCCCCCGCTGCCTTGGCGGCAAGCAGACCGGGCAGGTCGGGGCGGATCCCCGGAGAACGAAAGATCACCTCTCCCTTGGGGGCATCGAAGCAACCGTCTCCCGTGATGAAGGAAACGCCCTCCCGTGCCAGACGGTTTGCCGCATCTCCCAGTTCCGACAAGGGCTTCTTGTCTCTTACGGTAAGAGAAATTCCCATGGCGTGAAGCTGTTCCGCCAAAGGCAGGTTGGACACGCCCAATCCCAATATGTCACAGCTTCTTCCGTGTAGGTATTGCTTTAGAACGGTGTTTTCCAATTTCATAGCGTTATGTATCAGCTCCCATTGTTTCAGTCATTATCAGTATATCCGGTTTCATCCGTTTTTGATGAAACTGACGTGCGTTTTTTACGTAGGTTTCAAAAAAGCGATGCCTCTTACGGGATCTGATCGGTGGAAATCCGTCGTTTGGAGGCGTACTTACTGTATTCCGTGGGGGTTTGTCCTACCTTTGCCTTAAACACCTTGGAAAAATAGTTGACGGAGGAAAAGCCAAGGAGCTCCGCAAGGCGGGTAAAGCTTATGGGACTGGTTCGAATCATCCGCTTGGCTTCTTGGATCTTCAAATTGCTAAAGTACTCCATGACGCTTTGCCCTGTTTCCTTGCGGAACTTCTTGGTCAGTGCCGTCTGGCTGATCCAAAAATGCGAGCAGATCTCGCCAACAGATAAGGGCTCGGAAAGCCGTCCGGATAGATAGGTCTTGATTTCTCCCACCAGCTGGGAATCATCCAGAAAACGGTTGACCTTTTGGGATTCGTCCACCAGAAGCTCGATCTGATTGAGACGGCAGTAAACCATAATCAGAAAGCGCTCCAAGGAGGCGTAAACAAAATTTAATACCACCTCTGGTACATCCTGACGGAGCTTCATGCCGCAAAGCCCTTGACCGCCCTTTACCGATTCACAAATCCGCGCGCCTGTCTTGACCAAATCTACCAGGGTGGCGCTTTCCTCCTCACCGAGAGGGAAGGGGGGGCGGTCCAAAAAGCTCATGGCATCGGAGGGGCACACGAAGCTGATGACCGCCAAGGATGCCTGCTCACTATCCCATTCGTATCGGGAGGTATGGTGCGCCGGGCGGTAAAACATCATGCCCGGAGAGAAAGGAAAGGATCCCTTTTCGTTTGTATAGGTTCCACTACCGGAGGTAATGTATATGATTTGTGAAAAGTCGTAATTCTCATCCGAAGGTTCAAAATTGGGCTTGGTGGGAAAATGGTAGGCAGTGATCAACGCCTGAATATCAAAAATTCGGTGATTTTCAATTTGGTTATAGGCTTCGGAACGCTGGTCGGACGGCATAACAACCCCTCCTGTTTAGAATGATAAGTGGGGAATCGGCGAAAAATTACCAAAAGGATGTCGGATTTTACATAGACTTTCCCCGCACTTTCCTGTAAAATTATTATAAACAATCCCCCGGCGTTTGTCAAGGGAAAACAAGAAGAAACAAAGGAGAAAGCATATGAAACGCGAAGACATTGTTGTAGGTATTATTGGGTTGGTCATGGGCAGACACCACCTGGAGTCCGCTTTGAAGTGCGGGGTGAACGTTGCCGCAATTTGTGACATTGACGAGGCTCAGCTGAAGAAGATCGGTGACGAGTTCGGTGTACCCGAGGAGAAGAGATTCACCGATTATCACGATCTTTTGAACAATCCCGAGATCAACGTGGTACTTTTGGTTGTTCCGGACCAGCTGCACCTGACCATGACCGAGGAGTTTTTGGCTGCTGGCAAGCACGTTCTCTGCGAGAAGCCTCTGGCACTGACCCGTGAGGAACTGAAGGGAATCATTCGTGCCACCGATGCATCTGACAAGAAATTCATGGTTGGTCAGATCTGCCACTTTACTCCTGCCTTTATCAAGGCAAAGGAACTGTTGGATTCCGGTGCCATCGGTGAGCTTTACTACGTAGAGTCCGAGTACGCCCATGACTACCACTGGATCATGCACGGCTGGAGACGTGACCCCAACCGTCACGGTGTGGTTGGCGGCGGTTGCCACGCGGTGGATCTGCTTCGTTGGTTTGCGGGCGACCCCGAGGAGGTATTCGCTTACGGTACCCACAAGCTGCTTCCCATGGCAGATTACAACGACGCCACCATTGCCGTTCTGAAGTTCCCCAACAAGGTCATCGGTAAGGTGTTCGTATCTACCGGCTGTAAGAGAAATTATACCATGCGCACCCTTCTGTACGGTACCAAGGGAACCATTATTTGTGACAACAAGTCCGATACTATGGAGCTTTACACCGTGGAAGAGGACGGTATTACCGTTAAGAAGGAGCCCGAGATCATTCCTATCGAGATCAACCACCACAACACCGGTGGAGAATTTGAGGTGTTCGCTGAGTCCTTGATTAACGATACCCCCGTGGAAATGGACGCTCGTCAGGGTGCTAAGACCGTTGCCGCTTGTCTGGCAATCGTCGAGTCCTCCATGACCGGTGTACCCGTAAAGCCTGACTACGAGTTCTAACTTACTTACTTTTCTTTTTGGAAAGAAAAGTAAGCAAAAGAAAACCTAAGTGCGTATACTTGCTTCTGTCGTTCAGCGAATAGACGGCTTGCTTAGGAAAGAAAAGTAAGCAAAAGAAAACCTAAAAGAGGATAGGACAGCTTAAAAGGAATAAAAAAGCTCTGGGGATAAAAGCCTTTCGGGACAGAAAAATTTTCCGGTTTTAGAAAATGCATTGCGTTTTGCCCAAAGGCGTGGTATAATGTGCTGGAAAATAGAGAGGCGATTCCTCGTTCGATGAAAAGGAGATTATATGAGAGCTGCGTTTTATGAATGCGATATTACTCCGCCCTTAGGTGGATTTTTGTGGGGACATTATCACCGAGTATTTGCCACTGACGTTCAGGACCGTCTGTATGCCAAGGCGGTTGTTGTGGAAAACGAGGGAACGGTTTCCGCCATCGTTTGCGTAGATAGCTGCGCTCTTCCTCCCCAAATGCACGACGCGGTTACCGAGCGTATAACGGAATACACGGGAATCCCCGCGGAAAACGTTTGTCTGACCTCCAACCACACCCACTGGGGCGCACCGATTTCTGACGGTATGGATACAGGATGTCTCGCGGATGCCTCTTATCGGGACGTATGTTTTCGCTTGACCGCCGATGCTGTGATCCTTGCCTATATGCGTCTGAAGGACGTGAAGGCAACCTACGGTACCTCCGTATTGGAGGGTGTTTCCTTTAACCGCAACTACGTACTGGAAAACGGAATTGCCATTACCTGGGGAAAAAGTCCCTTAGCCGTTGACCATATGCTGGCGGGTATCGATCCTACCGTTTCGGTCATGACCTTCTATCAAGGAGATCAGCCCATTGGAGCTGTGGTCAACTTTGCCCTGCACCAGTGCTGTTGCGGTAACATTACTGCCTACACGGGAGACTTTTCCTCCATTCTTTCCAAGGAACTGAAGAAGAAGTACGGCGAGGATTTTGTCAGCCTCTTTGTTCTTGGTTGTTGCGGTGACATCAACCACGTGAACGATGACAGAGTAACCAAGGCTACCCCCGATAGCTACCGCGAAATTGGTCGCCGCTTAGCCGAGAAGACCGAGGAGGCGATGGCAAGTGCCAAGCCTGTGGATGAGGGCGTTCAGGTCGTCAAGGAGAAGCTTCGCGTTGAAACCAGACAGGCAGAGACGGAGGAAACCAATCGCAGAGTTGCTGAACTGCTTGACGTTAGTATGATGCGTCTCCGCAACCTGGTGTACTATCAAGCCACCAATACGGACACGTATAAGGATCTTTGGGTACAGGCGTTCAAGATCGGTAACGTTTGCATCTATGCTTTGCCCGGAGAGGTGTTTGTCAACCACGGTCTGCGTCTGAAGAAGGAATCTCCTTACGGGAACTGCTTCGTGATCGAAAATTGCAACAGCTATTGTGGATATATCCCCACCGAGGAGGCATTTGGAGAGAACTGTCAGCTTTACGAGACCTCCCTCTGCTATCATAGTTGCCTGGTTCCTGAGGCAGGAAGCCGCCTGGTGGAAAAGGCACTGGAATTGGCAAAGAAGCTGTAACATATGATTGGGTGAAAAGCCGAGAGCGAGAGTTCTCGGCTTTTTGTGTAGGGCAGCCTTCAATTTCTCCTTGCTTTGAGCATGGTGCTCCTCCTTTTTTCATATATTAGACTGTGAAATAATGAAAAAGCAGAGGTTGCCGAAAGGAGAATGAAAGAAGATGAGGGAGACGGGAATACGCAGAATGACGCGGCAAAAGGAAGAAAAAAAGGGGTTGACGACGGAGGAGGTACTTGCCTCCCGAGCAGCACATGGAGAGAATCGATTGACACCAGAAAAACGACGAGGTTTTCTCGCCCATTTCTTCAGTAATCTGGGGGATCCGGTCATTCGGATCCTTCTCTGTGCCTTAGGGGTCAATCTGGTTATGGTATTCTATGGCGGCGATTGGCTGGAAACCTTGGGAATCGGCATCTCCGTATTTCTGGCAACGCTGATCTCCACGCTGTCGGAACGGGGAAGCGAGGCGGCGTTCCGTCGCTTGTCCGAGGAGTGCGACCGCTCGCGGATTCGGGTGTGGCGCGACGGTCGGTTGACCACTCTACCCATGGAGGAGTTGGTCGTGGGGGATCGGATCCTGATCGGAGCGGGAGAACAGCTGCCCGCCGACGGTTGGATGCGTGGCGGTAGCCTGCGGGTGGATCAATCCGCCATGACCGGGGAAAATCGGGAGGTGGAAAAGTATCCCTGTCCCGGGAAGACCATCAATCCCAATGATCCGGGTGCGGTCTTTCGCGGGTGTCCTGTTCTGTCGGGCGAGGGAGAGGTGGAGATATTTGCCGTGGGGGACGAGACCTTTTTGGGAAGGATCTCTCGAGAGGTGCAACAGGAAACACGGGAAAGTCCCTTGAAGCTCCGCTTGACAAAGCTGGCAAAGCAGATCAGTTACTTGGGGTATGCCGCCGCCTTTTTGGTAGCCTTTGCGTATTTGTTCAACATCCTGCTTTTGGACAGCGGCTTTCATGGAGAGTTGATTCTGAGGAAGCTGAAGGATCTGCCCTATTTGCTGGGGCATCTGCTTCATGCTTTTATGCTGGGGCTTACCGTGATCGTGGTGGCGGTTCCCGAGGGGTTGCCCATGATGATCGCGGTGGTTCTTTCCTCCAATATTCGGCGTATGATTCGAGATCAGGTGTTGGTACGGAAGCCGGTGGGGATTGAGGCGGCAGGAAGTATGGATCTGCTGTTTACCGATAAGACCGGCACGCTGACCGAAGGAAAGATGAGTGTGGGAGCGATCCTTCTGTCGCAAGGGGAGTCAGCGGATTCGTTTCGAACGTTGAAACGGGTGTCCCCCTTTTTAGCGGAAAAATATGAACGCTCCTGTCGGTATAATACCTCTTCTCAATGGTCGGCTGAAGGCGCGGTAGGGGGGAATGCCACGGATCGCGCGCTTCTTACATCGGTGGGGGCGGGAAAAGAGGAACGGAACCGGATCGGGAGGCATTTGCCTTTTGACAGTACAAGGAAATATTCGGCGGTCATGATGGATGGAAGGGTCCTGATTAAGGGTGCTCCGGAACGGCTTCTTTCCTCGTTGCGGTACGCCTATACACCTGACGGAAGAAAAGTTCCTTTTCCCACGGTATCCTATGAGCTGTTGCGTAAGGTGTCTTCTATGACCTCCGGCGGCGGACGGGTACTTTTTTTAGCCGAGGGGGATCGAATGCCTGAGGGGTACACTCTGGGCGAGTTGACCTTTCTGTGTGCCGTGCTTTTACGGGATCCCATTCGCCCTGAGGCGGCTCGGTCTGTTCGAGAGTTGCAGGATGCGGGAATTCGAGTGGTGATGATGACGGGAGATAGCCGGGAAACGGCACGAAGCATTGCCAGGGAATGCGGTATTCTTCGCGGAGAATGGGATTGGATCGTGGAGAGCGAAACCCTCGGACGAATGAGCGACGAGGAGATCAAGAAGCAGTTGCCGCGCCTTGCCGTGGTGGCGAGGGCACTGCCCGAGGATAAAAGTCGCTTGGTACGCCTGGCACAGGAGGAAAACCGTGTGGTAGGCATGACAGGTGATGGGATCAATGACGCTCCCGCCTTGAAACGGGCAGATATCGGCTTCGCCATGGGGAGTGGTACCCGTGTGGCACGGGATGCGGGGGATATTATTATTCTGGATAATAACCTATCCTCCATTGCCCGCGCGGTTCTGTACGGCAGAAATATTTTTAAAAGCATCCGAAAATTCATTACACTTCAGCTTACCATGAATTTTTGTGCCGTAGGAGTCTCCATGATCGCTCCCTTTATTGGCATAGACGCTCCCGTTACCGTGGTACAGATGCTGTGGATCAATATGATTATGGATACCCTGGGCGGTCTCGCCTTTGCGGGAGAATATCCATTACCCTCCTGTATGAAAGAAAAACCGAAACGGAGGGATGAGCCGATTCTCAACGGCTACATGGCGCATCAAATCCTGTTTTTAGGCTTCTTTACCATAGCACTGTGTCTTTCTTTTTTGAAGCATCCCTTTTTTACCTCTCATTTTCGGGTTACAGAAAACCGACTGTGCCTCCTCACCGCTTTTTTTGCTCTTTTTATTTTCACCTCGGTGTTTCATTGCTTTAACGCCCGTACGGATCGGCTGAACCTGCTGGCGGGTCTTTCACGGAATCGAATCTTTTTGTTGATTATGGCATTGGTGTGCGGAGTGCAGATTCTATTTGTGTACCTGGGCGGCGAGGTGCTTCGTACCATGCCCCTCTTGGCACAGGAGCTTCGCTTTACGCTTCTTGTGGCATTGTCGGTGTTTCCAGCGGAATTTCTTCGAAAGCTCCTCTGGCGCCTGTTTGGCAAAAAAGAAGGGTTTTGAGAAAGACGGCTTTGATAAAACCTTGCGGTAGATTGACATTTTTAAATATTGTGTTGACAATCATTTTTTTGCGTGATATGATGGATAAAACGAGAGTTGTGGAGGGAGAAAATGTATGGGGAATTACAAATACAAGAGTATTGATCCCGAGGATTTTTCCGTCCTACCTATTTGTATTCTGAAGACCAGTTACAAGGATAAAATCGGAATGCCGGAGGTTGCCGTAAATAATATCGTCCGATCCAGAAAAAAGCATATGCTGAATTCCATGAGTCGGTGTCTGGAGGGGGTGCATACACTGTCACCTTACCACTTCCATGAGGGAATCGAGATTCTTCAGATCAACTGCGGAAGTGCCTATGTGATTGTGAACGACACGAGATATTACGCAGAGAAAGACGATATTCTCATTGTGAACCCCTTTGAAAATCACGGCATTTATTTGACCGATCCGAAGGGGGACTTTTCACGAACCTGCTTGATCTTTGAGCCAACGGATCTCTTCCCCGCGGGAAAGGGAAGCCGCAAGTTGTTCTTTGACCAGCTTAGGGACCTTCGATTTGTAAATTTTATTTCCCATAAGGCTCCTCTTAGCAAGGATCTTTGTCAATGTGTGGAGGAGATCGTTCGACTTTCGGGGCAGCATACGGCGGATTGGCCCATTGCTGTATTCAGTAACTTGGTCAAGTTTTATTCCGTCATTGTAAGAGGGAGCTTTTATCGCGAGGAGACCAGCTCCAGCCCGTATCAGTACGAGTTCGCCATGAAGATGTCGGCGTACGTGGATGAACACATCGCAAAGGATCTGACTACGGAGGAAGTGGCGGCATATTGCGGATACAGCGTGGGTCATTTCTGCCGCCTGTTCAAGATGTGCTTCAATCGACCCTTTAAGGAATACTTAAATATTTGCCGCGTAGAAAAAGCCAAGGAGCTTATAGAAAATTATCAAGGCACCGCGGGCGTGTATCGGGAGGTGGGCTTTAGCAGTGTAAGCCATTTCTCCAATATCTTCAAAAAACATGAGGGAATCTCCCCTACCGAATACTTTAAACATATTAAAAAAGGAAAATAAAAAGGAGAAAAAATGCGATACGAACAGTACAGCTTAAAAGAAGATGCCAAGAGGGTGTTGAATTACATTGACGGAATGACCGACAGGGCATATGACTATTTGCCCTTCTGGTTGATCGAGCCCCACAAGAAGCCGGCGGAAGCCCAGCATTGTCGGGTAGACGATGCGGAGTTGGTTGGCTCCTGGTTCGAGGCGACGGACAGTTTGCGTACCATTCTGGGAGATTCCGAGGAGCTGCTCAAGCTTCACGCGGGATTTCGCAGAAGGGTGCTTTCCTCCTGGGGTGAACACGGACTTCGTTTCCATGAGCCCTACCCCTGGACCCATACCATGCACTCATCCTTCCATGAAATGGGATACATACTTCCCGCACTGAACCGTATGGTGCGAAACGATCCCAACGATGCCGAAGCGGAAAAGAGGGCGTCGGAGCTGGTTAGAGGCATGCGTTCTCTGGTGATCGACCGTCAGCTCAGAACCTTCTGGTCGGGAGATACTCCCTCCCGTTATCCCACCTATGAATTTCCCAATGACGTATACCTGCAGGAGGGTGGTTTCGACCTAACCCGCTATACGGGTAGAGGTGAGCAACCTATACGAAATGGAGTGATTTTGCACGCTCTGGTGGATCGCTATGTAATTGCTGGAGACGAGGTGGCACTGGATCTGGCACAGGGTCTTGCCAACCACCTGCTGGGCGTGGCGCGTTACTTCAACTATAAATACGAGTATTTCGGACACGTTCACTCCACCATGTGGATTGCTGCGGGACTGATGTACTTGAGTCGTGTTACCGGGGTGGAGCGCTATTTCGACGCGGGAAAGAAGATCTATGATTTCACCCGTTCCATGAGCTCTGAATTCGGTTGGCTTCCTGAATATGCCCAGTGGCATCCTCTGTCCGAGGAGCACTGCGAGACCTGCTGTATCAAGGATATGATCATGTGCCATGAGGAGCTGATCCTTGCGGGATACGATGAGTACTGGGACGAGATGAATAAGTTTGCGCGTAACCAACTGACCGAAAACCAGATCAAGTATACGGGTTATGTGGTGGTGGACAATTCCTTGCCAGATGGCGACGGAAAAACTTACCGTGGTCTTGACAAGCGTCTCATCGGAGGCTACACGGGTGGCTCCGAGCCAAATTCCATCTCCCTGAGCCGCTTCCGTTCTATTGCCGGCTGTTGTGTGGGTACAGCCCCCATTGCTCTGGCTATCATCTGGAAGCACGTAGCAACGGTAATCGGCGGAGTACTGACGGTCAATATCCATACCGAGAAGGAAACGGAGGAATGGAAACTGACGCATAAGCTACCCGATGAAGGCTTGATCACTCTGAAAATCAAGAAGGAGCTTCCTGCGGCTGGCTTCCGTCTGTACAATTGGATGGGTAAGCGGTGGACGATCAAGATTAACGGAGCCGAAGTCGCTACGAAGAACGCAAGAGGTGTGGTCTATGCGGAGAATCTGAAGGCAGGGGATATACTAACCATTGAATTTCCCATAGAGACGGTTGAGAAGAAGGAATTTTTTGCCGGTGCGGAATATACCGAGTACTGGAGAGGAGCCGATGTGGTAGATCTTCTCCCCAGAGGCGAGCACGTCCGACTGTACCAGAGAGATAAGCTGATCCCTAAGTACTATCCCCGTCCCGAGGATATCGTGTATGCGGGAGATCAGGATAAGGGACCCACGCAGTCCGCCAACGACACTCAGAAAAAGACCGGGGATAAAACGCTTCCCACAAAAAGAATATAAGTCTATAAAAGAGTCGGCTCTCAACGAAAAACGGTTGAGAGCCGACGACCTTTTCATAGAAACGGCAAGAGGCAAAGATGAGGTTTTCTGAAATAAAACGGCTCGCAGAATTGGCTCGCAAATGGTAAATAATTTTGTACAAGGTGTGACTTTTTTGCGCTGTCCGTTGACAAATCGGGAGAAACCATATATAATGAAGGTGTTGTCTGTAATAAGTGAATCATGATCATAATATTTGAACAGATGGAGGAAGGAAGATTGAAGCGAAAATATTGGTGGCTCTTTGGTATTCTGCTTTTGAGCCTGTGCTTGCTTGTCAGTGCTTGCGCACGATCAGACGAAAACGAAGACGGGGAGCGTGTGACATATTATACCGTAACCTATGATAGCAACGGAGGAAGCCAGATTGAATCCCGCCAGGTGTCGGCAGGCGGGGTGTTGCCTGATCCGGGAGAGCCTACCCGAGAGGGCTATATTTTCGCAGGTTGGACTCTTGACGGGGTTGGCGTGATGGTAGGCGTTACCCAGGTCAAGGAAAATATGACGGTGCGCGCCTCTTGGATCAGTGCCGAAAGCTTGTTTGAATATCAACGGATCGGGGAGACCGATACTGCCGTCATTACCGTGCTGAAATCCGAAATGGAAGAGATCAAAATTCCCACCTCTATCGGAAATTATCAGGTCGTGGCAGTAGGCGATCGATTGTTTTACGGCAGAAGCGATGAGACCATTCAAAGTATCTATATTCCCGAGACCGTTACCACGATCGGAGAAGAAGCCTTTGGCGAGTTGACGGGGGTACAGATTGTGTTCAGTGAGAAATGCCGGATCACCTCTTTAGGGGAGCGAGCCTTTTTCGGATGTACCGGGTTGACTGAGATCCCATTGGGCGAGGGACTTTCTGAGATCCCGTATGAAAGCTTTTCCGGCTCGGGATTGACATCCGTCCGCTTGCCCAAAAGCGTTACTAAGATCGAGGAGAATGCCTTTGACGGTTGCTTGTCCCTGGTGACCGTGATGCTGCATGAGACGGTTACCTCGGTGGAAAACGCCGCGTTTTTTGATTGTGACGCGCTTAAGACCATTTTTTTCTATGGAACGGAAGAACGGGTGGAATCACTGTTGTCAGATCAAACACAATCCATGAACCAGCCCTTTACCGAGGCGAGAGTGTATCTGTACGCTGAAAAGGAGCCCAGTCAAACGGGAACGTATGAATACTGGTATCTGGACGAAAACAATAAAACCAAGATTTGGTGAGATAAAGCCGAGATATGGCTCGGTAGGAGGATATTTTGAGTAAAAAATGTGAACAGGCATGTGTAAGAAAGACTTCGATTGGCGGACAGGCACTGATTGAGGGGATCATGATGCGAGGACCCAAAAAGAGTGCCATGGCAGTGCGAAACCCGGAAGGGGAGATCGTTCTGGAAAAATGGGATACCGAGTCAGGAGCTCTTCCGAAGGTTGCGAAGCTCCCCATCATTCGCGGTGTGATCAATTTCGTGCGCTCTATGATGGCGGGCTATAAATGCCTCATGCGTTCGGCGGAGATTGCGGGACTTGAGGATGCGGTCAATGAGGTCAAGGTGGAAAAAGAATTAGCGGATAAGAAGTCCGGAAAAACCGCTAAGAAAGAAAAGAAACAAAAAGAGACAGGCAAAGAGAAGAATCGGGATAAGGAAAAAGCCGGAGACTCCTCCGCGCTGATGGCGGTGATTATGATCGTTGCCACGGTGCTGGGCGTGGTCATGGCGGTAGGACTGTTTATTATGCTTCCTACGTTCCTGTACGATTGGTTCAGCCGTTTGATGCCCTTTCTCCGCCCGGAGGATCAAGCGCTTCGTTCTCTGTCCAAATCCGTGTTTGAGGGGCTTTTTAAAATCGTGATCTTGGTGGCGTATATGGCTTTGGTTTCCTTGATGAAGGATATCCGACGTACCTTCCAATATCACGGTGCGGAGCATAAAACCATTTTCTGTTATGAGCATAATAAAGAGCTGACGGTGGAGAACGTTCGCGGCGAACGCCGTTTTCACCCTCGCTGCGGTACCTCTTTTTTGATGCTGATGGTGTTAGTGGGAATATTCGTGTCATTTTTCATTGATCCCTTGTTTATTTGGATCACGGGCAACGCCCCCGCAACCTGGCTCAGAGCCGTTTTGAGGCTGCTGCTTTTCCCCATTACCATGGGATTGGGCTATGAGCTGTTAAAGCTGGCAGGAAAGCATGACAATTGGTTGATCCGCGTGATTTCGGCACCGGGACTCTGGCTGCAACGGGTTACCGTGCTGGAGCCTACCGACGATATGATCGAATGTGCCATCCTGGCGTTCAGTGAGGTAATTCCCGAGGAGGAGAAAACGGGACTTGAAACGGACGGAGAATAATATCTGGGAAAGAGAGGACTCGATACATGGGAAAAATGCTGGGTGCCTTTGATCCGGATGATGAGTTGGATCGCCCCGATTTGAATAAATGTCCGGATTGCGGTTGCTTTTTCGCACAGTCAAATTGCCCGCTGTGCGGCAAGGTCTGCCCCGAAGAAATGCGGGCAGGAAACCGAAAAGCGGTCAGAAAAAAGAAGCCCCGAAGGGGATCCTCCGGGCGTGTGACCTTCATCGATTGGTATCATAGCTGGTGGTTCATCATTTTGATGCTGTTCGTGTTCCCCATCGTGGGAATTGTCCTGCTGGTTACCAGCCCTCATAAAAAATCCGTAAAGATTACTGTGGCTGTGTTGGGAATTCTTTATGCGATCCTGTCTACCGTAGGCGTTGGAAATGTGATTTACTACGTGAGAGAGCTGTTGGATCAGCCGGTGGACACCTCATTGAGCAGAGAGGAATATATCGAGGCGTGTGAGACGGTTTCCGCGGAGGACTATTACCGCTCGGCGGAAGCTTATGAGGATCGGTTTGTTTCGGTTACCGTGACGGTGACAGAGAAGGCATTGGAGGAGACTTTTTCCTCGGGTGAACGGGAAGTATATTACGTTTGTCGGGATGAGAACGGAGGTTCGTTTGAAATCCTGGTCCGGGATTGCTTTCAGGGAGAGGGACTGAATTTGTTGGTGGGTGACGTAATTACCGTGTACGGAGAGGGAGCGAAAGTGCATACGGTATACGACGGTACGTATCAGGCTCATACCGCGCCCTGTATCAACGGAGCGTACGTAGAGCTCCATAAATCGAAGTAGGTGAATCAAAAAAGACGGAGATTTTCTCCGTCTTTTTTTAGGATGTCATCCGGACGCTTTGATTTACGCCAACACGGTGATTTCCTTCTTCGTTATAATGGTAATCAGGTCGATGACCCACAGGATACCGAAGAAGTTTCCGGTAACCAGCTGAAGCACGCCAATTACGATTCCCATAGTGTCTCCCTTGGTGATACGCATGAGTGCCCCGTAAATATCATAAACGACTACCAGAAGGATCTGAGCGATCCAGGGAAGCTCCTTCAACGTTTTTCTGAATTCTGCCATTGGTTTCACCTCCGATCTGTTTTCATCTATATGCCCGAAGCATATGTTCCATTCCTATTTTAGCACAAAGGCGATTTCTTGTCAACTTTTTTGCGTGAAATTTGCTTTTTTCTGTTAAATTCTTCTGATTTGAACCATACTAACAGGGAAATGAACTGATTTTCAGATTGAAACGATATGGGTGGATTTGAGCATGACAGCATGGCAGACACTACGATGGCTCAAGAAGCCGAAGGGAGAGAGCAATGAAGGTTCTGAGTGGAAAAGGTGTTTACGGAGGAATTGCTATTGGAAAAATTTCTCTTTTTCACCGAAAAAGCCGTTCGGTGACGCGGTATACCGTGGCAGACGGAGAAGCCGAGATCCATCGCTTCAGGCAGGCAAAAGCGGTGGCTGCTGAGGAACTGACGGCACTGTATGAAAAGGCGTTGAGAGATATCGGAGAGAGCGGGGCACAGATCTTTGAGATCCATCG
The DNA here is from genome assembly GCA_017462035.1 of Clostridia bacterium. Lineage (GTDB taxonomy): Bacteria > Bacillota > Clostridia > Oscillospirales > CAG-272 > HGM12713. Next base: position 31,359 of record JAFTRY010000016.1, read on the forward strand.
GATGATGCTGGAGGATGATGACTACACCGACGCGGTTCTTCATGCCATCCGTACCGAAGGGGTCAACGCGGAATATGCCGTGGCAACAGCGGCGGAGAATTTCTCCATGGTTTTTTCCTCCATGGAAGATCCCTATATGCAGGCGAGAGCCGCCGATATTCGAGACATCTCCCACCGCCTGATCCGAGTTCTGGAGGGAAAAGGCGAGGAGCAGATGGCGCCAAAGGAGGAGCCGCGGATCATTTGTGCTGACGATCTTTCTCCCAGTGAGACCATGCGGCTGGATCGGGAGCTGGTGGCTGCCTTCGTGACGGCGGACGGATCGGTCAATTCACACACTGCCATTTTGGCTAGAACAATGGGAATTCCGGCTGTGGTAGCGGTAGGAGGGCAATTGATGGAAGCAAGGGATGGAGAAACGGTCATCGTTGATGGCTTTGCGGGAAGGGTTTACCTGTCCCCCGACTCACAGACACTGGAACGAATGGAAGAGAAAAGAAAGGAAGATCAAAAGGAGAAGGACCTACTCCAGAAATATAAGGGAATGGATAACGTGACGCTGGATGGTACACGGATCGATATTTTCGCTAACATACAGGGGCTCAGAGAGGTGGGAGCGGCGCTTCTGCACGATGCCGGCGGGATCGGTCTGTTTCGCAGTGAGTTTTTATATTTGGATCGACGTGATTTCCCCACGGAGGAGGAGCAGTTTCAAGTCTACAAGACGGTGCTCCAAAGCATGGGCGGCAAAAAGGTGGTGATCCGCACGGTGGACATCGGAGCGGATAAACAGGTGGGCTACTTTGGTTTGGAACGGGAGGAAAATCCCGCCATGGGTATGAGAGGAATTCGTATTTGTCTCAATCGCCCCTCCGTTTTTCGGACACAGCTGAGAGCTTTGCTTCGCGCCTCGGTGTTTGGTAAACTGGCGGTGATGTTTCCCATGATTACGTCCGTGTCCGAGGTGAGGGATGCCATGGAGTTAGCGACGCAGGTTCGCCAAGATCTGGATCGGGAGGGAATTCCTTGTTCTAACCGAACCGAATGGGGGATCATGATCGAGACACCTGCCGCCGCCCTAATCAGTGACCGCTTAGCACCGCTGGTCGATTTCTTTAGCATCGGAACCAACGATTTGACCCAGTATACCTTGGCGATGGACCGTCAAAACCGAAGCATTGCCGCCTTTCTAGATCCCCATCACGAGGCGGTGATGCGGCTGATCGAAATGACGGTTCAGCATGCGCACACAGCGGGAAAATGGGTAGGGATCTGCGGAGAGCTGGGAGCGGATGGGGAGCTAACCGAGTGCTTCTTACGAATGGGAGTAGATGAGCTTTCGGTTCCTCCGGCGTATATTTTGCGCCTGCGGGATAAAATCAGAAATTTAGATCTCAGAAATGATCAGAAATAAAGAATAGCCAACAATGAAAAAGGAGAGAACATCATGCAACAGTTTGAATATACCATAACCGACCCCAACGGACTTCACGCCCGTCCGGCAGGCTTGCTGGTGAAAAAGGTCCAGGGGATGTCGGGAGAGTTTGTCATGGAGTGTCGAGGAAAGAGGGCGGATCTCAAACGGCTTCTCGCTATTATGGGTATGGGGATCCGTTGCGGCGACCGTGTGACAGTCAAAAGCGAGAACGCGTCAGAGGGAGAACTTCACAAGCTAAAAAACTATTTTGAGGAAAACCTGTAGGCAGAAAATTTTTCTGCCTTTTTTCCTTGCTTTTTGGGGGGGTACCGTGCTATAATGACACCAAAGTAACCACCGAAAAACAGGAGGTACGTATGGAGAAGCAATTGAATACGGTAGAACAATACCGAGATATGATTTTAGAGGCGGAACGCTAAATTTGGCAACACCCGGAAACCGGGTACAGAGAGGTGGGAACCTCTCTGTACCTGGAAGAGAAATTTAGAGAGCTGGGTTATGAGGAGCTCGTGAAAGCAGGAGACATTCCCGGCTTTTATACTGTGGTTGACACGGGTCGTCCGGGGCCGGAGGTGTTGATCCTTGCGGAAATGGATTCTTTGATTTGCCCCAATCACCCGGAGTCCGATCCTCAAACGGGCTATGTGCACGCTTGCGGTCACCATGCCCAGTGTGCGGCACTGTTAGGCGTTGCCGGTGCGCTGAAGGATCCGGCGGTTCTGGGTCGCCTGTGGGGAAGAATTCGTCTGTGTGCCGTTCCCGCGGAGGAGCTTATTGAGATCGAATACCGAACCGAGTTGAAAAACAAGGGTATCATCCGTTATTACGGCGGTAAGGGTGAGTTTTTGTGCCGGGGATATTTTGACGGCGTGGATATGGCGTTTATGGTTCACACTTCGGATCAGTTTGCGGTGCGACAGGGATCGGTGGGCTGTATTGCCAAGAGCATTACCTACAAGGGGCGTTCTGCCCATGGTGCTGCCGCTTGGGAGGGAATCAACGCTCTGTATGCCGCATCTCAGGGAATGAGTGCCGTGAACGCGCTGAGAGAAACCTTTATGGAAGAGGACATGATCCGCTTTCATCCCATTGTGACTCACGGGGGAGAGGCGGTGAACGCCATACCTGAAAAGGTGACGATGGAAAGCTATGTGCGAGGAAGCACCTTTGAGGCGATGATCCGTGAAAATCGCAAGATCAACCGGGCGTTGAGCGGAGCGGCACTTTCCATTGGCGGAAACGTGGAGATCAATGATTTCCCGGGGTATGCCCCCCTTTATAATGACAGAAACATGATCAACCTGGTAAAAGCGGCAGCCGAGATTGCTCTGCCACATGGAGGCTTTCGGATTCACGGGTATATGAATCAAGGAAGCATCGACATGGGAGAGCTGTGTGGACTAATGCCCGCGGTTCACCCGTATGTGGCAGGGGCGGCGGGAATCTGCCACGGAGACGATTATCGGATCGAAGATCCTTATACGGCTTGTGTGATGAGTGCTAAGTGGCAACTCGCCATGCTTCTGTTACTCCTGGAAAACGAGGCGGCTCTGGCGAAGAAGATCATATCGGAGTTCAATCCTCGGTTTGCCACCAAGGAGGAGTATTTGAAATACGTGGATCAGATTAACTGTCATGGAGATCGGATTATCTACCACGAGGACGGAAGTGCTACGGTGAGAGTGTAATGGATGATAAAACAGAAAAAACAATCCCTTAGCGTGATGCTCTTAACGGAGAATTTATATTTTAGATATTACATTTTACAAATCAATTCAAGGGCTTTGCGTATTCTCGCATCCCCATCACGCCGAAGGCGTGTATATCATCCGCAACCAGTTGCGGCATATCATCAAGCCGCAGGAAAATGCACGCTAAAGCGTGATGAAATACAGCCTCGCAGGGGCTGATGATATACACCGCACTTTGTGCGGCGATGATATACCAAGCCTACGGGAACCCCCAAAACTCGCTTTGCTCGTTTCGGGGAGCCCCTACTGCGGCTTGGATAAACAAAAACAGAACATTTGTCGGTAGACAAATGTTCTGTTTTTGTTGACGGAGAGAGATTCGAACTCATCTTCACGCCTTTGGCGTTCAGTGCAAGTTGCTCGAAGGGGAATAAAACCAAAAGGGAAGGAAGCAACTTGCGACGAGACTTCTCACTCCCTCCCTCACGCAAAAAACCACACCCCAATCAGGATGTGGTTTTTTTGGCGGAGAGAGAGAGATTCGAACTCTCGTTGGGGTATTAGCCCAAACACGATTTCCAGTCGTGCGCCTTAGACCAGCTCAGCCATCTCTCCATGCCGACCTATGTATTATACCACAGTTTTTTTTCAAAATCAAGAGCTTTTTTAAAAAAAGTTCAAATTTTTTGGATAAATTATATTTTTTTCGAAAAAAGCTCCCTTTTTATTAAAAAAATTCGTTTCAGAATGTGGATTTTTGCGGATTTTTTTGGATTTTAATGTGGTTTTTTGTGGGATTTAAAGCGGTGGTTTTTAGGAGATTTTGAAAAGAAACAACATAAACCAAAAAAAATCAAGAAAAACTATTGACAAACCGAGACAAATGTGGTATAGTGTATACAGAATATTAGCATGAAGCAAAATATCTGCTTGCTTTTGTCTGATTGTTACAAAAATCACAAGCAAAATTGATTCAAAATGACAAGGAAGGGGATGGTTCGAATGAAGTTCTATACAGAGCCCATTGCAAAATCACCGAGAATTGCCAAGCTTGTGGATGCGCTGTTTGAGAAAATGCCTCAAATTGAAGCGGACCGTGCGGTCCTGCTCACCGAATCCTACAAGAGCACGGAAGGAGAGCCCATAATCACCCGTCGGGCAAAAGCCTTTCGTCATATTCTCGAAAACATTCCGATTACGATCCGTGACAACGAATTGATCGTTGGCTCGGCGACCAAAGCTCCCAGAGGATGTCAGGTTTTTCCGGAATATTCCTTTGAATGGTTGGAGGCGGAGTTTGACACGGTAGAGAAGAGAACGGCTGATCCGTTTTACATATCGGAAGAGACCAAGCAAACGCTCAGCCAGGTCTACAAGTACTGGAAGGGAAAGACCACCAGCGAGCTTGCTACTTCGTATATGTCGGAGGAGGCAAAGCTTGCCATTGAGCACGGAATGTTCACCCCCGGTAACTATTTCTATAATGGAATCGGACATGTGACCGTTGATTACCCCAAGGTTCTTGCTGTTGGATATGCGGGAATTAAGAAGGAGGCGGAAGATGCCCTTGCCGCACTGAGCCGGGGTGACGCGGACTTTGCGAAGCGGAGCCACTTCCTCCAGGCGGTGATCATCAGCTGTGACGCGGTGGTGCGTTACGCAAGACGTTACTCGGAGCTTGCGGCATCCATGGCAAAAACCACATCGGATGTCAGACGGAGAAAAGAGCTGGAGGACATTGCGGCGGTCTGCCGCGAGGTGCCTGAATACGGAGCAAGAAGCTTCCGAGAGGCATGTCAATCCTTCTGGTTCGTGCAGATGCTCCTACAGGTGGAGTCCAGTGGACACTCTATCTCTCCCGGACGGTTTGACCAGTATATGTATCCTTATTATAAAAAGGATCTGGACGAGGGCAAGATCACCCGGGAAGAAGCCCAGGAGCTGATGGATTGTATCTGGGTCAAGCTCAACGATCTGAACAAGGTCAGAGACGCGGCATCCGCCGAGGGCTTTGCGGGCTACAGCCTGTTCCAGAACCTGATCACGGGCGGTCAGGATCAGTACGGCAAGGACGCCACCAACGATCTGTCCTTCATGTGTATCACGGCAACCGAGCACGTATTTCTACCCCAGCCTTCTTTCTCGGTTCGCGTATGGAATGGAACTCCCCACGAGTTTTTGATCCGTGCCGGTGAGCTGACCAGAACGGGTATTGGCTTGCCCGCCTATTATAACGATGAAGTAATCATTCCTGCCCTTCAAAGCAGAGGCTTGACCCTGGCAGAGGCAAGAGACTATAACATCATCGGTTGTGTTGAGCCGCAGAAAGCGGCAATGACCGACGGTTGGCATGACGCGGCGTTCTTCAACATGTGCCGCCCCTTAGAGCTTGTGTTCTCCAACGGACGAGATAAGGGAGTTCAGTTGGGTCCGCGCACCGGTGAGGTGGAGAGCATGCGGAGCTACGAGGAGTTTGAGCAGGCATACCGCGCACAGATGAACTACTTCATCGAACTGCTGGTCAATGCCGACAACGCCATTGACGTGGCTCACGGCGAAAGATGTCCGTTGCCCTTCCAGTCCTGTATGGTGAATGACTGTATAGCCCGAGGAAAGAGCCTTCAGGAAGGCGGCGCGGTTTATAATTTCACGGGACCCCAAGGCTTTGGCATTGCCAACGTGGCAGACGGAATGTATGCCATTAAGAAGTTGGTCTTTGAACAGAAGAAATACACACTTGGCTTTATTAAGAAGGCACTGGAGGATAACTACGGTGCCGATATGGACGGAAATATGGCTGCAAAGCTTACACAGCAGGTGGCGGCTTCTGTGGTTGCCGCTGGCAAGGAGCTGACGGCAGAGGATATTAAGACCGTATATTTGACCATCCGTGCCAATAAGGCAAGTGATGAGGATAAGGCAAAATACGCGCAGCTTCTCGCGGACATTGCCGCGATCAGCAAGTTCGGAAACGACGACGACGAGGTGGATGCCTTCGCAAGAGAAATGGCGTATACCTATACCAAGCCCCTGGAAACCTACCGTAATCCCAGAGGCGGTATTTACCAAGCCGGACTTTATCCCGTTTCGGCAAACGTACCGCTGGGTGCCCAGACGGGTGCTACTCCTGACGGACGGCTGGCATATACACCGGTGGCAGACGGCGTGTCCCCAGCCGCGGGAAGGGACTTGAAGGGACCCACGGCGGCGGCAAACTCCGTATCCCGCTTGGATCACTTCATTGCATCCAACGGAACCCTGTTCAATATGAAGTTCCACCCCTCTGCCTTGGAGGGAAGAAGTGGTTTGGAAAGCTTCGTGGCATTGGTGAGAGGCTACTTCGATCAGAAGGGAAGTCACATCCAGTTCAACGTAGTCAGCCGCGAAACTCTGCGGGACGCACAAAAGCATCCCGAAAAGTACAAGTCTTTGGTAGTTCGTGTGGCGGGTTACTCCGCACTCTTTACTACGTTGTCCCGAGGCTTGCAGGAGGATATTATCAACCGAACAGAGCAGCAAGGCTTCTGAGAAGGTTGAAGCCAAATGGAACAATCCTTGCTTGAAACTAAGGGAAGGATCTTTAATATTCAGCGCTTCTCCATTCATGATGGACCCGGTGTCCGTACCATTGTGTTCCTGAAGGGATGCCCCCTGCGGTGCCGATGGTGCTGTAATCCGGAGTCTCAGGATTGGAAGCCCGAAACCATGGTGACCGCCGGTGTATCCAAGACCGTGGGAAAGGACGTAACGGTAGAAGAGGTGCTGAGAGAGATCGAGAGAGATCGGATCTATTACCGCAGATCGGGTCACGGAGGCGTGACTCTTTCGGGAGGCGAGTGCCTGTGGCAACCGGACTTCTCAGCGGCACTCCTTCGGGTGTGTCGAGAGGTGGGAATCTCCACCGCCATTGAGACGACGGGCTACGCGGATATGGACGTGATTCGAAAGCTCCTTCCTTACGTAGATACGGTGCTGATGGACATAAAGCACACAAATAGAGAAAAACATAAAGAATTTACTACCAGAGACAATGAGCTGATCCTGGAAAACGCAAAGCATATCGCAAAGGAAGCGGCAGATCTGATTATTCGTACCCCGGTGATTCCCACCTTTAACGCCACGGAAGAGGAGATTCGTTCCATTGCTGAATTCGCTAAATCCTTGGACGGGGTGGAGGAAATGCACCTGCTTCCGTATCACCGAATCGGCTCCGACAAATACGCGGGTCTTGGTCGTACTTACACCATGGCACACATTCAGGTTCCCGAAAAAGAGACGATGCAGAAGCTGTTGAATGTAGTGCAGGATGTGGGACTGCGGGCGAAGATCGGCGGATAAGGAGGTTGAAGCAGTGCAGGACTATACGGAAAAACAAAGAATCATACAGGAGCTGGTTCCCGGTAAACAGATTACACTGGCGCATATCATAGCGAACCCGGACGAGATCCTGTATCGGAAGCTGGGGCTTGACCCGGCGGTGGAATATTCCAAATCCGCCATCGGAATTCTCACCCTCAGCCCTGCTGAAACCGCGATTATCGCGGGAGATATTGCCATCAAATCCTCCGGCGCGCAGCTGGGATTTGTGGATCGGTTCAGCGGAACGGTGATTCTGACGGGTACTTATTCGGAGGTGGATGCCTCCTTGAAGGCGGTAACACAGTACGCCGAGGAAACACTTGGGTTTACGGTATGCAAGATCACGAAAACCTAAACATGAAAAAAACCCTTCTGGTGGGTCGTCACGGTGTGGGAAAAACCACTCTGACTCAAGCACTGAAGGGAGAGACGATCCATTACGTTAAGACACAGTACATGCAGTACGGAGACTGGCTCATCGATTCTCCCGGCGAATACGCCGAGGTGCACGGGCTGGGGGCGGCACTGGCAATCTACTCCTATGAAGCGGACGTGGTTGTTCTGCTGATTGCCGCGGATGACGATTATTCGCTGTTTCCTCCCAATATTACCTGTATGGTGAACCGCGATGTGATCGGGGTTGTCACAAAGATCAACCGTTGCCCTCCGGATCGGGCGGCAAACTGGTTGCGACTGTCGGGATGTAAGGAGATCTTCCCGATCGACTCTCACACCGGCGAGGGTGTGGATCAATTGAAGGCTTATCTGCGAAAGCAGGGCTGAAATAAAGAAAGTAAAAAATATTTTATATTACAAAAGGAGAACAAAAATGGTTAACGAGTATGAAATCAAGAAACAGATATGCGAGATCGGTAAGCGTATCTACAACAAGGGAATGGTTGCTTCCAACGACGGTAACATCTCCGTAAAGCTGAATGACAACGAGTTCCTCTGCACTCCTACCGGCGTATCCAAGGGCTTCATGACCCCCGAGTACATCTGTAAGGTTGACGCAAACGGAAAGGTGATCCAGGCGAATGCCGGCTTCAAGCCCTCTTCCGAGATCAAGATGCACATGAGAGTTTACCGCGAGCGTCCCGACGTTAACTCCGTTGTTCACGCTCACCCCCTGTACGCAACTTCCTTCGCAATCGCTGGCATTCCGTTGACTGAGCCGATTATGCCCGAGGCAGTAATTGCTCTGGGATGTGTTCCGATTGCTGAGTACGGTACTCCCTCCACTGAGGAGATCCCGGATGCGGTTTCCAAGTATCTGCAGTACTACGATGCAGTTCTGCTGGCAAACCACGGTGCTCTGTCCTTCTCTGACTCTCTGCTGAGCGCATACCACAAGATGGAGTCTGTAGAGTTCTACGCACAGCTGCTGTACCAGGCAAAGGTTCTGGGCGGTCCCAAGAAGCTGAGCGACGCTCAGGTTGAGAGACTGTACGAGATCCGCCGTCAGTTCGGTCTGAAGGGTAAGCACCCCGCAAACGTATGTCCCAACGCACAGGCAGGTAAGCCCAGCTGTCACGGATGCGGTGGAAACTGTGGCTCCAAGGGGGCTGACGCAGACACCATTGCGAAGGTTACCAAGCTGGTTCTGGAGCAGCTCGGCAAATAATTGCCGCAGAAATTCATAGTTGCTATGAATGACGCTCAAATGAAAGAGATCGTTCAAAATACCATTGAATCCTGGAAAAAGGATGCTGCCGTGAAATCAACGATGACGCTGGATATGGCTGAGAAGCTTTCCGCGGCAGTCTTGGAGGAAGCGAAGCGTGTAGGAGTTCGGGCTGTGGTCTGTGTGTCAGATGCGGCGGGACATCCAAGGCTTGTAAAATCCATGGACGATGCGTACATAGCGAGCTACGACGTGGCAGTGAATAAAGCCTTTACCGTGGTGGCATTGAAAATGTCCACCATGGAGCTGAAGCCCCTGGCTCAGCCGGGCGCGTCCCTGTACGGGATACAGTTCACCAATGGCGGAAGGATCGTGATCTTCGGCGGGGGAGACCCCTTGAAGAATCTCGACGGTGTCATTGTAGGCGGACTTGGTGTCAGCGGCGGAAGCGAGGAACAGGATACGTCTCTCTCCGCTTATGGCAAATGGTATTTTGAGACTCAGATGTAAAACTACGTAATACGAAAGGAAACTGACATGGATATTAAATCCACGGATATTGAGAAGATCGTCAGACAGGTGCTGGAAAGCATCGGATCTGATGAAAAGTCCGCTTCTCCCGCGGCAATTCCGGCTACCTCCAGAGTGGCAATGCTGACCAAGGCAGAGCACTTTGACATTCAGGAATATCCCATTCCCGAGTTGGGCGATGATGATATTCTGGTTAAGGTAGAGGGCTGCGGCGTGTGCGGAACGGACGCGCATGAATTCAAGAGAGATCCCTTCTCTCTGATCCCCGTAGTTCTCGGACATGAGGGCACCGGTGAGATCGTAAAAATGGGTAAGGACGTCAAGAAGGACAGCGCGGGTAAGCCTCTCGCCATTGGTGATAAGGTCGTTACTTGCATGATCTTCAAGGACAATCCCGATATTACCATGTTCGACTTGAATAAGCAGAACGTGGGCGGTGCTGACGTGTACGGACTTCTGCCCGACGACGATAAGCACCTGAACGGCTGGTTTGCTGACTATATTCTGATTCGAGGCGGCTCTACTGTGTTTAACGTAAGCGACTTGGATCTGGATAGCCGAATCCTTATCGAGCCCTGCGCGGTGCTGATCCACGCGGTCGAGAGAGCGAAGACCACGGGTATCCTCCGTTTCAACTCCAGAGTTGTGGTACAGGGATGCGGACCCATCGGTCTGATCTGTATCGCGATTCTCCGCACCATGGGTATTGAGAATATCGTAGCAGTAGACGGCGAAGCAAAGAGACTGGATTTTGCGAAGCTCATGGGTGCTACCGAGACGGTCAACTTCAAGGATCATAAGGGCATCGAGGCTCTTACTGAGGCAGTAAAGGATGCATTCGGCGGATATCTGGCTGACTTCGCGTTCCAGTGCACCGGTTCTCCTGTAGCGCACGCCAACATCTATAAGTTCATTCGCAACGGCGGCGGTCTTTGCGAGCTGGGCTTCTTTATCAATGGCGGTGATGCAACCATCAACCCCCACTTCGACATTTGCTCCAAGGAGATCACTACCGTGGGATCTTGGGTATACACCCTGCGTGACTACGCGACCACCTTTGACTTCCTGAAGAGAGCAAAGGGAATCGGACTTCCCATTGAGAAGCTGATCACCCATAAGTTCCCCTTGGATCAGATCAACGAGGCACTCGTCACCAACCTGAAAATGGAAGGCTTGAAGATTGCCATTGTTAACGAGTGATAAGGAACGTTGGTGACCGATATGGGAAAAGCGGTAGGTATTATTGAGGTATACGGACTGGCGGCGGCATTCGTTGCGGTAGATGCGGGATGCAAAGCGGCGGCGGTGACCGTAGAGACCCTGGATAAAAATAAGCCGGGCAATGCAGACGCGCTTCCCGTTCCGCTGATCGTGGCAATCAAGTTCAGAGGATCGGTAGAGGACGTAAAGTCGGCTGTAGAAGCGGCGGCAACCGCAGCAAAGGGTATTTCGGGAGTGATCTCTCAACACGTGATCGCAAACGTGGAGGACTCCACCGAAAAGATGCTCAAGCTCAACGCATTTGATAAAAACTAAATCATACGTAAGATAAGAAAGGAATCAAACAATGGCTATGGAAGCACTTGGAATGGTAGAAACCAGAGGATTGGTTGCTGCAATTGAGGCAGCAGACGCAATGGTAAAGGCTGCTGAGGTTACCCTCATCGGAACTGAGAAGATCGGATCCGGATTGGTATCCGTGATGGTAAGAGGCGACGTAGGAGCTGTAAAGGCTGCTACTGAGGCAGGAAGCACCGCCGCATCCAGACTTGGCGAGATCGTGGCAGTACACGTAATTCCCCGTCCTCATGCGGATGTGGAAAAGATTCTGCCCTCTCTTAACTGATTGACAGATAAAAGAAACTAAGACGGAGGCGCTATGAAATCATTGGGATTTGTCGAGGTAAGCGGTGTGGCGGCAGCCATTGACGCACTTGACATTATGTGTAAAAGCGCAGAGGTAAGCCTTGTGAGCTGGGAGCGTAAGCTCGGCGGTCGCCTGGTTACCCTCATCGTCACGGGAACGGTTTCTGCCGTAAATGCGGCAGTGGAAAATGCGGCAAAGCAGTGCATCAAGAAGCCTTGCGCAACCGCTGTGATCGCAAATCCTCATCCCGAGACGGCAAGACTGGCAGAGCTTTCTGCCAAGCGCCTGGAAAAAAAGGCAGCACAAAAGGAAGCGGCTGCGGCAAAGCCCGCGGCAAAGGCTCCCGCTAAAAAAGCAACGGCGAAGACACAAGTAAAGAAGGAGGAAAACTGAGATGGCATTGGAAGCATTGGGCATGGTAGAGACCAGAGGTCTGGTAGCCGCAATTGAGGCAGCAGACGCAATGGTAAAGGCCGCTAATGTAGAACTGATCGGTACCGAGAAGATCGGATCCGGATTGGTATCCGTAATGGTAAGAGGCGACGTAGGAGCTGTTAAGGCAGCAACCGAGGCAGGAAGCACCGCCGCATCCAGACTGGGCGAGATCGTGGCAGTACACGTAATTCCTCGTCCTCATGCAGACGTTGAGAAGATTCTTCCCACTCTGAAGTAAGAATGAGCGGGGCGAACCGCCCCGCTATCCCCTAAAAAATAATCATGGAGGTAAATAGAGATGGCATTGGAAGCATTGGGAATGGTAGAGACCAGAGGTCTGGTAGCCGCAATCGAGGCAGCAGATGCAATGGTAAAGGCCGCTAATGTAGAACTGATCGGTACCGAGAAGATCGGATCCGGATTGGTATCCGTAATGGTAAGAGGCGACGTAGGAGCTGTTAAGGCAGCAACCGAGGCGGGAAGCACCGCCGCTTGGAGAGTGGGCGAGATCGTGGCAGTAGA